>JBBRAV010000040.1:0-40433 GCA_038206535.1 Caulobacterales bacterium
GTGATCGACGAAAAAAATCAAAGATTGCGCCGCATTGCCGTGGCCGAGCTCGGCCACGGCAATGCGGCGCAGGCCAACGAACCGGCAAATGTGTAACCTATCTATCCGGTACATTATGTCACCCAACTATCCGCTGGACATTTCGCCCATGGATCTAAGCTTTCAGAACGCCGTGACGCCGTTCGGTGTGCCAAGGCCCGTGGGGCCGTCATAGCCGACCTGAGCGTGGCAGAAGTAGGCGGGCTTGCCGCTGCACGTGCCGTTGCTGCCGGAGGTGACGTCATAGAGCGCGCCGGTGTTGGCGTACGGGTCGCTGCCGTAGGTCACCGAGCCGCCGTTGACGCCGTAGATGCCGCCGACCAGCGGGGCCGCGACGCTGGTGCCGCCATAGACCTGCCAGCCGGACTTCTTGGAGGTGACCGGTCCATAGACGGCGACGCCGGTGTTCGGGTCGGCGACGGCCGAAACGTCGGCTTCCATGCGCATCGCGCAGCCGGTGTCGGTCTGCCAGGACGGCTTGGCGTAGTAGATGCTGCAGCCGCTGCCGCCACCGGACCAGGCGGTCTCGGTCCAGCCACGGGCGTTGCTCGCGGTGACGAGGTGGGTGCCGCCCACGGCGGTCACGTGCGGCGATGTGGCGGGAAACTGAGCGCCATAGCCGCTGTCGCCGGTGCTCACGGTGATGGCGACGCCGGGATGGTTGTAGTTGGCTTCATAGGACTGCGTCCCCGACTCGCCGCCGCCGTAGCTGTTGGAGATCACGTGCGCGCCCTTGGCGGCGGCCGTGTTCTCCGCGGTCGACAGGTTCGCGTAGCTCGGGCTGGTGGCTTCGACCAGGATGATCTTGCAGTTGGGGCACATGGCGCTGGCCATGTCGAGATCGAGCGCGGTTTCCTGCTCCCAGCCGACGTTCTGCGAGGGATAGCTGCCCTGCACCCCGTTCTGGTTGTACTTGGCGAAGCAGCCGTTGGCGGTCGTGCAGGCGGGCAGGCCGTATTGCGCGCGGTAGACGCCGAGGTCGGCTTCGGCCTTGTTGTAACCGTAGGCGTCGACGATCGCGATGGTCGTCGACGAACTGCCCGACCCGGTGACGTTGTACGCCGAGCGCAGGCTGCTGGGGCCGTAGCCGGACGGCGTCACGTTCGGATTGGCGTCCCTGGAGAGGATCTTGCCCGCCCGGTCGGTCACGACATGGGCGTGACAGCGCGCGGCGGCCTTGGGAACCAGCCTCGAACAAACCGCGACGTGGTAGACACCGCCCGACTGTTCGACCGGTTCGGCGGAGGCGACGGACGCCGCCCCCAGCATCATTCCAGCGGATAACATGGCCGCTGACAGCATACGATACATGAACGTCTCCCTTACTTCGCGGCGAGGTTGAGTCGGGACTGAATGAACACTGTGGCGCCGCATGCCACGAGGGATATTTGCACTGAAGTCGGATCGAGTCTCGGTCTTTTTCGCCCCCTATCTCGACTCCCGAAATTTGCGCTCCGCGGCGCCTTTGTGCCTGTCTCTCGCGCCATTGATGCTTATTTCATTGAACTTGGTGCAGACCGGCGAAATGTTGGATGGCATGAACTTCTACGCGTTCCACGACCAGGGCATGCTGCGTGTCGCGGCGGCGACGCCGCTCGGCTCGGTCGGCGACGTCGACGCCAACGCCGATCGCATCCTCGAGCTCTGGCGCCAGGCGGACGCCGAGGGCGTCGACCTCGTGGTCTTTCCCGAGCTTTGCCTGTCGTCCTATGCGATCGACGATCTGCATCTGCAGGACGCCCTGTTGGACGCCGTCGAGGGCGCGCTGGCCCGGCTGATCGCGGCGGGACGGGACCTGGCCCCGGTGATCTGCATCGGCGCCCCGGTCCGCCGCGCCGGGCGCCTCTACAACTGCGCTCTGGCAATCGCGCGCGGGCGGCTGCTGGGCGTCACCCCCAAGAGCTATCTGCCCAACTATCGCGAATACTATGAGAAGCGCTGGTTCGCCCCCGGCGTCGGCCTGACCGGTCTGGAGATTTCGGTCGGCGGCCATGTCGCCCCTTTCGGCGTCGACCTGATCTTCGCCGCGTCGGATCTCGCCGACTTCGTCTTCCACATCGAGATCTGCGAGGACTACTGGGCCCCCCTGCCGCCCTCGACCGCCGGAGCGATGGCCGGGGCCCTGGTGCTGTGCAACCTCAGCGCCTCCAACATCGTCATCGGCAAGGCGCGCGAGCGGGCCATGCTCGCCGCCTCGCAATCGGCCCGCGCGCTCGCCGCCTACATCTATTCGGCGGCCGGCCCCGGCGAGAGCACGACAGATGTCGCCTGGGACGGTCAGGGCATGATCCACGAGCTGGGCGAGGAACTGGCCAGCTCCGACCGGTTCAGCCACGAGCCGCATCTGCTGGTCGCCGACGTCGACCTCCAGCGCTGCCGGCTCGAGCGCACGCGGATGGGAACCTTCAACGACTGCGCCGCGGCCAGCGGCCATCCGGAGTTCAGGTTCCGGCGCGTCGCGTTCGAACATCGGCCGCACCACACCGACATGGGGCTGCGGCGCGGCCTGCGCCGCTTTCCCTTCGTCCCCGACGATGCGCAACGGCTGAACGACGACTGCTACGAGGCCTTCAACATCCAGGTGGAAGGCCTGTTGCGCCGCATGGCCGCGACCGGCGCTGAGCATCTCGTCATCGGCGTGTCCGGCGGCCTGGATTCCACCCACGCGCTGATCGTCGCCGCCAAGGCCTGCGACCGGCTCGGGCTGCCGCGCGAGACCATCCTCGCCTACACCCTGCCCGGCTTCGCCACCGGCGAGGGCACCCGGGCCAACGCCTGGGCGTTGATGAACGCTCTGGGCGTCAAGGGCGAGGAGATCGACATTCGCCCGGCCGCCCGGCAGATGCTGGCCGACATGAAGCACCCGTTCGCCGGCGGCGAGCCGGTCTACGACATCACCTTCGAGAACGTGCAGGCGGGCCTGCGCACCGATTACCTCTTCCGCCTCGCCAACCAGCACGGCGGCTTCGTCGTCGGCACCGGGGATTTGAGCGAGCTGGCCCTGGGCTGGTGCACCTATGGCGTCGGCGACCAGATGAGCCACTACGCGGTCAACACCGGCGTGCCCAAGACCCTGATCCAGTTCCTGATCCGCTGGTGCGTGGATACCGGCCAGTTCGACGCGGAGAGCGACCGCATCCTCACCGCGATCCTCGCCCAGGAGATCTCGCCCGAGCTCGTTCCGGCCGATGCGTCCGGCGCTCTGCAGAGCACCGAGGACAAGGTCGGACCCTACGCGCTCAACGACTTCTTCGTCCACTATGTCGTGCGCCACGGCCTGAACCCCGCCAAGATCGCCTTCCTGTGCTGGCACGCGTGGCGGGACATCGACGCCGGCCGCTGGCCGATCGGCTTCCCGGCGGACGCCCGACGCGCCTACGATCTGCCGACCATCCGCCGCTGGCTCGAGGCCTTCTGCCGCCGCTTCTTCGTCACCAGCCAGTTCAAGCGCTCGGCCATCCCCAACGGACCCAAGGTGTCGGCCGGCGGCGCCCTCTCTCCCCGCGGCGACTGGCGCGCCCCGTCCGACGGCGTGGCCGGCCCCTGGCTGAAGGACCTGGAAAAGGTGCCGGCGGCCTAGCCGCCGTGGGCCAGCGCGCAGTCGTGGTCCTGCAGAACCTCGCCCGACGCGAACTCCCCGCGCAGTGGATCGGCGCGGCCGGCCAGCAGGACGAACCCCGGACGCCCGCGAACCTCGACGCCAGCCAGCACCAGGGTCCAGGCGCCCATCTGCGCGCGCGCGCCCGCCACGCCGGCGGCCAGCAGGCGAAACGGGTCGGCGGCTGGAGCTTCGCCGTCCAGGCGCAGGGCGAGGTAGCGATGGCCGACGATCTCGAACGGTTTGGCCGACCACGTCCGGCCGAGCCTTGGCGCCAGGTCGGCGATCGCCGCGCGCGCGTCCGGGGTCAGGCAATCGACGTGCAGATGCAGCAGGTCTTGCGAGCGGCCAAAGAGCGAGTTGACGGAGACGGCCATCCAGTCCCGCGGCGTGGTTCGCCCGATGCGCGCGTCGACGAACGGCTTGGCGGCCCAGGCGTCGGCAAACCAGTTGGGGCTGTCGGGTGCGAGGAGACGCTCGTCCTCGATGCCGGTGATGTCAAGCGTCGGCATGACGAGGTACTGCTCGGCCCCGTGGATGTCCTTGAGCACGGCATATCCCCTGGCCTCCCCGCCGGAGAGATCGACCTTGACGCAGGGCGCTGGTCGGCCGGCGGTCTTCTGGTCGGGAACACACTTGCCGTGGACGATCCGCCAGAGCGCCTGGCCGTTGGCATGGGGCGGCGGCGGCGGGAGGTCCTGGGCCGGCGGAGGGCGGAAGGCCGCGATCAGCAGGGCGAACGGCATGAGCAGACGCAGGCGCATGGGGCGACCGTATATCGAAGCCGGCGCCTTCTGAAGGGTTGGGTTCGTGATCGCTTCTCAATCGACCCGCTTCAACTCACCTAGCTTCACTTCACCGCTCTGACTGCTGAAAACGGGCGAACCCTCGTGGCCGTTGCCTTGCGAAACGCCGCTGATCTGGTGTTCGCCGGTGTCGTAGGTCGCCAGCCTGCCGTCCCGCTCGACCAGCAGCCGCCGCCGCTGCGGAAAAAAGGCGTAACGCGCGCCGTCCTGCGCGCCGCTCGCGGAAGGCTGCCCCAGATCCTCCGGCCACCAGGACGGACCGAAGTCCATCGGCTTCATGGGCTCCATCGGCTTCATCGGTTCCATCGTTCTCGCTCCTGCGCGTCGACACTGTCGGCATCGACAACTCCGGGCGCCGCCCTTGGTTTCTTGAACGGCGGCTCAGCGCTCCGGCACGAGACTGACCTGCGAGGTCTGCAGACCGGCGGTCTGGAGGCTCCGCCGCAGCGCGGCGCGGCGGCGCCAGGGTTTCCAGGCGTCGGTGGCGGCCACCGGATCGCCGATGTGGTGCTTGGCGACGAAGCCGGACAGGGGATTGAGCTTCTCGGGCGTGATCGGCCGCAGGCGGACGTAGCCGCCGCGCCGCATGGTCTCGATCGCCAGGCGCCAGCCGCCGCCGGCGTCGTCGATCGCGTTGCGCACGACGTCTTCGGAGCAGCCGAACCAGTGTGCGAGGAGCCCCAGTCTCAGCTCCGCGAGCCGGTCCTCCTGAATTTGGCCTTGCGTCTCGAGCACCAGATCGCACTCACTGTCGAAGCCCATGGAACGGTTGTTGATGTTGGCCGACCCTATGCGTAGCAGGGCCTCGTCGATGATCGTCAGCTTGGCGTGGACGATGATGGTGCGCCCCAGCGTCGTCACCGGGCTGTAGGCGCAGAACCGGTCGTGCGCGTCCGCCGCGAGAAGGTGCGAAATGAAGTCGAGGCGGGTCTTGTCCATGGTTGCCTGGTCGAAATAGCTCGGCGAGTGCTCGGTCGAGATCAGCACCACTTCGGGGCCTTCCGGCTCGCGCAGGCGCGCCGCCAGCGCCTCGGCGATCAGCGGCGAGGTGAAGTACTGATTCTCCATGTAGATCAGCCGCCGCGCGGCGCGAATCGATGCGACGTGCAGCGCCTCCACCTCGCGCACCTCGCCGTGGTCGCGCCAAGGAGCGTAGGTACGCGCGGCGCCGGTGGAAATGTCGTGGAAGTCGGGCGTCACACAGTCGGGCCAAGGCAGCGCCCACTCGCCCAAAGCCGGCGGGACATCCTCGCCGGTCGCGCGCCGCCAGCGCTCGCGGAACACCTCCGCCAGCATCACCGCCGCGTCGCCGTCGACGATGCCCATCACTTCGTGCCGGCTGTCGAAGTCCTTATGGTCGCGCCGGGTTTTCTCCCGACGCGGGTCGTGATCGAGGTGGGCGGTCGTATCCCAGCGATCGGGTCCAATGTCGCCGCCGCCGCAGAACGCGATCTGGTCGTCGACGATGAGCATTTTCTGGTGATGGCACGCGCCCAGGGGCAGTTTGTTGTCCAGCTTGAAACGCACTGGCGTGCCGATGAACGCGCGTCGATCGGCGAACGGGAAGAAGCGCTGCGTCGCGGCGACAGGCATGGCCGAGTCCCAGCACAGGATGCGGATATCCAGCTGCGGCTTGGCGGCCGCGAGGCTCTTGAGGAAATTGCCGATCCGATCGTTTTCATCTCCCGTGCAGTCGGGTCCGGGATCGAGGAAGGTGTCCTGCTCGAACGCCCAGTTCAGGAAGTGGATCGAGCGTTTCGCCTGGCGCATGACCGCCCTGGCCGCCTCGAAGTAGCAGGCCATGTCGACAAGCAGAGCGGCTCGCCCCGCATGCGCCACCCTCGCGCACGTTTCACCGTCCCTTAGCAGCATGTCGTCTCGCCCTTTGCACCGTCATCGCCCAACCTCGCACGCGGTTCAGCCGATTGACCAGCGTCGGTGGGGTTATCCGCGCGTTGCGCCCTTTAGACCGCGCTGGCGCGCGCGTCGAAATTGCTTCACCAAGGAAAGGGTCAAGAGTCCACATGTCGCCAAAGCAGCCGAACCGGCCAACCTACCATCAATGGCGCATCGCCGCCGCCGCGCTATCTGGCGCGACCGCATTCGCGACGAGCTTCGTCATGCATGCGCGATTGGGCCTTGCGGGTCTGGTCGGCTGGGACGCGGCCTGCATCACCTATTTGCTGCTGACCAGCTGGCTCATGCTTCGGGACGACGAGGCGACCGTCAGGGCTAGGGCGGCGGTTGAAGACGAGCATTCCGCTGTGATCACCGCCCTTATCCTGAGCGCCGTGGGCGCCAGCCTCGCGGCGACGCTGCAGGCCCTGCACGAGTCCAAGGCCGTCGCCGCGCATGCGTCCGGCGCTTTTCCCTGGCCGGTCGCGATGTCCGTCTCGACTCTCCTGCTGAGCTGGCTGGTGATCCAGACGGTCTTCACCTTGCGATACGCCCACCGATATTTTGGTGACTTTGACCAGGACGGGACGATCAACGGCGGCGTAGAATTCACGGGCGACCAGCCGAAAGACTATCGTGACTTCATCTACATGGCGGTGTGCGTCGGCTGTACGTCCCAGGTGTCGGATTTCAACATCACCAACGCGAAGTTTCGCAGTCTGGTGACCTCGCATGCGATCGTCGCCTTCTCCTTCAACGTAACCGTGCTCGCGCTTGGGATCAACATGGTCGCCTCGTTGCTGGCGCAGTAGGGCGATCGGCGAAAGAGACGCCGCCCTGGACGAATCCTTTGTCTTGTGTCGCCTTGGAGCAAACAGGCCAAAGGAAACGCGCAGTGTCGAACAGTCTGCTCATCGCCGGTATCGTCTGTATGGTCGCCGCGATCGTCGGCGGCGGCGTCAAGTTGCTCGGCGCGGAGGTTCCGGTGCTGAGCTCGTTTCCCCGCCAGATCATGCTGTTCGCGCTGGGCCTGGTCTTCCTGTGCGTGAGCTTCGGCGTCGGCAAGGCGCCGCCCGCGACGAACGCGGCGCTGTCCCCGCAAGCCGCGACGACCGCGTCTGACGAGGGCGACACCTGTGTCGTGCAGGCGCTCACCTGCCTGCCCAGAAGTTCGGCCCCAGTGGTGTTCAGGAACGAGGCCGCCGCGAACGCGGCCGCGGCGCGCAACGTCAAGGACGGGCTATCCACGACGGATGCGCAGGCCGCCGCCGAGAAGCTTGGAGCCAGCGGCAAGGCTTCGCGGCTTTGCGGCATAGTGCAGTCGGACGACTCCAGCCCGCTTGGCAAGCACCTGGCGGCGGTGCGCCTGATCGAGTTGCAAGTCGGGGACGGCCACGCCACGGACGCGTGCGTCGATATGGCCCACGCGTTTCTCTAGCTCTGCTTCGGATCGCTAAGGCATGCGCTTCAGTAGTCAGTTTCGTCGGGCGCAGTGGGTATGCTTTGCGTATCCGCCCGGCCAAAGGGCAGGTGTTCCCAGACAAGATCATGCACATAGAACAGCTATATCTTTATCAACGTCTCACCCGCCGCCAGGGCGCCGCCAATTTGCGCCGCTTCGATCGGATGCCTCCGCTGTCCGAGCAGGTACACGACGACGAAACTCAACAGGAATGTGACAAGGCTGCCGAAGAACCGCCAGGTGACGGCCTTTGCAAGGGAGCGCCAGCGGGCGGTTGGCGTGCGTTGGATCATAAGTCCTCACGCGGCTCGATCATCGAGCAAATCCTTTGCCCCGGCGCCAATCGGCCGTTTGCCCCAGGGCTATACCCTGGGGTCGCGGTGCGCTTAGTAGCGCAGGCACTAGTATCCCGGCGGGGGCGGCGGCGGCCCACGGTCCGGGTGACAATGGCGTCCATAGCGGCCGGGGTGCGTGCCGGGGGGGCAGGAAACCGTTGCACAGGCGGCCAGCGACAGCACGAGGGCCGCGACGATCAAGGGTTTAACGAGCGCGTTCAATACAAATCCTCCGGCGATTTTGGCCATCTTACGACGAGACTCAATGCTTAGCCATCCAGCGGGTCGCATTGAGCGCAGGCGCATAATCGCTCTGGCGCGCCGTAGGTTCCAACGTGTGGCAGAATCGTCATGAGGCGTCCGCAAGCGCTTCGCCGCAATCGCGGTGATAGCGCGTGCGGTCGATCAGGCTGGGGCGAGTGATCACGCGCGCCCTCAATTGCTCACGATCGCGTGGGGGGAGGCCGCAAAGACGAGCATCACTCGAAAGTGACAAGGCTTCGAGCTGGGAACAATCGTGTCATGGGGTAGGCCGGTGTATGGCGTTTTTTGGCCATGCAACGGGCATCGGCGCAACACGGGACACAGCTTGAACATGACCTCCATTGGGTCGGCGCGCATCGGCGCGGTTAGACTTCTCTCCGCCTCACTGGCGGCCCTCCTGGGCGCGGCCTGTATGGCCGCTGCCGCCAGCGCCGCCGTATCGCCCGACGTCGCCGCGCTGCAAGCCTCCTGGCGCGCTGCGATCGCGAAGTCGCCTGCGCCGCAGGGAGGCGGCTGCTTCACGGCCCACTATCCGAGCGTTGCGTGGGCCAAGGTCGCCTGCGTTAAGGCGCCGGATGTTCCCTATGTCCCCAAGACCGGTCACGGCAACGGCGCCTTCACCGTCGGTGACGGCCACGACTACGCGATCCAGACCGCGAGCCTGATCTCGACCGGGGTTGGTTCGTTTCCCAAGGTCAAGGGCCTGAAGTCGGAGACCGGCTATGGCGGCCGGCCCAATACCTACACGCTGCAGATGAACTCGGAATTCTTCAACGGCCCGGCATGCGCCGGCGCCCAGGTTCCCTCGAAGTGTCTCAGCTGGCTGCAATACGTCTATTCGAGCTCCGAACAGGCCGTTTTCATGCAGTACTGGCTGATCTACTGGAACAAGACCTGCCCTGCCGGCTGGAACACCTACAGCGTAGACTGCTACAAGAATAGCGCCGCAGTCCGCGCGCCCACGCTGGCGATCAAGGAACTCAAGAACATGGTCTTGACGGGTTCAGCGGTGAACGGGGGCGTCGATACGAGCACGCTGACCACGTCGACAGACGCCTACACCACCACCGGCCCCGACACCGTCGTCTACCTGGCGAGCAATTGGAACGGCTCGGAGTTCAACATCATCGGCGACGGCGGCGGTTCGGCGGCCAACTTCAACAAGGGGACGTCGCTCACGGTGAATATCGCAGTCAACGATGGCACGACAGATAAGCCCAAGTGTCTTTCCGACGCAGGCACAACTGGTGAGACGAACAACCTGAACCTGGGCAAGTGCAAGGCGGCCGGCGGCGCCACGCCCATGATCACCTTTGTCGAATCGAACTGACGCCAGTATGGCGCGGCGGCCCCTCCTTCCGCCCCGCCTTGGGGGGACGACCGTTCGCGACCGGCTTGGACGGCGCGATGACGGCAACCATTTCCAGTGGAACCCGTTGAAGCGACCTCACGCCGATCACGGATGGTCGGCTCCGCCTATTCAGAGAAGGACAACTCGACATGAATAGACTTGTGCTGTGCCTTGCAACGGTCGGCGCTGTGGTTGGTGTTTCTGCTCAAGCGCTCGCAGGTCCGGTGTCCGGCGCGGTGATTGGCGCGACAGGCGGCGCCGTCGTAGCCGGCCCTCCCGGTGCGGTCGTCGGCGGCGTCGCCGGCGCGGTGATTGGTGGGCCGAACATCCACTACTATCATCACCATCGCGTGTATTACGAGGGTAAGCGTCACTACTACATCGTCCACCATCGTCGCGTCTATTACTGAGCCTCGGACGAAATTTGTGGCGACCGACTTTACTGACGGTCGTCGCGACGTCGGCTCCGACAAGTCCGGGCGTGGCTGCTGGCGCCGCGCCCGTGACTGTAGCAGGATGTCAAGGTCGGCTTGGTATCGTCGGGGGCGAGGAATAGCCAATGAAGCGTTCGGCGGCGTTGATCGTTTTGCTAGGCCTGACGGCGCCGGTCGCGGCGCACAGCGCGGCAAGCGTCACCACGTGGCACAACGATCTGGCGCGGACCGGCCAGAATACCGTCGAAACCGTTCTGACGCCGGGGGCGCTTCGTGGCGGCGCGTTCGGCAGGGTGTGCCGCCTGCGCGTGGATGGGCAGATTTATGCGCAACCATTGTATCTGCCCCGAGTCGACATCGGCGGACGCTTCCATTCCGTCGTCTTCGTCGCCACCGAACATGACAGCGTGTACGCCTTTGACGCCGACTGCAGCGTTCGGCTGCCGCTTTGGCAAACGAGCTTCCTGAGCAAGGGCGTCACGACCATGCCGTGCACTTCGGCAAAACAGCCGCAGTGTGACCCGACCGTCATGGCGCCCGAGCATGGCGTCACGGCCACACCAGTGATCGACGAGTCCACCGGCACGCTCTATGTGGCCGCCCAATCCGTCGAACACGGGACCTATGCGCAACGGTTGCATGCGCTCGACATTCGCACTGGCGCCGAAAGGGCCGGCGGCCCGGTTTCGATCACGGCAAGGGCGCCTGACAATCCGAAGAAGGCGCTTGATCCGACGCAGGCTTTTCAACGCAGCGGCCTGCTCCTGCTGGGCGGCGCGGTGTATGTGCCGCTCGCCTCGAACGACAGCGCGAACGGCTGGTTGATCGGTTTCGACGCCGCGAACCTGGCGCGACGCGGTGTGTTCTGCGTGACGCCCACGACCAATCTCGGCGGCATCTGGAGCGGCGGCGCGGCGCCGGCGGTCGATGGCGGCGGGTCAATCTATGTGGTGACAGGCAACGGGGGCTTCGATGCGGACACGGGCGGCGCCAACTACGGCATGTCCGCGCTGCGTCTCAGCGCGGCGGCGCATGCACTGAAGGTCGATGACTACTTCACGCCTTCGCATGAGGCCAAGCTGTCCCACAAAGACGTGGATTTCGGCTCCGGCGGCATCATGCTGACGCCGGACCAGCCTGGCGCTCACCCGCACGAGGCGTTCATCGGCTTTAAGACCGGGACGCTGTTCGTTCTCGACCGCGACCGCATGGGACACAGGGGCGACGCCAACGCCGTGCAGCATCTGACCGTCAACCCAGGCGGCGTCTACACGTCGCCCGCCTATTGGCAGGGCTCGGTGTATCTGGCCGGAGTCGGCGGCCACCTGACGCAATGGAGTCTTGTCGACGGCCAGCTACCGGCGAATCCGACCCACGAGAGTGAGGTCCTATTTCAATATCCCGGCGCAACGCCGTCGATTTCCTCGAACGGCGCGGTCGACGGCGTCGTCTGGGCGATCGCCACACAAGGCAAGGTGCGGGGCGGGCCGCCGGCGATCCTGAGAGCCTTCGATGCGCGGGACGTGTCGGTGAAGCTGTACGACAGCAACGCGGCCGGTTCGCGTGACCTGGCCGGTCCGGGGGTCAAGTTCTCCGTGCCGACCGTGGCTGATGGCAAGGTGTTCGTCGGCGCCCAGGGCGAACTCGATATCTACGGCCTGAAGGGCTGAATCGGCCGACGATCCCCTCCAGGCCCGATCGACTTCAGGGTCGGTCAAGACCGATGTGGCGCAGGCTGAACCGAGCGCCGAGCTACGCGATCGGGTGCGCGAGCATGGTCGGCGTGCGCGAATAGTCGTGGGAGGGATGGGTTGCGAACCCAGCGGTGGCCGGCGCGTTCATGCCGGCCATGGCGCCGGCGAAGGCGTGGACCGAGGGCGCCGCGGCGATGGAGGCTGTGACCAGCGTACCCCCCTGCCTGTCGCTCGAAACGGCGAATGTGTCCCCCAGGTAGTCGCCCTTGAGCTTGATCTGCGCGGTATGACTGCCGTCCGTGATGGTCAGGACGCCGCCGGCGGCGTCGCCGGCGTATGACGCCTGGGTGCTTTTCTTGGCGTAGGCAATGTCGAGCAGGTCTAGTCGCGTGCCGCCGCTTGTCGAGAAGCCGCTAATGGTCCCGCCGTATCCTACGGATTCAGCCAGTTCGAGTTCGCCGGCGCCGGTGGTGAACTTGACGTTCTGGGTGAACGTCGCTGCGAAATCCAAGGTCCCGGCCGCGATGACCGCGCTGCCGCCGCCGGTGACCGCGCCCGACACCGTCAGCGTGGCCTTGGCGCCGCTGGTTTCCAGCACGCCGTCATTTTTCACCGCACCCTGCAGGCTGGCGGCGGCTCCCGTCGACTGCAGCACACCGGCATTGTCGATCGCCCCGGCCAGCACGCCGCTCAGCGTCCAGGTCCCGCCCTTGTCCATGGCAAAAGCGCCGTAGTCGCTGAACGACAGCGTCTCCGCGCCGGTCACGGCGCCTTGCCCGCCCGCCAGGCCCGCTATGGTCCCGTTCGCCTTGGCCAATTCCAATGTGCCGCCGCCGCCCACCACCGCGCCGAGAAATATCGATCCGGCCTCGACGATGAGGCGATCGGCCGTCGCGGCCATTTGCACGGAGGTTCCGCCCGTCCCCTCGATCGTTCCGAAGTTGACGACGGTCGTCGCGCCTGCGGAACCGACCCAGACGCCGATCGCGCCGACGATCTGCGCGCCCGCCTGATGCGCGCCGCCATTGATCAGCATGGCGCCTCCGTCCACCTTGACGCCCACGCCCTGCTCGCCGGCGGCGCCTTGCAGGGTGCCTCCGTTGCCTACCATGCCGCCGACGCCACCCGCGCCGCCGGCGATCACGCCGGTGTTGGTCAGTGACCCGCCGCCGGTCAGGACTGCGCCTGCGCCGCCTGCGCCGCCAGCGCCGCCCGTATCATATTTGTCGAAGGTGAAGCCGCCGGCGCCGCCGGCGCCGCCCACCATGGATCCCTTGTTGACCAGCGTGACGACGACGGTGGCCACCAGTGCGGCGCCGCCGGCGCCTCCGGCGCCTCCGGAGTAGACGCCGGAAAAGCCGCCGCCGGCCGCGCCGCCCGTGATCACGCCGGCGTTGCCGACCGATCCGGAGCCGGCGAGCACGACGCCGTTTCCGCCGTTGGCTCCCTTGTGGCCCTGGCCCTGCCCGCCGAACTGAGCCGCGCCGCCCGCGCCTCCGTTGATCGCCCCCGCGATGTTGTTGAGGCTGGCGCCGCCGGCTAGATATACCGCCGTCCCGCCGGCGCCGTTGTATCCGGGGCTGTTGTGGGGATTGCCGCCGGGCTGGCCGCCCTCGCCGCCCGCGCCACCGTCGATCGTTCCGCCGCGGTTCGTGAATCCCGCACCGCTGGCCAGCACGACGCCCACGCCGCCCGTACCTCCGCTGCCCGGGTTACTGTAGGGCGTGTCGCCGCCGACGCCGCCGACGCCGCCGACGATTGTGCCGGCATTCCTCACGGCGGCGGCGAAACCCAAAGTCAAACCGGCGCCGCCTGGGCCACCGGGCCCTCCTTGACTACGGCCATAGGCGCCTGCTGCGCCATCGGCGCCCATGATCTGCGCCGACTGAGCGATGATAAGCCTGTCGTAGGTGGCCGACAGCGTATAGCCGGTGGAGTAGGCGCCGGTGAGAATCTTGCTTGTCATGATTGACCTCGACCTAATCTCACAGTTGGCGCGCCGGTTCGTCTGGCGCGGCTTTGACCGATGCGGGGAGTAGGGCCAACAGCGGGAAACTACAGGTTGGTACAACTTATACGGCTATTCGCAACGTCAAATTGAAGTGGAGGCGGCGACTGGCCTGCCTGCCGCCTGTTTGCCGAGAACGAGGGTCGCCAGCGGTCCGGCCCCCACGTGGAACCAGCGCCCCAAAGCGGTCATTCGTTCGGCGCGTCGGTCTGCGCCGGCTCGCCGCGCACAACGACCCGCTCGGCTTCCTCGTGGGTGTCGATAATCCGCGCCAGCACCTGCTTGGGATCGGACGCCACGGACATCTCGGCGGCCTGAACGTCGGTGCGGTCCGGAAGCACGGGATTTTCCCTCCGCTGCTCTTCCAGCAGTTCGATCACCTTGGCGATCTTCTGTTCGCTGACGGAGGCGAGCTGAAGGGTCAACTGCGATCGATGGACGGCGGCGACGTCCGCGCGGCGCTGACTGACCAGGATGAGGATCGTCATCGACAGCGCCAACGCGCCGACCGTCAGTTCCAGAAAGCCGAACGGCGGCGGATCGGGCTGTGGGAGGCCAAGCCTTGGGGCGATAAGGTTTAATCCGATCCACACCGCCATCGACAAGAGAATGCCGATGGCGGCTGAGGGGCGGCCCATGAGCGACGTCGCCGCTTCCGACACCCTCTGCAGTCGAGTGGCGCGGCGCACGTGTTCACCGTGCAATTCCGCCATCTGCTTGACCGTGGTTTCGACGTGTCCGGGGACCGTGTCGGTCATTTGGGGGGCGCCATCAGAGCCCTGGGGCGGCGACTGCTCATGACCGTTTCAGATGGCGGGGGTGGAAGATGATTGAACTCCTGGTGAGCGCCGTTTCGCCGCCCGACCGCGCGCTGGAATCGCGCGCGGTTCAAGGCGATTACAACGGCAGACTTTGGCGCACGTTCCGTCGGTGTGTGCGCACAACCAGGAAATCGAGGCTACACGCCGCCGCTGCTCAGGTCGGCGACAGCGCCGACAAGGCCGCCGAGGCCAAGAACGCAACCAAGCGCCAGGTCGCGCGCTAGCGTCATAAGACCCAAGATGACATGGAGGAACCGATGGCGGACCTGAAGACAAAGGCGCGCGACAAACTGCCCGCCGAGGACTTCGCTGAGCCGGAAAAGCGCGCCTATCCCATCGAGGACAAGTCGCATGCGCGCAATGCCAAGGCGCGCGCCAGCCAGCCTGTGAAGGCTGGGCGCATGTCGAAGACGGAAGAGGCCAATATCGACAAGAAGGCCGACGCCGTCCTGAAAAAGGGCTGATGGGTCAGGGGCGATGGCCAAGGCCCGCAAACGGCCGCTGAAGGTGTTTCAGGCGCAGGTCGGCTTCTATGACACTGTGGTGGCCGCGCCGAGCCAGGCGGCCGCTCTGCGCGCTTGGGGGATCCACCAGAACCTGTTTAGCGACGGACAGGCCACGATCGCAACCGACTCTCTGGCCGTCCAGGCTGCGCTGGCCCACCCCGAGACCCCCTTGCGCAGAGCCGTGGGATCGCATGATCCTTTCGTGCTCGAGCCCACCGGTTTGCCCACGCTTCCGCGCGCGCCTAACGCGACCCGCGCGCCGGCTCAAGCCAGGCCCGAGCCGGCGAAGCCGCCGGCCGACCGCTCGCGCCTCGACGCGGCCGAGACCGCGCTCCGAGAACTGGACGGCGACCGTAGGCGAGAGGAGACGAAATTCGAGAGAAGGCAGGAGGCGCTCGACGCTGAAACCACCGCCGCGCAGAGCGCCTTCGTGTCCGTCCGCGCGCAAGGCGGCGACAGCCGCCGTGGTCCGCGCGCGTGACGCCTATCGCGTCGCGGGCGGCGGGGACTAAGCAGCTCAGCCCGCCTTGCGGGCCTTTGCCCTCGCGGCCGGGGCCTTGGCGGGCTTGCTCCCGGCCGCCGGCTTGGTCTTTGCGCCCAGACTGGCGCGCAGCGCGGCCATCAGGTCGACGACATTGGTGTCGTCCGGCTGTTCCACCTTCGCGGGCTTGTGGCCTTTTTTCTTATCTTCGATCAAGGCCTTGAGGGCCTCTTTATAGCGGTCGACGAACTGGCTGGGGTCGAACGGGCCTTCCTGCTGCTCTATGATCTTCTCCGCGATGGAGATCATCGCCGCATCAGGTTTGGCGTCGCTTATCGAGGCGAATATCTCTTCTGGTTTGCGGACTTCGGCGTCGGTGCGGATCGTGTTGGCGAGGATCCCCTTGCCGCGAGGCTCCAGCGCCAGGATGCGCTCGCGCGTGCCGATGACCACGCGGCCCAGGGCGATCTGGCCCGATTTCTCCATGGCGACGCGGATCACGCTGAAAGCTTCCTGAGCCAGCTTGCCGTCCGGCGCCAGAAAATAAGGATTATCCCAATAGAGACGATCGATCTCATTGCAAGCCACAAAGCGCTCGATATCGATCGTCTTTGTGCTCTCCAGCTTTACGGAGTTGATCTCTTCGTTGGTCAACAGGATATATTCGCCTTTGGAAATCTCATAACCTTTGACCAGGTCGGCGCGTTCGATCGGTCCGGTGTCCGGATCGGTCGTGATCATCTTGATTCTATTGTTTGTCTTAGGGTTTATCAGGTTGAAATGCACGTCGCCGCCCGAGTTGGTGGCCGTGTAGAGCGCCACGGGGCAGGTGACGAGCGAGAGTTTCAGGTGTCCTTGCCAAGTCGGTCGGTATGCCATCGAGGGTCTCCATTCGAGACCTAAACGAACGTGACGGCGATTCGTTCGTCCCTAGGCGCAGGCAGAGGTTTCTCCATTCTCGAGGTCAATCCTGAAGCAGTGTTCATGGCCGCTTTCGATATCGCGAACGATGACGCTGACGACCTGCCCGTCGGCCGGCAGCTCATGCAGATCTTCGACATATGCGACCGCGGCCGCCTCGAACGAGGGTTCGCGCAAGGTGCTCGCGTGGTGTGCGTCGAGGTGACGGGCGTGTACGCGGAAGGTGCGGGTATGGGGCATGTGTGGTGTCTCCGTGGGCAGTAATGCCTGAAAGCCGAAAAGGATTCCTCGCGCGGTCCGGATCGCGTCGCGATACCGTTCGTTCAACCGTCTCAACCCGATCGGAAGCACCCATGGCCGCCACCAAGCTCGCGAAGTATCAGCAGTTGCGGGACTTCACCGCGACAGCCGAGCCGTCGGGGAAGGACGCCAGGGTCGTGGCGTCCGAGGCGCTCCGCTTCGTGATCCAGAAGCACGCCGCCAGCCACCTCCACTTCGACCTCCGGCTCGAACACGAGGGGACGTTTCGCTCCTGGGCCGTGCCCAAGGGTCCCTCGCTGGATCCGAAGGAGCGGCGCATGGCCATGGAGGTGGAGGACCACCCGCTCGACTACGGCGACTTCGAGGGCACGATCCCAAAGGGGCAGTACGGCGGCGGCACGGTGATGCTGTGGGACCGCGGATACTGGGCCCCGGAAAAGGGCTTCGAGAAGATCGGCGCGGCCCTGACCAAGGGCGAGCTGAAGTTCGTCATGGAGGGCGAGCGGATGCACGGCTCGTGGGTGCTCGTACGCACGAGGCGGGACGCGCGCGGCAAGGCCAGCTGGCTGCTGATCAAGCACCGCGACGACGGCGCCGTGGAGGGCAATGTGACCGGTCCGACGGACGACGACCGCTCGGTCGCCTCCGGCCGCCTGATGACCGAGATCGCCGACGGGAAGGGCGGCGCCGCCACCCCCTTCATGACCAGCAAGGGCGCGTCGGCCAGCTCGGTGTGGCAGAGCAACCATGAGACGACCGGCGTCGCCCTGCCGGGCTTTATCGAGCCTCAGCTGGCGATGTCGGTGGAAAAGCCGCCCGTGGGCTCGGGCTGGGCGCACGAGATCAAGTTCGACGGCTACCGCATGCAACTGCGCACGGTCGGCGGCGAAGCCACGCTGCTGACCCGCAAGGGGCTCGACTGGTCCGCCAAGTTTCCGGAGATCGTGTCCTCCGGCGCGAAGCTGGCCGACGGGATCATCGACGGGGAAGTGGTTGCGCTGGACCATACCGGGGCTCCGGACTTCGCCGCATTGCAGGCGGCGATCTCGGAGGCGAAAACAAAGAATCTCGTCTTCTTCGTGTTCGACCAGATGTTCGCCGGGGCCGAAGACCTGCGCGCGGCGCCGCTGTCCGAGCGCAAGGCGCGCCTGCAGGCCGGCCTCGACAACGCGCCGGCCAATATCCGCTATGTGGATCACTTCGTCACGGCCGGCGACGCCGTTCTGCAATCGGCCTGCCGCATGGATCTCGAAGGCATCGTGTCGAAGAAGCTGGACGCGCCCTACCATTCGGGTCGGGGCGAGAGCTGGGTCAAGTCCAAGTGCCGCCAGGGGCACGAGGTGGTTATCGGCGGATGGACGACGACCGGCGCCGCCTTTCGGTCGCTGATCGCGGGCGTCAACCGCCACGGCGGGCTGGCGCACGTTGGCCGCATCGGCACCGGTTTCGGACGCGACGTCGTCGCCCGGATCATGCCCCGTCTGAAGGCTCTGGAGACCGACGAGAGTCCGTTCACCGGCAAGGGCGCGCCGAAGAAGGCGGCGGGCGTCCATTGGGTCAAGCCGGAGCTGGTCGCCGAGATCCAATATGCCGGCTTCACCGCCGACGGCTCGATCCGCCAGGCGTCGTTCAAGGGCCTGCGCGAGGACAAGCCGGCGAGCGAGGTCGAGGCCGAAACGCCCGCGCCGGCCGCGACGACGCAACTGTCTAAGCCCATGCCGACGACCGTACGCACGAAGACGGTGAGCCCGCGTGATTCGATCCCCGTGATGGGCGTCACCATTTCGCACGCGGACAAGACGCTGTGGCCCGACGCCAACGACGGCAAGCCGGTGAGCAAGCTCGAGCTGGCGCGATACTATGAAGCGGTCGGGGGCTGGATGCTGCCGCATGTCAAGGGCCGTCCATGCTCGATGATCCGCATGCCCGACGGCATAAACGGCGAGCAGAAGTTCTTCCAGCGGCATACGTCCAAGGGCCAGTCATCCCTGATCACCGAGGTGACCGTCTGGGGAGATCGCAAGCCTTATCTACAGTTCGACCGGGTCGAGGCGCTGGTGGCGGCCGCGCAGACGGGCGCGCTGGAGCTTCATCCCTGGAACTGCCAACCGTTCGCTCCCGAGCAGCCGGGGCGGCTGGTGTTCGACCTCGACCCGGCGCCGGGCGTGGCCTTCGACGTCGTCGTCGCAAGCGCGCGGGAAGTGCGCGAGCGACTGGAAGCGCTCGGGTTGGTCGCCTTCTGCAAGACCACCGGCGGCAAGGGCCTGCACGTCGTCACGCCGGTGAAGGCGAAGGGGATCGCATGGGATGTGGCCAAGGCGTTCGCCCGCGACCTGTGCAAGGCGATGGCGGCCGACGCGCCGGACCGCTATTTGATCACCATGGCAAAGAAGGAGCGCACCGGCCGCATCTTCCTGGACTATCTGCGTAACGACCGGATGGCGACCGCCGTGGCGCCTCTGTCCCCGCGCGGGCGGCCCGGCGCGCCGGTCTCGATGCCGATCACCTGGGCCCAGGTGAAGAAGGGTCTCGATCCCGCCAAGTACACCGTGCGCACCGTACCGGCGCTGATCGCGAAGTCCAAGGCGTGGGAGGACTATTGCGACGGCGAACGACCCTTGACGGACGCCATCAGGCGTCTGGGAAAATCCGGCGGCGCGTGAAGGTCGCGACCTTCAACATCAACAACGTCAACAAGCGGTTGCCCAACCTGCTCTCCTGGCTGGCGGCGACGGCGCCGGATGTCGTGTGCCTGCAGGAGCTCAAGACCGAGGATCGCGCGTTTCCGATCGCCGCCCTTGAGGAGGCGGGATATGGCGCCGTGTGGCGCGGCCAGCGAACGTGGAATGGCGTCGCGATCCTCGCTCGCGGGGCGACGCCGGTCCTTACGCGGCGCGCCTTGCCCGGCGATCCGAGAGACGATCAGGCCCGCTACATCGAGGCCGCGGTCGATGGAATCCTGATCGCCTCGCTCTATCTGCCCAACGGCAACCCGCGGCCCGGTCCCAAGTTCGACTACAAGCTGGCGTGGTTCAACCGGCTGATTTCTCACGCCTCGCAATTGCTGGACTCCGGGGCGCCCGTGGTCCTGGCCGGCGACTACAATGTCGTCCCGACCGAGGCGGATATATATCGGGGGCACCATGAGCAGGAGAACGCGCTGCTGCAGCCCGAGAGCCGCGCGGCTTTCAGCCGTCTGCTGGAGGCCGGCTGGGTCGATACCTTGCGTCAACTGCAGCCGGAAGATCCGCTCTGGACCTTCTGGGGCTACCTGCGCCACCGCTGGCCGAACGACAAAGGCATGCGTCTCGATCACCTTCTCGTCACGCCCGGCCTGGCCGCGACCGTGGCGGCCGGCGGCGTCGATCGCTTCGTCAGGGGCGAGGCGGGAGCCAGCGACCATGCCCCCGCCTGGATCGACGTGGAAGGGCCTGCGGCCTAGGGCGAAATGCGGACTGTCAAACCGTTGAGCCGGTTCGCAGCGACGCCAGTTTCCGTTCCTCGCCAGCCAGAATGAGCGAAGCTCCCTGCTCGCCGTGCGACGGTCGCGTCAGGCGCCGATATGTCGACAGAGCCTGACCGACCACCTGGTCCATGTTGTAGTATCGGTAGGTCGCCAGGCGTCCGACGAACGTCACGTCGGAGGTGCTCATCGCCAGGCTTTCGTACCGCTTGAACAGCGCCTGGTTTTCCTGCCGCGGCACTGGGTAATAGGGTTCGCCTTCGTCACAGGGATATTCGTAGGTTATGCTCGTCTTGCCGTGGACCTGCCCCGTCAGGTGTTTGAATTCCGTGATCCGCGTGAACGGAGTCCACTCGTTTGGGTAATTTACCGTACCAACAGGCTGATATTCTCGTTTGTCCAGAGTGTGCCGTTCAAATTTTAAGCTCCTGTAAGGCAGTTCGCCATAGCGGCGACCGAAATAGTCATCTATACGACAGGTATAGATGACGCGATCGTAACTAAAGGTTTTGGCTGCCTCGTCGAAGTCCAGACCGGTATGAATGTCTATGTTGTCATGATCGAGCATGTTTTCGAACATGGCCGTGTAACCGTTCGCCGGCATGTATTGAAACCGGTCGGTGAAGTAGCGATCGTCGTCGTTGAAGCGCGCGGGAACGCGCGCGGTGACCGACTTGTCCAGCTGCGCGGGGTCCATGCCCCATTGCTTGCGCGTGTACCCGCGAAAGAACTTTTCATAGAGGTCGACGCCGACCTGGGCGGTGACCGCGTCGGCCGCGGTTCGGATGATCTCCAGCGGCGCCGCTCGCGCCTCGAGGAAGGCTTTGGTTTCCTCGTCGTTGCGCAGTGAGACGCCATACACGCGGTTGAGCGTGGTGCGATTGATCGGCATCGGGACCATCTGATTTCCCAGGTTCGCCAGCACCCGATGTTCGTACGGCCGCCATTCGGTGAATTGCGACAGATAGTCGAATATCTCCTCGGAATTGGTGTGGAAGATGTGCGGTCCGTACTCGTGGATCAGAATGCCGGCGGCGTCGGGGCGATCGTAGGCATTGCCGCCGATATGCGGACGCCGATCGATCAGCAGCACGCTCTTGCCGGCCCTTCGGGCCAGACGCTCCGCCAGCACCGATCCGGCGAACCCGGCGCCGACGATCAGGTAATCGTAGCGGCGCGCGGGCGCGCGCGGGACCGGCTTGGCCGTTTGGGCGACGGCCGTCCTGGCGGCGCGCCTCGACCTGGCGGCGGCTATCAGTCGGCTCATCTCTTCGGTTGTGCGGTCCCAGGAAAGTCCCGCGAGGGCTTGGTCGGCCTGGTCCAGCCAACCTTCGGCTGGCGTCATGGCCTGTTC
The DNA here is from genome assembly GCA_038206535.1 of Caulobacterales bacterium. Taxonomy (GTDB): domain Bacteria; phylum Pseudomonadota; class Alphaproteobacteria; order Caulobacterales; family Caulobacteraceae; genus Acaudatibacter. The sequence continues at coordinate 21,695 of JBBRAV010000040.1, forward strand.
GCAGGCGTCGATGAAAGCCGCGGGGTCATCGGCGATCTTCACGCCGTCGAGATGCCCGTACTGCCGCTTGACATCGGTGATCGCCGTGGACACGACCGGCCGTCCTCCGGCGAGGTATTCGGGGGTCTTGGTGGGGCTGATGAAACGCGTCGCCTCATTGAGGGCGAAAGGCATGATCGCCACGTCCCAGCCAGACAGATAGCTGGGCAACTGCGCATAGTCCTTCGCCCCCAGGTAGGCGATGTTGTTTCTGCGCGGCAGCGTCGCCGGGTCGATCTTGACGATCGGACCGACGATGACGAGGGCCCAGTCGGGGTGGGCGTCGGCGATCCCGGCGATGAGGTCCAGGTCGATGCGCTCATCGACCACGCCATAGTAGCCCAGGCGTGGGCGGGGCAGGGACCGTTGATCCAGGGGCTGCTGCAGCTGACCCCTGGCCCCGGCGAAATGATCCTGGTCGACGCTCGACGGGAAGGGATGCATGTTCTCATGCGCTCCACGCTTTGCCTCGAACAGGCTGTAACCGCCGGTGAACACCACATCGGCGAGGCCGAGTAACTCCGCTTCCAGCATTTGCAGCTTCTTCGGCGCGAACAGGAAATTCGAAAGCTCGTCCATGCAATCATAGATCGTGCAATCCGCGGAAACGTCTCGCGAAAACGGCAGCATCATCGGTGTATAGTACCATCTGATCAGGCTTGTTTCCTTGGTGCGAAGGTAAGATTTGAGCAGTCGCCGTAACGCGACTTCCTGCTCTTCCTCCGTCAGTTGGTCAGGAAGCTGTGGCGTCAATATCGTAACGCCGGGAACGCGCGCCGCGCGCGCGTGAAGGGCTGGCCCCTGCCGGGCGCCGAACGTGGGCTCCTCCCAGAACAACACGTCGAAATCCGCGGCGAAGCGGGCCATCAGGTGTTGCGGGCGCTGGTAGACGAAGTCCCACCGCAGATGTGAAAAACAGATCAAGGTCGGTACGTTATTGTCGCTCTGGACGCCAACATTGTTAGCGTTCCTCTCATTACTATTGAGATTTTCTGTAAATGGTGACGCTGGGATCATGGGGGCCTCGGATGCAAAGCGGGTGAATCCGGTCTGGAATGTGGGGCGACGGTGCTCGGTTCCGCCTTCGCCTGGCGTATCGACGTCGCGGCGAGTTTATGGGCGCACGCCGCTGAATCGCGATGTATAATCAGGCAGATACAAATGATGCTTTAGTTTGATATCAATAATACAGTATTATACGTGGAAACGATAGATGGGGGTCTACGAAAATAATCATAATATTACCTTGAGCTTAATTGACAGAAAAAAATCTATCGAGGTCAATATAAATATCGGCGGCTAGGAGGGGAACCGGGCGGCGCGCCCGTCGTTTCCGATCCCAAGCCGCAAACCGGACTCAGGCGATGGCGCGGTCCGGGTTGCAATCTGAACGGGAGAGGCGTTTTGGAGCTTTGGGGCGGTCATGAGCCAACCGTAAGCCGGGTGAGGGACAAGTATTCCGACCAGTCCATCCTCGCGGGCCATCACCGTCGCGAAGACGATCTCGAACGGTTCGCGGCGCTGGGCCTAAAGGCTCTGCGTTATCCCGTACTTTGGGAGACCCTATGGTCCGCCGACGGGCAATCGCCGCATTGGCGCCGCTGCGATCGGCGCCTGCAATCGATGCGCGCCTTGGGTATGCGCCCGATCGTCGGACTTGTGCATCACGGGTCCGGGCCGCGCCACACCAGCCTGGCGGATGAGGGCTTTGCATCCGGCCTGGCGCGACATGCCGCGAGGACGGCCCGTCGCTATCCATGGGTCGAAGACTGGAGTCCGGTCAATGAGCCGCTCACGACCGCGCGATTCTCCGCGCAGTATGGCCTGTGGTATCCGCACGCCCTGGACGAGCGTGAATTCTGGCGCGCTTTGATCAATCAGATCGACGCCGTTCGCCTGAGCATGCGCGCCATTCGCTCGGTGAACGCCGCCGCCCGCCTGATCCAGACCGAAGATCTCGGGCGGACGTATGCGACCGCGCCCCTCGCCGATCAGGCCGCTTTCGACAACACCCGGCGCTGGATGACCTGGGACCTGCTTTGTGGCCGCGTGGGGCCGCGCCATCCATTCTGGGACCGCCTGCTGGGCTTCGGATTCGGCGACCGCGTGCGCGCGATCCTGGACGACCCGTGCCCCCCCGACGTCCTCGGCCTCAACCACTATGTGACGAGCGACCGCTTCCTGGACCACCGCGTGGAGCGCTATCCGCGGCATCGCCACGGCGGCAATCATGAGCGACGCTACGCCGACATCGAAGCGGTGCGCGTGGTGCAGCCGGGCCCCGACTTCGTCGCCGGCGCCCTCGACGAAACCTGGCGCCGCTATCGGCTGCCGATGGCGGTGACCGAGTCCCACCTTGGGTGCACGCGCGAGGAGCAGATGCGCTGGTTCCAGGAGGCGTGGTGCGCGGCGTTGCGGGCCAAAGAGTCTGGCGCGGACGTGCGGGCTGTCACCGCCTGGGCGCTCCTGGGCGCGTACAACTGGCGCAATCTGCTGACGCACGATGACGGCAGCTACGAGGCGGGCGCCTTCGATGTACGCAGCCCGCAACCGCGCGCGACGGCGCTTGCGCGCCTGATCGGCGAGATCGGGGCCACCGGCCGCACGCGAGACCCGCTGTCCCTCGGCGCCGGATGGTGGCGCCGCGACATCCGGCTGCAATATCAGCCCGTCTTCCGCAGCGTTCAAAGTCCCGAGCCCAAACGCCGCCACCGGCAATCCACCGCATCGCCGCGACCGTTGTTGATCCTGGGGGCGACAGGCGTGCTCGGACAGGCTTTCGCGCGATCCTGCGAGTGGCGGGGCCTGGACTATGTGCTCACTGATCGCGCACAGGTGAGCCTCGGTGACGACCGCGCTGTCCGCGCCGCCCTCGCAGAGCGCCGGCCGTGGGGGGTGGTCAACGCCGCGGGGTTCGCGCGGGTCGACGAGGCCGAAGACCGGCCCCTCGCATGCCGCGACGCCAACACGACGGGGGCCTTGCGCCTGGCGTCCGCTTGCGCCCCGCTGGATGTTCCCCTTCTGTCCTTCTCCAGCGACCTGGTTTTCGATGGCGCCGCCGGTGGGACGCGTGTCGAAAGCGATCCGATCGGACCGCTTGGCGTGTACGGTCTCTCCAAGGCCGAGCTCGAACGGGGTCTGGGCACGCTGCGCGGCCGTTTCCTGACGGTGCGGACAGCGGCGTTCTTTTCGCCTTACGATTCCCACAACTTCGCCGCGGCCGTCCTCGACCATCTGCGGCGGGGCGTCGAATTCCGCTGCGCCGACGACCTGACGGTGTCGCCCACCTATGTGCCGGACCTGGTCGACGCGGCGCTGGATCTGCTGATCGACGGCGAAGTCGGCCTTTGGCATCTGGCGAACCGGGGCGAGACAACCTGGGCGCGATTTGCCCAGGACGTCGCCCAGGCGTGCGGCCTCGACGCCGGGGGCGTCAGGGGCGTTCCCTGGCGCACCCTGGGCTATAGGGCCAGGCGCCCCGCCCATGTCGCCCTGGCCAGTGAAAGAGGCGCGCCGATGCCGTCTCTGCCCGACGCGATCGGCCGGTTCGCCCTCCTGGCGGCCGAGGCGTTTGGCTCGCGCTCCGATCCCCGCGCAGTTGAACCGCGCCGCGCCGCGCCGCCGGTGATCGCTCGGAGCCTTGATCGGGTCGGCAGGGAGCGATGATCACCGGCGTCATGGACTCTCGTCCGAAGCGGGCGATCGTCGCCATACCGGCGCGCAATGAGGAAGAGCGCATCGGCGCTTGCCTGCGGGCGATCGCTCGGCAGACCGGCGTGGACAACCAAGAACTCGCGGTTGTCGTCTTCGTCAACGGTTCGTCCGATGGGACGGCTCGCGAGGTGCGACGGCTATCGAGCGCCACGGGACCGGATATCGCCGTGATCGAAGACGTCGCGATCGGGCCCCCGGACGCCGGGCGGGCAAGGCGCAGGGCGATGGACGCCGCCGCCGCCTGGTTCGCGCGGCAGGCGAACGACGACGGGTCCGCCTTCCGCAGCGTAATCCTGACGACGGACGCCGACACCATCGTGCCGCCCGACTGGGTCGCGCGCAACCTGCGCGCCATCGACGCCGGGGCGAGCGCCGTCGCCGGCGCGTTCGACATAGACCCTGCGGAGAAGATGGGGCTGCCCGTGATGCTCAGGCTTCGTCTTGGGCTCGAGGCGCGGTACGAGGCGCTGATCACCGAATTGGCCTGTCGGCTGGATCCGCAGCCGCATGATCCCTGGCCCAGGCACGCCGCCACATCCGGGGCCAGCCTCGCCGTTGACCTCGAGGCCTACCTCGCGGTCGGCGGCATGCCGGCCCTGCCGGTCGGCGAGGACCGCGCGTTCGTCGACGCCCTGGTCGCCGCCGGACGCCGGGTGCGCCATGACCCCGATATCCGCGTGCGAACCTCCGCGCGTCTGATCGGCCGGGCCATTGGCGGGTTCTCGGACGGGATGCGCCTGCGCGCCAGACACTGGAACGGTCCGTGCGACGAGCGCCTTCAGCCGATCGAGCAATTGCTGTGCCAGACCGTGGCAAGGCGCGCCGATCATCGGTCGTTGCGACCGAGCGACCTGCCCGTCGAAATCGTCAAGGCCGCCTCGGTTCTCGCGGTGCTGAGGGCCGCCCACGCCTTGAGAGATTTCAGACGAAGAAGCGCTCAATTCGTTTCGCCCGCCGGCCAGGCCGCGGATTGAAGCCGCGGATCGTGAGTCCGGCCCGCGGAGATGAGTGAAAATGGGTGAACCCCTCGAAGACGTGGGGGCGTTTCCCGGAAGATTTCGCCTTCAATGCCGGCTCTCGCAATGCCCATCCTCCCTCCTGCCGTCTGGCCGGGACTGACGACCGGCCAAGACGTTAGAGTGGGGGTGTCGAACGCCCTATCGTCCACACGTTGCCAGCTTGCAATAACGTGGAAATAAACTACGGAGGCACATAGGTCACAGAGTCACACGGAGAACAACGAACCGGTCGCGCGGAGCGCGATGACCGTCTCCCGCAGCCTCGTCTTCTCCGCGACCTCGATCTTTCTCCTCCAATACCAACTCGCCAAAGGAGTGACCTGTCGCGATCGGACCCGCGAAGTCCCGTCGCCGCCGGTCGTGAGTGCGGTCAACGTCTGGCTTGGTCGTACCGACGGCGACGGGGACGTCGCCGGTCCGATCCGATGAGTCACCCTTTCCAAGCGCTGGTATAACTCTGTGTCTGTATCCCCGGCCAATCCGCGATCCCCGATAGACCCCGGTGAGGGCTCGACGCGCTCGCGCATGGTAGGAGGAAGGGTCAATGTTTTAGAGACCTGGTATGATATGAGCGAGCGCGCATGGTCTCGAAGCCTGGCGGCCGGAGGACACGGCGCCGAAATCGGCCGGCGTCGATCAATCGGCCCATCGCCACTGGTCCAGGCGATATTTCGGCGTGCGGCTTTCGTGCTCGACGCGAATGGCCTCGCCCAGCGAGCGGCGCATACGCTCGACCGCGTCGTCGCCGCTGACCGGGTAGTCCGTTTCGCCCAGCCAGTGGACCAGCAGCAGCCGTCCGCCGGCCCTATGCTGTCGCCTGAGGATATCGGCCGCGCGCTCCGCGTCGCCATCGTCCCAGTAATAGGCCACTTCGGAGAGCACGATCAGGTCGAAGTCTCCGGGAATCAAGTCATTGGGCAAGCCGGCGAGAAGGAAGGTGACGTTGGGCGCGTCGGCGCATCGCGCCTTGGCTTGTCGCAGCGCGGTGGGTGAAACGTCGATCGCCAGAAGGGCCTGGCAGTGTGCGGCCAGGGCCTGGGTCAGGACGCCGTTGGCGCATCCCACCTCGAGCGCCGATTGCGCCGGCTCCGCGCCGAGCGCGTCGATGGTCGCGGCGTATTTGGCCGCCTCGTACGCACTGGTCTCGAATTTCCAGGGATCTGGATCGCTCTTGTAAAGTTGTTCGAAGTAAGTCGGCGTCAGGGATTTGGCTTTTCGCATTCAACGCTCCAGATAGACTTCGTGCGGGCAGTCCGTCAGGGCCCTGAGCGACGCGGGAATGGCGAAGGATTGCGCCGCGTCGTCGATCAGCCCGCCAAGCTGGGTGGCGTGACAGGCCAGGGCGCGACGCCGCCGCGCGATCTGGTGCTCGCACGCCAGGCTCCAGACCGATCGGCCATTCAGGCTTTCGGCGATCCCGGGGTCGCTCCAGCTCCAGACCAGATACTCGAACATCGCCGGGGTCGACGCTGTCCACAAACGCGCGATCTCGCACGCCAGCGTCCAGGCCGCCTGGTGGTCGCAGTGACCCTCGTCCCTGTAGGGCGCCCAGACGCTGCGCGGCGGCGATCCTCCGCGCCAGCGCCGCACCGCCTCGACAGAGCGGGCGAATGCCTTGGAGCGCGGCGGATGCGGCGCGGCGTCGGGCCAATCGAGGAACAACACATGGTCGGCCCGGACGCCGAGCACGTCGAGCGCGCTCAACGCTTCGCCGCGACGAACCTTCGCCAGGCGCTTCGCCGGCCAGCTCGCCGATCCACGATGCGACGCGGCGCCGTCCGTCAGATAGAGGATCGAGACGTCGAGGTTGTGGTCGGAGGCTTCGGCGATCAGGCCGCCGCATCCGAGAGTCTCATCGTCCGGGTGCGGAATGATTAGCAACAGTGGAGACAGCCCGCGCAGCCTGGCGGCGTCGAGCGGCCTCGCCCGCGCCTGCAACGCCCGCCGCGCGGTGTCGCCGATCGGTTTCACCAAAGGGGATCCCGCGGCCAGGCGTCCCGGGCCAGGAACTGCGCCGCCGCGCGATCGCGCGCGTGGTCGGGCACGGGCTGGCGCAGGTAGAGCGAAAGATCGCGCACGGCCAGGTCGATGGGCTCCTCGTCGAAGAACGCCCGCGTACCGATGATCCGCGCCGCGGCCTCCATCACCTGGAAGCCGGCGCGCTCGACGACGCCGCGCGCCATCAGCACCATCGCGATGATGTCTTCGCTGGCGACCTCCGAATCGTTCTCGGCCATGCGCGCGGCTTCGCGCACCCACAGCCACGCGGTTCGGGCCGCCGCCAGGGCCCCGGCAAACCGGGCTCGTTTGATCGGGTCGGACGAGGCCTCGGAGGTCACCATGTATTGCCTCAGGAGGCGGAGTATCCGTTCCACCCCGCCGACCTGGACGGCGGTGAATCGCCAGGCGCCCCCAGAAAAGCGCGGCTCGCGCTCGTAATCGGTGGGCGAGCCCAGTCGCGCCTCCGGCCCCGCGGACAAGCCGGTGAGGTCGTAGGAGCCGCTCCGGGTGGCCTTCATGCCGCGCACGCGCCATCCGGACTGATCGGCGCGGCGCGGATCGCGGGCGTCGGCGATCAGCATCCACCGCTCGCCGCCGACCGTGCGCGCCGTGACGATCGCCCTGTCGATGGAGCCCGCTCCGGTGGCGTAGTGCTTCTTGCCGACCAGGACGGGCTGGTCATCGCTCGAGATCGCCACCCCCGGCGCCGGCTCGCTGTTCCACACCCCATAGACCTTGCCCTCAGCGAGGTCTCGCGCGAGGCCTCGGCGCTGTTCGGCGGACCCATACCAGGCGACCAGCCGGGCGCCGTTGACGTGGCCTTCGAAGATCCGGCCCAGGCTCAGGTTCGCGCGCCCGACGATCCTCAGGGCTTCGAACAACTCGTCGGCGCTCGCGCCCTCGGCGCCGAAGGCCGCCAGGACGCCGATGTCGCCCAGCAAGGCGATGTCGTCCCGCGGAAAGGCTCCGTGACGGTCGAGCGACAGGGCGCGATCCGCGATCGTCGCTTCATGCGCGCGTAACGCGGCGAGCGCCGCCGCTGGAAAGGAGGCTGTCATCGAGGGTGGCGTTCCCGTCCGCGTTGCGTCGGGTTGCGGAACAACATTGGGGGCGAGAGGTTCCTTGACCGCCGCTCCGGCGAAGGGGTCCCGCAGCCATGGTCAAGGCATCCTCTCTCGACATCACCGGCCCGATGGAGGCCCGATCCGCCGCCGAGCTGCCCCAGGGCGAGGCGTGGTGGTTCGAGCCCAAGTGGGACGGGTTTCGCTGCCTGGCCTTCAAGGACGATGGCGAGGTCCGGCTCATGGCCAAGTCGGGCAAGCCCCTGACACGCTATTTTCCCGAGGTGGTCGAAATGCTCCGCCGGGCGAAACAGACGCGGTTCATCCTCGACGGCGAGCTGCTGGTGGCGTCCGGCGGACGGTTTTCGTTCGACGCCCTGCAGATGCGCCTGCATCCCGCCGCAAGCCGCATCCGCCGTCTGTCGCTGGAAACGCCGGCGGTGCTGACCTGCTTCGACCTGTTGCTTTCGCCCGACGGAGAAGATCTGCGGGCCCAGCCGCTGGACGAGCGCCGACGTCGGCTGCTGGCGCTCGTGTTGGCGCTGGCGGAGCCGGCGCTGAGCGTCACCCCGGGCACGTCCGATCGCGACGTCGCGCTTTCGTGGCTTGGGCGGTCGCAGATCGAGGGGGTTGTGGCCAAGCGGCTGGACGGACCCTACCTCGAGGGCGAGCGCGCCATGGTCAAGGTCAAGCGGGCGAGAACCGCCGACTGCGTCGTGGGCGGATTCCGCTATGCCGCCGCTGGCGATGTGGTCGGCTCGCTCCTGCTCGGCCTCTACGACGACGCGGGACTGCTGAACCATGTCGGTTTCACGTCGGGCCTGGCCGCCGCCGACAGGCCGGCGCTGACACGGCGGCTCGAGGGCCTGAAAGGCGAGCCCGGCTTCACCGGAGGCAAGCCCGGCGGCCCGAGCCGCTGGTCGAGTGAACGCTCGGCCCAATGGACGCCGCTGCGCACCGAGCTGGTCGTCGAGGTCTCCTTCGACCATGTCTCCGCCGGCCGCTTCCGGCACGGAACGCGCCTGCTGCGGTTCCGGCCGGACAAGGCGCCCGATCAGTGCCGGATGATCCAGATCCAATAGCGCGCCGACCTCGCCGCGTTTCGCCCGATCGAGCCTGTTCTATCCGCCGCAGCGCCGGCTTCGAGCCCATGGGCGCTAGCTTAAGGAATACTGGGGCATTTTAGCCCTCTCCCCGCGAAGTGCGCTACCGGATACACACATTACCTGGTTGAAGACGTCTGGCCGGGCTCTGGAGCGGATGGGCCCGATTTAGAGGGGAGATCGAGGAGTAAGAGGAGATCGAGGAGATCGAGTGCGTTCTGATGCGGCGCAGCCGCTTGAAGATGTCTGGTCACAGCCAAACCCTAAGGGGACCATGAACTCCTCGATCTCCTCTAACTCCTCGATCTCCCTTTTTGAATTCTCGCGGCTTCGCCGCTGGGGCTCTGCGGCCGGCGAGGCACGGTCCGGGAGCCGGACTTCCGCCCGGGGCCTCCGGCCAAAGCCGAAGATGTGTGCATCTGGTAGCGCGAAGTGCGGGGAGAGGGCTTTTCAACCATGACCGCCATCTCATAAACTCGCTTATCCTAGCGCCTATGGGCTCCCAGCCGGCATTTTAATCCAATCGACGGTATTACCGCACGACAAAGATGTGGGCTGGGAGCCGGCGCTCCGGCGGTTAGAGCGAGCATCCCGGTATCAGTAGTCGAGGGGGCTTTCGTCGGTCGAATAGACGCGCACGCCGTTCAACTTCGCGCGCGGTTGCGGCGTCAGCGCTCCGCTCACGAATTCGCCTTGGGCGCGCTCGGGCGCGACGCCGCGATCGGGGGTGTCCGTCGGCGTCCAACCTTCCGCGCGCCACGTGGTCTGGGCGCTCTCCAAGTCCACGGGCGCCGCGGAGTCGAGGATTTCCGCCGCTCGCGTCTCGCTCAGTTCGTCGACCTTGGCGCTGAGCATGAAATGGCCGCGCCGTACGCCTTCGATGTAGACATGCCTGTCGTCGTGACCGCCCATGAGGTCGCTCAACCAGGTCTTGAGGTCGCGGTGTCCCGGCTCCGCCGTCCTGGCCGCGTCGGGGTCTTCGCGGATATCGACGTCGTCGCCCAGGTGGGCGGCCTCGAGCGCGGCCTGCACCTGCTCGGCCTGAGCTCGGGTTTCGTAAAGGGCTGTAACGGTGCGCTTCATCGCTGGGTACTCTCCATCGCCGAGGCCTTGGAAGACAAGCGTCGGCTGGTTTCATGATGGGTGTAAAACCCCTTCATCGCCGCTCCGTTCCCCAGGCCCGTCGTCCGGCTCGGTGAGATGGATCCGGGTCAGGTCGACGACGATCCCGCCCTCGCCGGCCGTCAGGACAGTGTCGAGGAAACGCCGTCCGTACAGAATATCCGATCCGCGATAGGTTTTCAGGTCATAAACCGTCGCGGCGAGCGCCGGATCTCGCGCCTCCACGCTGAGGAAGAGGCGAATGTCCGTGTCGGCCAGGGTTTCCAGGTCATAGCGGCCGAGCGGGCTATCCTCGTCGATTTCGTGCATGATCGTCAACGTCAGCGGGAAGATCGGGGCGGTGGGGCGAACCAGGCGCAGTTCACAGGCCTGACGGTAGGTCTGGCCCTCCCGCGTGGTCTCATGCAGCAGGGCGTGGACGCGCATCGCGGTGTTGGTGAGCATGGTGGTGCGACGGTTGCCGATGCGCATGATCAGATGGGGCCGGCCATTGTGGCGCGTGATCACGACATTGTCCGCGTAGAGAATTCTCGCCTTCGGCTTGGAGAAGCGCACGAAGATCAGGCCCGTGGTAATGGCCGTGAGGGCCATCCCGGTGACGATCTCCGCGGCGGCGACCAGATGTCCATACGCGGTGGCCGGGGCCATTTCGCCATAACCGACCGTGGCCAGGGTCTCAATGCTGAAGAAGAACGCGTCGGCGATCGAGCCTGGCCTGGCGTTCGACACGCATCCTGGCTGCGCCAGGTACAGCGCGGCGAACACCAGATTGACGATGCCGTAGAAGGCGAAGACGCCCAGCGTGAAGTACGGCCACGGGGCGGTCAGGGCCAGATGGTAAGGGTCGGTCAGGTCGAACCGGTCGGCTCCGATCTTGAAGAACTCGAAATCGAGGTCGGTCCTCATGGGCCGGGTGGGCGGCCTTGGCGTGTGTCGGGACTGCATGGCGGGAGTGTACAGGCTGGACGCCGCGAGCGCGATGCGCCCGCGCGCGGGCGCATCGCCTGGGGCCGTTCATCCCAGCTTCATGCGCCTTGCTGAATAATACATCGCATGATCTTCGCCATGGCCGGCCGATGCTTTGCAACAAGCGGCCGCGATGGGGAGGCTAACCGTATTTGGCGGTTCAACGTTTTCGATGCGTCGGGCGCGACCAGGACGCCCCTCGTCAGGAGCTTGTTCTCATGCGCTCATGGTCCTCCATCGCCGTCGCCGCGCTGATCGCCGCGGCGGCCGCCTCGCCGGCGCTCTCCGACGTACGCTGCGGTCCGACGGCGACCACTCGCGTCGGCGTCGCGCCACCGCCGCCGCTGCCCGAGACCGACCAGCCGCCGATGCCGGCCTACGGTTATGAATGGACCCCGGGCGCCTGGTCGTGGAACCCGGACGTCAACGATTACTACTGGACGCCGGGAGCCTGGGTGCTGCCGCCGTCGATCGGCCTGTTCTGGACGCCCGGCTATTGGGCGTGGAACGATGGCGTCTATCTGTATAACGGCGGCTATTGGGGGCCGCATATCGGATTCTATGGCGGCATCAACTATGGCTTCGGGTACTGGGGCCATGGCTACGATGGCGGCTATTGGCGTGGCCGGACCTTCTATTACAATCGCGCCTACAACAACATCGGCCGCCTGCACATCAACGCCCTGTACGAGCGCCGTGTCCCCGGCGATCGCCGCGGCGGCCGGGCCAGCTACAACGGCGGGCCGGGCGGCGTCGTCGCCGCCAAGAGCGCCGACGAGAGGCTCGCCGACCGCGACACCCGCATAGCCGCCACCGGCGACCAGGCGCGACATCTGCGCGACGCCGCCGGGAATCCCGCCCTGCGCGCGAGCTTCAACCACGGTCATCCGCGGCTGGAGCACGCGGCGGCCGCGGCGGGCCATGGCGTCGCCGGCCATGCGCGAGCCGCCCATCCGGGCGCCTTGCGCGCGCAGGAAGACCATGCGCGGAGCCTGCACGCCGGCGCCGCTCACGGGCAGACCTTGCACGCCGAGACGCGGCGTGTGGAGGGGCGTGCCAGGCCCGCCCACGCCAACCTGGGCCGCGAGTCCTTCCCGCACGCCATGCGCGCGCCGCCCGCCTTCCGGCACGAACCCATGGCGCAGCCGCGCCACGACGCCGGCTACGGTCACGCCGCGCTGGCCGTTCGCAACGCCCCGCCGGCTTATCGGGCGCCTCCGCGCGAGATGAGGTCGCCGCCCTTTCGCGCCGAGCCTCAGCATTTCGCGCCGCCGCGACAGGCTCCGGCGCGTGAAGGCCCGCCCCATGGCGGGCAAGCCGGCCGCCCGCACTGAGGCCGACCATCGGTTGAAGTCGGACCGGGCGACGGCTATCGCTTCGCGTCCCCGTAACGGCGGCGTTACGCGGGCAGCCCCGCTGAACGTGGAGACCCGAAGAATTGACTGGCCTTCGCGCCACGATCGCGATCGCGATCGCCGCCCTGATCGTGGGATTGCCGTCGCCGGCCGCCATCCGCGATCATCCCACCGCGCTCTGGCGCGTGGTGCATGATCTGTGCGTCACCGACAAGAAACTGACGGGCCTGGCCGCGCCGTGCCTCGCCGTCGACCGCCGGCGCGGGTTCGCCGTCGTCCCCGACCCCGGGACCAGGACGCAGGTGCTCCTGGTGCCCACGCGCCGCATCACGGGCATAGAAAGTCCCGCGCTGCTCGAACCCCAGTCGCCCAACTACTGGGACTTCGCCTGGCGGGCGAGGCGATACGTCGAGCGCCGCGCGCACCGATCCATCCCGCGCGACATGATGGCGCTGGCCATCAACAGCGCGCTGGGCCGCAACCAGAGCCAGCTCCACATCCATGTCGATTGCGTCAGCCCGCCCGTGCGCGAAGCGCTGCTCGCCCACCAGGCGATGATCACCAGCGCGTGGACGGCCTTCCCCTTCGATCTGAGGGGCAGCCATTACCAGATCATGCGCCTGGACGGCGAGGATCTGGGGTCGCGCGACCCGTTCAAGCTTCTGGCCAACGCCGATCCGGCGGCCAGGCTCGCCATGGGCGCCAGAACGCTGGTGGTGGTCGGGACCAACTTCGACGGCAATCCCGGCTTTGTCGTCATCGCCGGCCGGGGAGGCGTCGCCGACAACCTCGAGGGGGCCGGCGAAGCCCTGCTCGACCATACCTGCGCCGTGCTGCGCAGCCCTTGAGCCTCGGCGTATCCAAGGTCTAGGGTGAGCGCGAACGAGAGCCCGCGCGCGACGCGGGTCATGGCCAGGGACCGGGAGCGAGACACATGGCGACGCACGTCAACACCGTACAGGGCCGCATGGCCGTCGACGACATCGGCCGCACCCTGGTGCACGAGCACGTTCTGATCGGCTTTCCCGGCTGGTTCATGGACGCCCGCCAGGCGCCGTTCAAGCGCGCCGACGCGATGGCCAGGGTCGTCGACGCGTTCCAGGAACTGCACGGCCACGGCGTGCGCACGGTGGTCGATCCGTGCCCGATGGACCTGGGCCGCGACGTCGAGTTCTGCGCCGAGGTGTCGCAGAAGAGCGGCATCAACCTGATCTGCGCCACCGGGGTCTACGTTCAGGACATGGGCATTTCCTGGACCCTCGACCAGCTGCCGGTCGAGGCGATCGCCGAGGGGTTCATCAAGGAGATCGAGGACGGCGTGGCCGCCACCGGAATCCGCTGCGGCGTGATCAAGATCGCCACCGGCAATGGCGCCGTGACCGATTACGAGCGCAAGATGATCACCGCGGCCGCCCGCGCCTCCAAGGCCACCGGCGTGCCGCTGATCTCGCATACGGAAAACTGCACCTGCGGCCACGACCAGATCGACATCGCCACCGGCGAGGGGCTGGCGCCCACCAGCCTGATCGTCGGCCACAGCGACGGCACCGAGGATCTCGCCTACCAGACCTCCCTGGCCGAACGCGGCGTCTATGTCGGCTTCGACCGCTTCGGCCTGGAGGTGGGGGCCGTGCCCGACGCGGTGCGCGTGAAGAACCTCAAGGCCCTGGTCGACGCCGGCCATCGCGACCGGCTGATGGTGTCGCACGACACTGTCAATTGCTGGCTGGGCGCGTATGGCGCGCAGGATCCGCTGGAACTGAACAAGATCATGCCCAACTGGAAGATGACCCATCTGTTCGAGAACATCTTCCCCGAGCTGAAACGCATGGGCATGTCGCAAGCGGACCTCGACATCATCGTCGGCGAAAATCCGCGCCGCTACTTCGAACAGGCGCGCAAGCACTGAAGAGAGCGCCGAAAGTCCATGGGCGGACCGCGCCGCCCATTGGCGCTTACACGGGCGCCCCGTTCGCCAACAGCTGCTTCCAGTGGCCGATGGTCATGCTCGACAGGTATTCGGCTTGCATTTCGGGCGTCAGCACCTCCAGCATCTGGCGGCCCTCGATCCACATTTCAATTACCCCGAACATGCCGCCGCGCTTGCGGTATTTGGCGGGCCAGCCCTCGCGCCGGGCCAGGGCCAGCACCTGCTCGCGGTCCATGCCGGTGGCGATCGCCGCGTGGGTCGGCGTGTGGTCCATCGGTACGGCTTTCGCCCCATGGGCGTCGGCGTCGCCAGGCGTCTCGGCCAGCACGATATCGGCCGGATAGACCTCCATGCCGGTGCCGCGGTCGTCGCCCGCCAGGGCGATCCAGCCGTCGTCGGACACGGGCGGGAAGGGCAGGGCTTCGCCGCCCCACAGCTCGGCGATGACGCCGGCCACGTGTTTCGGGTCGTTAGCCGCGATGGACATATGGAACAGCACGTTTCGTCTCCCTCAGGTCTGATGGCGGCTACATAAAAAGTGGCACAAATCGTGTCAACGACAGTTTGACATTTTTTATGCCAGTTTCTAGTGACCCGTCATGGCCGATGACCCCACCCGCGACATCACTGCCCCGGAGTCCGCCTCCGCGCCCTCCACAGGCGCCCGCGAGCGGAAAAAGCACGAAGCGCGCAATCGCATCCTCGATGCCTGGATCGCCCTGATGGTGGACGGTAGCGCCGACCTCAACCACGACTCCATCGCCGCCGAGGCCGGCGTCGCGCGCCGCACCGTCTACCGCTACTTCCCCGACCGCGATCAACTCATGGAAGCCGCCTGGACCCGCGTACGGGAACTCGCCGGACCGCATGTCATCATGCCCGCCGATATGGACGAACTGATTGCCACCCTGCGGCCGATCTACACCGGCTTCGACAAGATCGCCCGCATTGCAACCGTCGTGCGCGCCACTTCACAAGGCCGCGCCTTGCGTCTGGCGCAGAAGGCCCGCCGCATGGGCGCCTATACGGCCGCCTGCGCCGAGGCCGTCAAAAACCTTCCCGCCAAGGATCGGGTTCTCGCCACCGCCATCTTCCAGATGCTGCACACCACGCCGTGGCTGGAAATGCGCGACCATTGGGACCTGCCCGGCGAGGAGATCGCCCGCGGTATGAAATGGGTGGTCGAAACCTTGATCGCAGACCTGAAGCGGCGAGGCGATGAGGATTTGGGCTGAGGTCGGACAGCCAGCAAATTGCCAACGCCTATGTGCGGTTCCCTGCAGACTTTTTCACACCCCCGGCCGAAGGTCCCAACGGCAGAGGTCGGGGACAGTCTCCTCCTGGAACGACAAAGATAAGGCGATTATGCCTTTGACAAACCCAACGCGGGGGAGCATAAGAAAAGGGTAAACGAACCCAACGAGTTACACCATGTCCGTTCTCTCTCAGCCCCGCTTTCATGACGAAGCCACCGCCTTCGCGTTCGTTGAGTCGCTACTATGGCCGCAAGGTCCGATCTGCCCTCACTGTGGCGGATGCGATCGGATTTACGACCTGGGCAAGACGCGCATCGGTCTCCGCAAATGCGGCCAGTGCCGGAAGCAATTCACGGTGCGCGTCGGCACGATTCTGGAGGACAGCCACCTACCGATGACCAAGTGGCTCCAGGCCATCCACCTGATGGTTTCGTCCAAGAAGGGCGTCTCCAGCCACCAGATCATGCGGACGCTGGAAACGACCTACAAAACGGCGTGGTTTTTGACGCACCGCATCCGCGAAGCCATGCGCTCGGGCGCCCTCGCCCCCTTCGGTCAAGGTGGCGGCATCGTGGAGGTGGACGAAACTTTCATCGGCCGCGAGCCCGGCATGCCGGTAAAGCGCGCCTTCCACCACAAGATGAAGGTTCTCACCCTGGTTGACCGGGAAACCCGCCAAGCCCGCAGCGTCGTCATCAACGATCTGACGCAATCCACCATCGGCCCGATCCTTGCGGCGAACATCGCCCGCGAAGCTCGCCTGATGACCGATGAAGCGAGCGTCTACGGCCCGCTTGGCCGCGCTTTCGCTGAACATGGCGTCGTCAACCACAGCCACGACGAATATGTCAGCCGGATCGATCCCTCCATCCACACTAACACCGTGGAAGGCTTCTACAGCGTCTTCAAGCGCGGCATGAAGGGCGTCTATCAGCATTGCTCCAAGAAGCACCTTCACCGCTACGTCGCGGAGTTTGATTTCCGCTATTCCAACCGCGTCCGCCTTGGCATCGACGACACGCAGCGCGCCGTGATCGCGCTGCAAGGTGTGGTCGGAAAGCGCCTCACATACCGGCCACTTAGTGAGCGGGCCGAAGCCTGAGGCGATGGGGCGCCGGCGGAAACGCCGTTGGCGAGGGGTAAAAGTAGAAGGGGAATCGTTCGCTGATCAACTGTCTCTGCCGTTCGAAGAAAACGGTTGACGGATTCTGCGAATGGTACAATGATTCACCTCGCCGGGAGTGCGTCATATAGCACGTCGGGACTATGGTCCCGCCCGGCGTCCCCACCTTATCTTTAGATGAACCCATTTTTTGGAAATTTAACGATTCCGAAGCCGTCCTCTTTACCGTCGGCGTCTTTTCGTAAACTTGGCTTCAGCAAATCATAATACTTGCTGTCATTCCGCTCGTATTTCCGCCAAACCGCTCCGGCGACCATATCAGCAAGCTGAATGCCCACGCTAAGGTTGGATGGGTGTATAAAAAGACCCTCTACAAGGTTTTTGTATTTTGAGGTAAGAGCCGATGATGAGTGCAAAAGCTTTTCGTGATATTGTCGAAGGCGCTTGTCGTCGTTACCGCCGCGATGATCGGCGACTACAATTCCAAACTCTTGACGTCCAGTTATCTTTGCAATGCCGCTCAGGTGATATTCGAATCGCTCCGTAACAGGCTTAAATGTTCCATGATAAAACTCATCCTGTGTGTTTATGTTACCCAATTTGTACGCTGACTCGCGGGAACCTACGCACGCAATCGTCTTAACCGCCGTTTCCGAAGCCATAAGTTGGTAAACTTCCTCTCGGACAAGGTTTCGTTCGTCTTGTCCCATCTTCCGCATCGGGTTGCGGTCGTCGCTATTTCCAGGGGCGAAATATCGCCACTTGATCTCACCCCGGATCCTGCGGCGGATCTTAATCCCCATGAGGCCGTCGCGGATGCGATGCCATGAGGTTTCTGGTATTATGATGCCGCCTATCACGAAGTAGGATGGACGTGTGTCCTGTGGGCGCGGCGGAGTGCCCGACTCATCGACAAAGAGAATATGCATGGCAGATAAACAGCAGCACGAAACGCCCCAGATCGACAAGTTCCGCGACCTAGCGCGCGAGCTGGAATGCGACGACGACGAAGAGCGGTTTGCGGAGCGCGTAAAGCGGATTGTCAGGGCGCCCAAGCCGCCGGAGAACGATCCGAAGGTCTAAAACAACAATGCTTGCTTGGCCTTGTCGCCGATGGCCTCTGCGGTCTTCACGGCGTCCGTCCGTGCCATCGGGAGGTTGAGGCGCGCACCGTCTAGAATTTCAGCGACGGTGACCACCTGAAGGCGGTCGTCTTCTCGTTCAAGGAGCGGGTGGCGGTATCTGCCAGCAGCGCTTACTTCCTCTCGCATTGCCCTGGTTGGTGCGTCCATGGTGATGAGAATTCCAAACTCCGCGCCCTCGCGCTGGCGGTCGCTGTTCAGCGTAGCCATGGTGGCGCGGTTGGCTCCCCCCGATTTAACTTGGAAGATCGCTTTGCCGTTGGTGTCCTTGTCCTTGAGGAAGAAGGCTATTCCGTCGATCCCGGCGTCGGCGCCCTTCTTCTCGTTTATGCGCGCCTGGTTGCGCGAATAGGTGAGGATCGCCCACTTCTCAAACTCCTTGCGGGTTTTGTCGTCCTTGCGGTTGGCAAGCGCGACGGCCGACGCAATGTCGCGCGGTACTCCGTCTAAGAGAATATCCGCTTCGACCGCAGGCCACCCAGCCGGCCCGGCGCGATCCTCAAGCCGTTTAAGAATGAGCGAGATCGACTGATAGGTAATGTCGATCCCAATCCATCGCCGGTTTAGGCGTTGAGCGACCGCCACCGTAGTGCCGCAGCCACAATAAGCATCGAGAACGGTGTCACCCTCATTGGAAGACGCTTTTATCACCCGCTCAAGCAGTGTTTCTGGTTTCTGCGTGGGGTAGCCGAGGCGCTCTTTGGAGACTTGGTTTATCGGAGAGATGTTCCAGAAGTCGACCTGTGCCTTTCCTTCTTTCATATAGTAACGCTGGACAAGCTCGGTAACTGCTCACCCCCCCTGTGATCGGCGGGTCGTGACCGGCGGCGGGCGCGCCGCGGGGGTGTAGACAGGGAATCGGGTTTGTGATTCTAAGATTCGATGAATCGCGACGCCCTTCAGAAGCT
>JBBRAV010000041.1:0-39105 GCA_038206535.1 Caulobacterales bacterium
AAAAGCCTTCCTCTGCAGCTGGGCCTGTGGAGTTGTGGGCGAGGCGCCACAACGCTGTCCCAGCCCCAACCCTGCGCCTCGTCCACAAATCCACAGGCCAACCGCCCGTCGAAAAAGACAGCGTTACATGGTTGCTCCC
This sequence comes from Caulobacterales bacterium, assembly GCA_038206535.1. Taxonomy (GTDB): domain Bacteria; phylum Pseudomonadota; class Alphaproteobacteria; order Caulobacterales; family Caulobacteraceae; genus Acaudatibacter. Next base: position 140 of record JBBRAV010000041.1, read on the forward strand.
CCTCGGCGCTGCGCTCGAGGGGGAGGATTGAAGCAAGTTCGCGCGAGGGTTATTCATGCGCTCCTCCGATCGATCAGGCGGCGCCCCGACATATCCGACTCCGCGACCCTCTCCTCCAAGTACCAGATATCCATTCCCAAGGCCGTCCGTGCGCGCCAGAATTGGCGCGCCGGTCAGGTGTTCGCTTTCGTGCCGAGGGACGGAGGCGTAATGCTGGCGCCGGTTCCTGACGCGGCCGACCTGAAAGGCATCGCCAGGGGCGCGATCGTCGAGGACGTCCGCGATCAAACCGACCGCTTTTGATCCGTCTCATCGACACCTGCGCCTGGATCGAGTGGCTTGTGGATTCGGCCACGGGAGAAGCGGTCGCCGAAGTCTTGCCTACGCAGGCCGACTGGGTCGTTCCGACCATCGTTCAACTCGAGTTGACCAGCTGGTTCGCTCGTCAGTGGAACGACGCACGGTCGGACGGAGTGCTGGCTTTTTCGCAGATGTGCCAAATGGTGGATCTGACCACGCCGATCGCCCTGTGCGCCGCCGACCCCTGTCGGGTGCATCGGCTCTCCCCTCGGCGCTGCGCTCGAGGGGAGGGTGGGGCGCTTGACAATGCTCCGCCTTTGTTCGCTCTTGGTGAGTGGCCGTAGCGAAAGCTTTTGAATCGAACGACACACGGTCGCCATCCGCGACGCGGGCGCTTATTTTGGCGATTATCCGGGACTCGAGTCCCGGATAATCGACCTTGCAAGGCGCAACCCGCACAGATCCCAGCGCGCGGCTTTCCCGCACCGGGCTCCTGCCGAAGGTCTGAGTCACGGCGTTTTCCTTTGCGTCACAAGACGCGGACTCCTCGCGGGGACCGCCCTGCCCGGACGCGTCACGGCCGAAGTCACGGATCGCGGCAGGGACGCTCGGCAATGAGAGGCCCGCATCCAGGGTGGGGCTGTGTGGGGTCATCATGCGGCATTCGCGGACGCGGAGAGCGTTCCCCACCCTGACGGCTTCGCCGTCTGTCCCTCCCCACTTCGGGGGAGGGAGGATTGTGTGCTCTTAGTCCGCGACCGGGGCGATCATCGGCGGCTGGAGATCTGGCGACATGCTCCCGTCGCCTCATTTCGAGTTCCAACAGGGCGGCTCACAGGATTTTGCAAGCGGCCAATAGGCGCACCCGAAGGCGGCAGGAAGTGTCTTGGTCGCCATAGCCGCGAGCCCGTCGAGTGCTTACACTGTCACATGATGCAAGCCACCGTCCCGCCCTGGGTTTATGAGGAGCGCGAAGCCCTGATCGAACGGCTGCGCCTTTGGGAGGCCAGCTCGGAGCGCATCAAAAAAGTCGCCAGCACACAGGATATCGGCTTCACCAGCGAGTACATTGCGTGCACGAAGGCGCGGCTGGAAAATATAAACTTCCTGATCGCCAGATATGAAAAGAGGCCCCCGACTGAAGGGGCCTGTAGCACAATCGCACCGGCGCCGTTGGGGACCTCAGAGTCATTGGGTTAATTCGCGGCGGTTCAGCGGCGCCCGGCCCGCGGCTCGAAGCCGGTGTTGAGGCGGCGGCCAAAGAAAAGCTAGACCGTAGGCCCTCACCTTCCCATGGCATGCCATGGGCCCCTTCCTCTCCCGCTGGGAGAGGAGAGTGGGTCACGCCGCCGCTCTCACCTCGGCGGCGGGCTCCTGGCGCATGAGGAAGTCGAAGGCCGAGAGCGCCGCCCTGGAGCCCTCGCCCATGGCGATGACGATCTGCTTGAAGGGCGTGATGGTGGCGTCGCCGGCCGCGAAGACGCCGGGCATCGAGGTCTGGCCGCGGAAGTCCACCTCGATCTCGCCGCGCGGGGTCAGCGCCACCGCGTCCTTCAGCCATTCGGTGTTGGGGATGAGGCCGATCTGGACGAAAATCCCCTCCAGCGCGAGGTCGTGCAGGGTGTCGCTGTCGCGATCCTTGTAGCGCAGGCCGGTGACCCTGGCGCCGTCGCCCCGGACCTCGGTGGTCAAAGCCGACGTTATGACCCGCACATTCGCCAGGCTGGCCAGCTTGCGCCGCAGCACGGCGTCGGCGCGCAGGTCGACGTCGAACTCGATCAGGGTCACGTGCGCGACGATGCCAGCGAGATCGATGGCCGCTTCCACGCCGGAGTTGCCGCCGCCGATCACCGCCACGCGCTTGCCCTTGTAGAGCGGGCCGTCGCAGTGCGGGCAGTAGGCGACGCCACGGTTGCGGTACTCGTCTTCGCCGGGGACGTTCATTTGCCGCCAGCGCGCGCCGGGCGCCAGGACCACCGTACGCGATTTCAGCGTCGCTCCGCTCTCCAGAGCGACCTCGACCAGGCCGTCGCCGCGGACGGCCAGGCCCACGGCCGTCTGCCGATTCATCACGTCGACCTCATAGTCGCGCACGTGCTGTTCCAGGCCGGAAACCAGCTTCGGACCTTCCGTGTGCGACACGGAGATGAAGTTCTCGATCGCCATGGTGTCGAGCACCTGGCCGCCGAAGCGTTCGGCCGCCACGCCGGTTCTAATGCCCTTGCGCGCCGCATAGACGGCCGCGGCCGCGCCGGCCGGGCCACCGCCGACCACCAGGACATCGAAGGGGTCCTTGGCCCCGAGCCTTTCGGCTTCGCGCGCGCCGGCGCCAAGGTCGAGCTTGCCGAGGATCTCTTCGAGGGTCATGCGGCCCTGGCCGAACGGCTGGCCGTTGAGCAGCACGCTGGGCACGGCCATGATCTGGCGGGTCTCGGCCTCGTCGCGGAAGACGGCGCCGTCGATGGCGACGTGACGGATGCGAGGGTTGAGCGCGGCCATGGTGTTCAGCGCCTGAACCACGTCCGGGCAGTTCTGGCAGCTCTGCGAAAAATAGGTCTCGAACGTATAGTCGCCATCGAGCGCGCGCACCCGGTCCAGCACCTCCGGCGCGACTTTCGGCGGGTGGCCGCCCACGTGCAGCAGGGCCAGCACCAGGGAGGTGAACTCATGGCCGAGCGGCAGGCCGGCGAACCGCACCCTGGCCTCGCCCGTGGCGCCGCCGAGGGCGATCGCGAACGACGGCCTGCGCGCGTCCGCGCCGGTGAGGTCGAGGCTCACTCCGTCGCACGCGTCCGCCACGTCCGCGAGCAAATCCCGCATCTGCGCCGAGGCGGCGCTGTCATCGAGCGAGGCGACCAGCTCGATCGGCTGGCGTAGATGGCCGAGGTAGGCCTTCAACTGACCCTTCAGGGCGGTGTCCAACATGGGTGGCTCCAGGCGTATCTTGGTTTGCGGGTGAGGTCCGGCGCCGCCCGCGGGCGGCGCCGGACCGGCGGCTCTAGATCTTGCCGACGAGGTCGAGGGACGGCGCCAGGGTCTGTTCGCCCTCTTCCCACTTCGCGGGGCACACTTCACCGGGATGCGCGGCCACGTACTGCGCGGCCTTGATCTTGCGGATCAGCTCGGCGGCGTTGCGGCCGATGCCTTCGGCGGTGATCTCCATGAACTGGATCACGCCTTGCGGATCGACCAGAAAGGTCCCGCGATCCGCCAGGCCCTGGCCCTGGCGCATGACGTCGAAGTTGGTGGTGACCTGACCGGACGGATCGCCGATCATGGCGTATCGGATCTTGCCGATCGCGGGCGAGGTGTCGTGCCAGGCCTTGTGGCTGAAATGAGTGTCGGTGGAGACGGAGTAGACGTCCACGCCGAGTTTCTCGAACTCGGCGTGGTTGTCGGCCAGGTCTTCGAGCTCGGTGGGACAGACAAAGGTAAAGTCGGCAGGGTAGAAAAAGAAGACCGACCACTTGCCCTTCAGGTCCGCGTCGCTGATCGAGACGAATTTACCGGCCTTGTAGGCTTGGGCGGTGAACGGTTTCACGGTGGTGTTGAGAACGGACATCGAGGTCTCCTTGTTGACGAGGAGACGCATGTAGGCGCCGGCTCCGCATATATCAAATCGATTATATCGCTCTTGCCGATAGAATAATTCAATGATGCCCAGGCGCGCCGCCGGCACGTTGAACCCGCTTTGGGAGCAGCGCGCCTCACCTGCCGGACTTGCTAAAAAATCAAATTGATTTTTTTCTCAACTTCTCCCCGCCAATGTGCGGACCTGTAACCGGACTTGGCTCCAGCTCCCACAAGGTCTGGGAATATTGTATTGCATATGGCCATGCCAAAGGCCGGATCGGCGACGATCCAGACGTTTCTGGATGAGAATCGTGGGCGAACGCGAACGCGCGCCCACAAGGCGCCTGACCGTCGGCGCCCGCTGCTCACGCCCGTCGCACACAGTGGCTGCCATCGAGACCGTTCACCATCGGCTTGATCCCCACCGTTCACGATGTGTTGACGGGGCGCCGGGATTTGGGCGACTCCGCTTTACAGCACGGGTCCCGCGTCCATAGGTAGCGACTGCGGCCGGCGAAATGGTTTGCCCGCCGCAACCCCAAGGCAGAATATATGTCCAGTAAACGTGCTTTTTTTGATGACAATTTCCCGACGCGGATGAGTTTGTGGGCCGGTGTCGCTGTAGCGGCCCTGCTTGGCTCGCCGGTGCTGGCCACGCCTCTCGAGGCGGGAGCCAAGGTTGAAACCCCCGACGCGTCCGCGCCGGTCGACTTCGAGATATTCCTGCCGCTGCGAAACCAGGCCGAAATGGCCGCCCTTCTCAAGGCCCAGCAAAAGCGCGGGTCCCCGCAATACCACAAGTGGCTGACCCCGACGGAATTCGCGGGTCGCTTCGGCCCCACGGCGGCGGCGATGAACAGCGCCAAATCGGCGGCCGGCGCCGCGGGCCTGACGGTCTCCGCGACCCACTCGAGATCGTTCCATGTCACCGGGGACGCCGGGCGCACAAACGGCTTCCTGCACATCAGCCTGAAACGGATAACCTCGCCCGACGGCCGCACGCGGATGATCGCCGCGACCCGACCGACACTCTCCACCGCGCTGCAGGCGGCCGGCGTCCAGGTCATCGCCTTCAATCCCGTCCACGCCCGCCAGCCGTTCGCGGCCAAGGGCCCGGCGGTCAATCCCGACAACCGCTACGGCCCGGTCGGCGGCTATTGGTTCGACGACGGCAAGGAGGCTTATAGCTATCCTGCCTACAGCGCGGTCGTCGGCGGACAGCGCGCCGTCTCGGACGGCGCCGGCGTGAGCGTGGCGATCCTGATGGAAGACAAGCTATACAACGGCGACCTGCTGGCCGCTTTCGAACATGAGTCGTTCGGCAAGATCGCCCATGCGCCGATTCCGACGGTCAAGACGGTGGACGTCGCCGGCGGCGGTGTGGTCGGCGGCCCCGGAACGTTCGAGGCCAGCCTCGACGTGCAGCAAGTCACCGGAGGCGCGCCAGGTTCCAACGTGACGCTGGTCAGCATTCCCGATCTACAGGACGGCAATATTGTCGATGGTTATCTGACCATCGTCGAGTCCAACATGTACGACATCGTCAACTCATCGTTCGGCGGATGCGAACTCCAGTATACTGCGCCTTATAACGGCGGTGTGGACTACACGGGCGTCCTGATGGCCGAACACGAGATCTTCCAGCAGGGCAACATCCAGGGGATCACGTTCGTCGCCAGCTCCGGAGACAGCGGCGCCGTTATGTGCCCGACGCCGAACTACGCGCCGGGAGTCGATGCGAAGTTCGTCGTCGGCGTATCCACCCCGGCGAGCGATCCCAATGTGACCGCGGTCGGCGGCGGCAATCTGATCACGACCAGCAACCCGCCCAGCCTCGACAGCAAATATGTTTTCGAACGCGCCTACGGCGATCCGGAGGTTCCCTACGACATCTATGGCATCGGCGCGAACGTGGCCGGGGGCTATTGGGCGGCCGGCGGCGGCGTAAGCGCGATCTTCTCCAAGCCGGACTATCAGGCGCTGGTGTCGACCGGCTCGGCGACCGCACGCACCGTTCCAGACGTCGGCATGCAGGTCGGCGGATTGGGCTTCTCAACGCAGGGGTCCTATTGCCAGTCGCCCGCGAGGAAGTGCGCCGTCAACGACAGCTCGGTGGTTACAGCCTATGGCGTCAAATATGGCGGCGGCTTCTACAGTTCGATCGGGACCTCGGTGTCCTCGCCCGAGTTCGTCGGCGCGCTGGCGCTGTACGAGCAGAGGACTGGCCGGCAAGGCAACGTGAACGCGTACCTGTACGCCGAAGGCGCCGCTCAGACTTATGCGGGCGGCGTCAACGCCCCGCCGTCGAAGCAGTATTTCCACCGCGGACAGATCGGCTTCGACGGCGCCTACCCGGCGGGATACCCGAGCGCCAACTACGACTACATCTATGGCAATGGCAGCCCCAACGTTGTCAATCTGTTTGGGTTGAACGCCTACGGACTGGCCGGAACGCCCCAGACGCGCAGCAATCCGTAAGGGGCTGTCACAAGGCGCCAAAGCCCTGATCTTGCAAGCAAATGGACCCGGGGCTAATCGCTCCGGGTCTTTTTTTGCCCGGCAACTTGTGTCCAGTTCGGCCCGGGTGACGGGAAAGCCGTGGTAGAGCAGCCCGCTTCACTGACGGATTTGCGGCGCCGCATGGATCGACTTGGGTTACGACTGACCCCGCAGGGGCGGCTCTTGCTTGAAAAGGATGGCGACGCGCCGGCGCTCGACGACGCGGTGGCGGCGCGCCTGACGGAGGCGTTCGCCTTGGGGAGCGGCCGAGGCCTCGCGCAACTGGGCGCCGGCGAGGTCGGGCGGGCCTTGCCGCCGGCATTTGTCTGGTGGCGAGCGTTTTCGGGGCGATATGTGGAAGCGCTATGCCTCGGAGCCGTATCCGAGCCGGACGCGGCCGAGCTGGCGAGCCTGGTTTTGACCGCACCGATGATGACCGGCGGCGAATACATCGCCGGCGACACGCTGCTGGGTCTGTGGCGAGCGCTGGGCGACGCCATCGACCAGGCGCTCGCCGAGGCCGGGGGAGACCTGCAGAGCTGGCTCAAGAGTCTCAATCCCGCGTGGAACCTGGTCGGTCGGGTGCATTTCAACCTGGCGGAGAATAAGACCGATCCCGACCGGCCGTTCGCCTTCATGGCCACCTATACGACCAAGCTGACCGCCCAGGCGCGCGCGCAGCACGTGCCGCTGGGCCAGGCGCTGCGAGAGTACGCCGGGGCGGACAATCGCGACAAGCTGCTCTCGCTGTTGGCGCCGGTGCAGCGGGCGGCCGAGACCTGCGCCTGGCTGGGGCCGATGATCGACGCGGGGGAGATCTTCCACCCGCTGCGGTGGCGCGCGCGCGAGGCCGCCGACCTGCTCGCGAGCACGCCGGCGCTGGAGCATGCCGGGGTGGTGGTGCGCATGCCCGCCACCTGGCGGGCCAACCGGCCGGCGCGGCCCAAGGTCACCGCCACCGTCGGAGCCAAAGCGCCGCCGGCCCTGGGGCTGGACGCGGTGATGGATTTCGAGATGGCGGTGTCGCTGGACGGGGAGGCGCTCAGCCAGCGCGAGATCGGCGACCTGCTGGCCGGCGCCGACACGCTGGTCATGTTGCGCGGCCAGTGGGTGGAGATCGATCGCGACCGGTTGCGCGCGGCCATCGACCGGTTCGCGGCGGCGGAGGCGCTGGCCAAGCGGGACGGCCTGACGTTCGCCGAGGCGATGCGGCTGCTGGCGGGCGCCGCCGTCACCGAGGGCGAAGATGCCGCCGACACCGCGCAGTGGGGCCAGATCAACGCCGGTCCCTGGCTGGCGCGGACCCTTCAAGCGCTGCGGGAGCCGGGCCACGGCGGCGCCGACCCGGGCCCTGCCCTGCATGGAACCCTGCGACCGTATCAGCAGGCGGGGACGGAATGGATGCGGCTTCTGTCCGGTCTTGGACTAGGCGCGTGCCTGGCCGACGACATGGGCCTGGGCAAGACCATCCAGATCCTCGCCCTGCTGCTGGTGAGAGCCAAGACCGGCGAGACGGCCCGACCCAACCTGCTGGTGGCCCCGGCGTCGCTGCTGGCCAACTGGGCCGGTGAGATCGCGCGCTTCGCGCCGGACCTGCGCACGCTGATCCTGCACCCTTCGGCCATGGCCTCCGACGAGATCAAACGCCTGGCGCCGGAGGATCTGGCCGACATCGATCTGGTCATGACCACCTACGGGTCGCTTACGCGCATCCCGGTCGTGGCGGCGGCGGACTGGAGCCTGGTGGTGCTTGACGAGGCGCAGGCGATCAAGAACCCCAACGCCAAGCAGACCAAGGCCGCCAAGGCGCTCAAGGCGCGCGCCCGCATCGCCCTGACCGGCACGCCGGTGGAGAACCATCTTGGCGATTTGTGGTCGATCTTCGATTTCATCAATCCCGGCCTGCTGGGCGGCGCGCGGCAGTTCAGCCGCTACGCCAAGAGCCTGGCCGATCGCGGCGACAATCCCTACGGCCCGCTGCGGGAGCTGGTGCGCCCCTATATCCTGCGGCGGATGAAGACCGACAAGGCAGTCATCGCCGATCTGCCGGACAAGTCCGAAGTCAAGGCGAACTGCAGTCTCAGCCGCAAACAGGCCGCGCTCTACGCCCAAACCGTCGCCGACCTGAAGCGCGCGCTGAAGGAGGCCGAGGGCATCGAACGCAAGGGGCTGGTGCTGTCGACCCTGATGCGGCTCAAGCAGATCTGCAATCACCCCTCGCAATGGCTGGGTGACGACAGCTGGGCGGAGGCGGACAGCGGCAAGTGGGCGCGGTTGCGCGAGATCGCCGAGGTGGTGGCGTCGCGCCAGGAGAAGATGCTGGTGTTCACCCAGTTTCGCGAAATGACCGCTCCGCTGGCGGCGTTCCTCGAAACCGTGTTCGGGCGGCCGGGACTGATCCTGCATGGGGGGACGGCGGTCAAGAGCCGGGCGGCCCTGGTGTCGGCGTTCCAGAAGGATGACGGCCCGCCGTTCTTCGTGCTGTCGCTGAAAGCCGGAGGCTCCGGCCTTACCCTGACGGCCGCCTCGCATGTCGTGCATTTTGATCGCTGGTGGAATCCGGCGGTGGAGAACCAGGCGACCGATCGGGCCTTCCGCATCGGCCAGAAGAAGAACGTGCTGGCGCACAAGTTCGTCTGCCAAGGTACCGTCGAGGAGAGAATCGACGGCATGATCGAGGCGAAGCGGGCCCTGTCCGAGGAACTTCTGGTCGATAGCAAGGGCGGAGAGATCAATTTGACCGAGATGGGCGACGAGGACCTGATGCGCCTGGTCGCGCTGGACCTGAACGCGGCCATGAAGGACTGAGCCGAACGATGGCGCGCCACAAGAAGACGTCGAGCTACGACCGCGGCTGGCCGGCCTATGTGCCCGTCGCCGAGCGTCGGAAGAAGGCCGAGCAGGAGGTGCGCAAGCGCCTCAAGCAGGGCCAATCCATCTCGCCGGTGACGATCACCGGACGGGCGATCGCCAACACCTTCTGGGGCAAGGCGTGGTGCGACAATCTGCAAGGCTATGGTGACTTCGAGAGCCGCCTGCCGCGCGGCCGCACCTATGTGCGCAACGGATCGGTGCTGGATCTGCAGATGGCGCCGGGAAACATCAAGGCCACGGTGAGCGGATCGGACATCTACGACATAACCGTAAAGGTCACGCAGCTTCCGACGACGAGGTGGCGATCCATCTGCGCCGACTGTGTCGGCGGCATCGATTCACTGGTGGAACTGCTCCAGGGCAGGTTGTCCAAGGGTGTCATGGAACGCATCTGCCGCCAGGACGGCGGACTGTTTCCCAGGCCGTCGGAGATCACCTTCTCCTGCGATTGTTATGACTATGCGTCGATGTGCAAGCACGTGGCGGCGGTGATGTACGGCGTCGGCGCGCGGCTGGACGAGCGGCCGGAACTGTTGTTCCAGCTGCGCGGCGTCGACGAGACGGAGCTGATCGCCGGCATGGACGGGGGCCTGCCACTGTCGAACGCCGCGCCCGCGGCCGACAAGGTGCTCATCAACGACGATCTGTCGGCGCTGTTCGGACTGGACCTGGCGGGCGGAGAGCCGGTCGAAACGGCGGCGGACGTAACGCCGGCCAAGCGCAAGCCGGGCGCGAAGCGGGCGCCAGCGACGATCGCGCAACGCGCATCTTGAGCCATCGGCGCGGGCGCGAGACGCAGCACACGTTCAGTCCGCTTCCAGAGCCGCCAGCGGGCTGTCGGGAAACAGGGCCTCGATGAAGCCGAATTTGGTCATGTCCGCGATGCGCTGGGGATAGAGCACGCCGTTCAGATGATCGAACTCGTGCTGGAAGACCCGGGCGTGGAAACCCTGGGCCTCGCGCGCGAGGACTTCGCCGCCTGCGAGGACGCCGCCGTAGCGGATGTGGGTCGCGCGCGGGACCAGGCCGCGCATGCCCGGCACGGACAGGCAGCCTTCCCAGCCATCCTCACTCTCGTCGCCCAGCACCTCGAGCCAGGGGTTGATGAGAGTGGTGACCGGCACCGGCGCTTCATCGGGATAGCGCGGACTGGCCTCGAAGCCGAAGATCATCAGGCGCAGGTCGACGCCGATCTGCGGCGCCGCCAGGCCCACGCCGTTGGCGGCGTGCATGGTTTCGTACATGTCGGCGACGATCGCCTTCAGCGCGGGATCGTGGATGTCCTCGACCGGTCTGGCCACGCGCAGAAGCCGAGGATCGCCCATCTTCAGGATCTCGCGGATCATGTCGGTACTCCTACGTCCTGGCCGCCCACGAGGGCTTCGCGTTCCGCGACCGTCAACAGTCGCCAACGTCCCTGGGGCATGTCGCCCAGGCGCACAGGGCCGACGCGGACACGGAAGAGGTCGACGACTTTCAGGTCCACCAGCTCGCACATGCGGCGGATCTGGCGGTTGCGGCCCTCACGCAAGATGATGCGCAGGCGCCCGTCGCTGATCACCGACACGTCGGCTCTTTTCAAGCGCCGTCCGTCCAGCTCCAGGCCATGGCGCAGGCGCTGGAGACGGGCCTCGCTGATCTCGCCGATGACCGCGACGCGGTACTCCTTCTCCAGCCTGCTCTCGGGGCCGATCACCGCCTTGGCCACCACGCCGTCCTCCGAGAGGATCAGCAGGCCGCGGGAGTCCATGTCCAGCCGACCGACCGGCGCCAGGCGAGTGTCCCGACCGGGAATCACCGGGCTGTCGCCGACCAGGGCCTCCGCGGTCAGCAGTCGCACGGCGGGAACCTGGCCAGGCTCGGGGTGGGCGGAGACGACGCCGGCGGGCTTGTGCAGCACCACGCTGAGCGCGCCCTGCAGGGCGCCGGTGGCGGCGTCGGACAGGGTCAGGGTCTGGCCTGGCTCGATCTTGCGGCCGGCGTCGGCGACGGTGAGCCCGTCGATGGAGACCAGCCCGCGAGCGATCAGGCCCTCCGCCTCGCGGCGGGAGCAGACGCCGTTCTGGGCCAGCCAGCGGTTGACCCGCTGCGGTTGCGCCTCGTCATAGGTTCGTGTCCAGGGCATGAAACGCGCATAGCACAAACGGGCGCCGGAGAGAGTTGTGGACAACGTGTTCGACGTGGTCGTGATCGGCGCCGGCGCGGCCGGGATGATGTGCGCCATCGAGGCCGGGCGGCGCGGGCGGCGCGTCCTGATCACCGACCACGCCCACGCGCCGGGCGAGAAGATCCGCATCTCCGGCGGCGGGCGCTGCAACTTCACCAATCTTCGTGTAACGCCCGGCGCCTTCCTGTCGGCCAACCCGCGCTTCTGCATCTCGGCGCTGAGCCGCTACCGTCCCGAAGACTTCATCGCCCTGGTGGAGCGACACGCGATCGCCTGGCATGAGAAGACCTTGGGCCAGCTGTTCTGCGACGACTCCGCGCGCCAGATCGTCGAGATGCTGCGCACCGAGATGCGCGACGCCGGGGTGACCTTGCGGCTGGGGGTTTCCGCGCGGGGAATCGAGCGCTCCAGCGAGGGGTTCGACCTGACGATCGACGGAGCGCTGGTGGCTTGCCGCTCGCTGGTCGTCGCCACCGGCGGCAAGTCGATCCCGAAGATGGGCGCGAGCGGGTACGGCTATGACCTCGCCCGCCAGTTCGGGCTGGGGATCATCGAGACGCGGCCCGCCCTCGTGCCCCTGACCTTCGAGACCGGGCTGCTGCAACGGCTCGCGCCCCTGGCGGGGATCTCGCTGGACGTCGCCGTCCGGTGCGGCAAGGCGCGGTTCGAGGAGGCGATGCTGTTCACTCACCGTGGCCTCAGCGGCCCGGCGATCCTGCAGATATCGTCCCACTGGCGCGAAGGCGATGCGCTGGAGATCGACATGGCGCCGCGCCGTGACGTGTTCGCGGTGCTGAAGTCGGCGAAAGGCGAGCGCGGGCGCCAGGCCGTCGTGACCGCGCTGGCCGAGATCCTGCCGCGGCGCCTGGCTCAGCGACTGGCGGAGACCCATGGGGCCGGTGGAGCGCTGGCGGAAACCTCGGATGGGACGCTTCGGACCATGGGCGAGGCCACGAACGCCTGGCGGGTCAAACCGGTGGGATCGGAGGGGTATCGCACGGCGGAGGTCACGCTCGGCGGTGTCGACACCCGCGACCTCGACTCCCGCACGATGGCGGCCCGGCGGGTTCCCGGTCTCTACTTCATCGGCGAGGTGGTCGATGTCACCGGCTGGCTCGGCGGCTACAATTTCCAGTGGGCCTGGGCGAGCGGATGGTGCGCGGGTCAGGTGGTTTAGGCCGACGCGGGCGATCGAGCGCAGCAGTGGTCCGCTCGCGCTCAAGACCGTCTCAGGGGCCAAGCATGGTCGAGGGGTCCGTGTCCGGCGCCGAAGCCGGGCGCCCGGCGGATCGCTTCGGCGGTGTAGCCCCACGCGCCGGCGACGGCGCGTTCGAGCGTCAGCCCCTGAGCGAGGCCGGCGGCGCAGGCGGACGCCAGGGTGCAGCCGGTGCCGTGGGTATGGCGACTTTCGACGCGCGGGCCCTCGAAGGTGGTCTCGCCCGATGGCGTCATCAGGATGTCGACGACCGTCGGGCCCGATATATGGCCGCCCTTCATCAGCACGGCCTTCGCCCCCATCGCCAGCAGGGCCTCGCCCGCGCGCCGCAGGTCGTCGGTGGTTTCCACCGGCGCGCCGACCAGGGCGCAGGCCTCGGGTGCATTGGGCGTCAACAGCGCCGCGCGCGGGATGAGCCTCGACGCGAGCGCCTCGATCGCTGAGCGCGCCAGAAGCGGCTGGCCGCCCTTGGCGATCATCACCGGATCGATCACGGCGGGAATGCCGGCATAGGCGTCGAGCAGGGCGGCGACGGCCTCGACCATGGCGGCATCGCCCAGCATGCCGATCTTGATGGCGTCGGCGCCGATGTCGTCGAGCACCGCACGCGCCTGCGCCTCGACGATCGCGACCGGGATGGCGTGGACGCCGTGGACGCCCAGGGTGTTCTGCACGGTGATGGCGGTGATCGCGGTGGCGGCGTAGGCCCCCAGGGCCGTCACGGTCTTGATGTCGGCCTGGACGCCGGCGCCCCCGCCGCTGTCGGAGCCGGCGATGATCAGGACGCGTCCGATGGCGTCAGCCACGGATCGCCGCCTCCACCAGCAGGGCCTGCCGCGTTTCGCGGACGTCGTGCACGCGCACCGCCGCGGCGCCGGCGCGCGCGCCCGCCAGGGCCACTGTTATCGACCCAGCCAGCCGATCGCCGGGCCCGGACGCGCTCGCATCAATGGCGGAGATGAAGCGCTTGCGGCTGGCGCCCAGCAGCACCGGGCGGCCCAGGGCGACGATACGGTCCAGGCGGCGGATGAGCGCCAGGCTCTGAGCGGGCGTCTTGGCGAATCCGATCCCCGGATCGAGCCAGATGTCGTCCATGGCCACGCCCGCCGCGACCACGGCCTCCACGCGCTCGAGCAAGTAGGCGGCGACATCCTCGACCACGGTCTCCGCGCCCGCGCCGGCGCGGCTGTGCATCAGGATGACCGGGCGTCCGAGGTCGGCGGCGGCCGCCAGGCTGTCGGGCGCGAAGGTCAGGGCGCTGACGTCGTTCCATATGGTGGCTCCGGCCGCGACAGCAGCCCGCGCGATGGCCGGTTTCATGGTGTCGATCGAAATGGCGACCTCGCTGCGGCGCCGCAAGGCGGCGATCACGGGGATCACGCGAGCGCGCTCGACATCCGCCTCGACGGGCTTGAACCCGGGGCGCGTGGATTCGCCGCCGACATCGATGATGTCGGCGCCGGCCCCGACCATCTCCATCGCTCGCTCGACCGCCCGGTCGACGTCGCCATAGCGGGCGCCGTCGGAAAAGCTGTCCGGCGTGACGTTGAGGATGCCCATGATCAGGGGGGGAGTCACGGCTTTCCTCCCTCCCCTTTATGGGGAGGGACAGATCGCGAAGCGATCAGGGTGGGGCGGTGTCGATGAAACCCCACAAGGCCGCTGAGTCCGCGAAAGTTCCCCTCCCTGACGGCTTCGCCGTCTGTCCCTCCCCATGAAGGGGAGGGAGGCAGAGGGAGCATTACACGGCCAACCCTGGATCGGGCCTCGGCGCCAGGGGGACCGAGACGCGGGGCCCGGCGAGGGACTTCTGTTCGGGCTCGTCGCGGTTGGGCATGATGCCCTTCATGGCGGCGACGATCTCGTCACCGGACAGGGTTTCGTACTCGAGCAGGGCCTTGGCGACGGCATGCAGGTCTTCCAGCCGCTCGGTGAGGATGCGGCGGGCTTCGTCGAGCCCCGACTGGACCAGGCGACGGACCTCGAAATCGATCTTCTGGGCGGTGTCCTCGGAGACGTTCTGGGTGCGGGCCACCGAGTGGCCGAGGAACACTTCTTCCTGGTTATCGCCGTATGAGACCGGGCCGAGCGCGTCGGAGTAGCCCCAGCGGGTGACCATGTTGCGCGCCAGGCCGGTGGCCGCCTGGATGTCGCTGGATGCGCCGGAAGTGATCTTTTCCCGGCCGAAGATCAACTCCTCGGCGGTGCGGCCGCCCATCATGATGGCCAGGCGAGAGGTCATCTGCTGGTAGTTCATCGAGTGGCGGTCGCCCTCGGGCAGCTGCATGACCATGCCAAGCGCCAGGCCGCGCGGAATGATCGTCGCCTTGTGGACCGGATCGGCGGCGGGCACCGAGAGCGCGACCAGGGCGTGGCCGCCCTCGTGGTAGGCGGTGAGGCGCTTTTCCTCCTCGCTCATCACCATCGACTTGCGCTCGGCGCCCATCATCACCTTGTCCTTGGCGTCCTCGAAGTCGCGCTGCATGACCATGCGGCGATTGCGGCGCGCGGCCATCAGGGCGGCCTCGTTGACGAGGTTGGCCAGATCGGCGCCGGAGAAGCCGGGCGTGCCGCGGGCGATGATCTTGACGTCGACATCGGAGGCGAGCGGCACGTTGCGCATGTGGACACGCAGGATCTTCTCGCGCCCACCGACGTCGGGATTGGGAACGACGACCTGGCGGTCGAAGCGCCCCGGACGCAGCAGGGCCGGATCGAGCACGTCGGGACGGTTGGTGGAGGCGATGACGATGATGCTTTCGTTCGGATCGAAGCCGTCCATCTCCACCAGCAGTTGGTTGAGGGTCTGCTCGCGTTCGTCGTTGCCGCCGCCCAGGCCAGCGCCGCGATGGCGCCCCACAGCGTCGATCTCGTCGATGAAGATGATGCAGGGCGCGTTCTTCTTGGCCTGTTCGAACATGTCGCGCACGCGGCTGGCGCCGACGCCGACGAACATCTCCACGAAGTCCGAGCCGGAAATGTAGAAGAAGGGCACGCCCGCCTCGCCGGCGACCGCGCGGCCCAGCAGGGTCTTGCCGGTCCCGGGCGGGCCGATCATCAGCGCGCCCTTGGGGATCTTGCCGCCCAGGCGCTGGAACTTGGCCGGATCCTTCAGGAAGTCGACGATCTCGGTGAGATCCTCCTTGGCCTCGTCGACGCCGGCGACGTCGTCGAAGGTGATGCGATTCTTGTTCTCGGTCAGAAGCCTGGCCTTGGACTTGCCAAAGCCCATGGCACCGCGCGCGCCCCCTTGCATCTGGCGCATCAGGAAGATCCACACCGCGATCACCGCGATGATCGGCAGGAGGTTCACGAGGATGGTCGGCAGCAGGCCAGGTCCCGGCGGTTCGAAGGTGATGGAGGCGCCGTGGGCTTCGAGGCGCTTTTCCAGGTCGTTGGTATTTTCCGGGCCCGTCGTGGTCAGCACCTTACCCTGGCGATCCTGCGCCTCGATCGACATGCCATGGATCTTGACCTGCCTGATATCGCCGCTGTCGACGTGACTGAGCAGCTCCGAATAGGCGATCGCGCTGGAAGGGCCGCCGCGCGGGCCGCCGGTCATCATGGTGTAGACCGCGATCAGCGCGATGACGATCACGCCCCAAATGGCCAGGTTACGCAGGTTCATGCACACGCCTCATAGGAGTAGGCCACCGATTTAGGGTGTCTGGAGCGTTTTCGCTACGGAGGCGTGCATCGGCCTCGTTCACTATCGCGCCACAGGCGTCCAGCAGACGGTCGGCGACCCATGTGCGCAGGCAGATACGCTCGTCCGCGGCGAGCAGCGGCGAAGTCACCCGCCCTGCCCCATCGACGATCGCCGGCGCCGCCTTGCGGGCGGCGGGCGCGTGCCGGGAAAGCGCCGCGCGCTGACCGCGGTCGAGCCGCGCGGCGAGTCCGCCCAGCGGCGCGACCGTCAGCCCGTCGACGTCGGCGGCGAGTTCGAAGCGGCCGTCCCAGATGATCGACTCGCCGGCGCGAAGCGGGCGGGCGGCGCCGCCGGCGCGGGCGATGTCGCCGGCTTCGCGGGTGATCCTCACGATGGCGCCGCCGCTCTCGATCCGGGCGCCGGCCAGGGTCGCGGTGAAGGACTCTCCGGTCTCGATCCTCGCCAGCAAACGGTCGAGCTGTTCGCGGCGCGGCGGGCGGGCGGAGCCGGACGCGCAGAGAAGCGCCTGACCAAGGAAGAGCGGGCGCGACGCCCGCGCTCCCAAGGTGATCTCGCCGGCACGGTCGATGCTCACATCATCGAGACAGGGAATGGCGTCGGGCGCCCGCGGGAGCGGATCGCCGCCGCCGGCCAGCGACTGGCGCGCGCGGACGCGGGGATGGCGGGGATCCTCGTTCGCCGGATCGTCCAGCCAGGCTTCGCCGGCTTGGGCGAGGCGTTCGCGCAGCACCGCGCGCCGCACGCTCAACAGCGGGCGCAATGCGAACAGGCCGCGGCCCTCGGGCCAGACCGGCGAGGGCGCCCATTCCTTCGGATCGGGGACCGACCCGCCCGCCTGGCGCATCAGGCGGGCTTCGAGGCGATCGTCGGCGGTGTGCCCGAACAGGATGACCCGCGCGCCCGCGGCGCGGGCGGCGGCGGCCAGCAGGCCGTGCCGAGCGGCGCGGGCGGCGGCGGATACGCCCGCCCGCGGCTTCTCGCCGTCCCAGCGCAGGACCTGATGGGCGAGGCCGAACCGCCGCGCCCGCCCTGCGCACCAGGCCGCCCAGGCGGCGCTGTCGGCCTGCAGCCGATGATCGACCGTCACCACCAGTAGCGGGCGGCCCACCGCGAGGGCCCAGCGGCGCGCGCCAATCAGCAGGGCGAGCGAGTCGCCTCCGCCGGAAAAAGCCAGGACGACGGGGGCGGACGCGGCGCGATCGAGCCTGCGTTCGAGCGCGGCGCGGCTCAGCTCGGCGATCGCGTCGTGGTCATCCACACCCTGTCGTCAGCTACACTGGGCCTGAGCGCGCGCGTCGATGGCGCCGCTCTTGACGGCCGGCGGCGCGGCCGGATAGCGCTTGGTCAGTTCGTCGAGGGTCTGGCACGCGTCGCTGTTCTTGCCCAGGCCGATCAGCGCCTGCGAGAGATTGAGCACGGCTTCGGACGCCCACGGCGTGCGCGGCCAGCCGCGGATGGCGCCGATGTCCGCGCTCGCGGCGTCGGCCCAGGCGCGACGCTGCAGCAGCAGCCGGCCAAGGTAAAAGCGCGCCTCCGGCCCGCGCGGCGTATCGCCGAAGCGGTCGACGAAGTCCTTGAATTCAGCCTCGGCCGTCGCCGTGTCGCCGGCCTTCAGACTGGCCCTGGCGGCCGCGAACGCTCCGGCGGGGTCTGCTGGCGCGGGCGCCGCCGCGGGCGCCGCGTTGGGATCCGGCGGGGGCGGAGGCGGCGGCGTCAACGCCCTGACCGCGCCGTCGACCGCGGCCAGCTGCGACTTGAGGACGGCGATCTGGGCGCGCAGGTCGCCGTTTTCCTGACGGGCCTGGTCGAGATCGTGCCGCACGACCTCCATTTCGCCGTTGAGCTTGCTCAGGGTGCGATCGAGGTCGTTGAGATGGTCTGTGAGGCCGCCGATCTGGCTGTCGGTGTCGGCGGGCTGGACGACGACCGGCTGGCCGGTTTCGCGCCCCTGGAAGACGATGGCCCGCAGCTCCTTCACCGCCTTTTCCATGCGGTCGAGACGCGCGGCCGATCGCTCGTCCAGCGGCTGATCGAGCGGCACCTGGGCGGCGGCCCGACCGGCGAGCGCGATGGTCAGGAGAACAGCGGCGACGCGGAGACTTTTCATCATAAGGCTGATCCTCCCTCCCTCCCCTTTATGGGGAGGGACAGGACGCGCAGCGTCCAGGGTGGGGCACGGCCGCGCAACGCCTGCATGCCCCTTTCCTGGAGGAGCCCCACCCTGACGGCTTCGCCGTCTGTCCCTCCCCATGAAGGGGAGGGAGGAAGAGGAAGCCTGCCCTTCATCAGCGCGCGCCGGAGGTGAGGGCGGTATGGGCGTTGCGGTTGTGGGCCTGGGCGACGTCGCCGCCGGTGGTGTCGAGCGGGCGCTCCTTGCCATAGGAAACCGTGTCAATCCGGCTGGGCGCGACGCCATGGGCGGAGAGGTACTGCATCACCGAATTGGCGCGGCGCGCGCCCAGGGCGAAGTTGTATTCGCGCGTGCCCAGCTCATCGGTATTGCCCTCGATGCGCACGCGCACCGCGGGGTATCGCCGCAGCCACGCCGCCTGCGCGTCCAGGACTGGGCGGCCGTCGTCGCGAACGGTGTATTTGTCGAAGTCGAAGTACACGCGGTCGCCCACGTTGATGACGAAATCCTGGGTCGAGCCGGGGACAGGTCCACTCTGGCCCTCAGCGACCTGGCCGTATCCCGGCGAGGGAGCGGGAGGCGCTTCCCGGGACGGCGGCGGCGGCGGCGAAGACTGCGTGGCCGCCGGACCCATCGGTTTTGGTGTCGAGCATGAGGCCAACGTCGCGGCCGCGACAACAGACAGCAAGGCGATCGGGCCCTTACGCAAACAGATTCTCATCACCAACTCCTTCGATAGCGGGTTGAAGTTTCCGACTCTTCTTATAGGGCCGTCGTGACAGCTTCGCCCATAGGCGCAGCGCCACAATCACCGCAAATGTGACCCTAGCGCGGCGTAGAGGCGCCCCGCGGCGTGCGCGGCCCCGATTGACAAAGTTGTCGCAGGCGTCAACTTTGCGAAACGGGGCGGGAACAGCCGGAGAGACGCCATGAGCGACGGAGCGGTCGACCTTTCGCATGAGGCGCGGGCGAGGGCCTATGGGATGGACCTGAACGACATCAATGTCGTCGATGTCGAACTGTGGCGGACCGATTCGGTGTGGCCGTACTTCGAACGATTGCGCCACGAGGATCCGGTGCATCGCCACCCGGCCGAACACCACGAGGACGGCCCGTTCTGGTCGGTCACCCGCTACAATGACATCATGGCGGTGGACACCAACCACGAAGCGTTCTCCTCCGAGCCGGCGATCGTCATCGATGACCCGATGGAGGACTTTCCATTGCCGATGTTCATCGCGATGGATCCGCCCAAGCACGACGTGCAGCGCAAGACCGTCAGCCCGATCGTCGCGCCGCACATGCTGCACGAACTCGAGCCGGTGATCCGCGGCCGCATCGCCGGGACGCTGGATGACCTGCCGATCGGCGAGCCGTTCGACTGGGTCGACAGGGTCTCGATCGAACTGACCACGCAGATGCTGGCGACCCTGTTCGACTTTCCCTGGGAAGATCGCCGCAAGCTGACCTTCTGGTCCGACATCGCCACCGCCGAACCGAACTCGCCGATCTTCAAGACCGACGATAGCGAGGCCGAGCGCAAGGCGATCCTGACCGACTGCCTGCAGTACTTCATGGGACTGTGGAACGCGCGGGTCAACGCCGAGCCCAAGGGCGACCTCATCTCCCTGCTCGCGCACGGCGAGGCGACCAGAAACATGGACCCGATGGAGTATCTGGGAAACCTGATCCTGCTGATCGTCGGCGGCAACGACACGACACGCAACACGATGAGCGGATCGGTGCTGGCCATGCACCGCAATCCCGATCAGCGGGCCAAGCTGGACGCCAACCCCGCCCTCATCCCGTCCATGGTGTCGGAAACCATCCGCTGGCAGACGCCGCTGTCCTACATGCGCCGCACGGCCAAGCGCGATGTCGCGTTTGGCGGCAAGACCATCCGCGCAGGGGACAAGGTGCTGATGTGGTACGCCTCGGGCAACCGTGACGAGACGGTGATCGACGATCCGTACGCCTACATCATCGACCGCGAGCGCCCGCGCCAGCACCTGTCGTTCGGCTTCGGCGTGCACCGCTGCGTCGGCAACCGGCTCGCGGAGCTGCAACTGCGCATCCTTTGGGAGGAGATCCTCGAGCGCTTCCCGCGCCTGGAGGTCGTCGGCGAGCCCGACCGCGTGCCCTCGTCGTTCGTGCGCGGCTATACCTCGATGCAGGTCGTGATCCCGCGAAGGTCATAGCCGGGTCTCAATGCAGCAACGGCGACCAGGCGGGGTCCGACGCGCCCAGGGGATAGGGGGCGGGCTGCACGATCCGGCCGGAGATGTCGACGGTCCACAGGTGCGCCCCCGAACCGGTTTCGCGGGAGAACATGATCACCCGGCTGTTGGGGGCCCAGGTGGGTCCCTCCTCCAGCGCGCTGCCGGTCAGAACGCGCTCGTCGGAGCCGTCGGGATGCATGATGCCGATGTGGAAGCCGCCCTCCTGCTTGGTGAAGGCGATCCACTTGCCGTCGGGCGACCACACCGGCGTCGTGTAGCGACCCGAGCCGAACGAGATGCGATGCACGCCCGATCCGTCGGCGTTCATCACATAGACCTGCGGCGAGCCGCCGCGATCGGAGTTGAAGACCAGCTGGCCGCCATCGGGCGAGAAGGACGGCGAGGTGTCGATCGCCGGATCGCTGGTCAGCCGGCTCGTGGCGTGACTGGCCAGATCCATCACGTAAATGTCGGAATTGCCGTCCTTTTCCGCCGAGAACGCCACCTTGCGCCCGTCGGGCGAAAATCGCGGGGCGAACACCATCCCCGAGAAGTGGCCGACGGCTTCCTGCCGGGTGGTCTCGATGTTGAGCAGGTAGACGCTCGAGCCGCTCGGGCGCAGGGCCATGTAGGTGATCTCCTGGGTGTTGGCCGAGAACCTCGGGGTAAACACCAGGTAGGAGCCGTCGGTCAGATAGCTGGGATTGGCCCCGTCCTGGTCCATGATCGCCAGGCGGCGGACGCGATGCGCGCGCCCGCCGCTCTCGGCGACGAAGACGATGCGGGTGTCGAAATATCCGGGAGCGCCGGTGAGCTTCTCATAGACCGCATCGGCGATCTTGTGCGCGACGCGCCGCCAGTTCTCGGCGGTGGAGCTGAACTTCAGTCCAAGCAGCTGCTGACCGGCATAGGTGTCCCAAAGGCGGAAATCGGCCGCGAGCCGGCCGTCGGGGTCACTGGCGACCTGGCCCGTGACCAGGGCCTGGGCGCTGATCGCCTTCCAGTCGTCGAAGGCCGGCTGCACGTTCACATCGCCCGGCGCGGCCTTGAAGGTCGCCGGATCGAGCGGACGAAACAGGCCCGAACGCGCGAGATCGGCGCTCACCACCTGCGATATCTGCGCCCCGACCGCGGGGCCGGAGAACGCCGGTATGGCGATCGGCAGAGGCTGGCTGACGCCCTGGTCGACGTTGACGACGATATCGGCCCGCGCCGCCGGCGCGAGCGCGAGCAGCACCATCGCGATCAGCGCCGACAAAAGCCCTTCGTGCCTATGGACCATCGAGAAGCCTCCTAGCGGTTGGCGCACGCCTTGGCGGCGTCGAAATTGATCGAAAACGTCCGGCCGCGAAATTCTTCCGCGTAGGGCGCGGCCTGGTGCACCGCGGCGATCGCGCGGATCGCCGAGGCGGACGCCGCCGGATCGCCCGCGCGTTCCCGGCCGCCGGCGTCGGCCAGAAGCACGCGACCGTCATTGTCGACGGCGAGCCTTACCGTCACGTTTACGATCGTGCCGGCGTCGCAGTTTTTCAGCCAAAGGCGGTTGAGCAGCTGGCTCAGCCCCTGAATGTCGCTCTGACTGAGCCCCTGCCCCGCGTCGACCCTGGCGACCGGCGCGGTCTCGGCGCGGGTGGGCCCGCGCGCCGCGTTGGCCGGACGGGGCGGCGAACTCTTCGCCGCGCGCGAAATGCTGGCCGCCAGGGCGTTGAGGTCGAAGGTGTCCTTCGGCGGCGTGCGCGACGGCCGCGACGGGGCCGGCTGGGATTTGGCCGGGGGCGCCGGCGTCGGTTTCGCCGGCGTGGGGGCGGGCTTGGGAGTGGGTTTCGGGAGTGGAACCGTCTTCAGCGGCTTGGGCGCCGGCCTGGGCGCGGGCTGCGGAGGCGCAAGCGCCTCGAGCGGCTTGGGCGGCGGCGCCCTCTGCACGGGTTGCGGTGGCGGTGGGGGCGGCGGACTTGGCGCGGGCGCCTGAGGAACCGGCTCCTCGACCTGGGCGGTCCGCGCCTCCGGCGCCTGCTCGGCCTTGCGCGAGTCGGTCGTGGGGGCCTGCGAGACGATGTTGATGGGCACCGCGGCCCCCAGGGGCAGAGGCAGGGCCGGGCGGAAGAGGGTCAGGGCCGCGAACAGGGCCAGGTGCATGGCCAGCGCCGCGATCATCGCGGGCGCGAGGCTGTCGCGGCGCCGCCCGGCGTCCGCGCTCATGGCGTGGCGGGCGCCGCACGATCGGCCTTGTCCGCGGGGCCGCCCGAGGACGGTCCGCCGGTGTCGGTGATCAGGTTGATGCTGCTGAACCCGGACGAAGACAGGGCCGCCATCACCTGGGCGACGATGGCGTAGGGCGCGCGGCCGTCGGCGCGGACGTAGACAGGCTTGGAGAAGCCCTGGCCGGACATGTCCGCCATGGCCGGACCCAGCGAGGCGAACGGCGTCTGCGTCTGGTTCAGGAAGATCTCGCCGTTGGCGCGCACCGAGACGGTGAGCGGCTCCTTTTGATCCTGCATGGCCCCGGCCTCGGTCTTGGGCAGCTGCAGGGGCACGCCCACAGTGAGCAGGGGCGCGGAGATCATAAAGATGATCAGCAGCACCAGCATGACGTCGACCAGCGGCGTGACGTTGATCTCCGACAGGGCGGCGCGCCGTGCGCGGCGCCCGCGGCCGCGCCGGCGGCCGGCGGAGAAGGCGTCGTGGGAGGAGAGCGCCATGGCCCTCAGGCCTTCTCGGCGACGCGCCGCTGGATGGCGGTCACCAGGTCGTCGGCGAAGCCCTCCAGGCGGGCGGCATACTTGCCGGCGTCGGTGGAGAACTTGTTGTAGGCGATATAGGCCGGGATGGCGGTGGCCAGGCCGATGGCGGTGGCGAACAGGGCCTGGGCGATCGAGGGGGCGACCACGGCCAGATTGGTGTTCTTTTGAATGGCGATCGCCTGGAACGCGTTCATGATGCCCCAGACGGTGCCGAACAGGCCGATGAACGGCGAGGCGGTGGCGACGATGGCGAGGCTGCCCAGGCCCTCCTCCACCCTCTGGCTTTCGCGGGCGACGACACTGTCGAGCACCCGGTCGATGCGCTGGATCAGGAAGGCGGCCTGAGAGTCGGATTCGCCGGGCTTGGCGAGCAGGCCCTTGGCGCGGGCCTCCCGCCATTCGCGCAGGGCGGCCTGCAGCATGCGCGGCAGGGCGTGGGTGGGATTATCGCCCGCTTCGGCGGCGACCTCCTCCAGCCCGCGGCCGGAATTGACCTTGTCCTCGAAGGCCGCCGCGCCGCGGTTGAGCGCGCCAATACGGAACAGCTTGTCGATGATCACGCCCCAGGAGAACAGCGAGGCGAACCCCAGCCCCAGCATGACGGCGCGCACAACCCAGTCGGCGCGCATGAACAGATGGATGAGGTTGAAACTCTCCGGCGTGATCGTCGCGGCGGGATCCATCGAGGTCCTTTTCAGCGTGAAGACTGCGCGCATGTCGCGAAGCGGTGGTGAAACTAAGGCGCGTCGCAGGGCGATGGCTAGGGGGTGAAGGGGTGTCTTCGCCGAGCCAGGCGCCCAACGGCGGCGGAGGGCGGCGGCGGGGCGTCCGGTCGGCGGTGGCCGGGCGTCTCGTTGGCGGTTGGATGGCGGTTGGTTGGCGGTTGGTTGGCGGTTGGTTGGCGGTTGGATGGCGGTTGGTTGGCGGTTGGTTGGCGGTTGGTTGGCGGCCGCTGGTCCAGTTTTCAAAGGTATCTTATTGACGTTATTTATCTTTTGCGCCGATTGGATGTTTGCCGAGGTTTTCACGATGCAAAAAGCAATGTCCGACGGGCCTCCAAAAATTCCCTGGCCTTGTGCACGAGGGACGGCCACGCGACCACCCTGCCGTCGTGTTGCACAGTTATTGCGTTTTGTCAATATTTACGGCGCCGGCCGCGACGCGCCCTAGGGGGCTTTGATCGAGCCGGTCATCATCACCCGCAAAATATCAGATCGCAGATATGCGTGGCGTCGATATGAGTGTGCTGCGAAATCCGGGGAAATCCGGCGAAATCCGGGGACACCATACACGATTGACGACCGTGTGGTATCAGGGGAGCCTCGGGCATGGCGCGATTGGCGAGGGTGGTGGCGTCCGGACTGCCGCATCATGTGACGCAGCGGGGAAATCGCCGCCAGCCGGTGTTCTTTTGCGACGACGACTACCGCGCCTATGCCCAACTGCGAGGCCATCTGTGGCAGGGAGGCCCCGCGACACCGAGGGGATCATTTATCTACCCCGTCGTTTGGCTTTCCTGGTTCGAGGCCGATTGTCAAAACGCGCGCCTCAACGAAGCCAAATAGTCCGTGGCACTGGTCCAGTTCAAGCCTGATAGCTTGGTCTGCGGTTCTGCCAAGAGCCAAGCCATAAATAGCGTTCTGCTCATTGAAATCGTTCAATTCTAGGTTCGCGACGCCCTCCAGGTGGAAAGACACCTGCGCGTGCTTATGCAGGACGAAGAATCCCTTCGCATCGACCTCAGACGTTATCTGGAACGTGTGGACCTTGATGGTGCAGCAAGCCTTTTTCCGATCCAACACCAACTCAAGCACCTCAGCGTCGTGAAAGGATGGCACGCGGCCGTCAAACCACTCCAGTAGCTGGGAGCCGCCTGGGATTTCGCTCAGCAGTTCGGCAGTGGTGACGGGGAGTGGTGTGTCAACCTCAGTCGCCTCCGCGGCACGTATTCCCGCGTAGAGGTCCCGTTCGGCCTGGTTGATCTGAGACGGGTCACGATCGACCTCTCGCTTGCTTGCCGGCAGATGGTGACGTTTCTCGGCGTAATTGTAGAAAAGCGTTCCGTGGATGCCGACCACGTCCCTTTTGTGAATGGGACGGAGCCATAGGTTGTTCAGGACTTCCGCGACATGGATCTCATCATGCCGCGCTATAAAGTCCTCAATTATCTCAATATCCTGGCCGGGGTTGGGGAATAGATAGGAAAACTCGCTATCGGTGGCCCTGAAGATGCTGAGGGTCGCGTTGTCCGCGCCATCCCTGATCTGGACATTCTTCAAGTGCGGCTCTCCACAATCGCGACCCCGCACGCATATCGCGAATGGCGAAGGCGTCCGCCGCCAAGATCGCGAAGGATCTCCAGCCGAGACAGCTCCTTGTCGCTCATGAAACGCAACGTCATCCTGGAGGCCTCCCGCGCAAACGCGAGAGAGGGTACCACACAGCGCGCCTAGTGCGTTCAAGGACGCTTCGCGCCGCCTCCGGCGGCGCCTGCGGCATCCTTGAGCGCGGCGCTTCGTGTGGAATTCTGAAAGTGTCGGGACGAAGGGCGTCCCGTGGTTTGATTCGACGTGCCCGCGGCGCGTCGAACAAAGGGCTGTCGCAAGTTACGAGCGCTAGACGGTCAGTGAGGCAAGTTATCCGGCCATTGTTGCGCGCCATGAAGCACGCGAAGAATCCGCACCACGTCGCCGCGAATTCTATAGGCAAGAATGTAAAGCAAGCCTGTCACGACCGGTTCGCGGGTTCCCGCGATACGGCCTGGCCGTCCGCTTTCAGGAAAAACAAGCAGCAGCTCCGCCGCCTCTGCTATGGCGTCATCGACCTTGACGGCCGAGCGCGGGCTATCGGCTTCGATATAATCGAAAATTCCGTCTCTGTCGGATAGCGCGAAGACAGACCATTCCAGCTTCACATTTGCCCCTCTGTCGCCTCGAGGGCGCGGGCGCGGCGGGCTTTGAAATGGGCTTGCACCTCGGCATGCGGGATGGCGGGCCGCGTGTCGTCGAGGGCTTCCTGCACCTTGGCGCGGAACCAGGCGTCATGCGCGGCGGCGTCCGTTGTCAGACCCGCAGGCAAAGCGCCTTCGTTAGCGATGCGCGTCAGCAGAATGCGAACGGCGTCAGAGACGGTCAGGCCCATTTTGTCGAGAACGACGCCCGCCCGTTCCTTGATGCCGGCGTCCACGCGGGTTTGAACCGGTACAGTTGAAGCCATAAAAGTCCCCTTCCTATGAACGACCGATTGTATTGCAATTGCAATACGAATGCAAGTTTTTCGAGTCACAAATCCGGGGACATCATACATGATTGACAACCCCGCGGCGACTTGGGAGCCTGGGTCATGGCGCGATTGGCGATGGTGGTGGCGGCGGGGGTTCCGCATCATGTGACGCAGCGGCGAAATCGCCGCCAGAGCGTGTTCTTTTCCGCCGACGACTACCGCGCCTATGCCGACCCGCTGGCGGAGGGCTGCGCCGGCTTCGGGGTGGCCGTGTGGGGCTATTGCCTGATGCCCAACCACGTCCACCTGATCCTGATCTAGCTGTCTCACCGATGGGGTGCGGTCAGCCCCCTCGGCGAAAGCCCCCTCATCCGTCCGCTTCGCGGACACCTTCTCCCGCAAGGGGGAGAAGGATATACGGGGACAGCCACTGCATGATCGACGGTCGCGGCGCGGCGTCGATAGGAGCCTGGTTTCGCAGGGTATCGCGGGCGCCGGGTCAACCCACGGGCGAATTCGGGCGGGGCGCTATTGTCGGCCGGGGCGGCAGAGTGCAGATTGGCGGGATTGAGACAAACTCGACGACACTTGGGGACCCGGGTGATTGCAGAGACCTTTTCGATCTACCTGGTCAAGCCCACGCGCTACGACGACGCCGGCTATCCGGTGCAATGGTGGCGCTCGATCATACCGGCCAATTCGCTGGCCTGTGTCGCCGCCCTGGTCCAGGACTCTCTCGACCGCGGCGTGCTGGGCCAGACCCTGGCCCGTGTCACCGTCATCGACGAGATCCATACCCGCGTCAGGACCGACCGGATCATCCGCCAGATAGCGGCGGGCGGAAAATCGGCGGTGGTGTTCATGGTGGGCGTCCAGACCAACCAGTTTCCCCGCGCCGTCGACCTTTCGCGCCCGCTGCGCGCGGCGGGCGTGCAGGTGTGCATCGGCGGCTTCCATGTCTCGGGCTGTCTTTCCATGTTGGCCGAGATGCCGCCGGAGATGAAGGAGGCCCAGGCCCTGGGCATCAGTTTCTTTGCCGGCGAGGCGGAGGAAGGCCGGCTGGACGAAGTCCTGCTGGACGCCCGCGCCGGGGCGCTGAAACCCCTGTACAATCACGTCAAATCCACGCCGAACCTGGCCGGCGCGCCGACGCCGAAGCTGGACCCGGACCTGATCGCCAAAACCAACGGCCGGTGGGCGAGCTTCGACCTGGGGCGCGGCTGCCCGTTCGAGTGTTCCTTCTGCACGATCATCAACGTCCAGGGCCGCAAGAGCCGGTTCCGCACCGTCGAGGACCTCGAGAAAATCGTCCGCGACAATGCCGCCCAGGGCATCACGCGTTTCTTCATTACCGACGACAATTTCGCCCGCAACAAGAACTGGAAGGTGTTCCTGGCCGCCCTGGAGCGGCTGAAGCGAAAGGAGGGCATCGATCTGCGGCTGATCATGCAGGTCGACACCCTCGCCCACCAGATCGACGGCTTCATGGAGGCTTGTGTCCGGGCCGGCCTCAACCAGTTGTTCGTCGGCCTGGAAAACATCAACACCGACAACCTGATGTCGGCCAAGAAACGCCAGAATCGCGTCGAGGACTACCGCGAGATGTTTCTCGCCTGGAAAAAGTACCCGCTGGCGATCATCTGCGGCTACATCGTCGGCTTTCCGCACGACACCAAGGCCTCGATCCTCCATGACATCGAGATCATCAAGCGCGAACTGCCGGTCGATATCCTGTACCTGAACTATCTGACGCCCCTTCCCGGGAGCGAGGATCATCGTCGGCTGGTCGACGCGGGCGCCTGGATGGACGCCGACATGAACAAGTATGATCTCAATCATCGGGTGAACCACCATCCCAAGATGAGCGACGAGGATTGGGACAGCGCCTATCGCGAGGCCCACGCCAGTTTCTACACCTTCGAGCACATGGAGACCGTGATCCGCCGGATGGCGGCGCTGGGTTCGAACATGCGCGGCACGACCGTCGCCCTATTGACCGCCTATCGCGAAATCGTTCGGCTGGAGGGCGTAGCCAAGCTCGAGGGCGGCATTGTCCGGTTGAAGGATCGCCGCCAGCGCCGGCCGGGGCTGAAGATCGAAAGTCCGCTGACCTTCTATCCCCGATACGGCGCGCACCTGGCCCGCGCGCTCACCGGCGAGATCCACACCTATCTGCGGCTGCGCCGGTTCATGGCCAAGACCATGGCCGATCCGGCGCGCTCGACATACTCCGACGCGGCCATCGCGCCCATCGGCCAGGAGACCGTTCCGCTGCATCTGCTGGACGAGACCCGCGGCCTCGACGTGATCGAAGCGCGCCAGGCCCGCAAGGCGGCCTATTCGGTGGTGAAGGTCGAACGCCGCGGCCCGCCCGCGTCGGTCGAGGCCGCGTAACCACTCCCGGTCGAAATCCGGGCGGAATCCGGGGACAGCATACTTGATTGAAAACCGTGTGGTAAATCCGGGGACGCCATACATGATTGACAACCTGTGGTATCAGGGGAGCGTGGGTCATGGCGCGATTGGCGAGGGTGGTGGCGGCGGGGGTCCCGCATCATGTGACGCAGCGGGGCAATCGCCGCCAGGGCGCATCTGGCGGGCCGCGACGACGACCTGGTCCAGGTGGCGCCCATGCTGGCGCTGGTCGGCGACTGGGCGGCGTTCCTGGCCGAGGGTCTGGGCGCGGATGTCCACGCGTCCATCCGTGCGGGGGAGCGCACGGGCCGCCCACTCGGCGACGCGGCCTTCATCGCGGCGCTCGAGCGCGATCTGGGCAGGACGCTGGCGAGGCGCAAGCCGGGACGCAAACCAAAGGCGGGCGAGTTTCGCCCCATGGCGTCGATATAAGTATGGTGTCCCCAGATAAAATTGCCAGGCCATGGCGACGCGAAAGAGGCATTCGGCGCCATTGATGAAGGCGGCGGAACGCGATTGACTTGGGCGCCCGCCCCGGTCCAGCGTCTTGGTCGTCGCCAGCCCCATGCCATGGCGATCCTTCAAGGCGCGAGACGATGACGGCCAAGGCTCCATCGAAAAGGTCGGACGTAAATCGCCCCCCTGGCAAGGACGGCGAGGGGCCGCCGGCCGACGCGGAAAACGCGCGCGGCCTGAGCGAAGGCGATCTCGAGGCGATCGAGGACCGTTCCCAGCTCCGATCCCCGGTGATCTACGAGATCGTCCGCCGCGAGGGCGATGAAGAGATGGAGCGGCCGATAACGTCGCTTTGGTGGTCGGGCGTCGCCGGCGGGCTCTCCATCAGCTTCTCGCTGCTGGCCCAGGCGGTCCTTCAGTCGCATCTGCCCGATACGCCCTGGCGGCCGCTGGTTTCGGATTTCGGCTATTGCGCCGGCTTTCTGATCGCGATCATGGCCCGTCATCAGCTTTTTACCGAGACCACGATCACGGCGGTCCTGCCCCTGGCGGCCGAGCTGACGATCGCCAATCTCGGCCGAGTGGCAAGGATGTGGGGCGTGGTGCTGGCGGCCAACATCGCCGGCACCTTGCTGGCGGCGGCCTTCTTCAGCTTTGCGCCGGCGGTCGGGCCCGATCTGCGCGCGGCGATGGTGGATGTGGCCGGGCAGATGATGTCGGGCGGCCCGATCGACATGTTTTTCAAGGCGGTGGGCGCCGGGTTCATGATGGCGACCATGGTCTGGCTGATCCCCAGCGCCCAGGCCGCGAAATTTCATGTCATCGTCCTGATGACCTATCTGATCGCGATCGGTGGGTTCGCCCATATCGTGGCCGGCAGCATGGAGGCCTGGATGCTGGTCCTGAGCGGTCACATGGGCCTGTCGACCATGATGACCGCGTTCGCGTTTCCGGTTCTGTCGGGCAATATCGTCGGCGGCACCGCTCTGTTCGCCTTGCTCTCCTATGCACAGGTGGCGAAGGAGATTTGAACAAGAGGGCGCTCGTCCGCATCTGAACGGCCCCTCCAGGCCGCGGGCCGGCGAGCGCCGCCGCTCTTTTTCGAGGTTCATCTCACCGCCTGGGAACAAACGATTTGCATCAGAGTTTTGCGAACCAGACGAGACATCCCGAGCAGCCGCCAAGCCTGATGAATACACCGACGCCTAGCGGAGCTTTCATGTGAACGAGCCGGGCGCGAACCCCAAGGCGGAGGGCGTTTCGCGCATGCTGAAGCCGGTTTGGCTCCGCGGATCGGTTTCATGGGGCGCGATCCTTCTCGTTCTGGCCGGCCTTGGCGTCGCCATCGCTATCTTCGTGCTCGCCGGCGGCGTCGACATCTCGGCCGACAGGCCCGATGGCTGGCTCGCCACCCATTCCCTGCATCTCGTCTTCAAACGCAGTATCGCGTCAGGCGCCAGCCGGGTGAATCCGCCAGACGATTTTGCATCGCCCTACCGAGCGCGTCTCGCCGCGCAGCGTTTCGACATGGTGTGCGCCAACTGTCACGGCCGGCCAGGCTTCGGCCAGTCGGTCGTCGCCCTGTCGATGAGCCCAAGACCGCAATATCTGCCAAAGGTCGTGGGCCAGTTCTCGAACCCCGAGCTCTACGTCATCGTCGAACATGGCGTGAAATACAGCGCGATGCCGTCATGGCCGACCGACGCGCGCGGCGACGAGGTGTGGTCGATGGTGGCGTTTCTGCGGCTGCTGCCAAAGCTGGACGCCAAGGCGTACCGCGAGATGACCGCGCTTCCGACCGTCGTGGCGACGTCGCCGGCGCCGGTCGACGCGGGCGCAGACCCGATTTTGCGGCCGGCGAACGCGCTGCGCAATACGCCGCCACGCGACGAATTCCTCTATGCGGCGCCGGCCAGCGGATTTTCCGACCAGACCATCCACGACAATCCCGTCGCGACCTGCGCGCGCTGTCACGGCGCGGATGGCTCCGGCGCCGTGACGGGCGGCGAAGCGCCCAATCTCACGATCCAGAACGCAGCCTATCTGCGCGCCGCGCTCCAGGCCTATATCGGCGGGGGGCGCAAGAGCGGCTTCATGCAAGACGTCGCCGCTCAACTGTCCGGCCCGCAGGTCGAGGATTTGTCCGCCCACTTCGCGAACCTGCCGGTCCGCACTGTATCATCGCCGCAGGCCGATCCCGCGCTCGTCGCGCGAGGTCAGGCGATCGCATCCCAAGGCATCCGGGAGCGGGCGATCCCGGCCTGCTCGAATTGCCACGAAAGCAATGGCGCCAGTATCACTGGGGCGCCGCACATCGCCGGGCAGTCCGCGGCCTATCTCCGCCGCGAGCTCGGCGCGATGCGACAAGGCGGCCGCGGCGCGACGCTGTGGTGGAATCCGATGTCCACCGTCGCGCACGACCTCGGAGACAGGGACATCGCCGCGGTCGCGGCCTACTATTCCGGACTGAAACCGGCCAAGGCCACGGACGCCGAGACGATCGCGCAGGCGGCGCCCGGGACGCTTGCCAAGACAGACATGGCGGCGGCGAGAGAGATTTTCGCGACACGCTGCATGAAGTGCCACGTCAACGGCGGGCGCGGCGATGTGGAGGGAAACTACCCGAACCTGACCATCCAGACCAAGGGCTATGCGGCGCAGAGC
The DNA here is from genome assembly GCA_038206535.1 of Caulobacterales bacterium. GTDB lineage: Bacteria > Pseudomonadota > Alphaproteobacteria > Caulobacterales > Caulobacteraceae > Acaudatibacter. The sequence goes on from JBBRAV010000041.1 coordinate 32,287, forward strand.
CTGTACGCGTTTCGGACACGCGCGCGGTGGAACGACAAGATGCAGCAGGTGACCGACGCCTTGAGCTTCGACCAGATGACGAGCCTTGCCGGCTATATCGAAAGTCTGGCGCCGCGGCCGGCGCTGGCGAAGATCGATGCTCAGGCCGCCGCGCGCGGCGCCGATATCGCCGTTCATGGCCTCGCCGGCCGGGGCGTGCCGGCGTGCCTTGGTTGCCACGGCGCCAAGGGCGTCGCCGCGCTTGGGCTGATCCCGCCTCTGCAGGGACAGAACGCCGCCTATTTGCGCAAGATGCTCGACAGCTTCGCCAGAGCAGACGGTGTGAACCGCAACACCCTCAATCCGATGCCGGCCGTCGCCGGTCGTTTGACGGACAAGGAACGCGCCGCGCTCGCCGCCTACTTCGCCGCCGCGTCGCCGCTCCAGAAACCAATCGCGCGCCCCTAGAAAAGCTCGAGAAAGGCCGCCCTGAATCCGGCGGGTGGGACTGGGCGCCGGCGCCGAGGCCTCCGCGCCAGCGCGTCAGGGTCATCATCATTCGGCGGCCGCCTTGGTCAGGGCGGCCTCGTGCTCGGCGGCGAGATCCTCGTCCAGCGCCGCGACGCTCGCGAAACTGGGACGGGCGGTGATCCGCGCCACATAGTCTGCGATCAGCGGGTTTTCCGGCAGCAGGCCGAACATCGTCCCCCAGCGAAGCGCCAGGCCCCAGAGGATGTCGGCGGCCGACAGCGTGTCGCCCAGCAGATAGGGCCCGGCGGCCAGCTGGGTGAGGAGCGCGCCCATCACCGCGTCGAAATCGCCGTAAGGCGACATGGCCGCCGGAGCGGGCTCGCGCTGTACGGCCCGGTCGATCAGGCCCGGCTCATAGCAGGCCGCATAGAAGACCATCCAGCGCAGATAGGGGCCGCGCAGCGGATCGCCGATCGCGGGCGCCAGGCCGGCCTCGGGGAACAGATCGGCCAGATACAGGAAGATGGCCACCTGTTCGGTGATTAGCGCCCCGCGATGGACGATGGCCGGCACCTTGCCCAGCGGATTGACGGCCAGATAGGCGTCCTGGCGCTGCTCGCCGGCCTTCATGTTCAGCGCACGCAGTTCGTAGGGCGCGCCGAGCTCTTCGAGCAGGGTCAGGGCGCCGGAGGAGCGGGTCTGCGGCGAATGATAGAGGGTGATGGTGTCGGTCGCGGTCATGGCGTGATCCTTGCGGCGAGGGGGCTGGCGGGCGCCGGCCGATCGGACCGACGGACGCACATTGCGCCGCCATACCTGTCAGGGCGTGTCAGGTTGGTTTAAAAGTCTCGCATGCGCGCGAGCCGGCTTCTGTCCATCCTCACCACCTTGCAGGCGCGCGGCCGCGTCACCGCCACCATGCTGGCGCGGGACTGCGAAGTGTCGGTCCGCACCATCTATCGCGACATCGACGCGCTGAGCGCCGGCGGCATTCCGGTCTACAGCGAGCGGGGGTCGGAGGGCGGCTACCGCCTGCTCGACGGCTACCGCACCCGCCTCAACGGCCTGACCGCCCGGGAGGCCGAGGCCCTGTTCATGATCGGACTGGCCGGTCCCGCCGCCGACCTGGGCCTGGGCCCGGTGATGATGGCGGCCCAGGCCAAGCTGCTCTCGGCCGTGCCGGAGCCGTTTCGCGCCGGCGCCGCGCGGATGCGGGCGCGCTTCCATCTCGACGCGCCGGCCTGGTTCGCCCAGGCCGAGCAGCCGCCGCACCTGCCGCTGGTGGCCGGCGCGGTGTGGGAACAGCATCCGATCCGCATCCGCTACCGCAGCTGGAAGGCGGAGAAACAGCGCACGCTCGAACCACTCGGCCTCGTGCTCAAGAGCGGCGCCTGGTACCTGGTGGCGCGGGCCGAAGGCGCCGCGCGCACCTATCGCATCGCGCGCATTCTCGACCTCAAGGTCCTTGACCAGAGGTTCGAGCGGCCGTCGGCCTTCGACCTGGAGGCCTATTGGCGCGACGGAACACGGCGCCTGGAGGCCGACCTGCATCGCAACCAGGCGACGATCCGCCTCTCGCCGTGGGGGCAAAAGATGCTGGCGACGCTCGCCATGCCCTTCGTCGCCGCCGCGACGCGCTTCGAGGGCGAGGCGGACGACGACGGCTGGCGGGTGGCGATCCTGCCGGTCGGCTCCATCGCCCAGGCCTGCGCCGACCTGCTGCGCTTGGGCGCCGACGCCGAGGTGCTGGAGCCGCCTGAGCTGCGCGCAAGGATGGCAAGGATCGTGGGCGAGATGAGCCGGCTGTACGAGGCGGTGTCGGACGCCGAGGGCGTCCGGCCTTTCAGAGGATGTTCCCAATGACTGTTTGGGGTCGATTGCGGTCTTCGGCTTTCGCCCAGATTCGCGACCTCCCGACCTCACCGTTTCGGAGCCAACCTCGCGAACGTCCGCAGGGGGTGGATTGAACGCTTTGCCGCAGCGTATATCGTCCCGGGCACGGAGAGAGGTGATGCGCCCGAAGATCATGTATATCGAGGATAAATCGTCCGGTCTGGTGGGATGCGCAAGGATCGGGCGCGTGCATTTCTCTAAGACCGGCGCAACCCTCACTTATGCCGGACGGGCGTTTCAAAGCCTGAAAGGGAGTGGGTTCAAGGCCAACTATATTGACGTCGAAAACGGCGATCATTTTTGGATTTCCGGACCCCGCCGCGACGGTGCAGACGGCCTCTATGGGCGGGTCACAGAGGCGGGTGACGTAGATGCGGATGTCGCCGACGAATATTGGCGCGGCATCCGGGGATTGGTTCGACCAGACAGATAAGAGTGCACCCGAGCCCGCACCCGCAGAACGATACCTTACCGCCTTGATCCCTACACTTTACCGTCATGGCCGGGTTCTTATCCCGGCCACCCATTCCGCCACCTGGGTCGGTCAGCGGCGGCGGCGCCACGCGCGGCCACGCGCTCCCGCAGGTGTAGAGCGCTCGCTCAATCAACCGGAGTGTGGCCGTGCGGGCACGACCAGATCGACACCTATCCTTGTGGAACGATGGGTGGCCGGGACTTACGCCCGGCCATGACGGTAACAAAGTGGTTATGCGTCGAAGCTGGCGATCCCCGTCCCCGACCTTGCGAATGTAGACACAATAATGTATGATGTAGATAAGCAAGGCTACACGAGACGCCGATGCCGATCAACGTCAACAACCCGCAGGCCGATGCGCTGACACGCAGGTTCGCCCAGATGGCCGGAAATCCAGGGACACCATTCCTGATCGACAAACCCAGCCACTCACGGCGGCCCCCTTCCCTCCGCCGGGTCCCGGTGAGCCTTAGGTTCCCCGCCATCATCGGTACTATGAGGCCGCCACGACTTCCCATCGCGCTCGCCCGTCGGCTTATGGATTCGCCTTCGGGTCCCGTTCGGCGCCTGAGGCTTCTTGCTCGCCCAGTCGGGCGCTCCCGATGTCGTCAGGCGCGAGCATCGGGCCTGGAGCCTTGGTCCGCCGGCGCTCCTTCCCGGCCAATTCCCAAACGGACGCAAATGGGATCTCACAGGTTGCCTGGCGACCCTTGCCGCGCTCTTGCCGTGCTCCAGGACCCCGGCCGGATCGGTCGCCCTGGCCATGGCGGGCTTCCCGATGCTGCCCCCGCTGGGACATAAGCGAAGGCTCCAACATTGTATAATCTCGGGGCTGACACACCGCTTCGACGCTTGCTGTCTACGCTTCACGAACGCCGTCGCCGACGCCCATGCAAGACTCGCCTCCGGCTGGCGGGCTCCGCCTCTACCGGGTGGGATTCAAACCCACTGGGTCGCTAAAGAAGGTTTCAGGTCATCTCTTCCCCCTTCTCAGGCCTTCGCCTGTCGCAATGTCCCGTTATTCCTGAATGACTTGGTTGCGTCAATATACCGCCCGACCGATATTCGTGGTTTGATAGATGAAGCCGAACCATCGCAGCATGGTTACCGAGTAGAGCTCATCGGAGCGATCTGGATCCTTCACTTGGACATCATAAACGGTCCATATGCCGAGGCGCTCCTCTTCCATGATGTCCAGGATAGAGAGCTCGCCGCCCCGCCCCTTGGAGATTACATCACGAAGTTGTCTCAGGACGGTCCGGTCCGGATGCAGGAAGATCAGACGATCGAACGAGGCGGGAGACGCGGTCACCGATCGCCATTGGCGCGCCAGGTGCTCGAACACGTCGGTGGATAGGTTGTTCAATGCGGTGTAGCCTCCGCGGTCGGGCGATGGACAGGCGGAATTCGTAAGCATCACGCTGTTTTGCACTGTCGACGCCCTGCGCACGAGGCGGTGCGGGAGGCTCGGCGACATGATCAGCTCGAAGGTCGTGAAGCGGCAGAAGCGCCCCTCCCTCGTCACACGGCTCTCCGCCAGATAGGTGGGCCGGGGGCCGTCGCCGCAGACGCTCACCATGCGGACGTCGGCGCCCAGCATGTAGTCCCGGACAGGCCTGGACGCATGCTTCGCGTCCGACGATCTGAACCTCGTGCAGGATTCGAGCTGTGCGTGCGCCGCTACCGTCGTCAGCATGAGGACCGAGACCGCCGACGCCGCGACCCTCTCCATGCGCCACCGCGTTCGACAACGAGCGCGCTCGCAGGTCTCGCCGGCCATCCGTTTTCCCTCCATGCCGTGCGTTATCACCGAACGTCCCGGTGGGCGAAGACTGTGATCCACACCTCCATATTTCGGTGACATGATAATCAATTGCATAAATCTCGGAGCAGACTTAGCTTGTTCGCGGCGGCCGGGAGAGGCGCTTAAGGAAATGCCGAGACGCGCGCGGATTACCCTGCCAAGCATACCACATCACATGACGCAACGCGGCAATCGTCGCGAGCGGATCTTTCTCGAACCCGGTGACGAGGCGCTGTACCTGGACCTGATGAGCGCAGCTTGCGCGTTACCACGTGTCCTGCTGGGGTTGGTGCTGTCTCATGCCCAACCATGTTCACCTCATCCTCACGCCGGCCGACGAGCCGGGCCTGGCGCGGGCGGTTGGGGAGGCGCATCGTCGTTACGCCGCCTTCGTCGGCGCACGCGGGCGATGGACCGGACACCTGTTCCAGGCCCGCTTCACCTCGGTCGCGATGGATGAGGATCATCTGCTGGCGGCGTTCCGGTACGTGGCGCGGGGTCCCGTCAAGGCCGGACTGGCGGCGACGGCGGCGGACTGGCCATGGTCGAGCGTTTCGGCCCGTCTGGCCGGCAGCGGCACGCCCTACGTAGACGTCGAACCTGCCCTGGCGCGGATCGACGACTTCGCCGCCTTTGTGGCGGACGCGCCGGACGACGCGGCGCGATGGTCGACCCTGTTGAAAGCGGAGCAGGTCGGGCGACCCGTCGGCGCCAAGGCCTGGATTGAAGGCTTGGAAAAGCAATACGGCCGGACGTTCTCGCCGGCAAAGCGAGGCCCGAAGCCAAGACCCGCGCCTTCTTCCGAGAGGAGTGGCGACCTATTTGGCAATTGATATGGTGTTGTCTAATTGTTTTTCTCCGTTTCAAGCACTGATTTGATTTTATTATATCTTTGTTGAAGTCCGACCGGCGTCTACGGTTGTCTTCGAGGTCGGGGACTGGCTTTGGAGCCTTTGGTCGTCCCCGCCTCATGATCGCGGTCAGGCGGCTGATGGGTGGGTGTCTCTATGTCACCGACGAGGTCCAAGGCCTCGACACGATACGCGAGATCACCCGTTTTGACGTCCGGTCCGGTCTTCGAGGGGTTGTCAGGCCCACTTGAAGTCGGTGTCCGTCCGCCAAAGTTTGTGGAGCAGGATGGCGAGCTTGCGGGCCACGGCGACGCGGGCGCGCTTGCCCCCCTTCGCGGCCGCCAGGGCCTTGCCCCAGGTCTGAAGAGCGCAGGGTCGCTTGACCCTCGTGAGCAGGACGTTGGCGGCTTCGTACAGCGCCGAGCGCAGCCTCGCGTCGCCGGCCTTGGAGATGTGGCCCTTCACGTCCCGCTCGCCTGACTGTGAGCGTCTGGGCGCCAGGCCGGCGTAAGCGCCGACCGCCTCGCCGTGCTCGAACCGCTCTGGATCCTCGATGCTGCTCTTGAACTGGAACGCGGTGATCGGGCCCACGCCCGGCACGCTCGTCAGCCGCTGGCAGACTGGATCGGCCGCGGCGCGCGCTTCCACGGCGCGAGACGAGCGCCCGATCTGTTTCTCCAGCGCGGCCAGCGCCTCGATCAGGGGCGTCAGGACGGCCCGCAGTTCCGGCTTCTGCTCGAACAGCGCCTCCAGCCGTTCGGTGCGCTTGCCAGGCGTCGTGACCTTGCCCAGCCGCAGGCCGAACAGCTTCAGCAACCCGCGCAGTTGCCCCAGCATGGCCAGACGCGCCTTGATGAGTTGTTCGCGCACCGCCAGCTGCGCCCGGTCCATGTGGGTGGCGCTGTCTTTGATGTGCACCGCCTTGTACCATCCGGTGCGCGCAAGCTGCGCCAGGCCCTCGGCGTCATGCGGATCGCTCTTGTTGACCCTCGTCGAAAGCACGCCCTTCGCGTGGCGCGCGCACACGCAGATCGCCGGCACGGACCGCTCGATGAGCCCATGGTAGAGGAAGGCCGACAACGGACCGGTCTCCAGAATCACCCGTACAAGTCCAGGGCATCGCTTGGCCAGCGTCGCCGCCAGCGCCGCCGGATCGGTCGCGCACACCCCGCGCCAGATCACCTTTCCGTCAGCATCGACCACGCACAGGTGCGTGCTCTTGTCCGATACATCCAATCCGCAGTACGTCGCTGGCATGGTCCATTCTCCTTGTTGAAGCAGCTCGACACTGACTTCGTATCCCAAGGAGGGTGGGCCTACCTCAATTACGCGATGTCACCGAAACC
>JBBRAV010000042.1:0-38200 GCA_038206535.1 Caulobacterales bacterium
CGAACTGATCAAGACCGCCGCCACCGCCGCCACGCTGGAAAGCGGCGACCGGCTGCTGATCACCAACGCGGGCCAGACCGTCGCCACCCTGCAGCTCTCGGGCGCCTACGGCGGCGACACCTTCGCGGTGAAGATGGACCATATGGGGAACGCGAAGATCACGCTGGTCGGCGGCGGCGGCGATGCTCCTCCGCCGCCTCCGGCCCCGCGTTCTCCCGGCCCTTCGGCCAGCGCGGGCTCTTTCAGCCAGCACATGGCCGCCTGGGGCGTCGGCGCGGGTCTCGCCGCGAGCCACGTCGGCCCCGCCGCGCTCAGCCACGCCTTCGCCAGCGTCCTCGCCCACCCCGCGATCGCGTGATCCGCGCCCGGCGCGGCGGCGCCGTCAATTGGGCGAAAACAGCCGCACCCGGGGAAAGTAGCTCGAATAGCGCCTGGGATCGCGCGTCATCAGGGTCAGGCCGGCGACGGCGGCGTGGGCGCCGATGTAGAAGTCGGGCAAGGGAGACGCCCTTTGGCCGCCACGGCGACGGTAGTCGACGAAGGCCCTGCCGGCGATGAAGCCGGCCTCGTAAGGCAGTGGCAGTCGGCGAAACGCACCGTCGCCGAGATGAGCGTCGAGAGCCTCGATGGTCGCGAAGCCCGCGGAGACTTCGGCGTAGATGATGGGATTGATGGCGAGTTCGTCCGAGTCGGCGGCCTCGCGCAATGCGATCTTCGACCAATCCCGCCAGGCCGGATCGCTCGAGGCCACGTCGATGATCACATCGGAATCGACCAGGATCACTCTTGGTCTTGCAGTTCGTCGTCCGCCGATGGTCCTCGCATCAGGGCGAGCACTTCGTCGGTCGACATGCCGAAAGCTTCGGCCCCGTCGAGCTTTTCGACGAGCCGCTCGCCGCGCGTCGCGCGCGTGTGGCGGCCACTGGCCTTGACCAGACGCACGGCGTCACCCTCGACCTCGAACTCCACGTCGGTTCCCGGCATCAGCCCAGCCCGGCGCCGCAGGTGCTGGGGAATTGTGACCTGTCCTTTGGCCGTATTCCGCATGGCGTCGCCATTCCTACTCTCTCAAGTAGGAATGCGCGCGAGCGTGGGTTCATTCAAGGGCGTTGAGACTGGGGGCTCGGCGGCGGGCGCCGCCGAGCCTCGACCAAACCCTACAATGGCAACGCCGTCGTGGACTTGATGCATTCCATGGCGAAGCTCGAGCTGACGTCGGAGAGCGGGGCGGTCGTGATCAGGCGCTTGTAGAAGGCGTCGTAGGCGCGGATGTCGCGCACGACAACCTTCAGCAGATAGTCGACGTCTCCGCTCATGCGATAGAATTCCACCACCTCGGGCAGGCCGCTTGCGTGGCGCGCGAAGGCTTCGAGCCAGTCCGGGTCGTGGCGGCTGGTGCGGATCGCCACGAACACGGTCAGCGACAGATCCAGCGCGTCGGCGTCCAGCAGGGCGACCTTGCCGCGGATCACGCCCGAGTCCTGCAGGCGCTTGACGCGCTTCCAGCATGGCGTCTGCGACAGACCGACCCGTTCGGCCAGTTCGGCGATCGGCGTCGTCGCGTCCTGTTGCAGGATGGCCAGCAGGCGCCGGTCGATCGCGTCGAACATGGTGTTTGCCTAATACGCCATTGTGGAGAACCAGATTCTACCAACCCTCGTATATCGCGGCAAATCGATAATGTGTTCGCGCGCCGACCCCGGCACCCTGCTCTCGCTGAAGCTTGGAGCCGCCCGATGTTGGAACTGATGTCCCGTCACCCGCGATCGGTGGGCGAAACCTATGGCCAGCACCTGATGGCCGCCTGGTCGATCGCCGGCGCCCTGCTGGCGGCGTCGTTCGCCTGCCTGATCCACGGCCTGGCGCCATTCACCTTCGAGACGACGGCCAGCCGGGCGATACGACGCCTGCACAGCCACATCAGCCAGCGCTCCACGTCGAAATCCCGCCCGGTTGCGGCCGACGTCACGGCTTGAGCCCAGTGCGCGACACAACCAACATGCAGGGCGGTCTCGACACGGATTTCGCGGCGCCGGCCGGCGGAGGGCCGGTGCGGATCGCCATCATCGGCGGCGGGGCCAGCGGCGTGCTCGCCGCGGCGAACCTCGCCCGCGCCTCGGGCGGCGACGCCGAGATCGTGCTGATCGAGCGCGGCGGCGACATCGGCCGGGGCCTGGCCTATTCGACGCGCCAGCCGGACCATCTGCTCAACGTGCGCGCCTCCAACATGAGCGCCTTCGCCGACGATCCCGACCACTTCTTTCGCTGGCTGCTGGCCCGAGGATCGCAATTCGGCCTCGAGGGCGCGACCCCGGCCTGCTTCGCGCCGCGCATGGTCTATGGCGACTATGTCCGCGACCTGCTGAACGAACACCCCGCGCGCGGGGTGCGGCGCGTGACGGACGAGTGCGTCGGCGTCGAGGACACCGGGCGCGGCGTGCGCGTCCGCCTGCGAGCGCAGGGAAGCCTCGATGTCGACCTCGCGATCCTGGCGACCGGTCACGATGTGCGGGCCACGCCGGTCGGTGACATCGAGGCGCTCGACGCCTGGGACCAGGACGGTCTGGCGAATATCGGGCCTGACGAGGCGGTCCTGATCGTGGGGACGGGCCTGACGATGGTCGATGTCGTCCTCTCGCTGCATCGGCGCGGGCATCGCGGTCCGATCACCGCCGTCTCCCGGCGCGGCCTCGCCCCGACGACGCACGGGCCGTGCGCGCCACGCGCGATTCCACGTGACTCCGTGCCGCTGGGCGCCCCGGTGTCGCAACTGATGCTCTGGCTGCGCCGGGAGGCGCGTTTCGCGCAGGCCGAGGGCGGCGACTGGCGCGGCGCGATCGATGCGTTGAGGCCCCACACCCGCGCTTTGTGGCAGGCCATGACGACCCACCAGCGCCGCCGCTTCCTTCGCCACGCCCGCCCATGGTGGGATGTGCATCGCCACCGCATGGCCCCGCCGGTCTCGCAGGTGGTGGACAGCCTGCGGTCCGACGGACACCTGAGGATCCTTGCCGGCCGCATCGAGTTGGCCACGCGCTCCGACGGCATGATCCAGGTCGCGGTGCGCCGGCGCGGCGCGGCGAACTCCGAGACCCTCGCCGTCACCCACGTCATCGGCGCCACCGGATCGCCGGACGGCCCGCAGCGGTCGCGCGACCCGCTGATCCGCGACCTGGTGCGAAGCGGCGCGGCGCGGCCCGATCCTCTGGGCATCAGCCTCGACGTCACCGACGCCGGCGCGCTGATCGATGCGGCCGGCCATGCCTCCACGCGCATCTTCGCGATCGGCCCGCCCTCGCGCGCCGCCTTCTGGGAGATGATCGCCATTCCCGATATCCGCGATCAATGCGCCGGGTTGGCGAGACGGCTGGCGAGGCGCGCGAGCGTCTCGCCAGCATCGCCCTTGCGTCGACTTTAGCGCCGGAAAACGGCGAGAGGGACGCCCGCGCGCCCAGACATGCGCCATGACGCGCATCGCTTGACCACCGCCTGATACTGCGCGCTCATGCGGACCGTCATGAGCCAAGGGAGATGCGCAATGGAAACCGACAATCACGAAAGTGGATTGCAGCTTCGCTCACGGGTCACGGCGGACGGAACGATCGAGCTGTCGCTGGCGCGGGTTCCGACGCGGGCGCCTGGACCGGATGAGGTTCTGATCCGCGTGGAGGCGGCGCCGATCAACCCATCCGACCTCGGCCTGCTGGTCGGCGGCGTCGACGTCTCGGGCGCAAGGTCCAGCGGCGCCGGTGAAAACATCAAGACGACCGTCAGCGTTCCGCCGGCCTATATGCGGGCCATGGCCGCCCGTGTCGGCGAGTCTCTGCCTGCCGGCAACGAAGGGGCGGGGGTGGTGATCAAGGCCGGGGCCAATGTGCAGGGCCTGCTCGGCAAGACCGTCGCGCTGTTCGGGGGCGCCATGTACAGCCAGCACCGCATCGCCCGCGCGTCCGACCTGCTGGTGCTGCCCGACGACGCCACGGTGGTGGAGGGCGCCGCCTGTTTCGTCAATCCGCTGACCGCCCTGGCGATGGTGGGCGCCATGCGCCTCGAAAACCATACCGCGATCGTCCACACGGCGGCGGCGTCGAACCTCGGCCACATGCTGGTGAAGATCTGTCTCGAGGACGGCGTGCCGCTGGTCAACATCGTGCGCAGCGCCGCCCAGGTCGCGCTGTTGCGCGGCATCGGCGCCGTGCACGTCGTCGATTCCTCGGCGCCCGATTTCCAGGAAACCCTGACCAGGGCGATGATCGAGACCGGCGCCACCGTCGCCTTCGACGCGATCGGCGGCGGACGGCTGGGCGGCCAGATCCTCTCCGCCATGGAAGCGGCGGCCGTTCGCCAGGGCGTCGACATGGGTCGCTATGGCTCGAATGTGTTCAAGCAGCTCTACATCTACGGCGGCCTGGATCCGTCCCCGACCGAGCTGAACCGGTCGTTCGGATTCACCTGGTCGATCGGCGGGTTCCTGCTCATGCCGTTCCTCGAGCGGGTCGGACGCGATGAAGCCGAGCGCATGCGCCAGCGCGTGGCGTCGCATCTGAAGACCACGTTCGCCAGCCACTACACCCGGGAAATCTCTCTGGTCGACATGCTCCAGCCCGACATCCTCGCCGGCTACAACAAGAAGGCGACCGGCGAGAAGTACCTGGTGCGACCTCAACGGGCGTGAAGCACACGTCCGATAGGGAGTTAGAAAATTCACCGCGAGACGCGCGCGCGACGTGTGATAACGAACCGTTTATAATGGTGGTGTGTCGCACTGGCCGACGGCGGTTTGGCGGTGGTGTTTTCCGGGGGTATCCGCGGCGGTGATGAGACGCTTGGCGATATTGCTTGCGCTGGCCACTCTGGGCGCTTGCGCGGGGCCGGGCCACCGCGCGCCCGACCTCGACTTGCCGCTCGCCTATGACGCTCCGGCCGGCGATGGGCTCCTGTCGACCGCCCAGCTCGACCGCTGGTGGCTGCTGTTCAACGACCGCGAGCTCAACAGGCTGGAGGACGAGGCGGCGGCCGACGCCCCCGATGCGCGCACCCAGGCCGCGCGGGTGCTCGAGGCCAGGGCGATCCGCAACAGCCAGACCGCCCAGACCCTGCCGACCGGCGATATCCAGGCCAACATCAGCCGGCAGCACGCCTACAACATCGGTCCGCCGTCGAACGAGCTCTTTCCCGTCGGCGGCGTCACCGACACCCGCAGCGCTAATTTCGACGTGTCCTGGGAGCTGGATCTGTTCGGTCGCCTACGCGAAGCCCGCCGCGTGGCCAACGCGACCCAGGCGGAGGCGCGTTTCAACATCGAGGGCGCCCGCGCGAGCCTCGCGGCCAGCGTCGCCGACAACTACTTCGAGGCCAAGGGCTATGCGATCCAGCTTTCCGACGCGCTGGAAACCGTTCGCATCGACGAGGCTCTGCAGAACGTCGCCCAGCGCAAGTCCGATCTGGGCCTAGGGGCCCGATCCGACGCCGACCAGCTGGCCGGCGAACTGGCGCAGGCCCGATCCCAGGTCGAGGACCTGCGGGCGCAACTGCATATGGCCCAGCGCCAGCTGCTGATCCTGGTGGGCCATGGGGTCGCGCCGATCGCAAGTGTGCCGATGGACGCGCAGGCTCCCGACCCGCCCAAGCCGCCGGCCGCCATTCCCGGCGACCTTTTGATCCGCCGCCCCGATGTGCGCGAGTCGGAGGCCCGCCTGCGCGCGCAGGCGGGGACCGGCAAGCTGCGCCATCTGGCGATCTTCCCGACCTTCAGCCTGCTGCCGGGTCTGGGCGTTTCCAGCACCACGTCTCCGGGCGTCGCCTTCATCCCGCCCCAGACGCTGATCCCCTCGCAGCAGACGACCGACCTGGGGTTCTGGACGCTCGGAGCCGGGGTCAGCGTCCCTGTGCTCGACATCCCGCGTCTGCTCTATGACGCCAGGGCGGAGGACGCGCGCACCGAACAGGCGGTGATCGCCTATGAAAAGACCGTGCAGACCGCTTATGGCGAGGCGGAGAACGCGCTGGTCAACCTGGGCGCCGGAGAGCGCGCCGTGAGCGTCCTCGTGGACGGCGAGGCGCGGGCGCGCCGCGCGTTCGCCGATTCACACACGCGCTACAAGATGGGCCTCGACGATCTGACCGCGATGCTCAGCGCCGAGCAGACCTGGCGCGCGACGCGCTCGGCCCTGACCAGCGAGCGTGTGCAGGCGTTGCGGCGGGCAGTGCAGACCTATAAGGCGCTGGGCGGCGGATGGGCGTTCGCGGCCGCCAACACGCCGGCGAACCGCGCGCCGAGCAAGAGCGCCAAACCGCAATGAGATTCTCTTCGATGACAAGGTCCAGAACGGCAGGGTCGAGAGTGCGCTTCGCCGGCGCGCTCGTCCTCGCGCTCGCCGCCGTTCTGGCCGGTTGCGCCAAGAAAGCCGCCGAGACGCAGAAGGAGCAGGCGCGCACCGTATCGGTCGTGGCGGTCAGCCAGCGCCAGATCGAGGGCGGCCTGGCGGCCTCGGGCCAGTTGACGCCGCGCGAAACCATCTCGATCTATCCCCAGATCAACGGATACCGCGTGGCGAAGGTCTTCGTCGACGTGGGCGATCAGGTGAAGGCCGGCCAGCCGCTGGTCCAGCTCGACGACACCCTGCTCGTCGCCCAGCTGGCGCAGCAGACCGCGCTGGCGCAGCAGCAATCGGTCCTTGCCGATCAGGCCGAGGCGCAGGCGGCCCGCGTCAAGGGTCTGGACGGCGAGGGCATACTCTCGCAGGAGCAGATCGACACCCGCCGCTTCGCCGCCCGCTCCGCCCGGGCCCAGGCCAACGCCCAGGCGGCGGCGGTCCAGGATCTGCGGACCCGCGAGGGCCTGATGACGGTGCGCGCGCCGCGCGCCGGCCTGATCATCGAGCGCACCGTGCAGCTGGGCGATCTCAGCGGCGCCGGGACAAGCCCGTTGTATCGGATCGCCGAGAATGGCCAGATCGAACTGGCCGCCGATGTAAGTCTCGACGCCCTGGGCAAGATCCGACCCGGGGCCGCCGCGCGGGTGGCGCTGGGCGATGGAACGCAGGTGACCGGCGTGGTTCGCCTCGTCAGCCCGGCGGTGGACGCCAACACCAAGCTGGGCCGGGTCCGCATCGCCCTGCCGGTGCGGGCCAACATCCATTCCGGCGATTTCGCCCAGGCCACCTTCCTCGGCGGGACCCGGTCGACCCTCGCCGTGCCCGAGACGGCGGTGCGCTATGACGCCAACGGCGCCTCGGTGATGGTCGTCGGATCCGACCAGCGGCTGGTGCGGGTGCCGGTGACCACCGGCGAGCGCGGCGGCGGCTGGGTCGAACTGCTGACCGGGCCGCCCGATGGCGCGCGCGTGGTGGAGAGGGCCGGCGCCATGTTCGTTCCGGGAGACTATGTGCGGGTGGCGCCCTCTCGATGAGCGAACACGCGCGCCGTTTCGCCGTCTCGGCATGGGCGATCCGCAACCCCATCCCGATCGCGGTGCTGTTCATCGCCGCCGTGCTCGCCGGCCTGGTGTCGTACGTCGGTCTGCCGATCAAGAATTTCCCCAACATCACCTTTCCCGCCGTGATGGTGACGATCACGCGCAGCGGCGCCGCGCCCGCGGAAATGGAGAGCCAGATCACGCGGCCGGTGGAGAACGCGCTGGCAGGCCTCTCCAACATCGATTCGATCGCCTCGACGGTCAGCCAGGGATCGTCGGTGACGATGATCCAGTTCCAGCTCGGCAAGGATATCCAGAAGGCCACCGACGATGTGCGCACCAAGGTCGACGCGATCCGCAACGACCTGCCGCGCGATATCGATCCGCCGACCACCCAGCGCCTGGAGATCGACGACCAGCCGATCGTCACCTACGCCGTGTCGGATCCGGGGATGTCGGAGACCGACCTTTCGTGGCTGATCGACAACACCATCTCGCGCCAGTTGCAGGCCAGCCCCGGCGTCGCGCGCATCGACCGGCTGGGCGGCGTCGACCGAGAAATCAACGTGCTCGTCGATCCCGACAGGATGGCCGCGCACGGGGTCACCGCGGCGCAGGTGAACGATGCCCTGGCGCTGGCCAATGTCGACGTCCCGGGCGGCCGCGCCAACATCGGCGGGCGCGAACAGACCCTTCGGGTCCTGGGCGCCTCGGTCAACGTCGATCAGATCCGCAACATCGTGATCCCGGCCGGAACCGGCGGGTTCGTGCGGCTATCGGACATCGCAGACGTCGGCGACGGCTCGGCCGAGGTGCGCGCCTTCGCCGAACTCGACGGTCGCCCGGTCGTCGGATTCGAGGTCAGTAAGACAAGGGACGCCAGCGAGGTCAGCACCGAGGACGGCGTCGACGCCACCGTCAGGAGGCTGGAGGCGCAGAACAAGGGTCTGACGATCCACAAGATCGTCTCCGAGGTCGATCACACCCGCGCCAATTTCTCGGCGACGCTGCACACCCTTTTGGAAGGCATGGCCCTGGCGGCGCTGGTTGTTTGGCTGTTCCTGCGCGACTGGCGCGCGACGGCGATCACCGCCATCGCCATGCCGGCCTCGCTGATCCCCACCTTCGCCTTCATGGCCGCGGCCGGCTTTACCCTCAACACCGTGACGCTGCTGGGCCTGACCCTGGTCATCGGCATCCTCGTGGACGACGCCATCGTCGAGATCGAAAACATCGAAAAGCGCGTCTTCGTCGGCATGCGCCCCTATGACGCCGCCATGGAAGGCGCCGACCAGATCGGCCTGGCGGTGGTCGCCACGACCTTCGCCATCGTCGCCGTGTTCCTGCCCGTCGGCCTGATGCCTGGTATTCCCGGACAATTCTTCCGCGAGTTCGGCATCACGGTGTCCGTCGCCGTCCTTTTTTCCCTCGTCGTGGCGCGCCTGTTCACGCCGCTGCTGGCGGCCTATTTCCTCAAGCCCAAGCCCGCGCGCGAGCGGGCGCCGCTGCCCAGACTTTACGCCAACACCCTGGGCTGGGCGCTGGACCACCGCATCGTCTCGGTGATCATCGGCGGCATCATCTTTTTCATCTCGCTGGGCCTCGCCGTTCCGCTGAAGAAGGGCGTTCAGCCCGAGGGAAACCCCAACTACTACTATGTGAACATAGAGGCGCCGCCCGGCGCGACGCTGGCAGACATGCACGCCGTGGTCGACAAGATCCGGGTGCTGCTCCTCGACAAGGGCGAGGCGGAACACGTGTTCGCCCAGGTCGGCGGCGGCAGCATTTCCTCCGGCCCCGGCTCGTTCAGCAGCAGCGCGGGCGTCAACCAGGGCGCCGTGGTCGCCGTGCTCAGCCCCGACCGCAACCAGAAGGTGGCCGCGATCCGCGACCGCCTGCGCCCGTTCCTTCGGCAGATCCCCGACGCGCGCCTCACGTTCGACACCTCCGGATTCGGCGCCGCCGACGTGCAGGTGATCCTGACCAGTGAGACCGGACAGGGGCTCGAGGCGGCGTCGCTGGAACTGCAGCGCGAAATCCGCACCGTGCCGGGCCTTGCCGATCCACGCCCCGCCACGCCGCCCAGCGGCGCCGAACTGGTGGTCCGTCCCAAGCCCGACGAGGCGGCTCGCCTGGGCGTATCCAGCACGGCCATCGCCAGCGCCGCGCGCGTCGCCACGGTCGGCGACATCGACGCCAACGTTTCCAAACTCGACGAGGGCGAGCGCCGCATCCCGATCCGCGTTCGCCTGCCCGAGGCCGACCGCATCGACCTCTCGGTGATCAAGAACCTGCGCCTGCCGACCCTGTCGGGCGGCTTCACCACCCTGGGCTCGGTCGCCGATGTCTATTTCCAGGCCGGGGCCGCGCAGATCGACCGCATCAATCGCCAGCGCGAGATCACCACGATCTCCGACACCACCGGCGGACTGCAGATCGGCGACGCCGCCGCCAAGGTCAACAAGCTGCCGATCATGCGCAATCTGCCGGCCGGCGTCGGGCGGGCCTCGAAGGGCCAGGAGCAGGCCTATGGCCAGCTGTTCCTCGGCTTCGGCATCGCCTTCCTCTCGGCGATCGGCCTGGTCTATGCGGTCATGGTGCTGCTGTTCCGCAGCTTCTTCAAGCCGTGGGTCATCCTCTCGGCCCTGCCGACCGCGATCGGCGGCGCCTTCGCCATGCTGCTCGTCACGGGCCTGGCCCTGTCGATCCCCTCGCTGATCGGCTTCCTGATGCTGATGGGCCTTGCCGCCAAGAACTCGATCCTGCTGGTCGAATACGCCATCGAGCGCGAGCGCGAGGGCCTTTCGCAGCGGGCGGCGCTGATCGAAGCCTGTCGCGAGCGCGCCCGCCCCATTGTCATGACCACCCTGGCGATGATGGCGGGCATGCTGCCGACCGCGTTGACGCTGGGCAAGGGCTCGGAATTCCGCCAGCCGATGGCCGTCGCGGTGATCGGCGGCCTGATCACCTCGACCATCCTCTCGCTGGTCCTGGTGCCGGTCGTCTACGAGTTCATTGACGATCTCGAGCGGTGGCTCACGCCGATCTTCGGCAGGCTGGTGACCCCAAGGAATGCGCCGACCGCCGAGCCGGCGGCGGCCGAACCGGCAGCGGCCGAATGAACCCGAGGCTGTTTCCGCCCGGCATCAATTGGAGCCTCGCGCTAGGCCGGCGTTCGCCAGCCGACCAACCAATGCAGGGACACGCTCGCGTTATCACGCCTCAGGGCTGGGATCGTCGGGGCTCCGCTCGGCCGGAATGAGGGGTCGCAGGGCGGCGATGAGTGAGGGTAGCCTGTTATGCGCGACGTCCCACACGAGGTCGAGCCGAACCTCGGCATAGCCATGGATCAAGCGGTGGCGCATTCCGGTGATTTCTCGCCAGCCAATCTCGGGATGGGCGGCCCGGGTCTCGGCGGAGATCTTGCCCGCCGCTTCTCCAACGATTTCGAGCGATCGAATGACGGCGTTCTGATGAAGGCGGCTCGCCACGAAAAAAGACTCGTCCAGCCCTTCCAGGAACGCAAGCGCGTCGTTGGCGGCCGACAGAATGTCCAGCGCCAGAGCCGCGTCGCGCCCATTGAACGTATCAGCCAAGTATCCTCTCGGCCTCGGCGAGGATACGGCGGCGACGGATGTAGTTGCGACTGGCCTCCAAAGCCTCAAGTTCCAGGAGGTCGACCGACCGGCCGAGCAACGTCTCCAGCGCCTCCTTGAAATCGACGAACGCCGCCAGATCGTTACGTGTGCCTGGGCCGAAGGTCACCAGGAAGTCCGCGTCGCTGTGTTCGGGATCGAAATCACCGCCTCGGGCCGCCGAGCCGAACACGTCGAGGCGGATCACGCCATATCGCTCGCAAAGTCGCGCCAATTCCCCGCGATGTTCCGCAATGTCCGCGTGCATCGAACGCTGATCTCCGCCTTGGATTTCAGGATACCAGAATTTCGCCACAGGGCCACGGTTCCCGTGGGCCGTTCGAGGGGCGACCGACCCAACCGCTCATGCCTGTCGTGAGGGTGTTGGTCCACCCGGCAATGACAGGATCGCGGCGCTTCTCGAGGCGGATCATGGCGCTCTGGCGAAGCTCGCCATCGTCCACCCCGAGCGGAGCGTGAACCGGCTGCCGATCACGCGCAACTTGCCGCCCGGAGTCTGGCGCGCGTCGCCGGGCCAGAGCAGGCCTACGGGCAGCGGTTCCTCGGCTTCGGCGGCCGAGCCGCAGCCGTCGATATGCGCGTGGAGATATTCTGCGAGTGTGTGGTGGCAGGGCATTCGTGAACCTTGCCGCCCGTCTCATGCAGCCGCACCTACAGGCGTCGCGCCTGCACATGGACATCCTCGACCGTCATCCCCACGGCAGCGCCGATGTGGGCGAAGCTGAACACCATGAGGCCGATCAAGGCCCGATCGCGCAGGCCCGCCGGCGTGGAGGGAGGGGACGGCTCAGTCGTTCCCTACCCCTTTCGAGACCGCGCCGCCCAGACCCGGCGCCACACCCAGGCTTGCCTGCTCCTTCAGCTTCCCCGCCGCGCTCTCGACCGACACCTTTCGCCAGACATCGCCCTTCTCGAAAACGATCATGCTGTCGTAGAAACACATCGAATAGGTCTGGCGCGTGAAGGGGGTCGGCGCGACGGCGCCGCGGGTATGATCGGCGTTGAGTTCGTCGATCAGGGTCTTGGCGTAGTTGATGAAGGAGCCGGGGGCGTCGCGACCGCCGCCGAACTTTTCCCAGTAGGCCGTGTGCAGATCCTCGACCAGGTAGACGCCATTCTTCGGTACGAGCGGGTAGAGAAACGCGAAGGTCTTGCGAAGGTGGTCCATCTCGTGGCTGCCGTCGTCGAGGACCACATCGAACGGCCCGAACTCGTCGATCAGCGCCTGCAGGAATTTGGGGTCGGACTGGTCGCCGATGCGGACGAAGACGCCGGGGCCCTCGTGCGACTTGCACTGCTTGTCTATGTCGATACCGACGATCCTCGCCATCGGCCCGAAGTAGCGCCGCCACATCTGCAGGGATCCGCCCTTGGCGACGCCGATCTCCAGGAACGTCAGCGAGCGACCGCGCCAGGGCGAGAAGTGGCGCTCATAGACGGGGAAATAGTGTTCCCATTTATGGATGTTCTTGCCCTGATTGATCTGGAAGTCCCGCCAGAGGTCCATGATCCGCGCCCCGTTCTCGATCCGTCAACCGCAATCGCAATCGCCAGTGTACGTCATATCGTGAATATTCCCGCGGCCTAGCCCGTGGAACCCGCGAGATCCCAATCGCCGTCGCGGGCTTCGACGAAGCCGGCGTCGCGAAGGATCTGGCTGGCGCGGCGACGGTCGTCGTCGCCCACCATGACCCGGATCGGGATGATCGCGCGCCAGAGCGATCCGGCCGCGGTGTCGAAGGTCTCGAACGGGACACCCGCGCCGCGCAGCAAGGCGGCGACCGCCGTCACCTTCACCGCATCGGTGGTTTGCAAAAGGGTCATCATCGCGGCGCACCATGGACCCTATCGCGAAGCCTCGCCATCGCCTCGGCAGGGTTTGGTTGACGGCGCCGACGCGTCTGGCGCACAGCCTGGAGCGACCTGCAGTAAAGTGTTCATGACCTCGATGTCGTCCTCGGCCACCGCCCGCAACGCCTTGGTGGTGATCGCCGTCATCCTGACCGGCGCGGCGCTGTTCTGGATGGGCGCGATCATCACGCCCCTCCTGCTCGCCCTGTTCATGGCCGTTATGGTCGACGGCCTGAGCCGGACGATCCACCGGCGTGCGTCGTTCCTGCCGTCGGGAGCGGCGCTCTTGGTGGCGATCGTCACAGCCGGGGTTCTGTTCGCGATCGCCGCGGGGATCGTCGCCGACAATGCGACGATGTTCATCGGCAAGCTGACCGACTATGGCCCCAAGCTCGACGCCCTGATGACCAGGCTCGCCGGCCGCATTGGCATGCGCGCGCCCCGGTCGGTGGGAGAAATCGTCGGCCAACTCGATCCGACACCCTACGTGGGATCGGTCGCCCAGGCCCTGCAGGGCTTCGCCTCGAGCGCCGTGCTGGTGCTGGTCTATCTGGGGTTTCTGCTGGCGTCGCGGCACGCGTTCGAACGCAAGGCGATCAAGCTGTTCCGCGGTCGCGAGGAGCGCCTGGAAGCGATGCGGGTCATCGCGCACATCCGCGACAGCGTCGAGAAGTACCTGTGGATCCAGAGCGTGACCGGCGCGACCATCGCCGTCCTGGGAGGCGTCCTGATGGCGGCGCTGGGCCTGGAAAACGCATTCTTCTGGGCCTTCCTGATCTTCATCCTGAACTTCATCCCCATCGTCGGCGCCGCCGTGGCGATCGTTCTGCCAAGTTTGTTCGCGCTGGTGCAGTTCGACGGGTATGTGCAGGCGCTGATCCTGCTGGCCGGACTTTTCACGATCATGTTCCTGATCGGCAACATTCTCCTGCCGAGATTGCAGGGCGACAGCCTGAACATGGACCCGCTGGTGGTGCTGATGTCGCTCGGCTTCTGGGGCGCCATCTGGGGTTTGCCCGGCATGTTCCTTTCGACGCCGCTGACGGTTCTATCCATGGTTGTTCTGGCGCAGTTCGAGGGATCGCGGTGGATCGCGATACTGCTTTCGGCTGACGGCAATCCCCTGGGTTCCGAGCGGGGATTTCGCCGATCCGCGCGCTTCGAATCGTCAAAGCAGCCGTTCTGGCATCGGTTCCTTGTTCAAAAACGGATCGATTCACCCTAGATAAGCGCATGTTGATCATCAAACCCGAGACCGTCGACCACCTGGCGCTGGCGCAACTAAGGGTCGTATTCCTGGACGCACTGGGCGACGGCGATCACGGGCCGCCGGCCGAGCAGACCGCATTCCTCGCCCACGTGCTCGACGACCTGAGAGCGGGCGAACTGGCCGATCTCTCGCAGGACGACCTCGCCGCGGCGCTCGCCGGCTTCTGGCGGTCGCGGCGTCTGCCGGCGCAAGACACGCTGTCGATCACCTATGAGCGGGCCGTGGGCGCCGACGGCCGCGCGCTCGGCATGGATCGTCTGGAGATCATTCAGCCCGACAGCCCCTTTTTGGTGGACAGCGTCATGGGCCAGATCGCCGAGGCGGGCGCGCATGTGCAGGCGATGATCCACCCGCTCGTCGAGGTCGAAGGCCGGCGCCTGTCGATGATCCAGGTCTGGCTCGCGCCTCTGGGCGAGGATCGCCAGACGGCCCTGATCGAGCGCTTGAGGGCGGCCCTGGCGGATACGCGGGCCGCCGTGACGGACTTTCCGTTGATGCTGGCCCTGTTACGGCGTTGCATCGCGGAACTGCGGGAGGCCGCTCCGGGACATCCCGACGACAGGGCCGAGAGCATCGAATTTCTTCGCTGGGTGGATGACGGACATTTCGTCTTCCTCGGCGCGCGGGAATACCAGTACCCGCGTACGCCCGACGGCGGCTACCTGGCGGAAGAGCCGAGCTACCAGCCCGAAGGCAGCCTGGGCGTGCTTCGCGACCAGAGCCTGGGTGTCTTGCGGCGGGCCAGCGAGCCGGCCGTGCTCTCACACGGCCACCGGCGCAGTCTCGAGCGCGCCGAGCCGCTGATCGTCGCCAAGTCGAATTTGCGCTCGCGCGTTCACCGGCGCGCCTACATGGATTACATCGGCGTGCGCCGCTACGGCCCCGACGGGCAGCCCTCGGGCGAAGTGCGCTTCGTGGGACTGTTCACCGCCCAGGCCTACAACGAACCGGCGCGCGCAACGCCGTTGCTGCGGCGCAAGGTGGCGCAGGTGATGGCGGCCGCCGGATTCCCCAAGGGCAGCCACAACGCCATGCGGCTGAGCAACGTCCTGGAGACCTATCCGCGCGACGAACTGTTCCAGTCCACCGTGCAGGAGCTTCTGCCGATCACGCTCGACATCCTGCACCTCTCCGATCGGCCCAAGGTGAAGCTGTTTCTGCGCCGCGACCCGTTCGATCGTTTCATCTCCGCGCTGGTCTATGCGCCGCGGGAGCGGTACGACGACCGCTTGCGTGCGCAGGCCGGGTCGATCCTGGCCCGCGCGTTCGGCGGGCGGATTTCAGCCTATTTCCCGAAGTTTTCCGACGAACCTCTGGCGCGGGTGCATTTTATCGTCGGCGTGACGCCCGGCGACCACCCCGAGCCGGATCCGGCGGAGGTGGAAGCAGAAATCGCCCATGCCGCGCGCACCTGGAACGACGACCTCGAGGCTGTGATGTACGCTCGGCCGACCACGGCGGCGAACGCCTCGGTCCTGCTGTCGGCCTACGACGGCGCGTTTCCCATCGGCTACCGCGATCGCTACGACGCGCAGGAAGCGCTGGCGGACATTCTCTCGGTCGAACGGCTGACCGAAGCGGATCAGGTCGTCGTCAGAGCCTACCGCTCGGCGGCCGACACGCCGCTGCGATTCCGCTTCAAGTTGTACCGGCGCGGGGAGTCGCCGGCCGCCCTCTCGCGCGTGCTGCCGGTGCTCGAGGACATGGGCCTCAACGCCCTGGTGGAAGAGGGTTTCGCGATCGAGCCGCGCAACGCGGCGGGCGCGCGTTCGAGGGTCTGGGTGCACGAGTTCATCCTCGAGGACGAACACGGCGCGGGCCTCAGCTTCGATGCGATCAAGACCCCGTTCGAGGAGGCGTTCACCGCGGTCTGGAGCGGCGCCGCCGAATGCGATGGTTTCAACCGCCTGGTCCTGGAATTGTCGCTGACATGGCGGCAGGCGGCCCTGGTGCGCGCTCTGGCGCGCTATCGCCAGCAGTCGGGTCTCGATCCGCGCCAGGCCGTGCAGGAGGCGGCCGTGTGCGCCCACCCGGATGTGACGCGTCTGCTCCTCGACCTGTTCTCGATCCGCTTCGACCCCACGATCGCGGCCACGATCGAGGAGCGTCGCGAACGGGCCGCCCTGACCGGCGAAGCCATCGAAGACGCCCTGCAGTCGGTCGACAGCCTCGACCATGACCGCGTCCTGCGCCGTCTCGCCGCCCTCGCGAAGGCGATCACGCGGACGAACTACTATCAGGCGGACGACAGCGGCGCCGCCAAGCCTTATATTTCGTTCAAGGTCGCCAGCCGCGAACTGGCGGATCTGCCGGCCCCCAAGCCTTTCCGCGAGATCTTCATCTCGGCTCCGAACGTGGAAGGGGTTCACCTGCGATTTGGGCCTATCGCGCGCGGGGGCCTGCGCTGGTCCGATCGGCGCGACGATTTCCGCACCGAGGTCCTTGGACTGGTCAAGGCGCAACAGGTGAAGAACGCCGTCATCGTGCCCGTCGGCTCCAAGGGCGGATTCTATCCTAAGATGCTCCCGCGCGGGGGCGAGCCGGAGGCCGTCCGCGCCGAGGCGATCCGCGCCTACAGGACGTTTC
The DNA here is from genome assembly GCA_038206535.1 of Caulobacterales bacterium. Taxonomy (GTDB): domain Bacteria; phylum Pseudomonadota; class Alphaproteobacteria; order Caulobacterales; family Caulobacteraceae; genus Acaudatibacter. Next base: position 16,781 of record JBBRAV010000042.1, read on the forward strand.
TGTGCGGCCTTCTGGACCTCACGGACAATCTCGATACGGATGGCAAGGTGGTGCATCCCGCCGGCGTCGTCGTTCACGATGCGGATGATCCGTATCTCGTGGTGGCGGCCGACAAGGGCACCGCGACGTTCTCCGATATCGCCAACGGCGTGGCCGAGGACTATGGGTTCTGGCTGGGCGACGCGTTCGCCTCGGGCGGCTCGGCGGGCTATGACCACAAGGCCATGGGGATCACCGCCCGGGGCGCGTGGGACTCGGTCAAGCGTCATTTCCGTGAACTCGGAAAGGACGTGCAACGCGATGCGGTCAGCGTCATCGGCGTAGGCGACATGTCCGGAGACGTTTTCGGCAACGGCATGCTGCTGTCGAAGACCTTGAGGCTGAGGGCCGCATTCGACCATCGCCACATCTTCCTGGACCCCGATCCGGACCCGGCGCGATCGTGGGCCGAACGCAAGCGGCTGTTCGACCTGCCGCGTTCCTCCTGGGACGATTATGACCGCGCGATGATCTCCGAGGGTGGCGGGGTATTCTCCCGCGCCCTGAAGTCCATCGTGCTCGGCGAAGCGGTCAAGTCCTTCCTGGATGTGAAGGTCGACATGCTCTCGCCCAACGAGCTGATCACCGCCATCCTCAGGAGCCGCGCCGAACTGCTCTACCTGGGTGGGATCGGCACCTATGTGAAGGCGGCCTTCGAATCCAATCTCGATGTCGGCGACAAGGCCAACGACGCGGTGCGTGTGAACGGTCGCGAGCTGCGATGCAGGGTGATCGCGGAAGGGGCCAACCTCGGCCTCACCCAGGCTGGCCGCGTGGAGTTCGCCCTGGGGGGCGGCCGCGTCGACACCGACGCGATCGACAATTCCGCGGGCGTCGATACGTCCGATCACGAGGTCAACATCAAGATCCTCACCGGCGCCGCCGAGCGCGCCGGCAGCCTCGATCGCGCCGAGCGCGACACCCTTCTGGTTTCGATGACCGACGAAATCGCGGCGCACGTGCTGGCGCACAATTATGACCAGACGCTCGCGCTGACCTTGCTGGAAGCGGGCGCGCCGCAGGATTTGGACGCCCAGGCCAGGTTCATCGCCGACCTCGAGGCCAAGGGGCGCCTGGATCGCGCCCTGGAAGGACTGCCCAGCGTGGCGACGATCGCCGGCCGCGCGGCGGCGGGAAAGGGCCTGACGCGGCCGGAACTGGCCGTGCTGCTCGCCTACGGCAAGCTGGACCTGTTCGACGACATCATCGCCGGCGGGGCGCCGGACGATCCACACTTCGAAGCGACGCTGGAAGCCTACTTTCCCAGGGCCCTCACGCGCTTCGGCGCCGAGATGATGCATCATCGCCTGCGGCGGGAGATCATCGCCACGGCGATCGACAACGACATGGTCAATCTGTGCGGGCCCAGTTTCCCCAGCCGCATGCGGGCGGCGACCGGCTGCGACGCGACCGCCTTGGTGATGGGCTTCGAAGCGGCCCGGCAGGTGCTGCGGTTCGCGGACCTGTGGTCGCGCGTGGAAAAACTCGATGGCCAGGCGCCGGCCGTCGCCCAGACCGCGCTCTATCGCGAGCTGGTGCATGTGCTGCGCGGGCTGACGTTCTGGCTCACGCGGCGCGCGGGCCAGTCCGGGGGCGGCGTCGAGGGCCTGACCCGGGCCTATCGTCCGGCCGCCGACGCCCTCAAGGAACTGGTGCCCGCGGTCTTGTCCGCGTTCGAGCAGAAGGCGGCCGTTCATCGGGCGAAGGCCTGGATCAAGATGGGTGCGCCCAAGGATATCGCCCACTCCGTCGCCCTGGCCCGTCCGCTGGCGCTTGTCGCCGATCTTGCCGACCTGGCGAAGCGCCAGGCGTGGCCGATCGAACCCGCGGCCTTCGTCTTCAACCGAGTGGGCGGCGCCTTCGGTTTCGACCGCCTGCGCGCGGCGGCGGCGGCCCGTCCTCCCGCGGACACCTACGAACGCCAGGCGGTGCGCCGGCTGATCGAGGACATGCTCCAGGAACAGGTGACGCTGGCCGGCGCGGTCATGACCTTCGCCGGCCGGCCGGCCGGCGACGAGCCGCCGGAGAAAGCGGTGTCCGCCGTCGGCGCATGGTCGTCGGCGCACGCCGACCCGGTCCGCATGACCAAGCGATTGGTGGAGGAGGTCGAGAAGGCCCCCGGCGGATGGAGCTTTCCCAAGCTGACGGTCGCCAACGCCGCCCTGAGAGAACTGGCCGGCGCGTAAGGCCGGGTCTCTAAAACACCCACCATCCCTCCTACCGTCCATAAAGACGGTAGAGCGGAGGGTGTCGAACGTGAGTCAAATTCACAATGCGCTGGTGTAAGGCCACGCGTCAAATTTCAACCTTGAACTGTAATTGCGCCCCCAGCTTGAGATTGTTTTGCATCTCTTGCGTGCAAAACGATCAGACCCGACAGCGCGGTCAGTCCATCGGCGATCGCGTTCTCGGCGCGCGCTGCAGCGCGGCGCAAGTTGCCTATATGTGACACGATTGGGACATAATTGCGAAGATAGCGCGGTGTATGTTGACGCGCCAGAACGCCGCCACCACTCGTTTCAAGTTGGGCGTTTGTTTGGCGGGGTTCGGGTTGTTGTTGTCAGAAGAGTCGCGGCTTGCCAGTCTTTTCCGCTACAACGTCCTCGATACGCCGCCGGAAGCGGGGTTCGACGACATTGTGCGCATCGCCGCATGGGTCTGCCAGACGTCGGTTTCACTGGTCAGTTTCGTCAGCTACGATCGTCAGTGGTTCAAGGCCCGGACCGGGTTCGACCCGTGCGAGACGACGCTGGATCAATCGGTCTGCGCCCATGTGGTGAAGGCGGGCGAACTTCTCGTCATTCCCGACCTCGCCGCCGACCCGCGCACGCGCGACAACCCGCTCGTGACCGGACCTCCGTTTATCCGCTTCTATGCGGACGCGCCTTTGATGACGCCCGAGCACGAGGTCCTGGGCGCCCTGTGTGTGATCGATGAAAAGCCGAGGCCCGCCGGCCTGACCGGGGGCCAGCAGGACGCCATCAACGTGCTCGCCGGTCAGGTGATGATGCAGTTGGAGCTGCGCAGGATCAGCGAGGGCAGGCGACGTGACCTTCTGGCGGCGCTCGGCGCGACGGAACTGCGCGAGCAGTTCATCGCCGTTCTCGGTCACGACCTGCGAAATCCGCTCACCGCGATCTCCAGCGGCGTACAGATGCTTCAGGGCCACCCCTCGGCGGCGATCGCCGAACGGATCGTCGCCATGATGCAGCGCAGCGTGATGCGCATGTCCGGGCTGATCGACAATGTGCTCGACTTCGCCAGCGGGAGCCTGGGAGGCGTCTTCCACATCGAGCGCCGGCCGGCGCAACTTCAGCCGGTGCTTGAACACGTCGTCGCCGAGCTGAACGCCTCCTGGCCCGGGAGAACGATCAGCACGCATTTCGCGCTCGAACAGCCCGTGGATTGTGACGCCGCCAGAATGGCCCAGCTGTTTTCCAACCTGCTCGGCAACGCGCTGATGCACGGGCCGCCTGGGAGCGCGATCTCGGTCCGAGCGGCGAGCCGCGACGGGGTCTTCGAACTCGAGGTCGCCAACGCCAGCGCGCGCATCCCGTCCAAAACGCTCGCACGCCTCTTCCAGCCCTTCGTGCGCGGAGAGGCGGCTCCCGCGGGGCGTGGTCTGGGTCTTGGCCTGTATATCGCTTCGCAGATCGCCGCCGCGCATCAAGCAGAGCTGACGGCGCACTGGTCTGACGGATGGACGCGTTTTATTCTCGCGATGCCGTTGGTCCCCGCGCCTGTGGCGGAGATCCAGGGTCCTAATTGACGGGCGTCAGATCTCCACAGGCCGGTTGGAGAACACGCCTGGCGTATCGCCGGACGGAAAATGCGCCCGAAGCGCGTCGCCGCAGATCTCGATCGCCTCGACGATGCCGCTCGTCGGATCCTGGCCGGCTTTCATCGCCGCCCCGACGGTGGCCGCCGCGCGGGTCCAGGCTGCCTCGTCGGCCTTCTCATGCAGATTTGGCGCTGCCAGGATGCGCACCTGACGCTCGTCGGTGGCCACGAAGATCAGCACGCCGGTCTCGCCCGCGCGCGCCGCGGCGGACAGCGCCGTGAAGTGGTGTCTCGCCGCCTGGTCGACCCGATGGCTCTTCAGCGTCCTGGGTGTGAGACGTCGTCTCACCGCGGGTATCCGCACGATCAGCACGACGGCCAGGAACAGGATGAGCTGCGCCATCGTATAGACGCCCAGGGCGGCCGCCAGATCGGCTTCCAGCGCCGCGCCCTGCGCCGTCTGCCAGACGCCGGCCTGCGCGGCCAGAGCCAAAGGCCGAAGGCCCAGCGCCAGGGCGAGCGGCGGCGCGGCCAGGGCCGCCGCGGCGCCCCATGCCAGGGGAATCTCGCGATAGTTGGAAACCTCGCCGGTCAGGGCGCAGACCACCTCGCCGGACGTGCCCCGTTCGGCCGCTTCGATTGCCGCGGCGATCCGGTCCTTGTCGCGCGCGCTCAGCATCTACCAGCTCCCCGAGGCGCCGCCGCCGCCGCCGGAGCCGCCGCCGCCGCCAAAACCCCCGCCGCCGCCGCCGCCACCCCAATCGCCGCCGCCACCGTCGCCCCAGCCGCGGCGCCCGCTGCCCAGGATCATCATCGGCAGCAGCCAGCCGAGGCCGCCGCCGCCGCCGCGCCCACGCCCTCGCCCCATGAGCGAGGAAGCGATGAAGATCAGGAAGATGATCGGCAGAATTGCGCCGAACAGGCTGCCGTGACGCTCCGGCTTCTGCACCTCCGCGGCCGCCTGCGCAGCCTTGGTCTCGGCCGTCGACGGGTCGACGCTGAGCTGTTCGATCAGGGCGTTTGTCCCATCGACGATTCCGCCCTGGACATCGCCGGCGCGGAACTTCGGCAGGACGGCGCGTTGCAGGATCACGCTGGAAAGCGCGTCGGTGAGCACGCCCTCCAGGCCATAGCCTACCTCGACGCGCACCTTGTGCTCGCTCGGCACGATGATGAACACGGCGCCGTTATTGGCGCCCTTCTGACCGATGCCCCAGGCGCGCAGAAGGCGGTAACCGTAGTCGTCGATCTCGTCGCCTCCGAGGCTCGGCAGGGTGACGACCACCAGCTGTCGCGAGTTCGTCTGTTCCAGCGCCGCCAGCCTGGCCGTCAGATCGGCCTGGGCGCGAGGGCTCAGTACATGGGCGTTATCGACGACCCGCCCGGTCAGGGGGGGAAACGTCGGGGCGGCGAGAACCGACGCCGCGACGAACAACAGAAGCAGCGGCGCCAGGACGCCGGTAATCCGCTTCATCACTTGGCCGGAGTCGACGGCGGCGGGGACCCCGGCGCGGCGCCCGGCGCGGCCGCCGGCGGCGCGCTGTCGAAATTCACCACCGGCGCCGACTGCGCCGAGGCGCTTGCCGAGAACAGTGTCATGGGTTTTTCATTGTGGTACAGCGTGCTCGCCCAAAGCACGCTTGGGAAGGTGCGTAGCGTCGTGTTGAAATCGCGGACAGCCTCGTTGTAGTCGTTGCGCGCCACGGCGATACGATTTTCGGTCCCTTCCAGTTGAGACTGCAGGGCCATGAAGTTCTCGTTCGACTTCAGTTCAGGATATCTCTCGCTGGCCACCATCAACCGGCCGAGGACGCCCGACAGGCGGTCCTGCGCCTGCTGGTATTGGGCAAACGCCGCGGGATTGGTCAGGGTCGAGGCGTCGACCTTGACCTGCGTCGCGCTCGCGCGGGCCTGGGTGACCTCGACGAGGACGCTTTTTTCCTGCGCCGCGAAGCCCTTGACCGTCGCGACGAGGTTTGGGACGAGATCGGCGCGCCTCTGGTAGTAGTTCTGCACGTCGGCCCACTTGGCCTTGGCGACCTCTTGCTTGGTGGGAATGGCGTTGATGCCGCATCCGGCAAGGAGCAGCGGCGCGACGACGATCAGAGCCAGGCCGCGAAACCGGCGAAACATCTGTTGCAAGGCGAATTCCCCTAAAGCCGGCACCCGGCGGTCGGCCCGAATCTAATACCGACCGACGCCATGCGCCAGGGCGCCTGGACGCGCCTTTTCCGCACGGGCCGGGCCTGGAGGGCGCGCTGGCGCGTCAGGAGGCCGGTCGCCGATCCGGCCGAACGCCCGGATCGGGTTCGCCATCCGCTTTGTGGGACAGCAGCACCGCTGCAACGCCGCCGAACAATCCGATGACGGCGGCGAGGAGCATGATCAGCCAGGGTCGGGGCCAGGAGGGCTTGTCGGGAGCGGAGGCGGGGTCGACGACGAAGATATTGCCCGGAACCGCGCCCCCGGCGATGCCGACGTCCTGGTAGCGCTGCAGCAGGCCGTCATAAACCGCGCGGTCGGCATCGACTTCGCGGTCGCGGATGCCGTAGCCGATGCCCCGTGCTCGCAGGCCGATCAGGCCGGCCTTCAGGACCTCGACCCGGCCAGAGAGGGCCGCTTCCGCGCCCAGCGTGGCGGCGTAGCGCGCGTGCAGCGACTCCAGGATCGCGCCGCCTTCGCGGGCCAGTTGCCGGTCGGTCTCATCCAAGCGGGCCTTGAGCTGTCGCATGTCGGGGTAGTCCGGCTTGTAGACGCTGAGCCGGTCCTCGTATTCCGCCGCTAGTTTGGCGCGATCCTGACTGATCAGCTGGATGGTCGGACTGGCCAGCACCTCGGGCGCGGCGAGGCCGGCGGCCTGAGCCTGGCGCCAGCGCTGTTCGGCCGCGATGCGCTCGCCTCTCGCCGCGTCGAGCGCGCTGTTGAAGGTCTCCAGGCTGGCGGCCGTCAGTGAGCGGCCGGCGACCGGCCCGGGCAGGGGGATGACATCGTGCGTGAAAGCATAGTCGGCAAGGCCGCGTTCATTGGCTTCGAGCGTCGCCCTCGCCGCCGCCAGCTGCCTGCCCAGGAAGTCGCGCGAATAACTGGACGCCGCGACCCGGCGCTCCAGACCGCTCTCGATGAAAGCGGCGACGAAGGCGCGGGCGATGCGCGCCGACAGGGCGGCGCCGGGGCTGGTGAAAGCGATCGTCACCAGCCGCGAGCCGCGCAGCGGCGTGATGCGCGTGTGACGCCGCAGCAGCCGGATCACTTCAATGGAACGCTTGTCCTGAGCGCGCGGGCCCGCGAATTCGTCCCGCCGCCCCTCCATGGCGACGATGAAACGCGTGTCGTCGTCGAGCCGCAACGTCCGCGCCACCCGAGCCGCCAGCGCCCGTCCGCGCAGCAGACCATACTGCGTCTGATAGAACTCGTCGGCCGACAACAGGCTGACCACCGGCGCCGTTTCACCGATCGGTGTGATTTTGGGCCCTTCGCGATCGATCTCCAGCGTGGTTTCGGCGGTGAAGACGGGCGGGGTCAGCAGGGCGATCGCCCCGCCCGCCGCCAGACATCCCGCCAGGATCGCCAGCAGCGTGCGCCACCCCTGCATCAGCGCCCTGAGATGGGATCGCAGATCGAGTTCGCGCCCGTGATCGTAGTGGGAGGAAAGGCCGGAATGAAAGGTCATCGGGGCCGTCAGAGGTAGGAGAACACGATCAGGGCGGGCAGGGTCTCGACGAGGTTGCGCCACAGCAGGCCCGCTCGTGAACCGTCGACGACCACCGTGTCGCCGGCCACCACCTCGGGATCGCGCGCTCGGCCCGCGCGGATGGCGGCGAGGTCGAACAGGGCGGCGTGCGGTGCGCCGTCGACGCTGCGTACGATCGCGACCCGCCTTGGATTTCCGGTGCGAGATTCCCCTTTCGCCTCGGCGACCGCCTCCATCAGACCGGTGCGGCCTTTGAGCTGGAACACCCCCGCTTCGTTGACCGCGCCCTCCACCGTCACCTTCTGGCTGAGCGCCTCGACCACCGCGACGGAGACCTGAGGACTTTGCAGATATTTCTCGCCCAGTCTCGCGGCGATGTCCGCCGACAGCTCGGCCGCGGTGCGGCCGCCGGCGGTGACGGCGCCGACCAGCGGCAGGCGCAGCTGTCCGTGTGCGTCGACCTGCGCCTTCTTCAGGCTCAGATCCGGGATCTGGAACACGACGACATCGAGGCTGTCGAGCGGCCCGATGCGGTACTCGGCCATCGGCTCGGCGCCCGCCGCACCGGCGACGAACACGGCCGACATGAGCGCCAGCACACCGGCTTTGGCGTCTCCAGAGCTTTCCATGGCCGGCCCCCAACCCGCGCAAGCTGCAATTAAAGCGCCGATCGAGCCGTTAGTCCATCCGGAACACGCACCTTCGCGAATCGGCCATGATTTGACCACAAGGCCGTGTCTCGGTGCGGGTCGATTGCCTCGAAGGTCGCGATGCACGCTCTGATGATCGCCGCGCTCGCCGCGCTCGCCGCTGGCCCGCCGCCCGCGCAACCTCCGGCGCCGCCCGCCGTCGCGCCCGGCGCCGACGCCTCGGGAACGCCGGTGAAAGAGGTCGTGGTGGTCAGTGGCCCAGGCCCCAAGGTCGTCGGCAGCTTTCCCGCCGAGGGAGGGCAGGTCTCGGCCGGCGTCCTCGTCCTGAAGGTGGTTTTCGACCAGAGCATGGCGCCTGACGCCTGGTCGTACGGACCGGCGGAAAGCCGCGCCCTGCCCAGTTGCCTCGACAGACCTCGGCTTCTGGCCGACAAGCGCACTCTCGTGCTGTTGTGTTCCGTCGCCGGCCATACCGACTACGCCGTTCAGATCAATCCGACACCGCAGTTCGTCAGCGTCGACGGGCGCGCGGCCAAGCCGGCCGTTCTGCACTTCGCGACCGGCGATGTCGGTGTGCGCAGCCTGCACGACGCCCTGTCCCAGGCGGACCTGACCGATGCTGACGATCCGATCATGCGCTGGCAGGATTCCGGCGCCGGCATTTCGCATTCTGCGCCGGCGAACTAGCGCCGAGGGCCGCGCAAGGCGTGACCGTCCGGCGATTCGACACCCTCGCGGAGCGCTGGGCGGCTCTCGCGCCACATGCCCTCTGGCGCACGCCTGACGGCGAGGGGCCGTTCCCCACCGTGCTGATGTTTCACGGGTGCGGCGGACGCCGCGCCTTCCTCGACGACTATATGGCGGCGATCGTCAGGGCCGGCCTCGCCGCCGTCTCGATCGACAGCTTCTCCCCCCGAGGCTGGAGCCGGGCGCGGGTGCTCGCCACCGTCTGCACGGGACTGGAACTGCCTGGTCACAGGCGCGCCGGCGACGTCCTGGCGAGCCTGTGGGGTGTCTCGCGCGCCGCGCGCGTCGATCCCGCGCGCCTGGCGCTCGCCGGGTGGAGTCACGGCGGCTGGGCGATCATGGATCTGATGACCATGGCCCTGACGCGCCCGGGCGAGGCCGGCGTCGCCGATCCGGACGCCACGCTGCGCGACGCCGTCAAGGCGCTGGCGCTCGCCTATCCCTACTGCGGGCCGGGCACGCTGAGCGCCCTCCGGGCCTGGCGCCATGCGCCCGATGTCTACGCGTTCGTAGGCGAGGCCGATCGCGTGGCGCGGCCGTCGGCCTGCGCTCGCGCCTTGCGCAAGGCGCGGGATGACGGCGCGAGGATCGAGACCTGGATCGTGCCTGGCGCGGCGCACGCGTTCGACGAGGCCGCCCGCGGCGCGGCGTCCCCCGTCGACGCGGCGATGACGCGCGAGGCGCAGGCGCGCATGACGCGCTTTTTCCGCGATCGGCTCGCGCCGGCGGAGCCTTCATGAGGCGATCGGGCGCGTAGGCGCGCAATGGAACGCCGCCGCGGACCCCCGCGTTGTCGGCCGAACCGGACGCGAGAGCCCGCATGAGCGACCAGGAAGGACCCCTCCCGGACAATGCGTCGAACGTCGTCGCCGCGGAGGCGGCCGGCCTGCGCTATGCGCACGAGGGGGACCCCGGCATCCGTCGGCGACGCGCGGGAAAAGGCTTCAGCTATGTCGATGTCGACGGAACCGTCATCCGCGACAAGGCGGCGCTCGACCGGATACGCAAGCTAGCCATTCCGCCCGCGTACAGCGACGTGTGGATCAGCCCGGACCCACTGGGCCATATCCAGGCCACCGGACGCGACGCCAAGGGCCGAAAGCAATATCGCTACCACGAGCGCTGGCGCAGCACGCGCGATCAGGCCAAGTTCTCGCGCATGGCGGCATTTGGCCGGGCGCTGCCGGCGTTGCGCGCCCGCGTCGAAAGCGACCTGCGGCGTCACGCCCTCACGCACGAGAAGGTCGTCGCGACCGTGGTGCGCCTTCTGGAGCTGACGCTGATTCGTGTCGGCAATGACGAATACGCCAAGCACAACAAGAGCTACGGCCTCACGACCTTGCGCAACCGGCATGTGACAATCGCGGGGCGAACGGTCGTCTTCGAATTCACCGGCAAGAGCGGCGTGCATCGCCAGCTCGGACTTGGCGATCGCCGTCTCGCCCGGATCATGCGCTCACTGCAGGAAATGCCTGGCCAGCGCCTGTTCCAGTACGTGGACGAGGAGGGCAGGCGCCGCCCCGTGGGCTCCGCCGACGTCAACGCCTATCTGCGTGAGGCCATGGGCGAGCATTTCACCGCCAAGGACTTCCGCACCTGGGCCGGCACCCTCGCGGCCGGAAAGGCCCTGGCGATGCAGCCGTCGCCGGCCGGCGATCAAGAGTCCCGCCGACTGGTGACGCTTTGCGTGAAGGCGACCGCCGGCCTGCTCGGCAACACGCCCGCGGTCTGCCGATCCGCCTACATCCACCCGGCCGTCATCGAAGCGTTCGGGACCGGGCGTCTGCCGCCGTGCCTCGCCGAGGCGAAGGGAGAGCTCTTGGAGCAGGCGATCCTCGACTTCCTCGATGCGCTGTCCGGTCAGGCCGCCGCGCCCCAGGCTCTCGAGCAGAGGGGTGCGCGCCGTCTGGACCTAGGCGAGCGCAAGGATGCCGACGGAAAACGCGCATACGCCTGACGCTTCGGCGCTCGTCATCGGACTGTGCGCCTGCCCCGCAGCCGTCAAGGCGGAGGTTGTCTGGAGCTCGTGCGGCCTGGCGGGAGGGGACGTGTCTTGTTTTGCGCCGAGAGGCAGAGCTTCGTCAGAGAACGGCGCAGGGTCGGCGCCGACAGCTGCTGCGGCGCATCGGCATAGCCTTCGCGAGACAGGCGGCGGCGGATCTCGTCGACACCGGCGCACTCGCCCGATTGCGCCAGTTGATAGGCGCGTTCCACGGTCGTCGCCTGGGATCTCTCACTAAACGTCATGTGATCTAAAGACGCGCTGACGTTCCGCCGTTCCCGGACAGGCGGTTTTAATCAGCAAATTTTTCAGGCCTCCGCAAACGCCCCGCCTTCGGTCGAGCGCGGAATGTTGCTTGGTCGTGGCTTGTAGACAGCAGCTTCCTCCTCGGCTTGGCCGCGCACTCGCCTCGACGTTTGTCTTCCCATGCGAGCGGTCGCATCATTCCGCCGGCATGATCGGAACCTTCTCACCGCAACCGGATTATCCGGTCGACATTAGTGAGGACTTCTCCATGAAAACTGTTTCGACAATCGTGTTTGCTGCCGGCCTGCTTATTTGCGCAACGCAAGTTGCGACGGCGCGGGACCAGCCTGCGCCCGCGGCCACGCCGGAGGCGCCGGCCAACGCCGCCGTGAAATCGCCTGACGACGCGACGACCGCGCCCCTGGCCAAGGGGCACAACTCCTTCACAAAGTCGCAGGCCCTCTCGCGCATGCAAAAGGCCGGCTACACTCAGGTGACCGGTCTGACCCTGGACGCCGATGGGCTTTGGCAGGCAAGCGCCATGCGCGCGGGTCAGCCTGTCAAGATCGCCCTCGACTATAAAGGCGACGTCGTCGCTCAATAGTTTCGCTATCGCCTCAAGTCGTAAAGGAATAATAGATGAGTAAAACCGTTACAAGGATGTTCGATCAATTCTCGGACGCCGAGCGCGCCGTCGCCGAGTTGGAGCGCATCGGCGTGCCTCACGGCGACATCAGCCTGGTGTCGCACCAGGACGCCGACCACCGCCATCACAAGATTCGCGACGCGCACGACAATACGGCCGGAGAAGCCGCGTCGAAGGACGCCGGCGCCGGGGCCGCGGTCGGCGGCGTCGTGGGCGCGGCAGGCGGCGTGCTCGCGGGACTTGGCCTGCTGGCCATTCCGGGCATCGGGCCCGTGGTGGCGGCCGGTTGGCTGGCGAGCACGGCGCTCGGTGCGGTCGTCGGCGGCGCTGTCGGCGGGACCGCCGGGGGGATCGTCGGCGCCCTGACCAACGCCGGGGTGAGCAAGGAGGAAGCCGACGTCTATGCCGAGGGCGTGCGCCGCGGTGGCACGCTGGTGAGCGCCAAGGTGGCCGACGACAAGCTCGCGGCGGCGGAAGCGGCTATCAATGCCCTCCCGTTCGTCGACGTGGAGGACCGGCGCACGCTTTACCGCGATAGCGGCTGGACAGGCATGGAGACGGAGCGGCTGCCATAGTTCCAGGCTAAGCTCTCGTGAGAAGGCGTTTCGTTCGAGCGGAACGCCCTCCACGTTCCCATGCAATGCTCCGGGCCGTGTCACCCCCTGAGGTCCGATGCGGCCATCCGTGATCCGAGGAACCCGCCTTCGGGTTGGGCGGCGCGCGGGTCGGTCTTTCGTCACTGAAGAGGGGAGCCAATCGCCTGGGCAGGCGTTGTCCCGGTGACCCCCGTAGCATGTGATCGCGAATTGGGAAAGGAAGCGTTCCCATGACTGCTTTGGCTAACGGGATCACGGACGTGCAGCCCTTGCGCAAGCGATCGGTCATGATGGTGGCGACCGCGGCGCTTGCGGTGGCTGGTTTCGTCGGGGTCAGCCTGGCGCTGGGGTCCCTCGCGACTCTCGCTTTGACCGGGCTTGGCCTCGTCGAGGATTCCTATGGACAGTGCGCTCAATACATTCTGACGACCGGCCTGTCCATGTACGTGGTTCGCGCAGGCTTCGATGCGCTGGGCATTAGATACAGTGGCACGATGATAGTCTCCTTCTTCTTGGCCATAAGCCTGCTGGTGATGGCGTTTGCTCTGTCATCAGGGTTCATGAGGGTGGATTTCGCCATCTCTCTATTGCAGATGTCGGCTCTCTGCCTTTTTGCCTATCTGCAATTCGCGGCGCGCGATGGCCGTTGCGGAACGGATAGTCCCGGCTAAGCGCGCCGCGCGTTCGAGCGCGAAACGCCGGCTCAATTTGTCGCCAGGATCATGTTGCGCACCAGCGGGTAGATCTGCGTGGCCCATTTGCGTCCGCTGAACACCCCATAGTGGCCCACGCCCGGCTGCAGATGGTGCCGCTTGCGGTTGGCGTAGAGGTTGCGGCAAAGATCGTGCGCGGCCACCGTCTGGCCGACCGAGCAGATGTCGTCGCGCTCGCCCTCCACGGTCAGCAAGGCCGTGCGCCGGATGGCGCCCGGATCGACCCGCCGGCCCCGCCAGACGAGCTCCCCCCTCGGCAACAGATGGTCCTGGAACACTCTCGAGACGGTTTCCAGGTAGAATTCGGCGGTCAGGTCGAGGACGGTGAAGTACTCGTCGTAGAAGGCCTTGGACGCCAACGCCTCATCCAGTCGCCCGGTCGCCAGGTGGGTGTACATGTCGATGTGCGCATCGACGTGGCGGCCGAGGTTCATGGCCATGAATGCGGTGAGCTGCACGAAGCCGGGGTAGACCCTGCGTCCGGCCCCCGGGTAACGGGCGGGCACGACCGAGATGAGCTCGCGCTCGAACCAGTCGATCGAGCGGGTCTTGGCCAGGTGATTGACGCGGGTCGGGTTGACCCGCGTATCGACCGGTCCGGCCATCAGGGTCATGCTGCAGGGCGTCGCCGGATTGTCGTCCTCGGCCATGATGGCAACGGCCGCCAGCGCGTGCGCGCAGGGCTGGCACACGCCGATGAGGTGGGCGCCAGCCCCGATCGTCTCCAGAAAGCCGATCACATGGGCGACGTAGTCGTCGAAACCGAACGCGCCGAATTCAAGTTGCGCGTCGCGGGCGTTCTTCCAGTCGGTGATGTAGACGTCGTTCTCCGGCAGCAGGGTCTCGACCGTCGCCCGCAGCAGAGTGGCGAAATGACCCGACAGCGGCGCGACCAGGAGAACGCGGGGCTGCTCGGGGTCGCCCTCCTTGCGAAACCGCACAAGGTCGCCGAACACGGTACCCGACACGATCTCCTCACGCACCGGAACCGCCTGGCCGTCTACGATGACCTCGCGCAATCCATACTCGGGGCGCTTGTGGATCAGCCCGGCGCGGCCGAGCATCTCCCAACCGGCCGCCGCGTGCGACAGCAGCGGCGCCTGGCGCAGCCACGCGGGACCATAGGCGAACCCGGCCCCGACGAGCGCGGCGGCGAAGCGCGCGGGCGCCATGAGGTCTGTCTGGGCCTGGAAGGCTCGATAGCGCATGCGCCCCCGCTCATCGGACCGCCGTTCGGCGCCGATCGCTGGACCCTATCGCGTCTTCTCGGGCGCCGCCGGGTGTCGATTGCATTGCGCCGCGGCATGATAGCCCCGCGGAGGCGGGCTTGTGGGCGCCGCGGCGCCTTCGGCGCCCATTACCGCGTCATTCCGGGCGGCCGGGCTGACGCGCGCCCGCGCCGATGGACGCGCGGTTGATTTCGTCGTTACGGCACACCAAGCGCGAACGCTGGGACAAGCGAAACCACACTCCGATGGCCCGCAAAGCTGCGACCAAGACGTTCTTGACCATCGGCAGCCGCAACTATTCGTCCTGGTCGCTGCGGGGCTGGCTGCTGTGCAGGTTCGCCGGTTTGTCCTTCGAGACCATCATGCTGCCGTTCGATCACGTGGAGGCCCGCGCCGAACTCCTGCTGCTGTCGCCTTCATTTCTCACCCCCTGCCTGACCCATGACGGTCTGGAGGTTTGGGACACTCTGGCCATCGCCGAATTCCTCAATGAATTGACGCCGCAAGCAGGCCTTCTGCCCGACGATGCCGCCCTGCGCGCGCGCTGCCGCTCGGTATGCGGCGAGATGCATTCAGGATTCGCCAATCTGCGCGCGGCCCTGCCGATGAATCTCAAGGCGCGGCGCCCAGGCTTCAAGGTCTGGGCCGGCGCCCAGTTGGATATCGACCGGATCACCCGGATCTGGCGCGACAGCCTGGCGGCCTCGGGCGGTCCGTTCCTGTTTGGCGCCCCGACCATGGCGGACGCCATGTACGCGCCCGTGTGCACGCGTTTCCTCACCTATGACGTCACGCTGGACGCGACATGCGCCGACTATCGCGACCACATTCTGCGCCTGCCGGACATGCGGGCCTGGGCGCAGATGGCCGTCACCGAACCGGACGAAGTCGAGGAACTCGACGTCGAGTTCTGATCCGGCCGCTCATTTGCGAAGCTGCGGCTTCGATTTCGCGGCCGAGCGGGCGGCGGCGGCGCGCTCGGCCTGGATCTGATGCGACCGGGTGGTCACCACGCCAGCAGCAGGCGCGGCGGGGCGCCCCGCCGCGCGGCGTTCGGCGCGGTTGCGGGGCGGAGGCGCGTGTGTTTCGTCGGACATCGCTGTCCATACCACGATCGGACCTCGCAAATCCCGCTCGCCGATCGCACATGATGGACAAGCCGCGGCGCCCCGCCCATTCAGGGCGCCTTCGAGGAGCCCCATCATGCCCGTCAATGTCGTCTATCCCCGCATCGTCTCCATCGGCGCCGGCGCCGTCGGCGAACTGGGCTCCATACTGCGCCAGCTGGGTCTCTCGCGCCCGCTGATCGTCTCCGATGAATTCCTGCGCGGGCAGGGCCTTGTCGGCCGCGTCGCTCAGGCTTTGCGCGCCGAAGGCGTCGAGGCCGGCGTGTTCACCGACACGGTTCCGGACCCGACCACCGCGTCGATCGATCTGGGCCTCGCCGCGCTTCGCAAGGCCGACTACGACTGTCTGATCGGCCTGGGCGGCGGCAGCCCGCAGGACACCGCCAAGATCATGGCCATCATGCACGTCCACGGCGGCGTGGTGCGAGACTACAAGGTCCCCGCCGTCGCCGACCGGGCCGGCCTGCCCGTGATCGCCGTGCCCACCACCGCCGGCACCGGCTCCGAAGTCACTCGCTTCTCGATCATCACCGACAGCGAGACCGACGAAAAGATGCTGTGCGCCGGCCCCGCGTTCGTTCCCGCCGCCGCCGTCGTCGACTATGAGCTCACCCTCAGCAAGCCGCTGCGGCTCACCGCCGACACCGGCATCGACAGCCTCACCCACGCCATCGAGGCCTATGTCAGCCGCCGCGCCAACCCGCTCTCCGACGCCTTCGCGCTGGCGGCGATGAAGACCATCTTCGCCAACATTCGCCGCGTGTGCGCCGAGCCGGGCGATCGCGGGGCGCGCGAGCAGATGATGCTGGGCTCGATGCTCGCCGGCCACGCCTTCACCAATGCTTCGGTCGGACTGGTGCATGGCATGAGCCGCCCGATCGGCGCATTGTTCCACGTCTCCCACGGCCTCAGCAACGCCATGCTGCTTCCGCGCGTCACGCGCTTTTCGGCGCCGGCGGCCGCGGATCGCTACGCGGCATGCGCCAGGACGATGGGGGTAGCCGCGGCCGACGCCGATGACGCCGCCGCGGTGGCCGCGCTGCTCGACGCCCTGGATCAGCTGAACCTCGATCTGGAGGTGCCCTCGCCGCGACTCTATGGCCTGCCGCACAATCGCTACTTCGACAGCATAGAGATCATGGCCACTCAAGCGCTGGAATCAGGATCGCCCGGCAACAACCCCAAGATTCCGACGCATGCGGATATCTGCGAACTTTATCGCGAGGCGTGGAACTGAGGGGTCAGTCGCTTCATGAACGGAAGATAACGGTGGTATCAGGCTCAATTCATACGCAAGGATCTAAACCAGCACGGTCGGGGCTGGATATAGCCCAAATTCAGAAACGGAGAGATCCCATGAGAAACCTACTGCTGACCGCTTCCGCCATCGCCAGCATCGCTCTGCCGACGCTGAGCCTGGCGCAAAGCAATGACAATCACCCCAATCGCGACCGCCCTGCCACCCAGCATGAAATCCGCCAGGATGCGAGGCACGACGCCAAGCAGGACGTCCGTCAGGACGTAAAGCAGGACGTCCGTCGGGACGTAAAGCAGGACGTGCGTCAGGATGCCAAGCGAGACTTTCGCGAAGACGTCAAGCGAGACGTCCGCCAGGATGTTCGCCGCGACGTGCGCACCGATCTCAACCGCGGGCGGGCCTGGACACCGGGCAATCACACCTGGTGGCGCGGCCGCCCTGAATTTACGGGTTATGCCGGTGCGCGGCGCGGCTACTGGTTCGTCCCGGGACGCGGCTACGTCAATCCCGGCTCGCGGTGGTTCGGCTACGGCTGGCGCGTCGGCTCCTTCGTGCCGCTGGCTCTCCGCGGATACGCGGTCGTGGACCCCTACGTCTACGGTCTTCCGCCCGCGCCCCGCGGCTTCCGCTACGTATACGTCGGCAACAATGTGGCGCTGATTTCGCTGCGCAACGGCCGCATCGTCAGCATCGTCTCCAACGTCTACTAGTCTAGTAGGCTAACGCAGCCCCCTCGCCGAGTCTTCGGCGGGGGGGCACGCGCGTGAAGGGCCTCAGGGACCGAGCGGATCGAACCGGTGATGCGGCGCGGGGCCGACTCCGCCGTTCGATACGCCGATGGCGACGAACAGCCACACCGCCGAAATGAGGATGGCCGACAGCGCGAAGATCTCGTCGAGCCTGGACCGGCCCGCGCCATGGACGTGAGCATGCACCTCGTCGACGCTCACCTGCACGGGGGGGGCTGGTTCATTATGCCTCACCTGAAACGCCAGTTGCGGCGTTTACCCGCGATCAGGGATGCTGTCATGGTCACGGCGGGCATTCCCACGGGAGACGGCGCCGTGAAAACCTTCCTGGTCATTGCGTGGGCGTCCTATGTCCTGATGACGCCGCCAGCGGTGGCGCAGACCTACGGTACGATGGCCGACGCCAGTCTCGGCGTCGACGCGCCCCTCAACGGCGACGTATCCTTTCCGGCCGACAACGCCTGGAACGTGGACGTCAGCGCCATGCCGGTCGATCCCAACTCCGTCAACCTGATCGCCTCGATCGGCCTTGCCACCGGCCTGCATCCCGACTTCGGCGCCGGGACCTATCGCGGGGCCATCATCGGCATCCCCTATGTGGTCGTCTCGTCCGACCAGCCATCTGTCCCCATCAAGCTCGGCGCCTACCGTAAACAGAGCGACCCGGGACCCTATCCCGTCCCGCCCGACGCGCCGATCGAAGGCTACAAGCCCAATGGCGATCCGTTCAAGGGCGACCGCCATGTGCTGGTGATCGACAAGGATTCCAGCCGACTCTACGAGATGTACAGTTCCTATCCGCGGCCGGACCAAAGCTGGGACGCCGCCGCCGGCGCGATCTTCCACCTCGATTCCGACGATGTCCGCCCCACCGCCAGGCCCGGCTGGACCAGCGCCGACGCCGCCGGCCTGCCGATCTTCCCGGGCCTGGCGCGATATGACGAGGCCTCCGCCGGACTGATCGCCCACGCCCTGCGCTTCACCGTGGCCCAGACCCGCGCCGCCTACGTCCTGCCCGCCAATCACTACGCCTCGAGCCAGACCAGCCGCAACCTGCCGCCGATGGGCATGCGCGTGCGGCTGAAGGCCGGCTACCAGATCCCATCCGGTTTCAGCACCGAGGCCAAGGCCATTCTCCAGGCCCTGAAGACCTACGGCATGATGGTCGCCGACAACGGCTCGAACTGGTACATCAGCGGCGCGCCCGCCGACGGCTGGAACAACGGCCGGCTGAACAGCGAACTGGGCCAGGTCACCGGCGCGGACTTCGAGGTAGTGAAGATGGGGAAGGTGTACGCTAAATAGCGCACGTCGGCCGGCTTGGCCTCGGTCCTGCGAAGCCCGTAAGGGCGAAGCAGGATGGTGCGGGTGGTCGGGGTCGAACCGACACTCCTTGCGGAACCGGATTTTGAGTCCGGCGCGTCTACCAATTCCACCACACCCGCATGAGCCGCCACTGGGGCCGCGCGCGACCGCTCTAGCAACCGCCGCGCCCGGTCACAACCCGTTACCGCGCGCGCGTGCGTATCACGCGGCCGCCACGACCTGTTCTATGGCGCCGAAGATCGAATGGCGGGCGGCGTCGCGCATCTCTATGCGCACCGTGTCGCCGGCCTTGAGGAAGGGCGTGACCGGCGCGCCCGTCAGCAGGGTCTCCACCGTGCGCTGCTCGGCTATGCAGCTATAGCCCGCGCCCCCGTCGGCGATCGGCAGGCCCGGACCGCCGTTGGCGTCGCGGTTGGAGACGGTGCCCGAGCCGATGATGCTGCCGGCGCTCAGGGATCGCGTCCTGGCCGCGTGAGCGATCAGCGTGCCGAAGCCGAAGGTCATGTCGACGCCCGCGTCGGCGCGCCCGAACAGCGCGCCGTTCAGCTCCACCAGCATCCCGCCTGAAAGCTTGCCCTCGTTCCACGCCGGCCCAAGTTCGTCCGGCGTCACCGCGACCGGCGAGAAGGCGGAGGCGGGCTTGGCCTGGAAGAAGCCGAACCCCTTGCCCAGCTCCGCCGGGATCAGATTGCGCAGCGACACGTCGTTGACCAGCATCACCAGGCGCACGGCCGCCAATCCCCGCGCGGGGTCGGCGCCGGCGGCCACATCGCCGGTGATCACCGCGACCTCGGCCTCGAAGTCGCAACCCCAGCCTTCGTCCGTCAACGGAATGGGGTCTCGCGGGGCCAGAAACCCGTCCGATCCGCCCTGATACATCAGCGGATCGGTCCAGAAGCTGGCCGGCATGTCCGCTCCGCGCGCTTTGCGCACCAGCGCGACGTGGTTGACGTAGGCCGAACCGTCCGCCCACTGATAGGCGCGGGGCAGGGGACTGGCCGCCTCCCGCTCGTGGAAGCGTTCGCTGGCCACCGCTCCGTGCTCGAGGCTCAGCGCCAGGCCGCGCAGCAGCGGTTCGCACCGCTCCCAGTCGTCAAGCGCCGCCTGCAGCGTCGGCGCGATGCCCGCCGCCTCCACGCACCACGCCAGATCGCGCGAGACGACGACCAGGCGCCCGTCGCGGCCGGATTTGAGCGAGGCGAGTTTCATTCAGGTCTTCCAGCTGTCGACATAGGCGGTGTTCTCCACGCCGGCCGCGTCCTCACCGACGTCGAGCGGGTCGCGGCTGTCGATCATTACCGCATATTCGTCCGTCGCCGGCTTGGTCTGGACGAGCATGTTTTTCAACGCCTTGGGGTGCGGTCCGTGGGTGAAACCGCTGGGATGAAACGTCATCATGCCCGCGTCGATGTTGTCGCGACTGAAGAAGTCGCCGGCGTGGTAGAACAGCACTTCGTCGTAGTCGTCGTTGTTGTGGAAGAACGGCACCTTCAGCGCGCCCGGATCGGTCTCGAAGGGCCGGGGGGTGAACGTGCAGACGACGAAACGGTCGGCCAGGAAGGTGGTGTGGACCGACGGTGGCAGATGATAGCGGTGGCTGACCACCGGGCGGATGTCGCGCACGTTCAGCCGCGCGGCCGCCAGGTCGCCGTGCCAGCCGACGGCGTCCAGCGGATTGTAAGGATAGGTCGCCACCGACACCGCCCCGCGCTTCTTGATGTCCACGCGCACGGGGCCGGCGAGCGCCTGATGGTCGCGGAACGCTTCGTCCATCACCGGGGTGTCCAGCAGGGCCGGATCGAAGACCGCGGTCGGTCCCAGCAGGCCGCGGTCGGGAAAGGTGTAGTGGCCGTTGGTGGCCTCGATCATCAGGATCGCGGCGGGACCGTCGGGCGCCAGGCGCCACATCGAACCCCTCGGCAGATAGAGATAATCGCCCGCCTCGAAGGCGATGCGACCATAGTCGCAGAAAAGATCGCCGGCGCCCCGATGCACGAACAACAGCTGGTCGCCGTCGGCGTTGCGCGCCAGGGCCGGCATCGGCGCCGCCAGTTTCCAGAACCGCATCTCGACATGGCTGTTGCCCAGCACCTTTGGCGCCTCCCACGGCGAGGGCGTGGCGGCGTTCATCGCGGCCAGATCGAACGCACGTGGACGCAGCGGCCCCTGGAAATCCACCCATCCCGTTGGCGGGTGGCGGTGATGGAAGAAAGCGGCGGGGCCGAAGAAGCCCTCCTTCGACACCTCGCGCTCGAACGTCCCCTCCGGCATGTCGGCGTGCGCCTGGCGCGAGTGCACGCCTTGAGCGCCGCGGACGGGAATCCAGTTACGAGGCATGGCGAACCCTTCCTCCCTCCCCTTTATGGGGAGGGACAGGACGCAAAGCGTCCAGGGTGGGGAAGTCTGGCGGACTCAACGGCTGAGCGGGTTTTCGTCGACCGTTCCCCACCCTGACGGCTTCGCCGTCTGTCCCTCCCCAGAAGGGCAGGGGAATCGCAAGTAAGTTTTAGCGGCGGTTGCGCTTGGGTTGAGGATCGATTCTGAAGAGCCTTCCTGATTCGGAAGGCTTTCATGACCCTCATCGACATATTGGACGAAGTTCCGGACCCTCGCAGATTCAA
>JBBRAV010000043.1:0-38142 GCA_038206535.1 Caulobacterales bacterium
GTCCAACGCCGGCGAGTTCGCTTCGCCGGCGATCCGCCGCTCACCACAACATGGCTCATCCGCAAGTGTCCGCTTCACACATTGGCGGACACTACCGATCAACAAAGATCAGCGGCAGGCGGCCCAAAAGGGACGCTTACACGCGCACTTCATCCGTTAAAGGAGCTATCGATGACCTCGCTTCGGCGTAGCATGATCGAGGTCATGCAGGTCGGAACCGCGATGCCCACACGCAACGTGCCTACCGACTCGACGCGGCGCCCGAAAATGCAACGATTGAGTTCGATCTGATACATGAAGTCACGCGACTTGCTGCGGACGAAGAATTGCGCGAAACAGCTAGCGGGCAGACGAAAGGTCGGCCTCGTCGCTACGGTTTGGTGACCATGACCCATGCTGCGGCGACCAGCGGCACGGTCGTGCCGATTCCTAGGACAAACCACGCTTGGCTGGCGCGTGTGTAAGCCTGCGGGATCACGCCGCCGGACTGAAACTGCCGCGCCATCCTCGACATTCGGACCTGAAGCGGCACGAGGATGCCGAGCCACATCACACCGGAAAGCAGAAAAAGGCCTTGCGGGACAACCAGCCAGCGGTCGGACAAAACATCGAAATGGCCGATTGCGGCAGCGCCGTATCCGCCGACCATTGTCAGCATCACGCCCCATGATGTGAGACTCCAGTCGGTCAGCGTAATCAGCCGCTGCGCAAACCTTACAATTTTCGGATCGCGGCTCCTGTCAGCGAAGAATTTCCATATCGCGGTCGCCGTTACGTTTCCCAATAGAAGGATTATGCCCAGGATGTGGATAAACTTTGCCGCTTCGTAAGCCATGGCCCGTTTGACTCTCCCTCGATCACTATCGCTCAGATCGCAAATCTAGGCTTGCCGGTTCAGATGCCGGATGTCCCCCTCTAATTTTCTTTCGGACTGAGTCGCCAAAAACGCTTATCGGCGATGTACCGGCTTAGCAGCGGCAGCTCGCCACGCCGCACCCCGGCATGGGCGGGCCCCAATTCATCCGCTTGACGGCGACCCGGGGCACGGTCCATGCGAACTTAGCGAAGTGTTCTGAAAGGCCGTTTGGTCGACCGCGTTCGCCGCTAGTTCGTTGACCAACAGTCAAGTTCCCCGGTCAGCTGAGGCCCGAGCGGCCCAAACTCGCCGCCCTACAATGACGCGGTGCAGAAGTCGTAGCCAACCATGACCATTGCCGCCACCCACCGACAAAAGCTGCACCCGGAAACGCCATCGAAACGTGTACGGCAAGGTGGAGCGGCGCACGGAGGCCATCGAGATCTTCCCCAACAAGGCGACCAGCACTTGGTCGGCGCGATCCTGCTCGACGAAACGACGAATGGGGTCGTTCAGCGCTCGCGATTCTGCTATCGTCGCTGCACTGAGCGATCATCCCATTGCCAGCTTGCCAATTTTGGATTGGCCGGTTGGAGCTCAGGCGTCGGTCCAGCCGCGCCGTCTCAAGGGGCGAAACCCTCTTCCAGCAACGACACGCAAGACGCGACCGAGCCGACGACGGCTCAACCGCGGGAAGCCCATCGACGGGAGCCTTGTCGGTAACCGCGCAGTCTTGGTGAGCCGTCGCTCCGATCGGGCCTGTGTGTGTGTGTCGCACGGGTCTTGCCCCACGGCGCGGACAGTGGTTTTCTTGAGTCACGTTCTAACAATTGGACGGCGCAGCCCGTCAATCAGGAACCCCGCCATGGACGATGCCTCGCCGGTCACCGAGGTGACCGATTTCGATCCGCACACGCTGCGCGAAAAGTACCGCCTGGAGCGTGACAAGCGGCTGCGGCAGGACGGCGAGGACCAGTACGTCGAGCTTGCCGGACGGTTCGCCCGCTACGCGGAGGCCGATCCCTATGCCGACCCGGACTTCACCCGCGCGCCCCTGAGCGATGCGGTCGACGTGGTGATCATCGGCGGGGGCTTCAGCGGCATGCTGGCGGCCGCGCGCTGCAAGGAGGCGGGGCTCACCGACCTGCGGCTGATCGAAGCCGGGGGCGACTTTGGCGGAACCTGGTACTGGAACCGTTACCCCGGGGCGCAGTGCGACATAGAATCCTACTGCTATCTGCCTCTGCTCGAAGAGCTCGATGTCCTCCCAAAGGAAAAATACTCTTACGTCACCGAGATCTTCGAGCACTCTCAGCGCATCGGCCGTGAATATGGCCTCTACGACCTCGCCCTGTTTCAGACGAGGGTGAAGGCGCTCGACTGGGACGAGGCGCAAAAGCGCTGGACCGTCTCGACCGACCGCGGCGACGCGATCCGGGCGAGGTTCGTGGTGATGGCGCTGGGGCCCGCCAGCCGGCCGAAACTGCCGGGCATTCCGGGGATCGAGAGCTTCGAGGGACACAGTTTCCACACCAGCCGGTGGGACTACGCCTATACCGGCGGCGACACGATGGGCGGCCTGAACAGGCTTGCCGACAAGCGTGTGGCGATCATCGGCACCGGCGCCACGGCGATCCAATGCGTCCCCCACCTCGGAGCCCACGCCGGCCACCTTTATGTCTTCCAGCGCACACCTTCCTCGGTCGATATCCGCGGCAATCGCCCGACCGATCCGCAATGGGCGGCCAGCCTGACGCCCGGCTGGCAGAGAGCGC
Source organism: Caulobacterales bacterium (assembly GCA_038206535.1). Taxonomy (GTDB): domain Bacteria; phylum Pseudomonadota; class Alphaproteobacteria; order Caulobacterales; family Caulobacteraceae; genus Acaudatibacter. Next base: position 2,632 of record JBBRAV010000043.1, read on the forward strand.
GGCGCGAGAACTTCGCCGACATCGTCATGGGGCGCCCTTTTGAGGTGGATCTCGTCAGCGACGCCTGGACTGACATCTTTCGCAGCCTGCAGGGACCCAGGGGCTTTGGCGCCTCGCCGCCGAAGGATATGGAAGAGGCGGTGCGCCGGGCGGAACTGGCTGACTTCGCGAAGATGAACCAGATCCGCGCCCGCGTCGACGCGACGGTGCGCGACTCCGCGACCGCCGAGGCGCTCAAGCCGTGGTACCGGCAGTTCTGCAAGCGGCCGACCTTCAACGACGACTACCTTCCGACCTTCAACCGGCCGAACGTCACCCTGGTCGACACCAGCGCGACCAAGGGCGTGGAGCGCATCACCCCGCGCGGGGTGGTCGCCAACGGCGTCGAATACCCGGTCGATTGCATCATCTATTCGACCGGCTTCGAGATCAGCACCGACTTCCGCCGACGGATCGGCTTTCCCGTCACCGGGCGCAACGGGCGGTTACTGGTCGACTACTGGTCGAACGGCTTCCGCACCCTGCATGGGTTCACCAGCAATGGCTTTCCCAACTGGTTCTACATCGGCATTTCGCAAAACGGCCTATCGGTGAACATGACCGCGATGTTCGATGATCAGGCGCGGCACATCGCCTACATCATCGGCGAGGCCCAGAAGCGCCAGGCGAAGACCGTCGAGCCGACCGTTGAGGCGCAGGAAGCATGGGTCGAGCATGTCCATTCTCTGGCCGTCGACAACCGCGCCTTCCTCGAAGCCTGCACGCCCGGCTACTACAACAACGAAGGCTCCGACCGGCCGGGCTCTCTGGCCGCCGAAACCTACGCGCCCGGCATCAATGCCTTCAACGCCGTGATTGCCCGGTGGCGCGACCAGGGCGACCTCGAGGGGTTGGTCCTGGGCCATTGAACCGGCGCCGGGGCTCTTAGCCTTCTCCACCGCTTCGTCTGTATGGCCCGGGGAGAACAGCAACAGGTGTTCGCAGACAGGCTGGACACACAAGGCATGGCGCATCGCGGGGTGAGACGGTCGCGAAACTTGACAAATTGCGATATATTCGCTACGCGTCGAGGCGGGTGGTTTTACTCTCAGACCGCGAAGCCGGAGGCTCCGATATGGGCTGTGAAATACCAAAGCGATGCGACGGCGAAGAGGGGCGATGTGCTGATAATTTGCCGAGGGATCAATCCAGAAACGTTTATAAATCAATATGATGTGTCATTTCGGGCCAGACATTCAACGCCCATGGACCGCCGTTCGACCGCCGTTCGACCGCCATTCGACCGCCGTTGGACCGCCGTTGGACCGCCATTCAGCCGCCGACGGACCGCCCTCCGCTCGCCCCTTCGGCCGCCAACTTCAACCTGCTTGCCGCGAAGGACGGCAAGACAGACCGCAAGGTATGCAGGGCGGGGTGCGGCAAGCAACACCCCGCTTTCATGGCTGCAACGGACCCCACTTTGGGCGCCCCGAGTCATGTCCCTCCATGAAGTGGAGGGAGGGAGGAAGACTCACGCCGCGACCACCAGCGTCGGCGCTTTCGCGCTCGGCCTTTGCTGCACCCCCCATCCGGGGCGCTCGGCGCGCACGGTCTCCACGGCCTTCTCCCAGAACGCCGGATTGCCGGCCAGGAACTTGATGTTGAAATGCTGGGCGTGACGGAATTCCAGGACCTCGACGCCCTCTGGCCCGGGCACATAGGTGTAAGCCCCGTCCTTGGGTACGAAGAAGCCGTCGCCGGCGCCCAGGGTCTCGCTGCCCAGAGTCAAGGAACCGGCGATAATGTAGTAAAGGCAGTCTGCGTCGTGGCTGTGGCGGGGCAAGGGAAAGCCGCTGCGAAACCATGCGTACGTCAGGCTGAAGCCGGGCGCGGAGAACAGCAACTTGACGGTCTGGCCGTCCTCGATGCCCTCTTCGCCCAGGGTGGCGAAGGTCTTCTCGAGTTCAGGCGTCATGCCGTCATAGTCCATCACGTCGATCTCGGAGAACGCCGGCGCGTGCGCGCCGCGGTAGATGGCGAACTTGCCGGGCTGGGTCTCTGTGGCGTTGACGGTCATCATGGACTCCTTGTGAAGAGGGTTTCAGACGGGCGAGGCGCCATAGACGAGACCCAGGCCCTGGGTCTTGTAGCCAAGCAGCACCAGCATCTCTTCGGAAGCGAACTGGCGGATCTGCGGGTTGAGCGACAGGAACCAGTTCTCCTGCGCCCGGTAGATCGGCTTGGTGTACCAGGCGAACACGCCGGCGCGGCGTTGATCGTTGGTGCGGTTGTTGCCGGTCTTGTGCCATACGCGGCTCTCGAAGGCGACGATCGACCCGGCCGGCGCTTCCAGCGGCACGGTGTCGATATCCTGGTCGCCGTCGCCGGGCGGGCGATGCCACAGATGGCTGCCGGGGACCATGCGCGTCGCCCCGTTTTCCTCGGTAAAGTCGTCCAGGCACCAGGCGACGTTGAAACCCTGCGGCTCGGCTGGCCAGGGCATGGGCACGAAGATCTGGTCCGCGTGCAGCACCATTTCGCCGCCGCCTGGTCCCGTGATGTTTGCCGAGATATTGCCCAACAGGGCCGGCCAGCCGAGCATTCCGCGCACCAGCCCCAAGGCGACCGGATGCGTGGCCAGGTCTTCAAATACCGGGTCGCGACTGAGCACGTTCCACACGCGCTGGTTGGTGTCGTCGTGACCATAGTCGAGGCCGAATTTCTGCTCGCGACCGCGGGCGCGGTCCTCGGCGGCGGCGCGGTACAACGCTTCGCGCGCGCGGTCCAGGATCTCGCCCTGAAGAACGCCCGGAATAACGCATACGCCGTGTTCGCGGATCTGGCGCAGGCCTTCGTCGGCGTCGCCCGCGGCCTTGGTGATGGTCATCAACGTCGACGTCATCGCGGCGCTCCCAGGGTGGTCGCCGCCAACCCGACATTGGCTTCGGCGTTGAGGCCGAGCCAGTGACGCATCCACAGGCGATCCAGCGAACCGTCCGTCTGGGCGGGCGTCAGGACATCGCGCACGACGCACCAACCGTCGGTCCGCAGTCTTGCCATCGCCACGGAATCGCCGCTCGCCAGGATCTGGCCACCGTCCATCCACGTCTCCCACGCTGCCCCGCACTCCGACGGGTCGACACCCAATTAGTAGAACCCGCTCTAAGTTTGTCAAATCACGTAGAGATGCTTGCGCTTGATCCAGATCAAAGACCCCGCTGCGGAACCCAACGACAAAAACAATCTCGCCTGACTGTTTCCCCGGGCGCTTGGGCGAGGCGGCATAACCGGGATCGGAGGACTGGTTCGTGAAGGTCGAGTTCATGCCACGCGGGGATCAACTGAACGCCCGCGCCACCTACAAGGAAGTCATCAAGAACGACGCCATTCCGGCCCCCGATTGGCTGATCGCCGACTCGGTCCCGGACCTCGGGTCCGACCCTGTTTCGGCCACCAGCTATACGTCGCCTGAAATCTTCCAGCAGGAGATCGAGAAGGTCTGGCTGAAGTGCTGGCAGATGGCGTGCCGTGAGGAGGAAATCCCCAACGTCGGCGACTACCACGTCTACGAGATCGCCGGCTACAGCCTCCTGGTGGTGCGCAGCGCCCCGGACGAAATCAAGGCCCATTACAACATCTGCCTGCACCGCGGCCGCAAGCTGGAGACCAGCGACGGCTGCAAGCGACGGTTCCGCTGCGCCTACCACGGCTGGGAATGGAACACGGACGGCACCTTCCGCCATAATCCGTGGGCCTGGGACTTCCCGCAGCTGAAGCCCGAGGACCTCACGCTGCCGCAGGCCAAGGTCGGCCGCTGGGGCGGGTTTGTCTTTGTCACGTTCGACAAGAACGCGCCGCCGCTGGAAGATGTCCTCGCGCCGATACCCGAGTACTTCAAGGACTACAACTTCGACGACCGCTATATCGCCGTCCACGTCGCCAAGAAGTATCCGTCAAACTGGAAGGCGACCTCCGAGGCTTTCATGGAGAGCCATCACAGCATCGCCACGCATCCGCAGTTCCTGCCATGGCTGGCCGATGTCGCCTCCGGCTACGACGTCTTCAGCGACTACACGTCCCGTCAGTTGACGGCTATGGCGATACCCAGCTCCTACAACGACAGCGCCGGCATCTCGCAGACCGAAATCTTCAATCAGATGATGCAGAGCAACGGGCGTCTTGGGTCCGGCGTCATGGTCGAGGTGCCGGCAGGCATGACCGCGCGCGCCTACGCCGCACAGGAACAGCGCAAGCAGCTGAGCGCCGAGGACGGTTACGAATATAGCCGCTGTTCGGATGCCGAAATGCTTGATCCCATGCTTTACAACGTCTTTCCCAATATGTCGTTCTGGGCCGGCTATACGCCCAACATCATCTATCGCTGGCGCCCCGACGGCGTCGACAGCTCGATCATGGACATCTACATCCTAAAGCGCGTGCCCAAGGGCGCCGCTCGCCCGCGCCCAGCGCCCGTGCATTGGCTGGGCGACGATGAGCCGTTCACGTCGGCGGACGAACTCGGCGCGCTGGGCGGCGTGTTCGAACAGGACATGGCCAATCTGCCGTTCGTACAGCAGGGGCTCAAGATGATGGGCAAGGAGATCAAGGTGCAGTTCGGCGTCTACACCGAAATGCGGCTTCGCCAGCTGCACCAGACGCTGCAGAAGCACCTGGATCGTTGAGGCGGGAGGCGGCCGCGCTTTACATATCTTTACGCGGCCGCAGAACGCGCGAAACGTACGCGGTCGAGAAAGGACACCGCGCCGATCTTGGACGCGCCAGAAAAGGAACCGCTTAGATGACCGCCCCGACCCCAATCAGAACACCCCGCCGCCGCTGGCTCATCGGCGTCGCGATGATAGGCGCGTTCGCCGCCGGTGGCCTGACCTTGCCCGTTATCGCCGTCCAGGCGCAGGACGCCGCCATGAGCGGCATGATGGGCGGCCCAGGTCATGGTGCGACGCACGGTATGATGATGGCCCACATCCAGCAGATGCTCGACAAGGTCGCCGCCACGGCCGACCAGAAGAGCCGGATAGAAGCGATCCTGCACGACGGCTTCGCTTCCATGACCGCAGCGCACGCCGACATGCAGACGACTCACGCCCGCCTGCACCAACTGCTCACCGCGCCGGCGATTGACCGTAAGGCGCTGGAAGCCTTGCGGGCCAGCCAGATCGCCTCGCTCGACCAGGCCAGCCGCAAGATGGTCGACGCCATGGCCGACGCCGCTGAAGTCCTCAGTCCGGCCCAACGCGCGAAACTCGCCACGATGATGCCGACGCCTTCGCGTTAGGAGTATTGAATGAGGGAATGGCGAGCGACCGGTTCCTGATCATCGACGATGACGTGAGGCTCGCGGACATGCTCCGCGAGTACCTCGCCATGTCCGGCGCTCTCGTCGAGGCGCGGTCGAGTGGGCAGGGGGGGCTGGACGCCGTCGCCCACGCGGCGCGGACCGGCGCGCCTTACGACGCCGTGATCCTCGATGTGATGTTGCCCGACCTTGACGGATTCGAAATCTGCCGGCGACTTCGCGCCGCCTCCGACATTGCAATCCTGATGCTCACCGCGCGCGGCGAGGAGACCGACCGCATCGTCGGGCTCGAGATCGGCGCCGACGACTATCTGCCCAAGCCGTTCAATCCTCGCGAACTGCTGGCGCGTCTGAAGGCCATCGGGCGCCGCCGACGCGAGCCGGGCGGCGGCGCACCCTCGATATTGCGGTTTGGTCGGCTGGAGATCGACGAGGGGTCTCGCTGCGCGCGCGTCGACGGCGAGGCGAGGAACATCACCTCCTACCAATTCGACCTGCTCCTGGCCCTGGCCCGCAACGCCGGCCGCGTGCTGTCGCGTGAGCGTCTGATGGACCTGGCGAGGGGAGAGGAACTGGAGGCGTTCGACCGTTCGATCGACGTCCACATCTCCCGCTTGCGCGCCGCGCTGGAAGACGCGCCCGCTCATCCCCGGCGCATCATCACCGTGCGGGGCGCCGGCTATGTCTTTGCCCGCGCGCAGGATCAGGACTGAGATGCCCAGGGACCGCCGCCGCGGCCTGTTCTGGCAGGTCTATCTCACCTTGTTGGGGAGCCTGGTGCTGTTGTCCTTTCTTGCGGCGGCGATCATCCACTTGGTGCTCGGAGTTCCGCCGCCATTCATGCGCGCGCGCATGCACATGCGGGAATCGGCGGGGCTGCACGCGCTGGAGATCCTGCTGGCGATGGCGGTTCTCGTCGGGCTTGCGGCCTATCCGGTGGTCTCGCGGATTACCGTTCGGCTCGAAGGGTTGCGGCGCAGCGTCGAGGCCTGGGGCGGGGGCGAACATGGCCGACGTGCGCGGGTCGACGGGTGCGACGAGATCGCCGCCGTCGCCGCCAGCTTCAACGCCGCCGCGGATCGCGCCGACGACCTGCTGGCCGCGCACAAGTCCATGTTGATGCATGCCAGCCATGAGCTACGCTCGCCCCTGGCCCGCCTGGCAATGGCCGCGGAGATGTACGCCGGCGACCATTTCACAGGGGCGGCCGCGATTCGCCGGGAGATTGCCGAGCTGGACGCCCTGGTCGGGGAGATTTTGCTGGCCAGCCGTTTGGACTACTTGGCCGATCCCCTCGAGCAGGAGACTGTCGACTGCCTGGCCCTGTGCGCCGAAGAAGCCGCTCGGGCGGGTGTTGCTCTGGCGCCCGTTGCAGCCGGTTCGCCCGCGTTCGACGTCGCCGGATCGCCCCGCCTGCTGCGCAGGATGGTCCGCAACCTGATCGACAACGCGCTCAAGCATGGCGCTCCCCCCGTGGAGGTCGAACTCGGGCGTGGAACCTTGGCCGGCAAGCCGAGCGTGACAGTTAAAATCCGCGACCACGGGCCGGGCGTGCCAGATGGCCTGCGCGCGCGCGTGTTCGAGCCGTTCTTTCGTCCTGAAGGCTGGAGCGAGGAAGCCGGGGGTTGGGGCCTGGGACTTTCCCTCGTGCGCCAGATCGCCCAACGCCATGCGGGAGATGCGCACGTGACGTCGGCGGCCGGCGTTACGACGTTTACCGTCGAGCTGCCCGCCGCTTGAAGAACTCGGCGGCGCCGGCGACCCCGTCGAATAACGACAGGAAAATCACCGCGAGCGCGATCGGCACGACGAACAGCGCGGGCGGCGTGTCCGGTGCGGCGCCTTCGAAGAATTGACTTACCGGCAGCCCATTGGGAACCATGGCTCTACTCCGTGAAATGCCCGTTCGCGCCGCGCAATGCAGGGCGGAGGCGGCGTATAGGCGCATGGCTGAGAAAGCGTCGATTCGCAGTCGCGCCCCTCGATATCAACGTGTCGTAAACGCGTGCGCGCGCCATGACGCGAATCGCATATCGATCCTTTATGGGCTCCCGCGTTAGGTTGACGCCGGCGCGATATGCCGCCGTCGAACCAACCTTCGAGGAATCCATGTCGGAGACCACGCTAACCGCAGACCCGCCGGCCGCCACATCGCCAACAGTTACGGGCGAGACCGGCGCGCGTCTGGCCAACGAACTGATTCAATTGCCGCTCGTCGCCCGCTATGGGGCCTCGCTGTTCATGGTCGGGCTTACCACCGCCTTGGCGCTGGCCGTTGAGCGAATGGCCGCGCCGTCCAACATGGCGCTGTTTTTCGTCGCCCCCGTGGTGCTTGCCGCCACGGCGTTCGGGTGGGGACCGTCGCTGGCCGCGGTCTTCGCCGGGGTGCTGGCGTTCGACTTCTTCTTCACCGCGCCGAAGTATTCATTGGGGATCGCCAGCCCATCCGACATATGGGCGGCCGCGCTATTGCTGGCCGTCGCGGCGATCGTCAGCGGCGTAGCGGCGATCACGCGGCGGCAGGCCGAAGACGCGCGCGACGACGCTTTGCGCGCCGAGGCTCTGCGCGCCTTGGCCCACAAGGTCGTCGAGGGGCGATCTGGCGAGGAGATCATCCAAGCTTCGGCCACCACGCTGAGCCTCATCTTCCAGGCGCCCTCGGTGGTCTTCTCCGACTCGCCCGGAGGGGCCGACGCGGTCGCATGGTCGGCGGGCGCGCAAATCTTCGACGGTGAGGCGGCTGCGGCGCACGAGGTCGCCCGCCGGCTGGTCCCTGCCCGCGGCGAGTTCTATCCCTTTCCCCTATCGGCCTTCGACTTCTGGCCGGTCACTACGCGGTCGGGCCGTCGCTACGTTCTCGGGGTGGATTTCAAGCACGCCGCCGCGCCTCGACCGGACGCGCCTGAGCGCTCGGTCGACATGGTGGCGGCATGCCTGGCGGGTGTGGCCTGAATCGATGCGGGGGTTATCGACTATCCGGCTTTGATGGAGACCAGTTCGACTTCGAAGATCAACACAGCGTTGGGCCCGATCTGAGGCCCGGCGCCCTCCGCGCCGTATGCGAGTTCGGCGGGCAGAACGAGGCGCCATTTTGAACCGACCGGCATCATCTGCAGGGCTTCGGTCCAGCCCTTGATCACGCCGCCGACCGCAAAGGTCGCCGGGCCGCCGTGGGTGGCCGAAGCGTCGAACTCCGTGCCGTCGATCAGGGTCCCCTTGTAATTGCAAACGACGGTGTCGGTGGCCTTGGGCTTGGGGCCGGTTCCCTTGACGAGAACCTGATACTGCAGGCCGTCGGCCGTGGTGACGACGCCCGGCTTGGCGGCATTGGCCTTGAGATACGCGGCGCCCTCAGTCTTGTTCTTTCCGCCCATCTGCGCGAGGACCTGCTGGCGCGCGGCGGCTGCGGCGCGGCGATGTTCCATCACCGTTTTCTGCAGGCCGGCCATGACCTCGCCCATCTGTTCCTCGGTCATCGCCTGTTTCCCGCCAGACAAAGCATCCTGCAGGCCGCGCACCATCTGGTTGGGTTCCAGAGTGACTCCGTCTTTCTTCATCTGCGAGCCGAAGTTGAAGCCGATCGCGTAGCTGACCTGCGCCGTGGGGTCCTTGAGGACGTCGGGCGTCGCTGCCTGGGCCGGAGGCTGAGCCGCGGCCTGTGCGGCCGCAAGCGATGGCGCCAGCGACATTGAGGCGATGGACAGCAACAAGATGGACGGGGCGAGGTTGCAAAATTTCATAGGCAGCTCCTGACGCGGTAGGTGAATCGATGGGCTTCGGCGCGCGACATCGCACACAGGATTGTAACAACCGCAAGAATACCGGCGCTGAGGCCTGCGCTTGCGGCGGCGGTCATGGGGGGCGTGCGGGCCGCCCCAGTGTGGACGGTCTCTAAAGCGGTTTACGCATCATTTGAACCGCCCCCGCGCTCAACAGTGGATATTTTGCTCTCGGGCCAGCTTTCGGCGGGTCGGCTAGTGGTGGTCCGGCTGCGGCTCGCGCCACATGCCCCACATCGGGGGCGCATCCTGGCGGACGTGGAACTCGGCGGTGACCTCGAACCCGTGCCGGCGGTAGAGTCCGACGTTTCGCCGCGTCTGTGTTTCGAGGTAGGCGGCCAGGCCCACATTGTCGAGACGACGCATAGCGGACCTCAGAAGGCGCGAGCCGACCCCCATGCCCTGCGCCTGCGGCCGTACGCCGAGAAACCACAAGTAGGCATATGGACGGCCCTTTGGGTGGTTCTTCTCGATCCCCGATTGCAACGCCAGGATTCGAGTGGCGCGGGCAAGACCCGTCGCGTGTAGAATCGCTGGGGCGAGCCGCATTTCCTTGAGCAGCGAGATTGGTCCCGTTGCTTCGGGCGGCATCCACACGGCAGCCGCCCCGCCGCTTGCCGGCCGGTCGATTCGCGCGGCGCCGAAGGCGACGTGGCGGATCAGCGCGCTGAAGAAGGCTCTCCGGCCCGCATCGCGGCGGCTGTCGTCGCGCAGGAACCAGTCGAACATCACATCATCGGCGAAGGCGGCGTCAAGATCGTCTATCACGCTCGAGAGGTCCGCGGCTCTGGCCTGCATCGGCGTTTCCGCCTCTCGAGGGAGCTGTGCTATGTCTAACATCATACCTCTGACAGCCTCGGGCGCGTGGGCGGAACCTTCCGACACTGGTTGCCGACGAGTCCAACGTCGAGATTGCACGTTAGACACCGACGATTCCGTCGCATAGGTCAGGTCGCCGGAGGAAGCGCGGATGCAAGCAGGGTCAGGGCAGCTTTCAACGCTGGAAATCGCGCGCAGCGGTTTCCGGCTCACCCTCGAGCGACCGCGACTGATCGCCGTTTGGGCCGTCATGTCGTTCGTGTACAACGTGCTGGGGAGCGTTTTCGCCGCCGCGGTCGCCGGGCCGTCGATCGCGCGTATTCTCGACATGGTGGGGCGGTCGAACCCGGATCCGAGCGCCGCGGAGCCGCTGCTCGCCCAGATCGCGCCCGCCTACGCGGTTCTCCTGACCTGTGGGCTCGCGCTCGACGCCGTCTACATCACCAGCGCGTATCGCGCGCTTCGCCCTGCTCCACACGGCAAGAATGGACGCTCCGCGTTCGCTCGCGACGCCTTGCGGCAATTTGGCCTGCTGTTGTTGCTTACGGCCATCGGACTGGGCGTGGTCCTGACGCTGCTGTTGGTCTCGACGGCCCTGAGCGTCATTCTGGCGCCGTCGCTGGTGCAGTTCCTGGGCCTCGTGGTCATGCTTGTCGGCCTGGGCTTTGTCTGGTTGAGATTCTCGCTCGCCTCGCCGGCCGCCTTCCTTACAGGTCGAATCGACCTGGCGCAGGCATGGCGGTTGACAAGCGGCAGATTGTGGGCGCTAGCGCGAATCTATCTTTCGGTGCTCCTGCTCGCGGGCGTTGTCTATCTTCTGGGCGCTGTGGCGATCGAGAAGGGGCTATCGGCGGCGTTCGGCGGGGAAGCGAAATTCGGAGACCTGACCCAGCTGGATTTCAGCTCTCCCGCGGCGCTGTTGACGCCGGCCCGTCTTGCCCTCGCGGCGCTGCAAGCCTGCCTGTCGTCGCTGGTATTGCCGGTGCTGCTCTGCCCCCCAATCGAAATTTACTGGGCGCTCAAACCGACCGCGGCAGTCTTGCCGCCGCTGGCGGACGGAACGAGCCCCTGGGGGTGATGCAGGGTCGTCACGGAATCGGCGGCATGCAGGGTAGGGGCGATGATGATCGACACATCCGAACACCCTGGCAAACTCGGTCCGTTTCTCGCGATGATGGTCGTCGCCGGGGGGATGGTGGGCTCGGGCATCTATCTCCTGCCGGCAAGTCTCGCCGCCTTCGGTTCACTCTCGATCCTGGGCTGGGCGCTGGCGATCCTCGGAGCGTTCATGCTGGGGGGCGCCTTCTCGTTCCTCGCGATCCTCAGACCGCGGGCGCCTGGCCTTTTCGCCTATGTTCGCGACACTCTTGGTCCCGGCGCGGGGTTCGTCGCGGGCGTCGTCTATTGGGCGGTGTGCTGGGTGGGCAATGTGCCGATCGCCATCGGCGTCACCGGCTACCTCAGCGTCTTTTTCCCGCTGGTCGCGACTCCTCCTGCCTCGACGCTAACGACGCTGTCGGTGTTGTGGCTGTTCGTCGGGGCCAACCTGATCGGACCGAAATTCGTCGCCCGCCTTGGCGGCTGGGCGCTGATCCTGGGATTGGCCCCGGTGTTCCTGGTTGCTGTCGGCGGCTGGTTCTACTTTCGTCCCGCGATATTCGCGACGTCATGGAACATGACGCATGAGCCTCTCTGGAAAGCCGTTCCGGCTAGCGCGGTGATCGCGTTCTTCGGCTTTCTCGGGGTCGAGTATGCCAGCGTGATCGCACCCTTGGTGCGTGACCCGGCGCGCAACGTGCCGATCGCCACGCTCGGAGGGCTGGCCTTCGCGGCCCTCGTCTATGTGTCGATGAGCGGCGTCATCATGGGAATCCTGCCGGCGACAGTGCTGGCGAGGGCGAGCGCGCCGGTGGCAGCGGCGGCGGCCCCGCTCCTGGGCGCCCTGGTCGCCGGAGCGGTCGCGCTCTGCGCGATGATCAAGGCCTGCGGCGCGCTCGGCGCCGGAATCCTCGCCGCCGCCGAGACGGCGCGAAGCCATGCGGTGACGCAACCGATAGGCGCGCGCGCCGGCTCCCGGCCCGGACGCGTCAAGGCCTCGCCGGGCAATTTGTTTCTTATCGGGATCATGATGAGCCTGGTGACACTGGCATCGGCCAGTCCAAACCTGGGGCGCCAGTTCACCATTGTCGCCAACATAACCGTGGTCCTGAGTATGGCGGTGTATGCCGCGGCCTGTGTGGCGCTGATGTTGATCAGCGACGAGGCGCGCGGGCGCCGACGGATCGTGATCCGCGTATGCGCCGTCGGAGGCGGGCTGTTTTCCTGTGGCATGATCGCAGCCTCGGAGGCCGACCTGCTGTTCTGGAGCGCGGCCGCCGTGGCTATCGCGGCCGGCGCCTATGGGCTTCTGCGCGCACGGCCTTAACAATGCGGAGCGATTCAGTTCACAAGTGTGCGGTTAATTCGCCACTTGGTCAGGAGCGCCCATGCCACTTCCCCTCTCCGGTCGCCACGTCGCCGTGCTGATGGGGGGGCTGTCGGCGGAGCGTGAAGTGAGCCTCTCCTCCGGACGCGCCTGCGCCGACGCGCTCGATCGGCTGGGCGCCACTGTCAGCCGGGTAGACGCCGGCCGTGACATAGCCACCGTGCTGACGACAATGCGTCCCGATGTCTGTTTCAATGCGCTCCACGGCGCCTGGGGTGAGGATGGCTGCATCCAGGGAGTGCTGGAGACGCTTGGCGTGCCATACACCCATTCCGGCGTGCTCGCCTCGGCTCTGGCGATGGACAAGGCCAAGGCCAAGGCGGTGCTTGCGGCGGCGGGCGTTCCCGTACCTGGGGGCGGGCTTTACAATCGCTTTGAGGCGGCGCGTTCGCACGTCATGGCTCCGCCCTACGTCGTCAAGCCGAACGCGGAAGGTTCCTCCGTCGGCGTCTTCCGAGTGTTCGAGGGTGCGAACGCTCCGCCGCAGGCGTTGGCCTCGTCCGACTGGGCATACGGCGAGGAGGTGATGATCGAGCCCTATGTCGCGGGACTGGAACTCGCGGTGGCGGTGATGGACGACAAGGCTCTGACGGTCACGGAAATCGAACCGCGCACCGGATTTTATGACTACGAGGCCAAGTACGGGGAGGGGGGGTCTATTCACCACCTGCCGGCCCGGATTGCCGATCACATCGCAGAGGCCGCCAAGCGCCACGCGGTAGCCGCCCACGCCGCCTTGGGCTGCACGGGCGTGACGCGCAGCGATTTTCGTTATGACGACGTTAACGACATTCTGGTCCTCTTAGAGGTCAATACCCAACCCGGAATGACGCCCACCTCGCTCGCGCCCGAGCAGGCGGCCCATGTCGGCATGGGCTTCGATGCGCTTGTGCTTTGGATCACGGAGGTCGGGTATGCCCGCGGCGGCGCAATCGTCAGGCCAGGGACTTGCCAAGCCTCGGCGCACAGTGGCGCCTAAGGCAGGCAAGGGCCGCGCCCTCGCCAAGACGCCTGCGCCCAGCAAGCTGAGCGCGGCGAACCGGGCGGGCATGTCGTCCGCCCTGATCGTCCCGGCCACGTGGCTCGTGGTGGCGCTGGTCATTGCCGCCTTCCTCGCGACGGGGGGCCGGGGCGAGTCGATCGTTCGTTGGATCCGTGAGGCGAACGACACGCGGCTTGCGAGCATCGGCTTTCGGCTCGACACCGTTCACCTGCAAGGGACCACGCCCGCGGCCCAGGGCGATGTCCTCAGGGCGGCCGCGGTTCCACTGGGGGCCCCGATATTGAGCCTTGATCTGCCCGCCATACGCGCGCGCGTCGAGCGGGTCGGCTGGGTCGAGCACGCCAGGGTCATCCGCTTGCTTCCCGACACCTTGGTGATCGCGGTGGAGCAGCGACCCTTGATCGCGGTCTGGGAGCACGCTGGTAAGACGGTGCTGGTCGTATCCAACGGCGCGGTGATGCCCAAGATAGACCCCGCCCAGTTCGGCGGCTTGCCTCTCATCGTCGGCGACGGCGCGAACACGGCGGCGGCTTCGGTCCTGAGGCTGGTTCTGCCGCGACACAGCCTCATGCAGCACATCGACTCCTTTGTGCGCGTCGACGCGAGGCGCTGGGATCTTCGCCTCAAGGATGGCGGTTTGATTATGTTGCCCGCCGCGCGCGAAGATGACGCGCTGAAGCGATTCGATCAGCTTGATAGTCAGGCGCGAATCTTGAAACTCGGGTTTGCGCGGATCGATCTGCGCGACGCGGATATGGTTGTGGTTCGGCCCCGTAACATCGCGGCGCCGGTGGTGAAGTCTGACGGGGCATAATCATGCAGCAGATCGTCGAAGTCGTGGGATCGCAAGACCTGGTGAAGGGGCGCCGGCGTGACGGGCGGGACGGCTTCAAGACCCCGTTGGGAAGATCGGGAATTGTGGCGGCCGTGGACCTCGGCGCCTCCAAGGTCGCGTGCTTCATCATGAAACCCGACGGTCCGCGACGCGGCGACCGCACGCTCGCCGCCGCCGGCGTCGGCTATGTCCAGTCACGCGGCGTCAAGGGGGGCAGCATCATCGATATGGACGACGCGGCTCGGGCGATCGCTCTGGCTGTGGAGCGGGCCGAGGGCATGGCCGGCGTGGATGTGCAGGCTGTCACTGTCGCGACGACCTGTGGCCAGATCGCCAGCCACAGAGTATCCGCGCAGGTCTCGTTGACTGGCCGCCCGATCGGCGACGCGGACCTGGCGCGGGCCACCGCTCAGGCTGTGGCAAGTCTGCGCCTGAGTGGGCGACAGATCATCCACCTGCGCCCGGTCGCGTGGTCGGTGGACGGCCAACGCCATGTCCTCGATCCGCGCGACCTCTTCGGTCGCATCCTGGGCCTGGACATGCTGGTCGTATCCATGAACGAGGCGGTCTTCCACACCATTGGCCACTGCGTCGAGCGCGCCCATCTCCAATTCGCCGGCGCGGTCGCGGCGCCGTATGCGTCGGCCCTGGCCGCGCTCGAAGAGCACGAGATGGAGTTGGGAGCGATCTGCATCGACATGGGCGGCGGCTCGACGTCGGTCGCCGTTTTTTCCGGCGGCGCGCTGGTGCATGTCGACGGCTTCGCGGTCGGCGGACACCATGTCACCCAGGACATCGCCAAGGGTCTCTCGACCTCGATGGTCGGGGCCGAGCGCATCAAGACGCTGCATGGGTCGGCCATCGCGTCGGCCAACGAGGACCGCGAGATGATCGAGGCCCCGCCTCGCGGCGACGATCCCGGCGCGGGCCCGGTGATTGCGCCGCGCTCGATGCTAAAAGGCATCATCGCCCCGCGCGTCGAGGAGACGCTGGAGATGGTCAAGGAGCGCCTGAAAGCGGCCGGGGCTCTCATTGACCCCAGCACAGGGATCGTCCTGATCGGCGGCGCCAGCCAGCTTGCCGGCGTGCGGGAGGTCGCGGTGCGAGTTTTCGACCGGGGCGTGCGCCTGGGACGTCCTCGTCGCATCCCCCACCTCGCCGACGCGGCGTCCGGACCAGCGTTCTGCGCCGCCGCCGGGGTGCTTCAGAGGGCGGCGTTCGGACCGCGCGAAGCCGAGTTCAAACGACCGGCCGGCGCTCATCGTGGAGGCGGCGCCGTCGATCCGAAAGCGAACGTCGTGGTCAAGGCGGCGGCTTGGCTGCGAGAAAACCTCTAGCGACGTCGCGCTGCGCCACGCCCTCGCTAACGCGGCCGAACAAGGTTCCTATTCCTGATTTGTTCTCGCGTTAACCTGGAGCGTGAAAAATTTAACCGGCGGCGGGCTCGATAATTCCAAGTTTTCCCCACGAAAACAGCCCGCTACGCCTCGACGAGATCGCGACTCAGCTTATGCGGTTAACTCCAGATTAACGGTCGTGGATGCTGAATCGCACCATGCATCGAAGTGGTTCGCAAAGTTGCGGGCTTGAACACATTAACGGCGCGGCGGAGGCCTCGAAGTCCAATGACTTTCAAAGTATTTGCTCCTCAGACCAAAGAGTTGAAGCCTCGGATCGTCGTGTTCGGCGTTGGTGGCGCGGGGGGGAACGCCGTCAACAACATGATCGAAGCCGGGCTCGAGGGAGTCGAATTCGTCGTAGCGAACACCGATGCTCAGCAACTGGCTTTTTCCAAGACCGACAAACGGATCCAGCTCGGGGTCAACGTCACCCAAGGCCTCGGGGCGGGCGCGCACCCCGAAGTGGGCATGTCGGCCGCCGAGGAATCGGCGCCGGAGATCGGCGAACACCTCGACGGCGTGCATATGGTGTTCATTACCGCGGGCATGGGCGGGGGCACCGGGACCGGAGCCGGCCCGATCATCGCCAAATGCGCGCGCGAACGCGGTATCCTCACCGTCGGCGTGGTCACCAAGCCCTTTCACTTCGAAGGCCGCCACCGCATGCGCCTCGCCGACGCCGGCATCGCCGAACTGCAACGTTACGTCGACACCCTGATCGTCATCCCAAACCAGAATCTGTTTCGGGTCGCCAATGAGCGCACGACGTTCGCGGAGGCCTTCGGCAAGGCAGATCAGGTTCTGCATTCGGGCGTGCGCTCGATCACCGACCTCATGGTGCTTCCCGGTCTCATCAACCTCGATTTCGCCGATGTGCGCACGGTGATGACCGAGATGGGCAAGGCCATGATGGGCACGGGCGAGGGCACCGGAGAAGGCCGCGCGCTGATGGCGGCCGAGAACGCGATTCAGAACCCGTTGCTCGACGAAGTGACCCTGAAGGGCGCCAAGGCCGTGCTCGTCAACATAACCGGCGGGATGGACATGACCTTGCTGGAGGTCGACGAAGCCGCCAACGCCATTTCTGGTCAGGTGGACCCTGAAGCCAATATCATTTTCGGAGCGGCCTTCGACCCATCGCTGGATGGGATGGTCCGCGTGTCGGTCGTAGCGACAGGCATGGACGGCGCCTCGATCGCTGCGATCGAAACCTATCAGGAGCGCCATGCGCGAGAATCGTCCAGACACTCGTTGGCGCAAGCCGCGATGGTGGCTCCAGTCTCGGCGCCCATCGCGGATCCTGTTTATGCTAGCAATGAGGCGCCGGCGTCTCCGATAGCGCCGCAACCCCAGCTGTTCGACGCGCAGGAGCTGGCGCCGCCGGTCGCCGCCCGCGAAACCGCGGAACCGGCGATGCAAGCCGCGGTCGCCGCAACGGATCGCCCCGTGACCAGAATCGTCGATCCGTCTGTCGCCGATCATGAGGACGAGCCCCTGTTCCCCAACCGTCCTATCGACGATCGCCGCCAAAAAAGCGGTTGGCTCAGCCTGTTCAATAGGCCGCCGCGGCAGGAACCGCCAGCCTACCGTCCTGCGCCCGCGCGTGCGAACGGAGGCGGCCAGGCAGCGATTGAGCCCGTCGAGGACGTTCACGGCAATCAAACCGAAGAGCTGGAAATACCTTCCTTCCTCCGACGTTTGGCGAACTGACGGTAAAGTCTTACGGATCAAGAGCTTGTAAAGGAAACACCGCGAAACAGGAGTTGTTTTGCGGCAGGCCATTCGCCATAATATGAGGTAGCGACGCGCGGGGACGACGTGCGGACTTAATGCGGTTCGCCAAGCAGGAGCTTGGGATTGTCTTCCATCTGCCAGCACACACTCGCGCGTCCGGCTTCCTTTGGCGGCGTCGGCGTCCATTCGGGACGTTCCGTCAGCGTAACCGTGCTTCCGGCAGCCCCGGGCGTCGGTATCCGGTTTGTTCGCACCGATGTCGCAGGTTCGGCGCGTATGGTGGCCGCGACCGCGTCCGCCGTCTGCGATACGCGCCTGAGCACCACGCTCGGCAATACCGACGGTGTGAGCGTCTCCACCGTCGAGCACCTGATGGCGGTGTTCTGCGGCCTGGCTGTCGACAATGCGATCGTCGAAATCGACGGGCCCGAAGCGCCGATCATGGACGGTTCATGTCAGCCTTTCGTTCGCGCGATCGATCGCGCCGGCAGGACGCCCCAGCCCGCGCCTCGCCGTTACGTCGAAATTCTGGCTCCGGTCGAGGTTCGCGACGGCGGCAAGCGCGCGGCGCTCACACCCTCGGATCGGTTCGAGGTCGCCTTCGAAATCGACTTCGAGGCCGCCGACATCGGACGCCAAAGCGTCGATCTCGCCGTCGACGAGACCTCGTTCCGGCGCGAGCTGGCGGACTGCAGGACGTTCGGTTTCCTGCATGAGGTCGAGGCCTTGCGCGCCGCCGGCCTGGCGCGGGGCGGAGGTCTGGAAAACGCGGTGGTGTTCGAGCAAGGCCGCGTGCTGAACCCCGAAGGCCTTCGTCGTCCCGACGAGTGCGTCCGTCATAAGGTTCTGGATGCGATCGGAGATCTTTACCTGCTGGGGGCGCCGATGCTGGGGCGCTATGAGGGTCTCTATGCGGGCCACACGCTGAACAACGCCCTCCTGCGCGCTCTTCTCGACCGTCCAGAAGCGTGGCGCGCCACGGTGCTGTCCGAGAATCTGGCGGTCGCCGTGTGAGCGTTTGCGTGTCCGTCCGCCTGGTGTAGAACGCGAAGCACTGGCGCGGGGCGCGCGCTCTACGCTTTGAGGTGACCGCTCGTGCAGCTTCGTTCTTTGGGCCGATTTACGGTTCTACTGGTCTTGTGCGCCGCGATCGCGGTGTCTGGGTGCTCAGTCTTCAAGAAGAAGAAGCCGACTCTCGCCTACGAGGAGCGGCCTGTCGAACTGCTTTTCTCCGTCGGCGCAGAGGACCTTGACCGGCGCCAGTGGAACGATGCTGTCAACTACTTTCGTGAAGTGGAGCGACAGCACCCATATTCGGAGTGGTCGCGCCGGGCGATTCTGATGACGGCCTATGCACACTACGAGGCGAATGATTACCCGGAAGCCATTGCCGACGCCGATCGCTTCATTGCCTTGTACCCGGGAAACGCCTCGACGGCTTATGCCTACTACATCAAGGCGATCTGCTACTTCGAGCAGATCGTCGACGTCGGCCGCGACCAAGCCTATACGCAGAATGCGGAAGTTTCTTTGGGCGATGTCATCAAGCGATATCCCAATACCGAATATGCCGTCGATGCGCGTCTCAAGCGCGACATGGTCATGGACCAGCTCGCGGGCAAGGAGATGACCATCGGCCGGTTCTATTTGAGAAGTGGCGACTCGATCGCCGCGATCGGACGCTTCCGCACCGTCGTCGATCGTTATCAGACGACGTCCCATGCGCCTGAAGCGCTTTATCGCCTGGTGGAAGCCTACTTGAACCTGGGGCTCACCCATGAGGCGACCATGGACGGCGCGGTGCTGGGGTTCAATTATCCGGGGGACGTCTGGTATCGCGATGCCTACCGCCTGCTGACATCCAAGGGCCTGCGCGCGGCGGTCGTCCCCACCGATCATGAGTCTCGTATTCCGCGCCTTCTGCCGTTCGGCAAGCACAAGGAGACGACGGTCGCGCCGCCGGCGGCGAGCGAGGACAACGGCGTCGCCGTGACCACGCCGAGCCCCGACGCGCCGCCCGCGCCGCCCCCGAAGAAGAAGAAAGGTAATTTCTTCCACGATGTCCTGGGTCTTTGATCGGACCGGATTCTCGGCCATTCTCGGGCCATGTTGATCGGCCTCGGCATACGCGATCTGGTCCTGATAGAGAGCCTGGACCTGTCATTCGGGCCCGGCCTGACGGCCCTGACCGGGGAAACAGGGGCCGGTAAATCGATTATCCTGGACGCTCTGGGTTTGGCTCTTGGGGCGCGTGGCGACCAGGCGCTGGTGCGACGCGGCGCGTCCCAGGCCAGCGCTACCGCCATCTTCGCTCCCGGCGCCGAGCATGCGGCGTGGTCATGCCTCGACGAGAAAGGACTGGACTACGCCCGTGACGAAGACCTCGTGTTGCGCAGGGTGGTGGCGGCCGACGGCCGCTCGCGGGCGTTCGTAAACGATCAGCCGACCGGCGTCGGCGTGCTGCGTGAGCTGGGCGCTTTGCTGATCGAAATTCATGGTCAGCATCAGGCCGTCGGTTTGCTGGACGCCCGCACCCACCGACCGCTCCTCGACGTATTTGGCGACTGCGAACGCGAACTGAACGCGAGCTACGAATCATGGAGCGCGTGGCGCTCCGCCAGCGAACGCCTCGAGGCTCTGCGAGCCGTCCAGTCCCGCGCCGCCGACGAGGCGGAGGAACTCGGCCTGCGCCTTTCCGAACTCGATCGATTGGCGCCGCGCCCGGGCGAAGAGGCCGCGCTCGCCGACGAGAGGGCGGTGTTGGCCACGGCGGAGAAGGCTCTGGCCGACATAGCCTCGGCGCGCGAGCAAATGAGCGACGACGGAGTCGTCGCCCGACTCGCCCAGGCCTTCCGCTCGCTGGAGCGGGCGAGCGAACGTCTTGGCCGGGCCGGCGTCGAGGCGGCGACACGTGCGTCGACCCGGGTGGCCGCGGCCGCCGACGCTGTCGACAGGGCGCTTTCCGATGCGGTCGAGGCCGCGTCGGCGATCGACCGGGCCGCCGAAGCCTTTTCCGTCGAACCCGACCGCCTCGATCAAACGGAAGAGCGACTCTTTGCGCTGCGAGCCATGGCGCGCAAACTCGGCGTCGGCGTCGACTCCCTGCCGGACACGCGCAGAGCATTCGCCGAACGGCTGTTGGCGATTGAAACCGCCGACGAGACCCTGGGGGCCGCCGAGGCGGAGGCGACGCGGCTGTGGACGACCTACCGTGCCGCCGCGGCGGAACTGGGAGCGGTGCGGCGCGCCGCGGCGGACCGCCTGGCCAAGGTGATGAAGAGCGAATTGGCGCCGCTGAAGCTCGACAAGGCGCGGTTCCGGGTCGCCGTCGAGCCACTTTCGGAAGAGCGTTTCGGCCCGGCAGGCGCCGACCGGGTCGAATTCCAAATCGCAACCGTCCCGGGCGCCCCGTTCGCCGGACTGGGTTCTGTCGCCTCGGGTGGCGAACTCGCCCGGCTGGCGCTCGCCTTGAAGGTCGCCCTCGCGACGCGCGGCAAGGGCGCCCAGCCGCTGCTGATCTTCGATGAGGTCGACCAGGGCGTCGGCGGCGCGGTCGCCGATGCGGTGGGACAACGCCTGGCCCGCCTCGCGGCGCATGCGCAGGTCGTCGTGATCACTCACAGCCCACAGGTCGCCGCTCGCGCCTCCGCCCATTGGCGGGTCAGCAAGGCGGGGCAAGGGGAGCGCTTGCGCACGGATGTCGAGGTGTTGGGCCAATCCACGCGTGAAGAAGAGATCGCCCGCATGCTCTCGGGAGCGTCGGTCACCGACGCAGCCCGCGCCGCGGCTCGCGCCTTGATGCATGTCTGACGCTCGCGTCATCGCCAGGCCGGTGGAGGACCTCGACGAGGCCGGGGCCGTCGCCGAACTGGCGCGTCTGGCCGACGAGATCGCCGCCCATGATCGGCGCTATTTCCAGGACGACGCGCCGACGATCTCCGACGCCGACTACGACGCGCTGAAGCGGCGCAACACGGCGATCGAGAGCCGGTTCCCGCACCTGGTCCGAGACAACTCCCCCTCACTGCGCGTCGGCGCGCAACGCTCCGCCGCCTTCACGCCCGTCGAGCACGGCGTACCGATGCTCTCGCTCGACAACGCCTTCGCGGACGAAGACGCGACGGAGTTCGACGCGCGCGTGCGGCGATTTCTGCGCCTTGGCGAAGACATTGTCGCCTACACGGCCGAGCCGAAAATCGACGGCCTTTCGGCCTCCCTCCGCTATGAAAAGGGACTCCTGGTCCAGGGCGCGACGCGCGGCGACGGCCGCGTAGGCGAAGACGTCACCCAGAACCTGCGCACCGTCGAGGAAATTCCACGCAGGCTCTCAGGGCGCGGCTGGCCCGACGTGATCGAGGTGCGCGGCGAGGTCTATCTCGGTCACGCAGACTTCGCGGCGCTCAATCTCGCCGCCGCGGCCGCCGAGCAGCGCACCTACGCCAACCCGCGCAACGCCGCCGCCGGCTCGCTGCGCCAGATCGATCCGGCGATCACGGCCACCCGCCCGCTGCGCTTCTTCGCCTATGCGTGGGGCTTCGTCAGCACGTCCTTTGCCGCCACCCAGTCGGAGGCGCTCGAGGCTTTGCGCGACTGGGGATTCCAGGTCGCGCCGCAGACCGTCCGGGTGGAAGGCGCCGGCGGTCTGCTCGACGCCTATAAGACGATGGAAGTGCTGCGCCCTCGTCTCGCCTTCGACATCGATGGCGTGGTGTACAAGGTCGATCGCCTGGATTGGCAGGATCGCCTGGGTTTTGTGTCTCGCTCGCCGCGCTGGGCGATCGCGCGCAAGTTTCCCGCCGAGCGGGCGCGCACGATCCTCGAGGCGATCGATATCCAGGTCGGACGCACCGGCGCGGTCACGCCGGTGGCGCGGCTTCGCCCGGTCACCGTCGGCGGCGTCGTCGTCGAGCGCGCCACCCTGCACAACGCCGACGAGATCGCGCGCAAGGACATCCGGGTCGGCGACACGGTCGTGCTTCAGCGCGCCGGCGACGTCATTCCCCAGGTGGTCTCCGTGGTGCTGGAGGAGCGCCCCTCCGGCTCGGAGCCGTTCGAGTTCCCGACCCGTTGCCCGTGCCCGCTTGCGACGCCCTTGGCGCGGGAGACGACCACCGGCGGGGCCGAGACGGTCGTGAGGCGATGCACCGGCGAGTTCGCCTGCCCGTTTCAGCGGGTCGAGCATCTGCGCCACTTCGTCTCGCGCCGCGCCTTCGACATCGAGGGGCTTGGGGAGAAGCAGTTGCGAGCCTTCTATGACGAGGGCCTCATCAGGGAGCCGGCGGACATCTTCCGCCTTGCCCGTCGGACCGATGTGCTCGACGCGCTGCGCGAGAGAAACGGTTATGGCGAGACGTCCGTCGCCAATCTCACGGCCGCGATCGAGGCGCGCCGCAAGGTTTCCCTGGAACGCTTCATCTATGGCCTCGGCGTTCGGCACGTGGGCGAGACCACTGCCCTGGTGATGGCGCGCGGCTATGGCGATGCGCCGACGTTCCTCGCCGCCATGGACAAGGTCGCCGCGCGAGACCCCGAGGCGATCGACGAGCTCGACGCCCTCGACCAGGTCGGCGACGCGGTCATCGAGGCCTGCGCCGCGTTCTTTTCCGAAGACCACAATCGCCGGATGGTCGAGGCCCTGGCGGGTGAACTCGACATCCAGCCTACCGCCGCCCCCAAACGCGACACCGCGATCGCCGGCAAGACGGTGGTCTTCACCGGCTCGCTCGAGCGCCTGACGCGCGACGAAGCCAAGGCGCAGGCCGAACGCCTGGGCGCCAAGGTCTCGTCGTCGGTGTCGAAGAAGACCGATATCGTCGTGGCGGGACCCGGAGCGGGGTCGAAACTCAAGACCGCGGCGGAGCTGGGCCTCAAGGTGCTGACCGAGGACGAGTGGCTGGCGCTTGTAAGCGAGAAAACGACGTGAGCGAGAGCTCTCAGGTCGCGCCGTTGACATAATGCGTAAGTAGTTTCGCAAGGGGATCGTCCCTGGCCGACAAGCCGACGGCGCCGAACGCCGGGGGCGGGCGGTGGATTGACTATCTGAGGTCCCGCCTCCACTCGGACGTTGGAATGGACATGGGTTCACGATTGCGCACGATCGGCCTGGCGCTGTTGCTAGTCGCCTCGTGTGTGGCCGCCGCCAGGGGCGAGCCGTTCGACCTCGCCGGACCTACGTTGGATATCGAGGTGACGCATGCGGGCGTGACCCTGCCGATTTCGCAGACGCCGAACCTGTCGTCCGGCGATCAGCTTTCGATCAAGGCCGACCTCCCGCCGTCGGAAAGCGTGCGCTACCTGCTGGTGACCGCGTTCCTGCGCGGCGCGACCAATCCGCCGCCGGAAAGCTGGTTCCACCCCCTGCAGACCTGGACGCCCAAGGGCGCCGACGGCTTGAAGCTCACGGTGCCCGAGGGCGCCCAGCAGGTTCTCGTCTTCCTGGCGCCTCACACCGGCGGGGACTTCAGGACGCTGGTCGACGCCGTGCGAGGCCGCCCCGGAGCGTTCGTCCGCGCCTCCCAGGATCTCAACCAGGCCACCCTCGATCGTTCGCGGCTGAATGTATTTCTGGCCGTCCTGCGCAAGACCAACCCGGCCGATTCCGAGGGCCTGCAAAAGGTCTCGACGCTTTTGGGGCGCAGCCTCGCCATCAAGGTCGACGCCGACTGTTTTCAAAAGATGCCGGACTTGCAGGCCGGGTGCCTCCTGCAGGCAAAGGACGCGCTGATCCTGGAGGATGGCCAGAGCACATCGATCGTTCAGGCGCTGACGTCGGGAGTCTCGGCGGACCTTCTCCTGCAGCTCAGCGCGACGCCCCAGGCCGGCTACGGCGCCAACACCCCCTACCTCGCCGCCGTCCTGGATATCGCCCGCCTGTTCGATTCCTTCCGCACCGCCCACTATCAATACATCCCGGCCTTGGGTGCGATCGGCGGCCGCAAGATGTCGCTGTTGCTGAGCACCGCCCCGTCCTTCCACAATCCTCTGTCGGTCCTCGTGACCGCGTTGCCGGCGGTCGAACCGCCGCAGCCGCCGCCCCTGCGCGCCGTCGACGCGAAAGCTGCGTACTGCGCCGCCAAGGGGGATCTCGTCCTGCCGGCGGAGGGCGCGCCCTTGGCGTTTTCCACCGCCTACGCGCATGACATGGCGCTGCGTCTCAAAGCGAAGGACGGCGCCTTCGTCGAACTGCCAGTGCGCGCGGACGCGGAGAAGGGCGGCTTTATCGCCGACGTCTCCGGACTGGACGCGGCCCGGTTCGGGGACACCGTCGATGGCTCGCTGCACGGTTTCTGGGGCTTCGAGCCGTTCGATGGCCCCAACTTTCATTTGCGGACCCCGCACCCGGAGCAGTGGCGTCTCGCCGACGATGACAGGCAGGCTCTGGTGGTGGGCCGGGTGGACACGGTCCGCCTGGAGGGGGCGCAAGCCGCTTGTGTTGAAAGCGTGTCGCTGCGGGCGGCGTCGGGCGGAACCCAGGCGGTCGAATGGAAGACGACCCAGCCTGACCAGATCGCCGTTACCGTGCCGTTGGGCGACAGCGATGCTGGCCCGTTGACCCTGCTTGTCAAACAGCAGGGCGGGGGAGACGCCGACAGCGTCGCCTTGCAGGCTTTCGCCGTGGCCGGCCATCTCGACGGCTTCACCGTCCACGCCGGCGACTCCTTTGGGGTGCTGAAGGGCTCTCGGCTGGACGAGGTGACGGCCTTGACGGTCAACGGCGTCACCTTCACGCCCGGCGGGCTCAGGTCGGTCAATGGCGCGGATGAACTGACACTCACCGCCGCCGACGCGGACGCCGTCGGCAGGTTGCAAGCGGGAAGGCCCGCCTCGGCAAGGGCGACCCTCAAGGATGGTCGCGTGGAAAAGCTCAAGGTGTCGATCGCGCCGGCGCGCCCCGAGGTGGAACTGATCGACAAGAGCGTTCAGCCGGGCGCGTCCAGCGCGTCTGGCGCGATGGAGTTGACCAGTAAGGACGAGCTCCCCCTGGGCGCCACCTTGACGTTCTCGATTCGCGCCAAGGTCCCGGCGACGTTTACCGGCCGTGAAAGGGTCGAGGTGGCCACGGCCGACGGCGGCGCGTTGGCCACCCTGACCAGTTCGGGCGGCCTGGTGCTGGAAGATCCGCGGATCGCCGTGGCCACCCTCGACACCGCCAAGGCGTTCGGCGCCTCGGCCTTCGGAGCCCTGAGATTCCGCATCGTCGATGAGGCTGGCGCCGGCGACTGGCAACCCCTCGCAACCCTGGTCCGCCTGCCGACCTTTCGCGCCCTCAAGTGCCCGGGGGGGCGCGGCCAATCCTGCGAGCTCACCGGTTCGGATCTGTTTCTGGTCGACTCCCTGTCCGGCGACGCCCGGTTTGATCATGCCGTCAAGGTTCCCGAAGGGTTCGCCGGTCGCGTATTGTCCGTACCCTACCCGCCCGGCGGAAAATTCTATCTCAAGCTGCGCGACGCCCCCGAAGTCATCAACCTCGCGGCCGTGCCGGCGGACGGGGGCGTCAGGCCCTGAGGAAATTCAGGCCGCCTCGCGCATCGCCTTCCACCAGGCGGGACAGGCGACCTGAAAGACCTCTGCATAGGTTCGCGCGATCTGGGGCGCGTCGGCGGGCAGATCCTGCGGGTCGGTGGGCGGTAGCGGCGATGCGCCCTGGATGGGATCGACCCATTCGATGGACTCCTCCTCGATCACCTCCATCAACGGCGGCGTGGCCACTTCGTGATGATCGCTGATCTGATGCTTCAGGAGGAAGGTGTTGATGTCGGGAAACGCAAGAATGCAGTAGTAATGTCCCTGCTCCTGGCCGCGCCACATTTCGTACCGTAGGACGCCCTGTTCAAGACGATGGGTCTTCTCGTAGAGGTCCCGCTGTATCTGTTCGTACCGCGCTTCCGAGCCGGCTTTGATCTTCAAGCGGATCAGCATCGTCGCCATGTGTTGGTCTTTCCTTTTAATGCCCACGCGCCAATGTTCGTGCGAGCGCCCGACCTCAAATGGGGGCGCAGGCCTCGCCCAGCCAGGCGGCAACGTCAGGTGGCACGATCGGGCCGATCTGCTCGAGCACGCGCGCATGATAGGCGTCGAGTTGCGCCCTCTCTTCGTCGGTGAGCATGGCGCCGTCCACCAGCCGCCGGTCGATCGGCGCCAGGGTAAGAGTCTCGAAGCCGAGCATGGGGCGTTCGCCGCCCGGAATCTGAGCCGCCTCGGTCACGACCTGCAGCGTCTCGATGCGGATGCCGTAGGCGCCCTGTTTGTAGTATCCAGGCTCGTTGGACACGATCATTCCGGCCATCAGCGGCGCCGCGCTGGGGGCCTTGGCGATACGCTGAGGCCCCTCGTGAACGCCGAGGTAGGAGCCGACGCCGTGACCGGTGCCATGGTCGTAGTCGAAACCGGCCGACCACAGCGAAGCCCGCGCGAGCGTGTCGAGCGCGGAGCCGGTGGTCCCGGCCGGGAAGCGGACTCGGGCCAGCGCCAGGTGTCCCTTGAGGACCAGGGTGAAGCGCTGTCGCATCTCCGCGCTAGGCTCGCCGATCGCGAGCGTGCGGGTCACGTCGGTCGTGCCGTCCAGGTATTGCGCGCCGGAGTCCACCAGCAGCAGCGAACCGTTTTCGACACGGCGGTTCAGACGGTGCGTCGGGCGATAGTGCACGATGGCGCCGTTCGACCCGGCGCCGGCGATGGTGTCGAACGACAGATCCTTCAGCGCGCCGGTCGCTTCGCGAAAGCTTTCGAGCTTGCCGACGATCTCGACCTCGTCGGGCAGACTCGTCTGCGCCTCGGTGGCGACCCAGTGCAGGAAGCGCGTCAGCGCGGCGCCGTCACGCACATGGGCGCGGCGCGAGCCCTCGATCTCGACCGGGTTCTTGCAGGCGCGGGGCAGGGCGCAGGGATCGCTCGCGCGCACGGCTTCGGCGCCGGCCGCGTCCAGCGCCTCGAAATACCAGGCGGCCGATTGCCCAGGATCGATCGACACACGCTGCCCCTCGAGGTCGGCAAGAGCGCCCTCGAACGCGTCCGGCCGCTCGAGCCGGACCTCGTTGCCAAGCCAGGCGATCAGGTCGGCGGTGACCTTTGCCGGGTCGAGGAAGAGGCGCGCGGTCCCGTCGGCGTTGAGGATGGCCTGGGCCAGGGGCAGAGGCGAGCGGATCACGTCGCCGCCGCGGATGTTAAAGAGCCAGGCGATCGACGCCGGCGACGTGATGATCGCGGCGCCCACCTTGGCTTCGGCGAGCGCCGAGCCGATGCGGGCGCGTTTGTCGCCCGAGGCTTCGCCGGCGAACTCGAGAGGGTGTGGAACCACCGCGGCGGTCGGCTGCGGAGGGCGGGCCGCGCCCCACGCCTGGTCCAGGGGGTTCACATCCACCGGCTTCAAGGCGGCGCCGGCCTTGCTGGCGGCCGCGCTGAGGCGCTCCAGGGCGTCGGGACTGTGCAGGCGCGCATCGTAGCCGATGGTCCAGCCGCTCTGCGCCACCTCGCCGAGGTAGGCCGGCACGCCGCCCTCGACCAGATCGCGGATCTCGAACATCTCGCCATCGACCTGATCGCGCACCTGCAGGGTGTAGCGGCCGTCGACGAACACCGCCGCCTTGTCCTTCAGGATCACCGCCGCGCCGGCCGAGCCGGTAAAGCCGGTCGCCCAGGCCAGTCGATCATTGGCGGCGGGAAGGTATTCGTTCTGGTACTCGTCCTCGTGCGGGATGACGAAGCCGTCGAGACCCTGCGCCGCCATGGCCTGGCGGATCAAGGGTGCGTGCCTGGCTCCAAAGGACGGGTCGGTGGTCTCGTCGAATGTCTGGCGCATGGCGATGCTTTTACTCCCAACTGCGCGGGACGCGCTAGCGTCGCAACACCAGCGTCGTCCAGGCGTCGCGGTTGAGCCGGCGTTCGAGGCGCAGGCCGCGCGACCGATAGGCCGCCAGTACGGTTCGGGCTTGGCTACGCAGCAAGCCCGACAGGATCACCGCGCCGCCCGGCCTGGTCGCCTGCTTGATCGACTGCGCCAGGCGCGTGAGCGGCCGAGCCAGGATATTGGCGAATACCAGATCATAGGGAGCGGACATGGCGACGGCGCGGTGGGCGAGCCCGTTGGCGTGAACGAAGCGGCTGCTGGCGCTGTTCACCGTTGCGTTCTCGCGCGCGATGCGCACCGAGACGCGGTCGATGTCGGTGCCGACGCTGACCCGCGCGCCGGTGCGCGCCGCGGCGATCGCCAGCACGCCGGTGCCCGTCCCCACGTCCAGCACCCTGTCGAACCGGCGCCGCTTGCGCAGGCCGTCATAGGCGATCAGGCAGCCGACTGTTGTGCCGTGATGGCCGGTGCCGAACGCCGCCCCCGCCTCGATGCGCAGATTGACGGTGTTGAGCGGCGCTCGCCCGCGATCATGCACCCCGAACACGAAGAACCGGCCGGCGCGCACCGGCGGCAATCCGGACAGCGCCATCGCCAGCCAGTCGGCGTCGGCCAATGTCTCGGTCGTCGTCGTCAGATCCGCGAACCCGGCCAGCAGGCTGCGCAGGGTTTGGGCCTCCTCATCCGACACTGGAAACGCGTCGATACGCCAGCGGCCCGCGGCCTCGTCCTCTTCGATGATCGAGTAGGTCGTCCATTCCAGGACCGTGTCGGCGTCCATGGCCCTCGCGGCGGCTTCGGCGTGGGCGCGCGGGCCCCGGGCGATGATCTGTACGGCCTGTTCGCTCATGGGCCCTCTCTAGTGGGGGGCGGCGTCATTCGCCAAGCGATGCTGGGGCGGAATGGTGTTTGTCTGGGTGGGAGGCTGGCCCTTGGCCTGACCCTGGTCCGGCGTGTCGGGCAAGTCGAGCGGCCGGAACGCCGCGGCTCTCGCCTCGGCCAGATCGGCCGGCGTCGAACCCTTGAGGATGTCGCCGCCCACCGACGGATAGTCCGACGAGGGCTGCCCAAACGCCGCCAGATTCGGCGGTGGCTGCGGCCACGGCTCGGGCAGGGCGGCGCTCTCCGGCCGTGTGTGGCTGATGCACGCGCAAAGCGGCAGGGCCAGCATCGCCATGGCCATCCCCGTCGATCGCTTCAGGTCGGCTGTGCGCATGAGCGAGGGATTACGCCAGTCCGGGCCGAGACGCCACAGATCGACGTCGGGCGCTGAGGATCGGGGGTTCGGCGTCGTTTGGCTGGCCGCCGCATGGCCGCCAGTAGGCCGCGGCGAGGCCGCGGCGAGGCCTCCGGCTGGCCGCTCCCTGGCCTCTGATTGGCCACATTTTGGCCACATCGTGGCCGCGCCCTGGCCGCCGTGGTTGGTTTGATTTCGCCATAACGATTTGAATTTTAACAGAGTTCTCAAAATTACCAGAGCTTGTGGCCGGCCGACCATGAGGCTGGCCACTCAAAGCCCGCCGTGCGCGCGAACGTTTGGCGCACGCCATGGTCCGGCGAGGAGAGGGTTGCAACATCGGCAACTTGAATCCTGATGCGTTCATGAAGGCCGACAATCGGCGGTCTGGTTAATTGCAGATTGTATAACTTCGGTCCAAAGTCAAGCCGACAAGGTCGACGACGGCAGCCTTTTTGCAATCTTCTTCTATCAATGCGTCATCCCGGCCGCAAGCCTGACTTGCCGGCTAAGTCTTTGGGCGCCGAGCTTGCCTACGGTGGACGCCACCTCGTGAAACACCGCGCCCTGCCGCAACCGCGGCTAAGGAAGGGGGATACCTTAGCAGGCCTTAGCTGGCCGGTCGAAGAACTGAGCCGCGACACCGAACTGGAGGCGGATTGGTTCGCGGATCGCTCAGGATTATGAGGTCGACCGACATTACACGAGGGCCCATGTCGCAACTTAACGTCCTGCCCGTCGACCTTGACCGGGCTTTCATTCCAATCAACCCGGATGAGCCGATCAGCACCGAGGCCGTAGAAGGGCGCTTGTTCGGCCTGAGGAGTGCGCTGACGTGGTCGGACCTTCTTGAGCGACCCAGAGTCGTGATCCTGGCCGAGGCGAGCAGCGGCAAGACCTTCGAGTTCGAGCGGAGGGTGAAGCGCCTGCGGGATGAGGGCAAGCAAGCCTTCTTCGCCCCCATCGAGCAGCTGGTCGAGGCCGATCTTGAGGTCGTGCTCGGGCGGGAGGGGCGCGAGTTATTCGACGCCTGGCAGAGCTCGGGTCAGCCGGCGTGGTTCTTCCTGGACTCCGTGGACGAGGCCAAACTCACGAAGAAGAGCTTGGATGTAGCTCTGAAACGCTTCGAGCAGAGCATGGGGGCGGGCTATGCGCGGGCGCGCATCCTGATCTCCTGCCGGGGGACGGACTGGGCAGGCGCCTCCGATCTCAAGCGCGTGTCGGACGCCCTACCGGCCATTCTCGCGCCGCAGGGTGCGGTCGACGGCGAGGACCCGTTGCTCGGCCGCGTCAGCCGCAACCGGAAAGCTCCCGTAGCGGCCGAGAGCCCCCCCGCCTTCTCCGTCGTCTCGATGGCCGCCTTTTCCGGCGTCGAGCGGCGCAAGTTCCTGACGGAGGGGGCCCGTCTGCCCGACGTCGCTGGCTTCGAGAAGGCTATGGCGCAGAAAGGCCTCACCCCGCTGGCCAGCCGTCCGGGCGACCTCTTGGTCCTGGCCCAGTACTGGACCACCCACAAGAAGCTCGGCAGCTTGACCGAGATGATGGAGGCCACGGCGGACGCCCGCCTGGCAGAACGGCCAGAGCGGCCGGACGCCAAGGTCCTTAAGCCCAAGGTGGCGCGCGAGGGCGCCGAGCGGATCGCCGCGGCCATGGTGCTGGGACGCTCCATGACCATTACGACGGGCGCGCCGGCGACCGGCGAGCTCGGCCTTTCTGCCACCCTGGACGACTGGGCGCCCGAGGATCAGGAGACCCTGATCCGGCGCGGCGTGTTCGCCGCGGCCACCTATGGGAAGGCGCGTTTTAACCATCGCGCGCTGATGGAGTATCTCGCAGCCGCCTGGTTCAAGCGCCTCCTGGCTGGCGGCTGTCCGGTCTCTCGGATCATGGCGGTGTTCACCGCCGAGCCGTTCGGCGTGCCGACGATCCCGCCCTCCCTACGCGCGATCGCTGCGTGGTTGGCGCCGCACTGCGCGCCTCTTCGCAGGTTCATCCTCGAGCACGCGCCGTTGACCTTGCTCCTTCACGGAGATCCGGCGGCCTTGGCGGTCGCCGACCGCGCCGCGCTGCTCCGGCGCTACGCGGCGCTCGATGGCGCCGGGTGTCTGTCCCATACCTACGCCGACGAACACGCCCTGTGGATGTTCGCCGATCCGAGTCTGGCGCCTGTGATCAAGGCGGTCTGGCCAGAGGCCGACGATAGCTTCCGCTTCGAGCTCCTGCGCCTGATCGAGCAGGGTGGGCTGACGGACTGCGCCAAGCTTGCGGAAGACGCGGCCCTCAATACCAAGTCCGGGGACTACACCCGAATCATCGCCGCGCGGGTGCTCGTCCAATTCGGGCGGACAACCGCGCTGTCCCGCCTTGTCAAGGCTTTGGTGGCCGCGCCGGAGCGGCTTCATCCGAGGGTCGGTCCACAGCTTGTCGCCGTGCTGTTCCCGAGGCCCCTCGGTCTGAAAGACCTGCTCGCCCTGGTCGACCAGGCGCCCCGGGCGCGGCGCTACGAGGTGGAGGGGTTCGGCTATGTCCTGGAGGCCCTCTACGCGTCGTGCGAGATGCCAGCGCTGAAGATGGCGTTCGTAGACGGGCTGGCCGCGCTATGCCGCCAGCCGCCCATCAATGAGCGACATGAGCCGGTGTCCAAACGGCACGCGCCCCTGGCCCGCAAGGTCGAGGCGCTCCTGGTCGCGGTGTTGAAAGACGTGCCGTCGCTCGGCATATGGCCGGGCTTGGTCGATCTCCTCTGGGTGGCCGAGGCGGCGGACCTCGATTCCGAGCGCCACCGCCACAAGGCGGTCTTCGAGGGCGTCCGGCGGCACGTCGCGCTCAACGAGGCGCTGTTCTGGAGGGGGATCGATCGGCTAATCGAGCTCAATCTGGAGCCGCGCCTGGATCCTCTGGTCCTCTGGCGGTGGCAGCGGCTGGAGCGGCGCTACTGGTCGATCCACAAGGAGGATCGGCCGTGGCTCGAGCGCGCCGCCAAGGGCCAGGACGAGCTGCGGCGGCGCGTCGCTTTCGCCGCCCTCATGGCACTTGCGGAGGAGGGGGCGGACGCCACTGGGGACTTCGCGGCCCTGCGCAAGCGGTACGGGGGCGATCCTCAGTTGATGGCGGACCTCGCCGACTACCTGAAGCCCCGACCTATATCGCCGGACGAAGTCGAGTTCTCCAAACGCCAGGTGGAGCGCGAGCGGGCCCTGGCGGCCGCCGACGCCATCAACCATCAGTCATGGCGACAGCTGCGCGACGAGGTGGTCGCCCATCCCGAGCGCTTGCAGGACGAGGGCCTGTTCCATCGGTGGAAGGACTTCCGCCCGCTCATCTCCCTTCTGACCTGGCTCAGCAACGGGCCTGAGCGGGACCGGATGAAGGCGGTCCTGACCTATCCGGACCTGGCCCATGGATTCTCGGCCGAAGTTGCTGATGCCTTCCGGGCAGGCATGCTGAAGTTCTGGCGGGTGGCGCCCCCGCGTGGCCTTACGCAGCGGGCCGACGGGGGGACCTCGCGGCCCTGGTCGTCGGTCCTAGCCATAGCAGGCTTGGCGCTGGACGCCGGCGCGACACCTGACTGGATCAGCACGCTCGACGCCGCCTCCGCCCGCCGGGCCGTCCGGCATGTATTCATCTCCGGGCTGGACTTCCCCGATTGGCTCGACGCCCTTCTCACGGCCTTCCCGGCCGTGGTCGAACCCTACGTGGTCCGCGAGCTTCAACGCGAATGGACCCGGCTCACGCCGGCCTTCTCACCGCTCCTCTATCGCGCCGGCGCTAACCTGCCGATCACACCCAGTGTCGGAAGAGCGCTGCTGCGGCTGATTGAGGGCTCGCCGTACGGCGACGCGGAGCACCTGGAGCACGCCCGCAAGATCCTGCGGCGCCTGACGCTCAGCCAGGCGCGGCGCCGTGCGCTGGCGCACGCAACGCGGACGCGGGTTATCGCGGCGCAGGCCGCCGCTGATTGGGAGGGCGCCATAGCCCTCATCCCCGTACTCTTCGTTCTGGATCCCGCCGCCGCGGCTGCGGACCTGCGCCAGCTTCTCGCCGCCCAGCCCGTTGCTGATCGCCAGGCGCGGGCGGAGGGTGCGCTGGGCGCCCTGTTCGGGATGTCCCGAGGCAGGGTCTGGGGCCTGCGGGCGATGGACGAGGCGGTCGTCGCGGACCTCCTGCGCCTCACCTATGAGTACGTGCGGCCGGAGCACGACCGGCGCCACGACGGGTCTTATACGCCGGACCAGCGGGACGACGCCGAGACGGCCCGCAACGAGCTCCTCGGCGCCCTCATGAACAAGCCCGGCGAGCGGGCCTTCGCGCTCATGGACCAGCTCTTGGCCGACGGCGCCTTCGGGGTCAGCACGCCGCAGCTTCACCGCCTGGCCCAGGACATGGCGGACAATGCGAGCGAGGGCGGCCCTTGGGGCCCAGCAGACATTCGGCGCTTTGAACTGGACAATATCGAGCCGATCACCACGGGCGAGCGGCTATTCGCCCTGGTGATCGAGTTGATCGAGGATATCGACCGGGACCTTCGGTCCGAGGATGTCTCCGCCCGGGAGCTTCTGCTCACGGCGAAAGACGAGCATGCCGTCCAATCCTGGCTGGCCTCCATGCTCAAGGACCGCGCGAAAGGTCGCTTCACGGTCCCCATCGAAGCCGAAGCGCCCGCCAGGGACCGGCTGGACATCACGGTCGTGGCCAACGGTGGCTCCGCCGAGGTGGCCGTGGAGATGAAGCACGGCGGCATGGATTGGACAGTGCCGAAGCTCGAAGCATCGCTGAGCAGCCAGCTTGCCAAGCGCTATCTGAAGCCTCAGCGCCGCCGGCACGGCGTCTTCGTCATCTCAAACCATCGGTCGCGGCGATGGAAGACCGACGCGGGCGGCGAGATCGGCTTCGCGGCCTTGATCGCGCGCCTACAGCGTCAAGCGGAGTTGCTCACCACCAACAGTACGGGCCCCATCCATGTGGCGGTCCGGGGCGTCGACGCTGTCCTGCCGGAGAAGAAAGGCAAAGCTAGGGCCGCTAAGACCAACGGGAGTCCTAGGGTGAAAAAGCCGCGTTGAGCACGATGGCCAGGCGGATGCTGGAGCAACGGAGGGTGGCGATTGATATGGCGAACTGGGCTCAGCCTTGGCTTCATCTAGGTTCCTGGGGCCACAGAACGCCCTGGCTCTCGCGCAGCGGACGCGGTGAGCGGCAGCCATGGCCTTGATTGAGTTTCGCGGTTAGCGCGGCAGTTCGTCGCCAAAACCAAGGACGAACTTGGCGCCTGCGTCCCTGAGACGATTGACCAGTGTTAGAGAGGCATGGTGAGCCACCAGGGCCTCATCCTGGGTGCATGGCTCATCGCCGTACCGTATAGCCGGCGAACATTGTATCGCCTGGAGCAAGACTGGGTCATCGAAGGGGATGCCAGCCTTATTGATGGAGTCGCTCAGCTTTCCAAGTTCGTGCGTGAACTTGAACGAGCCGCCATGAAGTTCGATGGCCGCTTTCATTACCTTCTCGGCGGCCTGAAGCGACCCCCACTTCGCGGCGCCGAAGCGTTCGTCGCGGGCCATCAAATTGGTGACCGCGGTGACAACGTCCCCCCGCGCCGACGCCTTCAGGTGGTGATCTGTGGACGCCAGAGTGTAGGCCGCATGCAATGCGCGATCAAAACCGTCATCGAGGTTCCGCAGTGCGTCGTCGGATAGTAGCGCTGCCTTCGCGCGCGTGAGGCCTTCGACGAGCTGGACGAGATTGCAGATCGCTGGACCCTGCTGGATTCGCGGTGCCGCTGAAAAGGCGCGCGACATAACGAATCTTACGTGGCCGTAAATCTGTGGGACCTTCACCCGGTGCAGGTCGCCATCGAGCCGCACAACGGTGCGGCCCACGTTGAAATCGATCTTCAGCCGATCCGCGTAGGTTCCCAAGCCATGCAGCATAGGGCGACACGATGTGTGCCGCAGAGGCACGGGAAGGAGTTCGATATGAACTAGAGACCGTGTCGTGAAGCTGCGTGGATGATGAGGGCAGGCCCCTCGGGATCGGCTTTCAGGAGCGGGTCCCAAACCAGCCCGAGCTGCTGCGGTAGA
>JBBRAV010000044.1:0-35340 GCA_038206535.1 Caulobacterales bacterium
ATCTCGCCGTCATCAGACAACTGGCGCTCAATGTCCTCAGAAGCGACCCTCGAAAGATCCCCATGAGCCACAAACGACTCAAGGCCGGATGGGACCACCAGGAACTCCTCAACCTGATGACTCATATGCGATAGCCCTGCCTTCATGGGGAGGGACAGGACGCGAAGCGTCCAGGGTGGGGCTCCGCCGCAACGTAGAAAGCGTGGGATTTGCCTGCCGCACCCCACCCTGACGGCTTCGCCGTCTGTCCCTCCCCATAAAGGGGAGGGAGGTTTGTTTTACCCCCGCAGCCTCGCGCCCACCGCCTTGGCGGTCGAGGCGATGATCCTGGCCGACACCGCCTCGATGTCGGCGTCGACCAAGGTTCGGTCGCGGGGCTGCAGCGTGACCTCCACGGCGACGGACTTGCGCCCCTCGTCGATGCCGGGGCCTTCATAGACGTCGAAGACCTTCGCGCCGGCGATCAGGGTCTTGTCGGCGGCCAGCACGGCGCGGGTCACGTCGCCCGCCGGGGTGTCCTTGGCGACCACGAACGCGAAATCGCGGGTGAGCGGCATGAAGGCTGACAGCGCCAGCGCCGACCTGGTCTTGGTCGCCTTCTTCTTCGGCTCGGGAATGGCTTCGACCCAGATCTCGAACGCATACACCGGGCCTTCGACGTCGAGCGCCGCCAGGGTCGCGGGGTGCAACTCGCCGAACTCGGCCAGCACCGCCTTCGGCCCTAGCTGCAGGCGCGCGCGGCGTCCCGGTCGCCACCAGGGCGACGGGACATCCTGCACGGTCTGCAGGGACGCGGTCGGCGCGCCGAGCTCGTCCAGAAGCGCGAGCAGGTCGGCCTTCAGGCTGAAGAGGTCCTCCTGGGCGGCGCCGTCCCAGCGGCGCGGGGCGTGCGGCGCGAGCACGGCGGCGATGGCCGCGCGCTGATCGCCGGGCTCGGGTCCGGCGAACACCGGACCGATCTCGAACAGGGCGCAGTCGGCGAAGCCGCGCCGCGCGTTGCGGCCGACGGCTTCGATGAGCCCGGGCAGCACCGATGGCCGCATGCAGTCGAGGTCCGCCGCGATCGGGTTCTGCAGCACAAGGCGCTCGTCGCCGCCGCCGAACAGCCTGGCCGTGGCCCGAGCGGTGAACGACCAGGTGATGGTTTCCTGATATCCCGCCGCGGCCAGCGCCCGCCGGGCCGTTCGCATGCGCGCCTGGCGCACCGTCAGCACGCCTCCTGCAGGACGATTTTGGGCCGGCAGGGGTGTCGAGGGCAGTGCGCCATAGCCGGCGATGCGGGCGATCTCCTCCACCAGGTCCGCCTTGCCGGCGACGTCGCGACGCCAGGACGGCGGTTGAACGCGATCGCCGATGCGGGCGAATCCCAGGTCGGCGAGAATTGACCACACCCGCTCGGGCGGGACCGCCAGACCGGAGAGACGTTCGACATAGGCCGGATCGAACGCGATCGGCTCGGGCGGCGCGGGCGGCTTGCCCGCGAGCACAGTTTCGGACGCTTCGCCGCCGCATATCTCCAGGATCAGCTTCGTCGCCAGTTCGATCCCTGGCACGAGAGAGTCCGGGTCGACGCCACGGGCGAAACGGTACTGTGCGTCGGAGAGGATGGCGGTGTCGCGACCCGTCTGCGCCGTGCGGATCGGGTCGAACCAGGCGCTCTCGATGAACACCTCGGTGGTCGCATCCGAGCACCCGGTCGAGGTTCCGCCCATCACCCCGCCCAGGCCTATGGCGCCGGAGCCGTCGGCGATCACGCAGATCTCCGGCGTCGCCGCATAGCTCTTGCCGTCCAGCGCCGCGACGCTCTCGCCCTCGCGGCCGAGACGCGCTTCGACGAAGCCGCCTGCCAGGCGCGCCGCGTCATAGACGTGCAGCGGTCGGGCGCGGTCGTGGGTGATCAGATTGGTCACATCGACCAGGGCGTTGATCGGCCGCAAGCCAATGCTCTTGAGTCTCGCCTGCAGCCACGCCGGCGACGGGCCGTTCCTCACGCCACGGATCAGACGTCCGGCGAAGGCGGGGCAGGCGTCGGGGGCCGTCAGCCTTATCTCGACCGGGCACGGGAAATGACCGGGAGTCTGCGTGACCGCGAGGTCCTTCAATTTGCCCAGCCCCGCCGCCGCGAGGTCGCGCGCGATGCCGGCGACGCCCAGCCAGTCGGGCCGGTTCGGCGTCACCTCGAAATCGATCACCGCCTCCAGGCCTAGCGCCTGCGCCGCCGGCGTCCCGACCGGAAAGTCCCCGAGCTCGAGGATGCCGTCGGACTCTTCGGCTGTCTGCAGTTCCGCCGCCGAGCACAGCATGCCGTTGGAGACCACGCCGCGCACCGCGCGCGGCTCCAGCGTGATGCCCGAGCCGGGAATGTAGGTTCCGATCGGCGCGTAGATGGTCAACAGGCCCGCGCGCGCGTTCGGCGCGCCGCAGACGATTTCCTTGCGGCCGTCGATGGTGTCGACCTGACAGACCCGCAGGCGGTCGGCGTTGGGATGCTGAACGGCCTCGATCACGCAGGCGACCGAGAACGCCGCCAGTCTGGCGGCGGGGTCCTCGACATGCTCGACCTCGAGGCCGGCCATGGTCATGGCGTCGACGACCTCGGCGACGGTGGCCGAGGTCTCCAGATGCTCCTTGAGCCAGGCGAGGGTGAATTTCATCGCGCCCGCTCCTTCAGCTCAGACCCGACGCCGGGTTCGGCGCGGCGAAGGCGGAGAACCCGTAGTGGGCGAGCCAGCGCACATCGCCGGCGAACATGTCGCGCAGGTCCGGCATGCCGTACTTCAACCGCCCCAGCCGGTCGACGCCGAAGCCGAAGGCGAAGCCCTGCCACTCATCGGGATCGATGCCGCAGTTGCGCAATACGTTGGGGTGGACCATTCCGCAGCCGACAATCTCGGACCACTCGCTCCCCTGGCCGATCTTCACCTCGCCGCCGGACGTGTCGCACTGCACGTCCATCTCCGCCGACGGTTCGGTGAACGGGAAGTGGTGTGGCCTGAAACGCGTCACCACGCTGGGCAGTTCGAAGAACCGGGCGATGAAGGTGTCGATCGTCCATTTCAGGTGACCCATGTGGATGTCGCGGTCGATCACCAGCCCCTCGATCTGGTGGAACATCGGCGTGTGGGTGGCGTCGCTGTCCTGACGATAGGTGCGTCCCGGAGAGATGATCCGGATCGGCGGCGCCTGGCCGCCGGCGATCCACGCCGCCGCCGGCGGCGTGTTGGTCCGTTGCATGGTCCGGACCTGCACCGGGCGGGTGTGGGTGCGCAGCAGCTTGCGCTCGCCGTCCGGCCCCGGGTGGAAGAAGAATGTGTCGTGCATCTCCCGCGCCGGATGCCTGGGCGGGAAGTTGAGCGCGGTGAAGTTGTGGAAGTCGTCCTCGATGTCGGGCCCTTCGGCCAGCGAGAACCCGAGCTCCGCGAAGATGGCGATCATCTCGTCCATCACCTGCATGGTCGGGTGGACGGCGCCCCGTCGGCGCGGCGGCGCGGGCAGGCTGAGGTCCAGTCGCCCCGCCGCCAGCCGGGCGTCGAGCTCCGCGGCTTCGAGGACGGCCTTGCGCTCGGCGATCGCGGCGGCGACGCGGTCGCGCAGCGCGTTCAGGCCGGGGCCGTTGGCGCGGCGTTCGTCGGGGGTCATCGAACCCAGCGACTTCAGCAATAACGAAATGACGCCGGTCTTGCCGAGCGCACCGACGCGGAACGCGTCGAGCGACGCGAGATCGTCAGCGCCGGCGATCTGGGCCAGCAGGTCGGTTTCCAGAGTCGTGTGGTCGGTCATGGCGGTTGCCCAAGAACACCTCTCCCATAGGGAGAGGGAGGGGCCCACGCCGCAGGCGTGGGAGGGTGAGGGGTTGCGCTCTTACCGAAAGATCCACGGTTTTGGGGCGGCTCGGGTTGCGCGCCATCCCTTGGCGTCGAACCCCTCACCTTCCCATCGCTTCGCGATGGGCCCCTCCCTCTCCCTATGGGAGAGGGGCGCCCAGCGCGGCGCGGACCTTGTCGGCGATGGCCTTGAACGCGGCCGGGTCGCTGCCCGCGATATCGGAGAGAACCTTGCGGTCGATATCGATCCCGGCAAGTTCGAGGCCGTGGCTAAATCGCGAATAGGTCATGCCCTCTTCGCGGGCGGCGGCGTTGATGCGCTGGATCCACAGCGAGCGGAACGAGCGCTTGCGGACCTTGCGGTCGCGGTAGGCGTACTGTCCGGCCTTGTCCACGGCCGCCTTGGCGGCGCGGATGGTGTTCTTGCGGCGTCCCCAGAAGCCCTTGGCTTGCTCGAGAACCTTCTTGTGCTTGGCGTGGGCGGTCACGCCCCTTTTCACGCGGGCCATATTACGTCGCTCCTAAAAGATCACAGGCCGTAGGGCAGGAAGTGGCGGATGATCTTCGCGTCGGACGCGTCCATCACCTTGGTGCCACGCTGCTGGCGGATATATTTCGACGAATGGCTGATCAGCCGGTGCCGCTTACCCGCCACGCCGGCCTTGATCTTGCCGGTCGCGGTGATCTTGAAGCGCTTTTTGGCGCCTGACTTGGTCTTCAGTTTTGGCATTTCGCATCGGCGCCGGTGGAGGTCGCCGTCCTCTTTGAGAGTCGCATTATGAGCCGCCGTGGCATGCCGTACCGGCCAGGCCGCTCGAACGAAGGCGCGGTGTATAGGCGAAACCCGCGCGGAAAGCAAGGTTGCCCTTCAGCGGAGACCGTGGATCAAGGAAGCGCACCACAAAGGCGAGAAGGACATGAAGATATCTTCGATCCACGCGCCGAAGGCGCATCAAATTCCGTGGCGCCGAAAAAAAGAATAGAAAGATGAACCACGAAGGACACGAAGGACACGAAGTTTGGAAATCACCACGAATATTCGACAAACCTCGACTCCTGAAGACACGGGCGACTTCGTGTTCCTTGTGTCCTTTGTGGTTCATCTCTTTAAACCCACCCACCCGCCGCGGGCGTGTCTGATGACGGCTACGCCGTCTTTTTATTCACGCCCTGGTGGTGCGCGTCCTCTACCTACGCCGTCCGCCGCATCGCGCGTCCGGCGGAGAGCGCCAGGAAGATCGCCGGGATCACGATTACCGCGCCCATGATGAAGGGACCCTCGACGGTCAGGTCGGCGAACACCAGGCTTGCGGCCAGGGGGCCGGCGACGCGGGCGAAGGCGCCGGCGGAATTGTTCAGGCCCATCACCTGGCCCTGGTTGTCCTCGCTGGTCGCCGCCGACATCATCGACGCCGCGTTGGGGAAGGCGACCGACGAGGTCATCGAGGTCGCCGCCAGCAGGGCGTAGGTGGTCCAGTCGCCGTGGCTCAAGGGGATGAGCGCGATGGTGACCACGGTTCCGGCCATGCCGGCGGCCAGCATTCGCGCCTCGCCGAATCGCCGCGACAGCCGACCGGTGATGAAGAAGTTGGTGATCGCCGAGGCTGCGCCGGAGACCCCGAAGCAGATGCCGACATCCTTCGGCGCCCAGGCGAAGCGATGCTGCGCCCACAGGCCGAACGTCGATTCGATGCCGGTGAAGGCGACGCCGACCACCAAGGTCAGCAGGATCAGGCGGCCGATGACGGGATGGCGAGCCGCCATGCCGACGACCGCCCATTGGCCGGCGGAATCGACCACGGCCGGCCGGCGCTCCCGGCTCTCGCGCAAGGCCAGGGCGATTCCCAGCGCCGAGCAGGCGCCGCAGGCCGACGCCGCCAGCAGCGGGATCTGGAAGCCGATCGGTCCGACCGAGCCCTTGGCCAGCACGCCGCCGACGAAAGGTCCCAGGATGAAGCCGATATTGTACGCCGCGCCAAGGCGCGCCATGCGCGAGGCGCGTTCGTCGACCGCCGTGACGTCGGCGATATAGCCTTGCACCACCGAGCCGCTCCCGGCCGCCATGCCGCCCAGCAATCGGATGACGAAGGCGACGGCGATGTTCGGCGCGAACGCCAGTGCGCCGTAGCAGGCGCAGTTGGCCAGGGTGGTGAACACCAGCACCGGTTTGCGACCGATGCGGTCCGACAGCCGGCCCCAGAAGGGCTCGCCGAAGAACGAGCCCAGCGAATAGGCCGAGAAGATCAGCGCGATCTGCCAGGGCTGGGCGTGGAACGACTGCGCATAGAACGGCAGCAGGGGCACGACGATGCCAAAGCCCATGATGTTGATGAACATCACCGACATCAGGGTGTAGAGCGCCGCCGCGGAGCGCCCGCCCGCGGGCGCCGCGGTCGCCTTGCTCATAATCCGGTGCGCGTGCGGCGCACGACCTGGCCCGCCATGATCAGGGCCGGCGCGATCACCAGGGCGGCGGTGGCGAAGGGCGCTCCGACGGATACGTGCTCGAACACGCTTCCGGCAAAGAGAGGACCGCCAAACCGCGCCAGACAGTTTCCCGCCAT
Organism: Caulobacterales bacterium; assembly: GCA_038206535.1. GTDB lineage: Bacteria > Pseudomonadota > Alphaproteobacteria > Caulobacterales > Caulobacteraceae > Acaudatibacter. The sequence goes on from JBBRAV010000044.1 coordinate 6,389, forward strand.
GTTGAGACCCAGCATCTCGCCCTGCCGCTCCGGCGGCGCCGACTGCGAGATCAACGCCGCGATATTGGGGAAGGTCAAGGACTGGCCGAACGAGACGGCGAAGAATCCGGCCATGGCCACCTGCCAGGTCGGCGAGAAAAGCTGCACCAGCATGCCCACGCCGACCATGGCCAGGCCGGCGGTCAGGACCTTCGCCCCGCCATAGCGCCTTGCCAGATGGCCGGTGACCAGGCCCTGTGCGATCGCGCCTGTGACGCCGATCGCCATGAACGCGAACCCGATCTGGCGCGGACCCCAACCGAAGCGCGCCTGCGTCCACAGGCCATAGGTCGCCTCGATGCCGGCGAAGCCGGACACGACGATGAAGCTCATCACGATGACCCGCGCGATCACCGGGTGGCGCCAGGCTTCCGCCAGAGATTGCAGCCGGGGCGTCGGCGGGATGGTCATGTGCTCGGCCGACCGCGTCTCGCGCACGAACAGCACCACCCCCAGGGCCGCCAGGCTCGCGAGACCGGCGGCGGTCAGCAGCGGCAGCAGGAAGCCCGCCGCGCCGTCTTGCGGGCGCGCCAGCAGGCCGCCGATCGCCGGGCCGGTCACGAAGCCCATGCTGAACGCGGCGCCCAGCAGGCCCATGCGTCCGGGCCGTTTGTCATGGGGCGTTACGTCGGCGAGATAGCCCTGGATGGTCGAGATGTTGCCGCTCATCAGCCCGCCCACCAGCCGCCAGAGGCAGGCGGCCACGATGTTCGGGGAAAAGGCCAGGGCCGCATAGGCCGCGGCGGTGCCGAAGATGGTGACGATCAGCACCGGCCGCCGGCCGATCCGGTCGGACAGCCGCCCCCAGAACGCCTCGGCGAAGAACTGTCCCACGGCGAACGCGGAGAACATCAGGCTGATCTGGAACGGGGTGGCGTGAAACGCGCGACCGTAGAACGGCAGCAATGGAATGACCACGCCAAAGCCCGCGATGTTCACGAACACCACGCCCAGAAGCACGATGAGCGCGCGACGCGCGCCCGCCTGGTCTCCATTGTGGGGCATGCGCGCGACATAGGCCCGATCGGCCGTGATCGCGATAGGCCCGTGTGATCAGGCGACGATTCCCGCGAAGTGCGGCGCCGTAGCCTCAGGCGCCGACCGAGCGCGGCAATGTCTCGCGGCGCGAACCCCTATCTGGGCGCGAGGATCATGATCATCTGCCGGCCTTCCATGCGCGGCTCGTATTCGACCTTGGCGACCGGGTCGAAATCGGTGCGGACCTGTTGCAGCAGCTTCATGCCGAGCTCTGGATGACGCATCTCGCCGCCGCGGAAGCGCAAGGTGACCTTGACCTTGTCTCCCTCTTCGAAGAAGCGGTGCATGGCCCGCGCCTTAACCTCGTAATCGTGAATGTCGATGTTCGGGCGGAGCTTGATCTCCTTGACCTCGACCAGCTTCTGGCGTTTTCGCGCCTCGTTCTTCTTTTTCTGTTCCTGGAACTTGAACTTGCCGAAGTCGAGGATCTTGCAGACCGGCGGATCCGCCGTCGGGGATACCTCCACCAGATCCAGTCCCGCTTCCACGGCCGCCTCGAGGGCGGCGGAGGTGGGCATGATTCCTTGCTTTTCTCCATTCTGATCGATCAGAAGAACGCGGGGAACCCGGATCTCGTCATTGATGCGCGGTCCGTCCTTGGACGGCGGCGCCTGCATGGGACGGCGAATAGGCTGTGCTCCTGGGACTATTGCAAAAATAGGGGCCGTCGAAGACGGACAGCCCCACGGCAGTATATGACCAAGACAGGGTCCATGATCAAGACGAGCCGATCAAGAAGGCGGCTGCGCGAGGGCCAGTGCGGCGCGAACGACCGTCTCGACCGTCACTTCGGCCAGAGAGGGGGCTTGCAGGATGGTCACACGACCCCGCGGCCCGCAGAGCGCCGGGTCGGAAGCTGACGAGAACAGGGCGATTGTCGGCGCGCCGGCTGCGGCGATCAGGTGTGTCGGGCCGGTGTCGTTGCCCACGGCGATCGCCGCGCGCGCGCCCAGCGCGGCCAGCTGGGCGAAATCGGTGCGCCCCGTGAGGTCCCGCGCCCGCCTGGCGCGAGCCTGGATCACATGGGCGAGCTCTGCCTCCTGCAGACCGCCGACGACCAGCACGTCGAACCCCTTGGCTTCGAGGTCCGCGGCGAGCTGGGCGTAGCGTTCCACCGGCCAGCGCTTCAGGGGCCGATGGGCGGAGCTCCCGGGCGCCAGCAGAGCCAGGGGCCGGCGCGTGCGCCCCGCGAGGGGCCGCGGTCCCACGGCTGTCCTGGTGAGGAGCCAGCTAGGGTCAGGCGCCGGCGCGGACAGCGGCGCGGTCGGCGCATTGGGCCAGATGCCCGCGTCCCTCAGCTGCTCGGCCTGGCGTTCGAGCGTGTGCAGCGTCATTCGAGCGCGATTGCGGTGCGGCAGCGCGCAACCCCACGCGGTTCCCGACCACGCGGGGGGAAAGGGCCGCAGACTCTGAAAGATCAGGTTCGTGCGGTCGTTGGTCTGCAGATCGTAGACGCGGTCGTATCGCTCCCGTCGCAGCCGCCTGATCAGAGAGAGCCACGCGACCGGGCCCGACGGCCGTCCGTCCGTTTCGACACGATCGAAATAGGGACTAGCCAGCGCCAACGCCTCGAACGGCGGCGTAGTCAGCAGGGTGATATAGGCGTCGGGGTGCGCGACCCGGACGCGCTCGAAGGCCGGAAACGCGAGCACGAAATCGCCGATCGCCGACAGCTTGATCACCAGCACCCTGGCCGCCGGCGTCATGCGCGCGCCGCCAGCACGCGCCGGTAGACCGCGAACGTGGCCTCGTACATGGCGGGCAGGGAATAGAGCCGAACGGCGCGCGCGCGGGCCGCCACGCCCATCGTCGCCCTCCTGTCCAGGCTCGCCGAGAGCGCGGTGTCGAGCGCCGCGGTCCAGGCCGCGACATCGCCCGCAGGAGCCAACCATCCGGTCTGTCCTTCGACGATCGTCTCGCAGTGGGCGCCCAGCGCCGAGGCCAGCACAGATCGCCCCATGGCGGCGGCTTCGACGACCGCGCGGCCGAACGACTCCGCCCGTGTCGACGGCGCGACCACCAGATCCGCCGCCAGGAACGCCGCCGGCATGTCCGCGGACTCGCCCACCAGGCGCGCGGTGGGACACGCCGCCGCCAGACGCTGGGCCGGCGCCGAGCCGTCGGCGGCGATGGTCATCACCAGAACTGCGCGGTCCCGATCGGGCAGGCGCGCGAATGCCGCCGCGAGCACTTCGTGACCTTTCCAGCCGGCGGGGCGCGCGGCCATCAGAACGACGCTACGGCGGTCTTCCGGCGCTAGACCCCAGGCGGCGCGCATCGCTTCCACGCGCGCGGGCGTCACGGCGTTGGGATCAAAACGATCGGTGTCGACGCCCTCGGGAACAAGGGCGATGCGGTCTGGATCGACCCCATGTTCGGAGACGATGTGCGCGCGCGTAAACGCCGAATTGGCGATCACCGCATCGCCGCGCGTCATGACCGCATTGTACCAACGCTTGAGACCATACCGAGCGGAATAGATCCCGTGATAGGTCGCCACCATCGGCGCGCCGGTCACGCGCGCGGCGAACAGGGCGCTGAACGCCGGCGCGCGCGAACGCACATGGATGAGGCTGGCCTGCTCCCGCCGGACGATCGCGGCCAGTCTCGCGCCATTGGCCGCCAGGCTGATCGGGTCCCTGGCGTCCAGGGGCAAGCGGATGAGCTCACCGCCGCGCTCGGCCAGCACGCCCTCCAGACGCCCGCCGCGCGAGGCGACCAGCGAACGGCGCCCCAGCCTGGCCACCGCGCCGGCCATGTCCAGCGTCGCCTGCTCGACGCCCCCAACGTCCAGCGCCGGAGCGACCTGAAGCAAGGTGAAGTCGTCGGGAAGCGGCGGCGCGTCTATCGACCTGGCCCTCATGAGCGCTAGAAGCGACAGTGTTTAGTCATTCACGCGGGTGGACGCCATGCACGAGACCGCCGGTTTCCTGGAACACGAAGGCGCCCGACTGGCCTGGCGCAAGGTCGACGGCGCGGAGCCGACCGTCGTTTGGCTGGGCGGCTTCCATTCGGAGATGACCGGGACCAAGGGCGAGGCGCTTGCGCACTGGGCCGCGGAGAATGGCCCGGCCTATCTGCGCTTCGACTATTTCGGACACGGCCAGTCGGACGGCCGTTTCGAGGACGGAACCATCTCGCGCTGGCGCGGCGACGCGCTTGCGGTCATCGACCGGCTGACCGAGGGACCGCTGGTGCTGGTCGGCTCCTCCATGGGCGGCTGGCTCGCCTGCCTCGCGGCGCTGGTCCGGCCGGATCGGGTCGCCGGCATGGTGCTGATCGCGCCAGCCGTCGATTTCACCCAGGCCCTCCTCGCCCCTCGCCTGCCGCCGGAGGCGCACGCGGCGCTCGAGCGCGACGGCCGATGGACACGACCTTCGCTGTATGACGATGAAGGCTATCCGATCACCCGCGCCCTACTCGAAGACGGCGCCCGCTGGTGCATCCTGCCGGGCCCTGTCGCCGTCGACGTCCCGATCCGCATCCTGCAAGGCGCCCAGGATACTGACGTGCCGTGGGAGCACGCGCTCGGCCTTGCCCGAGCGCTGACGACCGCGGACGTCGTCTGCACCCTGATCGGCGACGGCGACCACCGGTTGTCGAGAGGGCAAGACCTGAAGAGGTTGACCGGCGCCCTGGAAGAACTGACGCTCCTCTAGTGTCCCGTCGCAATGCTTATGACTCTTTGAGGAACGCACGACACGCGTCGGCGTCGCGCCATCCTCGGGGGTGGACCAATCCGTCCAATTGAATGCGATGCAACGCCAGGCCACGCGCGGAGAAGACTGGATCGATGTGGCGGCGGATGGGCTGGGCGCCGGGAACACGGATGGCCACGGATGGCGCTTCGCGCCGCACGGATGGATAGATGGTGATGCGGCGAGCCTGGATCTGGGCAGGAGGGTCTGACCGGTCGCGTGATCCGCTGAGACGCCGGTTCATCCGTGCGGCGCGAAGCGCCATCCGTGCCTATCCGTGTTAAAAATCACGGGCGATCAGGCGCGGTCATCCCCGGGCGGTCCGGCGTCGACGGGCGTTTGGTGACAGTGACTATGACTCTTTGAGGGAATGCACATCGCGCGTCGGAGTCGAACCATCCTCGGGGCTGGACCAACCCCGTCAATTTCATTCGACGCTCCCCCTAGGCTCGCAGTGTCGCCGCCCCCATTATCGCGGACACCGCCGCCCGCGCCTCCTCGCCCAAGCCCGGGTGGTTGAGCGCATAGGCCACGTTCGCCCGCAGCAAGCCCACGGGATCGCCGCAGTCGTAGGTATCGCCGTCATATTGCAACGCATGAAAGCCCTGCGTCTTCAGAAGCCGCAGCATGGCGTCGGTGAGCTGGATCTCGCCGCCGGCGCCCTTCTCATGGGCGGCCAGGGCCTCGAAGATCTGGGGCTGCAGGACATAGCGGCCCGAGATGAACAGGTTCGACGGCTCGGTTCCCGGCGGCGGCTTTTCCACCATGCCGGTCATCACCGCGAGGCGGTCGTCGAAGCCAGGCGCGGTCTCGCCCAGGGACACGATGCCGTACTTGTGGGCCTCGCCAGGCGGCGCCGGCTCGACGACGACGATGTTGCCGCCGACGGCGTCATGGGCGGCGATCGCCTGGGCGAGGGCGGCGGGCCGCGCGTCCATCAGCATGTCGGGCAGCATGACCGCGAACGGCTCGTCGCCGATCAGGTCGCGAGCGCACCAGACCGCGTGTCCAAGGCCCAGCGGCGCCATCTGGCGCACGAAGCTCATCCCGCCCGGCTGCGGCAGGTCGGCGCGCACCGCTTCGAGGACCGCCGTCTTGCCCTTGGCGGCCAGTTCGGTTTCCAGCTCATAGGCGCGGTCGAAGTAATCCTCGATCGCGCCCTGACCGCGCCCGACGACGAAGACGAAGTGCTCTATCCCCGCCGCACGGCCTTCGGCGACCACGTGCGCCAGGATCGGGCGGTCGAAAACGTTCAGCAGGTTCTTGGGCGTGGTCTTGGCCGCCGGAAGGATGCGGGTGCCCAGGCCGGCGACCGGCAGCACGGCTTTACGAACGCGAGTCATCACCCCTCCTGTACGAGGCGCCTAGACTATTCGACCGTGACCGATTTGGCGAGATTGCGCGGCTGATCGACGTCGGCGCCGCGGAAAACGCCCACTTGATAGGCCAGCAGCTGCAGGGGCACGGCGAACACCAGCGGCGCGATCAGCGGATCGCACGAGGGCGCGACGATCAGGCGCGCCTCCTTCGGCGCGTGCGCCGCGCCAGCCTCGTCGGTGATCAGGATCACCTTGCCCTCGCGGGCGATCACTTCGCTGATGTTCGACAGGGTCTTGTCGAAGAATTTGTCCATCGGCGCCAGCACAACGACCGGCGTCGCCTCGTCGATCAGCGCGATCGGCCCGTGCTTCATCTCGCCGGCGGCATATCCCTCGGCGTGGATGTAGCTGACCTCCTTGAGTTTCAACGCCCCTTCGAGCGCCAGGGGGTACATCGCCCCGCGTCCCAGGTAGAGCACGTCGAGCGCGCGGCTGACCGGGCTGGTGACCGCCCGCACCGCTTCCTCGGTGGCGATGGCTTCGGCCAGCAGCCTTGGCGCCTCCAGCAGGATCTGCACGAGCCGCTGTTCCTCGGCGCCGTCGATCCGGCCGCGCGCCCTCGCCGCGGCGATGGCCAGGGCGATAAGCGCCGACACCTGGGCGGTGAAGGCCTTTGTCGAGAGCACGCAGATCTCCTGGCCGGCGTGGGTCGGCCACACCAGGTCGACCTCCCTGGCCATCGTCGATTCGTGGGCGTTGACGATGGCCACCGTGCGCAGGCCACGCGCCTGGCACCAGCGCAGCGCCGCCAGGGTGTCGGCGGTCTCGCCCGACTGCGAGATCGCCATAGCCAGGGTCCTGGGCGCGACCGCCGGGTCCCGGTAGCGGAACTCCGAGGCGACCTCCACGTCGACCGGCAGCCCGGCGACGCTCTCGATGATGTATTTGCCGATCATGCCGGCGTAATAGGCGGTGCCGCAGGCGAGGATCTGGATGCGGTCTATGCTGTTGAAGTCGAAGCCCCCCGGCGGCGTGGCGCGGCCGGAGATCGGATCGAGATAGGCCGACAGGGTGTGCTGGCAGGCGTCGGGCTGATCATGGATCTCCTTTTCCATGAAATGCCGATAGTTTCCTTTTTCGACCATGGCCGCGGAGACCGACGCCGTGCGCACGGGGCGTTCCACGGGCGCTCCCTGGGCGTCGAACACCAGGGCCGCGTCATGGTCGATGGCGACATAGTCGCCGTCTTCCAGATAGCTGACGCGGTTGGTGAACGGCGCGACCGCCAGGGCGTCCGAGCCGATGAACATCTCGCCGTGGCCGTAGCCGACCACCAGCGGCATCGCCCGCCTGGCCCCCATGACCAGATTGTCCTCGCCCTCGACGAGCACGGCGAGCGCATAGGCGCCCGTGAGGCGATCGAGCGTCTGCTTCAGCGCCGCCAGCGGATGGAGCCCGGCGGCCAGGCCGCGGTCGATCAGGTGGGCGACCACCTCGGTGTCGGTGTCGCTTTCGAAGGTGCGGCCTTCGTCCAGCAGTTCGGCCTTCAGCTCGGCGAAGTTCTCGATGATCCCGTTGTGGACCAGGGTGACGCGGCCGGCGGTCTGTGGGTGGGCGTTGCGCAGGTTCGGCGCGCCGTGCGTCGCCCAACGGGTGTGGCCGATCCCCACCGTTCCCCCAAGTGGCTCGGCCGCCAGCAGAGCTTCGAGCGCGCGCAGCTTGCCGCTGGCGCGGCGCCGTTCGACGCCGCCGTATTCCACGGTGGCCACGCCGGCCGAATCATAGCCGCGGTATTCCAGCCGCTTGAGGCTGTCTATCAGGCGCTCGGTGACCGGCCCGACCCCGACGATGCCGATAATTCCGCACATGGTGAAAACCCGCCTACCTCTACCGCCGGGGATCCGGACTTGCCACGGAGCGGTTCGCGGCCTTTACCATCCGTGTGACAGACACGACATAAATCTTCGGTTTCAGTTCGTTTCTTCAAGGACGGGTGTGCGAGGCGATGAGCAAGCGAACCTATTTCGGCACCGATGGCATCCGAGGTCAGGCCAACCATTATCCGATGACCGCCGAGGTCGCCCTGCGCGTCGGGCTCGCGGCGGGCAAGCTGTTCAGGTCGGCCGACGATCGGCGCCACCTGGTCGTCATCGGCAAGGACACCCGCCTGTCGGGCTATATGATCGAGCCGGCGCTGGTCGCGGGATTCGCCAGCGTCGGCATGGATGTGCGGCTGTTTGGCCCGTTGCCGACGCCGGCCGTCGCGGTGATGACGCGCTCGATGCGCGCGGACCTGGGCGTGATGATCTCCGCTTCGCACAACAGCTTCGCCGACAACGGCATCAAGCTGTTCGGACCGGACGGTTACAAGCTCTCCGACGAGATGGAAGCGCAGATCGAGGCGCACATGGACGAAGGCCTCGAGGAGGGCCTCGCGGCGCCGAAGGGGTTGGGTCGAGTTGCGCGGATGGACGAGGCGCAGGCCCGCTACATCGAGATCGTCAAGGCAACCCTGCCACGAGCGCTGCGCCTGAGCGGGCTGCGCGTGGTCATCGATTGCGCCCACGGAGCCGCCTACAAGGTCGCGCCGACCGCGCTCTACGAACTCGGCGCGGAGGTCAAGCAGATCGGCGTCTCCCCCAACGGGCTGAACATCAACGACGAGTGCGGATCGACCAGTCCCTCGGCGCTGGTGGCGGCGGTAAAGGAATATCGCGCCGACATCGGCATCGCGCTCGACGGCGACGCGGACCGCCTTCTCATCTGCGATGAACGCGGCCAGATCGTCGATGGCGACCAGATCATGGCCCTGATCGCCCAGGCCTGGCTCACTCAGGACCGGCTGCGAGGGGGCGGGGTGGTCGCCACCGTCATGTCCAACCTCGGCCTCGAGCGCTTCATGACCGAGCGCGGTCTGACGCTGGAGCGCACCGCGGTGGGTGACCGCGCCGTCATGGCGCGCATGCGCCAGGGGGCGTTCAACCTCGGCGGCGAGGCGTCTGGTCACATAATCATGTCGGACTACGCCACGACCGGGGATGGTCTGGTCGCCGGTCTGCAGGTGCTGGCGGAACTCGTGCGCTCCGAAAAGCCGATGAGCGCCCTGGCCCGTCAATTCGAGCCGGTGCCGCAGAGGCTGGAGAATGTGCGCTTCTCTCGCGGCAAGCCGCTGGAGGACTCTCACGTGCAGGCGGTCATCGCCTCGGCCGAGGCGCGCCTCGACGGGACGGGCCGCATCCTGGTGCGTCCATCGGGCACCGAACCTCTGATACGCGTCATGGCCGAGGGCGATGACGAAACCCTGGTACGCCAACTGGTGCGAGACATTGTGATCGCGGTTCGCGAGGCCGCGGCGGACTGAGTGATCGGGCGATCACGGCGAGGGCGAAGACCTTTCCCGTCGTCTAGACCCTGATGCGTTCAGACGGGACAGATCCGAACGCTGAATCAGGGTCTAACTTATTGCTTCTAGAGCAGGATTCAGATTTTAGATGGTTTCATCTAAAATCATCCTGCTCTAGTCCGCCGCCACGGCGTGACCCCCGCTCATGGCCCGGCTGGTGAGCCAGATGAAGGGCACCAGCATGATCATCAGCCATGCCGACACGCGAAAGAAGTCGAGTGTGGACAACAGGTAGGCCTGGTCCACGACCTGACGGCCGACCATGGCGATCGATTGCGGCAGGCTCATGCCGGCGTGCTGCAATTGCGACAGGGCGCTCGTCCAGGACGTGGCGTTCGAGGCCATGGCCTCGGCCAGCCGGGTCTGGTGGGTGGCTTCGCCGCGATCCCAGAGAGTCGTCGTGATCGACGCCGCGAAGCTGCCGCCGGTGATGCGCGCGAAATTGGAAATGCCGGAGGCCGCCGGTATCATCGCCGGCTCGACCCCTTTGAGCGAGAGCGTGATCATGGACACCATGAAGATGCTCATCGCCACGCCCTGGACGAGCATGGGGATCACCAGATGAAGCACATCCACGTCCGGGGTGAACCCGGAACGCATGTAGAACGAGATCGCCATGATCGCGAGCGAGGCGCTCGCGGTCCAGCGCGCGTCGACCCGGTTCATCAGCCGCGCGCTGAAGGGGGTGAGAAAGATCGCCACTACGCCGCTGGGCGCCGCCACCAGTCCGGCCCAGGTTGCGATATAGCCCATGTGGGTCTGCAGCCATAAGGGCTGCAGCAGATTGGTGCCGAAAAACAGGGCATAGGAAAGGCAGAACACCGCCGAGCCGATCGCGAAGTTGCGGGAGCGGAAGATCGACAGGTCGACGATCGGATTTTCCTCGTTCAGCTCCCAGATGATCCAGGCGACGAAGGCGATGGCGGCGATCACGGCCTCGACGACGATGGCGGGGGAATTGAACCAGTCGGCGTCCTTGCCCGTGTCGACCATGACCTGGAACGCGCCGACCCAGGTCATCAGCAGCAGGAACCCGGTCGTGTCGATCGGCGCCTTGCGGGTCGGCGTCTCCCGGCCGGCCATGCCGCGCCAGCACAGGAAGGCGCAGACCGCCCCGATCGGCAGGTTGATAAGGAACAGCCAAGGCCAGGACAGGTTGTCGGAGATGTAGCCGCCGATCACCGGACCAGCGATCGGGGCGACCAGGGTGGTCATCGCCCAGATCGCCAACCCCGTCCCGCGCTGTTGCGGGGGAAAGATCATGATCATCAAGGCCTGCGAGCCCGGAATCATCGGGCCCGAGACGGCGCCTTGCAGGATTCGGAAGGCGATCAGCGACGCGAGGTTCCAGGACAGCCCGCAGAGAAGCGACGCCACGGTGAACAGGATCACCGAGACGACGAATGTCCTGACCACGCCATAACGGGTCATCAACCAGCCGGTCATCGGCACGGATACGCCGTTGGCGACCGCGAAAGAGGTGATCACCCAGGTTCCCTGGTCGGGGCTGACGCTGAGGTTGCCGGCGATGGTCGGAATGGCGACGTTGGCGATGCTGAGATCGAGCACCTGCATGAAAGTGCCCAGGGCGAGCGCGACGGCGGTCACCGCCAGGGCGATGCCGGTGAGCGGCGGCGGGCCGGAAGCGACCTGGTCGCTCAAGCTCTCAGTCCGCCGCCGCGTGCGCGCCGGCGCCCGCGCCGCGCGCCCGGTTGGTCAGCCACACGCACGGCACCAAGATGACCATCAGCCACGCCGAAATGCGGAAGAGATCCAGCGTGGAGAGCAGATAGGCCTGGTCGACCACCTGCCGCCCGATGGCCGCCACCGCCTGCGGCATGCTGAAGCCGGCGGCCTCGAGCCTGTGCATGTTGAGCAGCCAGGCCGGATCGGTCCTGCCCATGGTCTCCGCGAGGCGCGTCTGATGCAAGGTTTCGCCACGATCCCAGAAGGTGGTGACCAGTGACGCCGCGAAGCTGCCCGCCGTGATGCGCGCGAAGTTGGACAGGCCCGACGCCGAGGGGATTTTCGGCCCGTCGACGCCGTTGAGCGACAGGGTGATCATCGAGACGAAGAAGGTGCTCATGGCGATGCCCTGTACGAGCATGGGCGCGACCAGGGCGGAGAAACTCACGTCCGGCGTATAGCCCGAGCGCATGAAGAAGGAGGCGGCGAACGCCCCCAACGACAGGCTGGCGGTCCACCGTGCGTCGACCCTGTTCATGAGGCGCGCCACGAACGGCGTGAGGAACACCGCGACCACGCCGCTGGGCGCCGCCACCAGGCCGGCCCAGGTGGCGATGTAGCCCATGTGGGTCTGCAGCCACAAAGGCTGCAGCAAGTTGGCGCCGAAGAACAGGGCGTAGGCCAGGCAGAACACGACGGTGCCCAGAGCGAAATTGCGCGACAGGAACAGAGACAGATCCACGATCGGATGCTCTTCGTTCAATTCCCAGATCACCCAGGCGACGAAGCCGACGATCGCAACCAGGATCTCGACGACAATGGCCGGCGAGGAGAACCAGTCGGCGTCCTTGCCGGTGTCGAGCATCACCTGGAGCGCTCCGACCCATATGAGCAGAAGCATGAAGCCGGTCGTATCGATCGGCGCCTTGCGCGTCGGCGTTTCCCGCCCGGCCATGCCGCGCCAGCACAGGAAGGCGCAGATTGCGCCCACCGGCACATTGATCAGGAAAATCCACGGCCAGGCGAAGTTGTCGGAGATATAGCCGCCGAGGATCGGCCCGCAGACGGGCGCCACCAGGGTCGTCATCGACCAGATGGCCAGCGCCGTGCCCCTCTGGGTCGCGGGAAAGATCATGATCAGCAGCGCCTGAGAGCCCGGAATCATCGGGCCCGACACCGCGCCCTGCAGCACGCGGAAGGCGATCAGCGACGTCAGGTTCCACGAGACGCCGCAAAGGAAAGAGGCGATGGTGAACAGGATCACCGACGACACGAAGGTCTTGACCACGCCGTAGCGGCCCATCAGCCAACCGGTGAGCGGCACGGACACGCCGTTGGCCACAGCGAAAGAGGTGATCACCCAGGTGCCCTGGTCGGGGCTGACGCTCAGATTGCCGGCGATGGTCGGAATGGAGACATTGGCGATGGTGCCGTCCAGCACCTGCATGAACGTGCCCAGCGCCAGGGCGATGGCCGTCACCGCCAGCGCCGTTCCCGCTAACGGCGGCAAGGCGCCAGGCGGGCCGTCACTCATTTCGCGTCACCCGACACGTCGATTGACGCCTTCATCGACAACCCGACCCGCAAGGGGTGACGTGCGAGCTCCTGGGGATCCATCGTGATGCGCACCGGAAGGCGCTGGACGATCTTGATCCAGTTGCCGGTCGCGTTCTGGGCCGGAATCAGGGAGAAGGCTGAGCCGGTGCCGCCTGAAAGCCCCTTGATCCGGCCGTGAAACTTGACCCCGCCGCCGTAGAGGTCGCTGATCAGCGTTACAGGCTGGCCAACGCGCACGCGCGACAGCTGAGCCTCCTTGAAGTTGGCGTCGACATACGCCGCCGTGACGGGGACGATGGCCATCAGGGTCTGACCGATGGAGACCTGCTGGCCGAGCTCGACCGCCTTCTTGGCCACCACCCCCGATATCGGCGCGCGGATGACGGTGCGCGACAGGGCCAGCTTCGCGGCGTCGACCCGCGCCCTGGCCGCGATGACGTCCGGGTTCTGGTCGACGGAGGCGCCGGAGATCAGGGCTTGGTTGACGGCCCTGGAACCCTGGGTCGCGCCGCGCGTGGCCTGAGCCTCCGCGGCCGCCGCCTTGGCCGCGGACAACGCCGCCTTGGCGCCGGCGAAACGATTTTCGGCGACCGTCAGCTCATCGCCGGACACGGCGCCCGAAGCGGACAGCGCCTGGCGCCGTGTCAGGTCGGTCTGCGCGCGCGCGAGATCGGCCTGGGCGCTGATCAGCTGGGCGTCGGCGCGGGCGATGTCCGCCTGACGCGCCGCGACCTGCGCGCCGAGGGCGACGTCGTTGGCGAAATATCCGCGCACCTGGCGTTGCGCCTGGCTGAGGGCCGCCTCGGCTCCGGCAAGGACGATCCTGCTGTCGGCGTCGTCGATGATCACCAGGGGATCGCCCGCTTTGACCGTCTGCGTCTCGAGCGCCAGGACCTTCGCCACCTGACCGGAGACCAGCGGCGTGACCTGGGCGGTGTCGGCGCCGACGTAGGCGTTGTCGGTCGCGACGTAATGCGAAGACACCAGAAGATAGTATAGGCCCCAGATGACGGCGGCGATGAGGACAACGCCGCCGAGCGCCCCCAGCAGGTTGCGCCGTCGCCGTCCCGCTTTCGCGACGCGGGTCGCCTTTTCCTTGGCGGTGGGATCGGCGGTGGCGGAATCGGGGGTGACGGTTCCGGAGTCGGGCATGGCGAAGTCTCGCTGCGAGGGCTGGGTCAGGCCGTGAAACCGCCGCCCAGGGCGCGGATCAGGGCGATGTCGAGGGTGAGGGCGCGGCTTTCGAGGTCGGTGACGATGCGTCGCTGCAACAGCACCGCATCCTCGGCGAGCAGAACGGTCTGGTACGTGGTCAGTCCGCCGTCGTAACGCAGACGTGCGATGCGGTGGGCGTTTTCGTCCGCCGCCAGGGCGGACCGTGATTCCGCCAGGCGGGTGGCAAGCGCGCGCTCGCCGGCGACCGCGTCCGCGACCTGGCGAAGGGCCTGGGTGATGGCGTCATTGTAGCTGGCCACCGCGGCGTCGCTTTCGGCCCGGGCGCCGCGCAGATTGGCCCGCAGGCGCCCACCGTCGAAGATCGGCAGGCTGAGCGCCGGGCCGCCGAACCCCAGGGTCGATGCGCTCTTGAACAGCTGATCGACGCTCATGGCGGCCTGACCGAAAGAGCCCGAAAGGTTGATGTCGGGATAAAACGCCCGCTTGGCTTGATCCACCCGATGCGTGGCCGCCTCGGCCCGCCATTTGGCGGCGACGATATCGGGTCGGCGTCCGATCAGGTCGACGGAGAGGTGGTCGGGCAGTCCGAATGGCTTGAGCGCCGCCGCCGCCGGGCGCTGGATGTCGAGGCCCCGGTCGGGGCCGGCGCCGATCAGGGCCGCCAGCGCATTGCGCGTGATCGCGATCTGCTCATCGACCGCCGCCAGGTCGGCGCGCGCGGCGGGCGGCCCGGCCTGGGCCTGGCTGAGCTCGGCCCGCGTGTCCAGGCCGTTATCCACCCTCTTGACGACCAGTCCCTCGGTTTCCCGACGCAGCGACAGCGCCCGCTCGGCCACGTCACGCTCGGCATAGAGGCGGCCCAGATCGGCGTAGGCGGCCGCGATCGCCGTGGTCAGTCCAAGGCGCGCCTCGGCGCTTTCAGCCATGGCCGCCCGAGACTCGGATGTCGCGGCGGCCACGGCCGCCCGGTTCCGGCCAAAGAAATCCAGGTCCCAGCCGAAGTTGAGCAAAAGCAGGCCCGTATCGTTATAGCCCTGCAGGATCGGTGGAATATCGGCTTTCACCTCGGTGAAGGAGGCGCGGCCGGACAACCTCGGCAGGGACGCCGAGGCCGCCTGTGCGGTCAGCGCCTGCGCAGCACGCACCCGCGCCGCGGCCTGGGCCAATGTCGGTGATCCGTCGAGGCCCTCCTCTATCAAGGCGTCGAGTTGGGGGTCGCCCAGCGCCTTCCACCATGTACTCGCCGGCCAATCCGATTGCGGCGCGCCCTGGAACACGCGATCGGCGACGGGGCCTGTGGCGGCGATGCGCGGCGTCGCGGGATCGCCGGCGCAGGCGCTGAGCACGATCCCGGCCAAGCAACACGCGAAAAGGGAGGATAGGCTCCGCATTGAAACCCCAAAGACTTGCCATGACCGTACGGTACGGTCATAATTAGGTCAATTCCCTCCTGCTTACAAGCGAGCTGATGTCCGAAGCCTGCGAGACAATCTCAAGACGCGACCGCGAGGCGCGCCGCGAGGCGATCCTCGACGCCGCCGCGGAGGTGTTCATGGAAGAGGGGTTTGCTTCCGCCTCCATGTCGGCCATCGCCGCACGCTTGGGCGGTTCGAAAGGCACGCTGTACAACTACTTCAAAAGCAAGGAGGCGCTGTTCGCGGCCTACATCCAGCGCCATTGCGCCTGGCAACAGGAGGCGATGTTCGCGCTCGTGACGCCGGAAAGAGATATCGGCGAGGCTTTGACCCACTTCGGGCGCGGTTATCTCGCCAGCGTGTTTTCGGAATTCAGCCTCCGCAACTTTCGCCTCGTGATCGCCGAGGCTGAACGCGCGCCGGAGATCGGCAAGGCCTTCTACGAAGCCGGGCCCCTCGCGGGCGTCGCGCGCCTCGCCGGACACATGGAGCACTGGGCGCGCAACGGTCAGTTGAGCCTTACCGACCCCATGGGCGCCGCCCATCAGTTCATCGGCCTCTGCCAAAACCGTCTCCTCAAGGCCAGACTGTGCATCGCCGTGCCGGAATTGAGCGCCGACGTTATCGAGGCTGAAGTCGACGCCGCCGTCGCGACGTTCCTCGCGGCGTTTGGCGGAACGGAATCGCGCGGCGCCAAGCGCTGAGGCTCTTTGGGCCGGCCCTTGAAAAGATTCCCAGAAGAAAAGATTGTGAAACAATGGAGATGTATCGCGCGGCTAGGGACCTATCATGCGCAACATCATCCTGAGCCTCGCCGTCGTCGGCCTTGCCGCCTGCGCGGCCAAAAAGCCGCCGCCGCCGCCTCCGCCCACCGTGACGGTCGCAACGCCTCTTTCGATGGACGTGGTCGACTGGGACGATTTCCTCGGCCAGTTCGTGGCCGTCGATTCAGTGGACTTACGCCCGCGCGTATCCGGATATCTGCAGCAGGTGGCGTTCAAGGACGGCGAGAGCGTTCATGCGGGCCAACTGCTGTTCGTGATCGATCCGCGACCGTACCAGGCCGTTCTCGATCAGGCCAAGGGCCAACAGGCGCACGCAGAGGCGGCGCTGGTCAATGCGCAGGCCGAGGCGGCGCGGGGCAAGGTTCTCCTCGCCGCGCATGCGATAAGCCAGCAGGCCTACGATCTGCTGGTGGCTACTTCAAGGACGGGCGCCGCCGACGTCGTCTCCGCCAAGGCGACGGTCGCCGCCGCAGCCCTCAACCTCGCCTTCACCCGCATCACGGCCCCGTTGTCGGGCAGGATATCGGATCGCCGCATCGCGCCTGGCAATCTGGTCACCGCCGACACCACCGTGCTGACCAACATCGTCAATCTCGATCCGATCCGCTTCGCTTTCACCGGCTCCGAAGCGCTCTATCTGAAGTACGAGCGGGAAAACGCCGCCGGCACGCGCGAGTCCTCGCGCCGCGCCGCCAATCCGGTAGAGATCCGGCTGCAGGACGAGCCCACCTATCGCTGGAAAGGGCGCATGGAATTCGTCGACAATACGCTCGATGCCGGCTCAGGCACCATTCGCGGCCGCGCCCTTGTCCCCAATCCCGGTAACTTCCTGACGCCGGGCATGTTCGGGCACATGCGCCTTCTGGGATCGGGGTCGTACAACGCCCTGCTGATTCCCGATCAGGCAGTGGTGACCGACCAGGAGCGGCAGATTGTCGACGTCTTGGGCAAGGACAATGTCGTACACGCCGTTCCAGTCGAACTGGGTCCGCTCAGCCGCGGTCTGCGGGTGGTGCGCACGGGCCTGAACGCGAACGATCTGATTGTGATCGACGGGCTCCAGCGGGTGCAGAGCGGCCAGAAGGTCGATCCGCGACGGGGACGGATCGTGGCCCGGGCGCCGGACGCCGCGCAGGCCGCCGTGAGCACCGCGCCGCAGTCCTCGTCGGCCGAGCCCGCCGCCGGCGGTCGTTAGCAGCGGACCCGGATGCCGATTTCACACTTCTTTATCGAGCGCCCGGTGTTCGCCGCCGTGCTGGCGATCCTGATCACCCTGGTGGGCGCGATCGCCTTTCCGAACCTTCCCGTCTCCCAGTATCCGCAGATCGCCCCGCCCACGGTCAATGTGAGCGCAAGCTATCCCGGCGCGTCGGCGGAGGTTCTGGCCGACACGGTGGCCGCGCCGATCGAGGAGTCGATCAACGGCGTCGAGGACATGATCTACATGTCCTCTCAGTCCACGGGCGACGGCCACCTGACCATCACCGTCACCTTCAAGCTCGGCACGGATCCAAACCAGGCGCAGGTGCTCGTGGAGAATCGCGTGGCGACGGCGACGCCGCTGTTGCCCTCGGAGGTGGTCGCCACGGGGGTGACGGTCAGAAAGGCCTCGCCGGACTTCCTGATGGCCGTCCACAACTATTCGCCCGATGGCTCGCTCGATCAGCGCTATATCGCCAACTACGTCGGCCTGCACATCCGCGACGCCTTGCTGCGCGTACCCGGCGTCGGCGACATCGGCAGCCGGGCGGCGCGCGATTACGCCATGCGCATCTGGATCGATCCGGACCTGGCCGCCGCCCGCAACCTGACGGTGGACGACATTGTCGGCGCCTTGAAGAGCCACAATGTTCAGGTGGCGGCAGGATCGGTGGGCCAGCCGCCGCTGCCAAGCAATGGCCAGGCCTATCAGCTGAACATCCAGGCCCTGGGGCGGCTGACGACTCCGGCCCAGTTCGCAAACATAATCATCAAGAGCGACGCCCAGGGCCGCGTCACGCGGGTGAGCGACGTGGCGCGCGTGGAGCTTGGCGCCCAGGACTACACCACCAACGCCTACATGAACGAGAAGAACGCGGTCGCCCTGGGAATCCTCCAGCAGCCGGGATCGAACGCCCTGCGGACCGTCGAGGCGGTCAAGGCGACGATGGCCAATCTGAAGAAGAGCTTCCCGCCGGGTCTCGACTACAAGATCATCTACAACCCCACCGAATTCGTCAGCGCGTCGATCGACGAGGTCTACAAGACCTTGTTCATCGCCATCGCCCTGGTGGTGGTCGTGGTGATCGTCTTCCTGCAGTCGTGGCGCGCGGCTTTGATCCCGGTGATCGCCATTCCGGTGTCGCTGGTGGGCACGTTTGGCATCATGGCGGCGGCGGGGTTCTCGCTCAACAACCTCTCGCTGTTTGGACTTGTCCTCGCAATTGGTATCGTTGTCGATGACGCGATCGTGGTGGTGGAGAACATCGATCGGCACCTGCGGGAGGGCATGGATCCGCGCGAGGCGGCGCACAGGACGATGGACGAGGTCGGCGGCGCCCTGGTGGCGATCGCGCTGGTTTTGATGGCGGTGTTCGTGCCGACGGCCTTCATCAGCGGCATCTCGGGACAGTTCTACAAGCAATTCGCCCTTACCATCGCCGGCTCGACCTTGATCTCGCTGATCGTCTCGCTGACCCTGTCTCCGGCGCTTGGCGCCCTTATCATGCGCGCTCACCAGAAAGGCGGTGGTCCAAAGCGTGGGTTGGGACGCCTCGCGGTGTTCGGCGACCGATTCAACCAAGGCTTCACAAACGTCGAACATCGCTATTCGAAGATCACCCGCCGGCTTGTGCGGATGGCGGCCCTGATGCTGCTGATCTATGTCGCCCTCCTCGCGACGACCGCCTGGCGCCTGACGGCGACACCCAAGGGGTTCATACCAGTTCAGGACCAGGGCAATCTGCTGGTCGCGATCAGCCTGCCGCCGGGAGCGGACCTCAACCGCACCGACGCGGTCGTGCGCGAAGTGGGGCGCCGCATGCTGGCGGCGCCCGGGATGGTCGCGGCCTCGATGTACGCCGGCGTCGACGCCACCACCGGCACCACGTCATCGAGCAGCGGCCAGATCTATCTGATCTTCGCCTCCTTCGCCGAGCGCGCGAAGCATCACCTGACGATGCCGAACATCATGGCCGATCTGAAAAAGCGTGTCGCCGACATCACCGACGCCGACATCAAGATCATTCAGCCGCCCTCCGTGCGCGGCATCGGTTCGACCGGTGGTTTCAAGATGATCGTGGAGGATCAGGGTGGCCACGGACCGCAAGCCCTTGAAGCCCAGGCAAAGGCGCTGGCGGAGGCCGCGAACAAGTCCGGCGTGATTTCGGGCGCCTTCATCACCTTCAATACCAGGACCCCGCGGATTTTCGCCGACATCGATCGCGGCAAGGCGGAAATCCTCGGGGTGCCCGACAGTTCGGTGTTCAGCACTCTGCAGACCTACCTCGGCTCCACCTTCATCAACGACTTCAACCTGTTCGGTCACACCTTCCGGGTCGTGGCGCAGGCCGACGCGCCGTTCCGCCGCGACGAATCGCGCCTGACCGAACTCCAGACGCGCTCGGCCAACGGCTCCATGGTGCCGCTGGGGTCGCTGGTGACCCTGAGACACGTCACCGGGCCCTATCGGGTTCTGCGCTACAACCTGTTCCCGGGCGCGGAAATCCAGGGGGATACCGCGCCCGGGCATTCCAGCGGCGAAGCTCTGGACACCATGGAGAAGCTGGCGCGCTCGAACCTGCCGCCAGGTTACGGGTTCGAATGGACGGAGCTCTCCTATCAGGAGCGTCTGGCCGGCAACACCGGTCTGCTGGTGTTCGGCGCGGCTGTGGTGTTCGTATTCCTGCTGCTGGCCGCGCTCTATGAGAGCGTCACCTTGCCCTTCGCGGTGATCCTGATCGTGCCGATGTGTCTGCTGGCGGCTACGCTGGGCGTCAATCTGCGCGGCCTCGACAATAACATCCTCACCCAGATCGGCCTGGTGGTGCTGATCGGCCTGGCCGCGAAGAACGCCATCCTGATTGTCGAATTCGCCCGGCAGGGCGAACTCGAGCACGGCCTCAAGCGGCACGACGCCGCTGCGGAGGCGGCGCGGACCCGGCTGCGGCCGATCCTGATGACATCCTTCGCCTTCATCTTCGGCGTCGCGCCTCTGGCGTTCGCCAGCGGCGCGGGCGCCGAACTTCGCCAGGCCCTCGGCGTCGCCGTCTTCTTCGGCATGATCGGTGTCACCGCCTTCGGCCTGCTGTTCACACCCGTGTTCTATGTCGTCTTCCGGGCGCTGTCGGCGCGCCTGCCGAAGGCGCCGACGCGCAAGTCGAAGCCGCCTCCGGGCGATGCGCCCGCGACGGAGACGACGTCGTGAGAGCCGCCCACGATTCCTCCCTCCCCTACATGGGGAGGGACAGGACGCAAAGCGTCCAGGGTGGGGAAGTCTCGCCGACTCAAAGGCTGTGTGGGGTTTCAACGACACTTCCCCAGCCTGGACGCCTTCGGCGTCCTGTCCCTCCCCATAAAGGGGAGGGAGGAAAGGTGTGGACGTTGGCGCTCGCGCTGATGCTGAGCGGCTGCGCCGTCGGTCCGCGTTACCGGCCGCCCGCCACGCCAGCCGCCGCGCAAGGCCCCTTCGTCTCGACCGGGGCCGGCGGCGCCGACCAGCCGCTGCCGCCCATGTGGTGGCGGCTTTATCAGGATCCCGTGCTCGACCGGCTCGTGCAACAGGCGCTGGTGGAAAACAAGAACCTCAAGGTCGCGGCCGCCAACCTGGCCTACGCCCAGGCGTTGCTGGATGAGGCCAGGGCCGGCCGCTATCCGTCGACCAGCCTCAGCGCCGGACCAAGCTATGGCCGATCCAGCACGTCGCTGTCGTTAGGGGCTCCTGCCGCCTGGGCCTACAGCGCGGGCTTTACCGCGTCGTACCAGGTCGATCTGTTCGGCCGCATTCGCCGGACCATCGAACAGGCGTCCGCCAACGTCGAGGCCACGCGCGCCGCCGAAGACGTCGCCCGCGTCACCGTCGCCGCCGCCACGGCCGGCGCCTACGCCAACATCTGCGGCCTGGGCGAACAGCTCGACGTGGCCAGCCGCTCCCTGGCGGTCGTCCAGCAGACCTATGACATCACCGTGCGCCAGCGCGACGCCGGCGGCCTGTCCGACTTCGACGTGGCGCGCCAGGCCGTGCTGCTGGAACAGGCTCGCGCCACCCTGGCCCCGCTTGACGGCCAACGCCGGTCCGCCCTGTTCGCCCTGGCGGCCCTGATCGGCAAGGCGCCCGCCGAGGTTCCCGCCGAGGCTGCCGCCTGCCGCCTGCCGCCGCGCCTGACGCGCCCCCTGCCCGTCGGCGACGGCGCGGCCCTGTTGCGCCGCCGGCCGGATATTCGCCAGGCCGAGCGCACCCTTGCCGCCGACACCGCCGGCGTCGGCGTGGCGGTCGCCAATCTCTATCCCACCGTGACGCTGGGGGGATCGGTCTCCAGCGCGGCTGGCCAACTCGGTCAGTTGTTCAGCTATCCCACGACCAGCTACGGCGTGGGTCCGCTTATCAGCTGGAGCTTTCCCAACGTCGCCGTGAGCCTGGCTCAGATCGCCCTGGCGCGCGCCCAGACCTCGGCAGCGATCGCCGCCTTCGATGGCACGGTTCTGCAGGCGCTTCAGGAAACCGAGCAGGCCCTGGCGATCTTGGCAAGCGAGCTTGACCACGACCGCGCCCTCGCGGCGGCCGCGACCAACGCCGACCAAGCCTTGCGACTGGTTCAGATCCAGAGCCGAGCGGGAACCGCCAGCGGCCTCGACCTGCTGACCGCCGAACAGGCCAAGATCGCCGCCGATCAGGCCGTAGCCGCTTCGGATCAATCCATCGCCGCTGATCAGGTCGCCGTGTTCCAGGCGCTGGGCGGCGGCTGGGAAGACGCTCCGCCGGTCACGGCGCCATTGGTTGCGAAGTAAGGGGATTCGGCATGGTTCCACGTTCGCGTTTCAGCCCGGTCCGGCGTGGCGTGCGCGTCGCCGAGCTGATTGGAGCGCTCGCCATCATGGCGGCGGGCGAGACCGCACGGGCCGACACGACGCCGCAGCCGGCTGCGCCCGCGCCACGAATCGAGGCGCCGCGCGACGCTCCCTATCCGGACATGATCCACCTGTCGGTCGACGCCACGGATTTGTCCCACGGCATATCCAACGTGCGTGAACGGATACCGCTCGCCGCACCTGGGCCCCTCACGCTGCTCTATCCCCAATGGCTGCCGGGCAACCACTCGCCGACCGGTCCAATTGACAAGCTGGCCGGTCTGAAGGTCACGGCCAACGGCGCGCCGGTCGCGTGGCGGCGCGATCCGGTCGACGTTTACGCCTTTCATGTCGACGCGCCGGCTGGCGCGACCAGTCTTGATGTGGCGTTTCAGTTTCTCTCGGCGGTCTCCACCCGCGAGGGCAGGGTGATGACCACGCCCGACATGCTGAGCCTGCAATGGAACGCGGTGGCGCTCTATCCGGCCGGTTATTTCTCGCGCCAGATCACGGTCGAGGCGAGCGTCACGCTTCCGACGGGATTCTCCCTGGCCACGGCGCTGGAAACGGCGTCCGCGACGGGAAACACCACCACCTTCAGGCCGACGACCTTCAACACCCTGGTCGATTCGCCGCTGATCGCCGGTCGCTACTTCCGCCGCTTCGACCTCGACCCCGGCGCGGCGGCGAGGGTCAGCCTGGATGTGGTGGCCGACCGACCCGAGCTGCTGGCCGCCACCGACGCCGAACTGGCCGCGCACCGGTCGCTGGTCCAGCAGGCTTACCGACTCTATGGGTCGCACCATTACGACCACTACGACTTCCTGCTGTCGGTCAGCGACAAGCTGGGCGGCATCGGCCTTGAGCACCACCGCTCGAGCGAAGACGGCGTCGCGCCGAAATACTTCACCGATTGGGAAAAGACAGCGCCGCAGCGCGATCTGCTGCCGCATGAGTTCACCCACTCGTGGAACGGCAAGTTCCGCCGACCGGCCGACCTGTGGACGCCGAATTTTAACGTGCCGATGCGCGACAGCCTCTTGTGGGTCTACGAGGGCCAGACGCAGTACTGGGGTTTCGTGCTGGCCGCGCGCGCCGGATTGCTGACCAGGCAGGAGGCTCTGGACGCTTTCGCCAATGTCGCCGCGACCTACGACAATCGGCTTGGGCGTGAGTGGCGGGACCTGGAAGACACCACCAACGATCCGATCATCGCCATGCGCCGGCCGCTGTCCTGGCGCAGCTGGCAGCGCAGCGAAGACTATTATTCCGAGGGCCAGCTGGTCTGGCTCGACGCCGACACCCTGATCCGCAAACTTTCCGGCGGCAGGCGCTCGCTCGACGACTTCGCCAAGACCTTCTTCGGGGTCGATGACGGCAGCTTTGTCACTCGAACCTACACGTTCGATGATGTGGTGGCGGCGCTCAACGGCGTTCAGGCCTACGACTGGGCGTCATTCCTTCACGCGCGACTTCAGGGACACGGGCCCGGCGCGCCGCTCGATGGCGTTGCGCGTGGCGGGTATCGGCTGGTCTATTCGGATACCGAAAGCCCCTATCTCAAAAACGCCGAGACCCTGCGCAAGAACACCGACCTGTCGTATTCATTGGGCGTGATCATCGGCAAGGACGGCATACTCGGCGACGTCGCCTGGGATGGTCCGGCCTTCAAGGCGGGGCTGACAGCGGACACCCAGATCATCGCGGTGAACGGCAACACCTACGATGCGGACGGCCTGAAAGAGGCCATAACGGCGGCGCACCGGATGGCCGCGCCGCTGCAGCTTCTGGTCAAGAACAACGATACCTACCGTACGGTGAGCATCGATTACCACGAGGGGCTGAGGTATCCGCGCCTCGAGCGGGTCGGAACCGAAGCGTCGAGTCTGGACGCGATCCTGCGGCCGCGCCCCTGAGCGCGCTCACGCCTTCCGGTCGTCGCGGCCGCGGGCGGCGGGATCGGACCGGCCGGAGAAGGCCATCTACACAGCGCCCGGCCGCACCAGTGCGCCCAGGCGGCGCGTCCGACAAGGTCGTCTCAAAGCACTCCTGTCCTACTCCAGATCAGGATACGGGCCCTTCCCTCCGTCGGCGACGAACTTGTCGATGCGGGCGGTTAGGATCGGCAGCGGAACCGAGCCGAGCTGCAGGATCGTGTCGTGGAAGGCGCGGATGTTGAACTTCGGCCCTAGCGCGGCCTCCGCCTTTGCCCTCGCGTCCTCGATCGCCATCGCCCCCAGGTAGTAGGACAGGGCCTGTCCCGGCCAGCCGATGTAGCGGTCGACTTCGGTTTCGATCTCGTGATTGGAAAGGGCGGTGTTGTCGCGCAGATAGGCCTGCGCCTGCTCGCGGGTCCAGCCCTGGGTGTGAATGCCGGTGTCGACGACCAGGCGTGCGGCGCGCCACATCTGATATGTCAGCATGCCGAAGTGCTCGTACGGCGTCTGGTACATGCCCATTTCCAGGCCGAGCTTCTCGCAATAGACCGCCCAGCCTTCCCCGAACGCCGAAATGTACACGTTCTGCCGGAACGCCGGCTCGTCCTTGTGTTCGAGGGCGATCGCCATCTGCCAGGCGTGGCCGGGCGCCGACTCGTGGAGGGTCAGGGCGGTGAGGTTGTAGAGAGGCCGTGACGGAAGGTCGTAGGTATTGACCAGATACAGTCCAGGGCCGCCGCGGCCGGAGGTGTAGAACGGCGCCATGTCGGCGGGCACCGCCTCGATCCTGAAGCGCCCGCGCGGCAGGTATCCGAAGTATTGGGCCGCCTTGCCGTCGAACATCTTGGCGATCCAGGCGGCCCGCATCAGCAGCTCGTCCGGCGTCTTGGCGTAGAATTGCGGGTCGGTGCGCAGGAAGTGCAGGAAGGCGGGAAAATCGCCCTTGAAGCCCGTCTCTTTCATCACCGCGACCATCTGCTCATGGATCCTGGCCACCTCGCGCAGGCCGATGGCGTGGATCTGCTCCGGCGTCAGGTCGAGGGTGGTGAACTCCTTGATCTTGCTCTGGTAGAACGCCTTCCCGTCCGGCAGGTCGTCAGCCGCCAGGGTTGGGCGGGCGCCGGGAAGGTATTCCTCGCGCATGAACTTGAGCACGGCCAGGTGCGCGGGAATCACCGACTCGCGGATCGCCTTGGCTGCGTCGGCGCGCAACCGGGCTTGCTCACCGGCCGGAATGGTGGCGGGAAGGTCGCGATACGGCGTGTAGAACAGATTGGCGTCGACGCTCGGCGCCTCGGTGATCGCGACCAGGGACTTGTCTCGCCCGGCCAGGGTCACCTTGGGCGGCGTGAAGCCGCGCCTGAGGCCGGCCCGCATGTTGTCGATCTGATCGGCGAAATAGCGAGGGAAGTCGTTTAGCTGCTGGATGTAGCGGCGATAGTCGGCGGTTTGGCGGAACGGGCGGCGCGCGGTGAAGCCGAGGTCCGACCAGAAGGCGGAATCCGAGTTCACCGGCGCCTGGTAGTCCTTGAAGCGCTGGCTGGCGATCAGGACGGCTATCTGGGCGTGGTAGATGTCGTAATTGACCCGGCCCTCAGGAGACAACGCCTGGCGGTCCAGCCTGTCGAGCTGTTCCATGACGCCGGTCCAGTAAGCGAGGCGCGCCGCCTGCGCGGCCTCATCCATCCGGGGCAGCCGATCGGCGATCGGGCTGTTGTCGTCGTCGTTCTGTCCCGGGAACTGCGCGTCGCGCCAGGCCCACTCGCTGGTGTAGATCGCCCTGAATTTCGCGTCCTGGGCCAGGTCGCCCGCACGAAGGGGCGCGACCGCGCAGACGATCAGGGCGGCCGCGCCGAACGCGGCGAACAAAGCGTGCATGGGGTTCCTCAACGCGACTGCAGCGGACCTTCGGACGGCGTCTGCGCCGGAGCAAGCCGATATTGCGCAAGCCGCTCGTAGTAGGGGCGGGCGGCGTCGGCGATGGCGCGTAGGCCGGCGTCGAGCACCGGCGCCGGCGCCGGGGGCGGCGCGAAACCGGTGGATTGTTCCACCGCCCCGTACCAGACCGGCGCCCAGACGCCATCGCTCGCGCGGGGACCGGGCGGCCATTTCAGCATGGCGGTCTTGAACGGAATCCCGAGCGCGCCGCAGAGTTCGGCGAGGACGCGGCGCGGATTGGCCAGCACGTCGTCGGCGTCGATCACCGGCGGCGCGACCCCCAGCCGTCCGGCTTCGATCTCGAACAGCTCCGCTTGCCGCACGAAGCCGATGTCGTCCAATGTGACCTCAGGGCGCTTGACGGCGTAGGAGGCCAGCACCCGTTCGGGTGAGCGGATCAGGAAGGCGTTGCGGCACTGCGCCATCCACTCCAGACCGATGTCCTCGACCATGTGGTGGGTCATGTGCTTCTGGTAGAAGACCGCATATTCCTCCGGCAGCGGGGTCAGCAGCTCACCCACCACGCGCCGCCAGTCGGTGGACTGCGAGGCCAAACTCTCCTCGCGCATCGGGTGATCGGCCCCGGTGCGCTCGAGGTAGACGGCGTAGAACGGCTCATCGATCACGCAGGTATCCGGCCGGTTTTCGAACGACCGCATCAGGGCCGTCGAAATGTTGCGCGGGCCCGACCACATGGCGACCCGGACAAGGTCGAGATCCTCGCTCAACGCGCGCTCGCGTTTTCGGCTTCGACGTCCTGCAGGGCGGCGTAGAGCGCCTGCAGGCGAAGGGTCACCGGTCCGGGCGACGCGCTCATCGCCCGCCCATCAATCTCGCGCACCGGGGTCAGGCCGGCCGTCGTGCCGGTCACAAAGGCCTCGTCGGCGCCCCGCGCGGCCTCGACCGGGAAGTCGCCCAGTTCGATGGGGATCGCATTTCGGCGGCAGAGCGCGATGACATGGCCGCGGGTGACGCCATTGAAACAATAGGCGCCGGCCGAGGTGCACACCCGCCCATCGCGGACGAAGAAGAAATTCGTCGCATTGCAGCTCGACACGAAGCCGTGCGGATCGAGCATCAGCGCCTCGTCGGCGCCCGCCTCTATCGCCTCCAAAAGCGCGGTGATCAGATTGAGGCGGCTGTGGGAGTTCAGGCGCATGTCGAACATGGACGCCGGCGTGCATAGCACGGAAACGGTCGCCAGCCGCAGGCCGAGCTGGACGGTGTTGGCGGGCGGGACCTTGTATTCAGCCACGATGGCGATGGTGGCGCGCCCGAGGGAATTGCGAGGGTCCTGGCTGACCGTCGCCTTGAGGCCGCGCGTCACCATCAGGCGCACGTGCACGCCGTCGGTCATTGCGTTGGCCTCGAGCGTACGGCGCAGCGCCTCTTTCAAGCCGGCGCGGTCGAGCCCGATTTCGATCGCCACCGCCTTCGCGCCCTCGAACAGGCGGTCGAGGTGGGCGTCGAGGAACAGCAGCGTCCCCCTGTACAGTCGCAGGCCTTCCCACACCCCATCGCCCATGGAAAAACCGGCGTCGAAAATCGACACCATGGCCTCGCCGCGGGGCAGAATTGCGCCGTTGAGATAAACCAGGACGGTCTCGTTGCGCGGGTCGGCTTGG
This sequence comes from Caulobacterales bacterium, assembly GCA_038206535.1. Lineage (GTDB taxonomy): Bacteria > Pseudomonadota > Alphaproteobacteria > Caulobacterales > Caulobacteraceae > Acaudatibacter. The sequence continues at coordinate 34,050 of JBBRAV010000044.1, forward strand.
TAGTCCTGGCTGCCGGCCATATCGTTTCCCTGGAGCCCGATGGCTATACACTTCGCGCGCTTTCTTAAGGCCAGCCGATGATCGAATCCATCGCCACGCTCGACCGCGTCACCCTCGCCCGCTTCGCCGACATCATCGATGTGCGCAGCCCCGGCGAGTTCGCGCTCGACCATGTGCCGGGCGCGATCAACCTGCCGGTGCTGAGCGACGCGCAGCGGGCGCAGATCGGGACGATCTATGTCCAGCAATCGCGATTCCTCGCCCGGCGCCTCGGCGCGGCCCATGTGGCGCGCAATATCGCCGCCCATCTGGAGGGGGCGTTGGCGGACAAGCCCGGCGCCTACGCGCCCCTCGTCTACTGCTGGCGCGGCGGACAGCGTTCGAATGCGATGGCCACCGTCCTCGACCAGGTCGGCTGGCGCGCCAGCGTTCTCAAAGGCGGCTACAAGACCTGGCGGCGCGCTGTCACGACCGCGCTCTACGAGGCCGAACCGGGTATCCGGGTCATCCTGCTGGACGGCGACACGGGGTCGGGCAAGACCGAGATCCTCGCGAGGCTGACCACATTGGGCATCCAGACGCTCGATCTCGAGGGTCTGGCCGGTCATCGTGGCTCACTGTTCGGTGGGTTTCGCGGAACGGAACAGCCGAGCCAGAAGATGTTCGAGTCTCGCCTGATGGAAGCGCTCGCGGGTCTCGACCCGTCTCGGCCGGTCGTCGTGGAAGCCGAGTCCAGCAAGATCGGCGAGCGCATGACGCCGCCCATGGTGTGGAAGGCGATGGCGGCCGCGCCCTGCATCGACCTGCGGGTCCCGCTGGCGGCCCGCGCACGCTATCTCGTCCGGGCCTACGACGACATCGTCCTCGACCCGGCGGCGCTCGAACGGACGCTCGACCGGCTGCCGGGACGCCATGGCCGCAAGCGACTCGCCGAATGGCTCGATCTGGCCAGATCCGCAAAGTTCGAGGCGCTGGCGCAATCCCTCATGCAGGAACACTACGACCCTGCCTACCAACGCTCCCGCCGCGAAGACCACCGCCGGCGCCTGGGCGTGGTCGAGGCCTTGGATCTGGATCCGGCGAGCCAGGATCTCGCGGCGACGAGGATCGCCGACCTCATCGCGGGTGATCGGGCGCCGTCTATGTGATACGTGTCCAGCGGATAGTTGGGTGACATAATGTACCGGATAGATAGGTTACACATTTGCCGGTTCGTTGGCCTGCGCCGCATTGCCGTGGCCGAGCTCGGCCACGGCAATGCGGCGCAATCTTTGATTTTTTTCGTCGATCA
>JBBRAV010000045.1:0-34847 GCA_038206535.1 Caulobacterales bacterium
GCAGCAGCGCCAACGCGTCCGACCATGGCCCCGCGAAGAACGGGTTGATCGCCGTCATTGTGTCGGTGACCTTCTGGTTGAAGTTCGTCAGGGCCCCGGCCATGAAGGCGATGCCGATGCCGGCGATCGCGCCGCCCGCGATGTAGCCGGACGCCACCAGCACGCCGGGGCTCTTGTCGGTCTCGGCGATCAGTTCGGTGGGCGTCAGGTTGGCGTGCGCGAACCGCTTGGCCAGATGCTTGTCGACGAGCCAGCGGACCAGGCCGCCGATGAAGATCGGCGTCGATGACGACAGCGGCAGGTAGACGCCGACCGCGAAGGCCAGTGAGCCTATGCCGCACATCTCCAGGATCACCGCGATCATGCCGCCCAGGATCACCAGTGTCCAGGGCAGCTGCTGATTGAGGATGCCCTTGATGATGTAGCTCATCAGCGTCGCCTTGGGCGCGGCGAACTTGTTGACGCTCGTGCCGTCGGGGCGGACGGTATGGGTGCCGTTGATGCCGGGGTCGACCAGGTAGACGGGCGCGCCCTGGGCGTTGACCAGATAGCGGCCGGCGGGGCCGCCGACAGTGTCGGTCTTCTGGAAGACGCGATAGGCGGCCGGGTCGTCACGGTGCTGCGGGCCCTTGATGGCTTCGCTCGGCAAGGTGGGCAGGGTGGCGGCCGGAACGCTCCAGGCGGCCTGCGCGGTGTGCGCCACCGGCACATAGACCGTGGAGGCGTTGTTCAGGGCCAGCAGGATCGGCCCCAGCACCACCGCCGAGGCGAAGGCGCCGCACAGGATGGCGATCTGCTGCGATCGCGGCGTCGCGCCGATCAGGAAGCCGGTCTTGAGGTCCTGCGAGGTCGTGCCGCCGTTCGAGGCGGCGACGCAGACGATGCCGCCGACCGACAGGGCGGTGACGTAGTAGGTCGGGCCGGTCCAGCCGAGCGCCAGGAACGCGAGGCAGGTCAGCAGCAGGGTCGCCACGGTCATGCCCGAGATCGGGTTGGACGAGGAGCCGATCTCGCCGGTCAGGCGTGACGACACCGTCACGAACAGGAAGCCGAAGATCACGATCAGCGCCGCGCCCAGGATGTTCATGTGCAGGGAGTGGGCGAGCAGTATGCCGGCGACCAGAAGCACCAGGCCGATCGCCACGATGCGCGGCGACAGGTCCTGGTCGGTGCGCGGCGGCTTGGCGCGCGCGGTCGTCTCGGCGCGCCTGGCCCGCCAGTCGCTGACGCCGCCGGCGACGCCGCGCCAGATCATCGGCAGGGAGCGGACCAGGCTGATGATGCCGGCCACCGCGACCGCGCCGGCCCCGATGTAGAGGACATAGGCCCCGCGGATCTCGTCGGGGCCCATCTGGGCGATCGGCATCGTTCCAGGCGCGATGACGCCGGCGGGGCCGCCGAAAAAGCGGATGGCCGGAATCAGGAACAGATAGGCCAGGACGCCGCCGGCGGCCATGGTCGAGGCGATCTTCGGGCCGATGATGTAGCCGACGCCCAGCAGCTCCGGAGAGATCTCCGCGGAGACCGACGCGGCGGCCAGGGGCGCGCCGAACACCTTTTCCGGAACGTCTTTCCAGAGCTTGAACGCCTCCATGGCCAGCTTGTAGATCACGCCCGCGCCGAAGCCGGCGAAGATGGCCAGGGCGCCGGAACCCGCCGCCTCCCGGTCCGACGGGCTGTCGGCGACGGCGAGGCCCAGCGCCCGCTCCTCGGGCGTCGCCCCGGCCTTGAGAACTTCCGCGCAGGCCGTGCCCTCCGGGTATTTGAGGATGCCATGCTGCTGCACGATCAGGGCGCGGCGCAGAGGGATCATCATGAGAATGCCCAACAGGCCGCCGAGGATGGCCACGGTCATCACCCGGGTGATCTCCAGGTCGAAGCCCAGGATCATGATCGCCGGCATGGTCACCCCGATGCCGAACGCGATCGACTCGCCGGCCGACCCCGCCGTCTGGACGATGTTGTGCTCGAGCACGCTGACTTGCCGAAAACCAAATCGCCCGGCGAGGCGGAACAGGGTGATGGAGATCACCGCGACCGGGATCGACGCGCTGACCGTGAGGCCCACTTTGAGCACCAGATAGAGCGAGGAGGCCCCGAAGATCATCCCCAGCAGCATGCCGACGACCAGCGGGATCGGCGTGAGCTCACGCAGGGCGGCGCCCGCCGGGATCAGGGGGCGGAACAGTTTGAGCGCCGGGGACGCGGGTGTGGGGGAGGGGGGGTGCAGAACCGTCAAGGCATCCTCGCATCAGCTTCGCGGCATCTGAGCATAGTCGCGCCCAGGTCGCCAGCGACAGTCGCCACGGCGACACCGTGATCGGATTCATGTCGGCGCCTCCTAATTCGGCCCGGCCATCCGGTCAGGCGCTCTCGAGAGAGGGGCGAGACTCCTCGGGATAAGGGCCGCTTGCGACTTGACATTTCGGGTAGTATTTGCAATATGCATTGTTTCCGGGCGCGGGTTGTCTCGGTCCTCGGTGCGATTGGCGGCCCTACAGCTTCAGGATCAGGAATTTGTCTTATAAAACAATGTTTTGTGGAATTTCTCAATTGCCATTTACTGCCCTGGGGCTGCCGGAAGCTTGCCAAACGTTGCCCTATTATTGCCAGGACACTGCCCGCCGCCTGCCAATAAATTGCCAATAAATTGCCCGGTAACTACCATGGTGTCGCCGAACCTTGCCCGTTTGTTGACATCGCGCCGCAGGCGTCCTCGCCGCACCTTTTGGACGTGGCCGCGACCGATCAGGCGTTTCGAGCGGGATGGAAGCCCGCGCTTCGACAGGGCCCTACAGAGACAGGACCGGTTTGGCGCTGTAGCGCTGCGGGAACATCGCCTTCAGGTCGGCGACCTTCGGCAGGTCGAAGGTGGCGATGTAGGGCGCGTCGGGATGGCGCACGAGGTAGTCCTGATGGTAGCGCTCGGCGCGGAAAAAGCCACTGTCGGCGTCGACCCGCGTGACGATCGGCGCGTGGAAGACCCTGGCGTCGTTGAGCTGGGCGATGTAGCGCTCGGCGACCTGGCGCTGCGCCGGATTGGCGTAGAATATCTCGGAACGGTACTGGGTCCCTTGGTCGGGGAACTGGCGGTCCTTCTGCGTCGGGTCGGTCGCGACAGAGAAGAAGATACGCAGGATCTCGCCGTAGCTGATCTGGCCGGGATCGAAGACGATGTGGATCGACTCGGCGTGGCCCGTGGTTCCCGTGCTGACGAGTTCATACTGAGCCGTGCCCTTCTTGCCGCCCGCGTAACCGGCCACGACCTGCTTAACGCCGCGGACATGCTCGAACACGCCTTGCAGTCCCCAAAAGCATCCGCCCGCCAGCACCGCCGTTCCCGCCGCGCTGGCGGCGGGCGTGTCGAAGGAAGGCGCGGGGGCGCGGACGGCCGCTTGCGACGTGGCGCAGCCGGCGAGGCCGGCGGCTATGAGCGCGGAGGCAAAAAATCGGATCGGCATGTGAGGGGCCCACGGGTTCCAGGTTGAGTTTCGACGGTTAGTTCGCGGCTGATCGCGCTTTGGTTACGTTGGACCACGAAGCGGTGTAACCCTTATAGGCGGCGCAACGAATAACGGATCAGACGTGACCGGATTGGAGCCTCGGCTGAAGGCGTTGATGGTCGCCGGTCTCGCCGGCGACGCCGCCGCCTATGCTCGGCTTCTCGCCGAGCTCGGCGGCTATTTGCGCGCCCATTTTCGTCGAAAGCTGGGCGCGGGATCAGCGGATGTGGAGGACCTCGTGCAGGAGACGCTCATCGCCGTCCACATAAAGCGCGCCGTCTACGACCGCGGCCAGCCGTTCACGCCCTGGGCGTACGCGATCGCGCGCTACAAGCTCCTGGATCACTACCGCAAGGCGGGCGCGCGACACCACGTGCCCCTGGACGAGGTTGCCGAGCTGTTCGCAAACGAGAACCCGGAAGAGGGCGCGGTCAGGCGGGATGTCGACACGCTGTTATCGAGATTGCCCGCTCGCCAGCAGCGACTGATGCGCGACGTCAAACTCACCGGATTTTCGATGGAGGAAGCGGCCGCGCGCGGCGGCATGTCGGTGAGCGCCGCGAAGGTGTCGGTCCACCGGGGTATGAAGCGCCTGGAGAGCGAGGTCGGCGATGAAGACCGCTGAGCTGATCTCGGCGCTTGCCGCCGACGTCTCGCCGGTCAAGCCGGAGGCGGTCATGGGCCGGATGGCTGGCGCCAGCATATTGGGAGCGATCGTGACGGGCGTCGTCCTGGTGGCCTGGCTTGGCCTTCGGCCGCTCGGGGACGCCGTCCAGACAAGCGCCTTCTGGATGAAGGCGGGCTACACCTTGGCGCTGGCGGTCGCGGGGTTTCTGCTGGCGTGCCGTCTGGCGCGGCCTGGCGGACGGGTCGGCTTTGTTCTGCTGATCGCATTGCTTGCGGTCGTTCCGATGGTCGTCCTGTCGGCGATCGAACTGGCCCGGGCAGGGCCGGGCGGCATGAGGCCGCTGTGGATGGGGGATAGCGCGTCGGTCTGTTCCCTGCGCATCCTCGCCTTGTCCATCCCGGTCTATCTGGGTGCGATCGTTGTCTTGCGGCGCCTGGCGCCGACGCGGCTGGCGATCGCCGGCGCCGCGGCCGGCCTGCTCGCCGGCGGCGTCGGGGCCAGCGTCTATGGCCTCTATTGCGAGGAGACGGCGGCGACCTTCGTGGTCACCTGGTATACGCTTGGAATCGCCGCCAGCTCCGCTCTCGGCGCCTTGGTGGGCGCGCGAGCGCTGCGCTGGTGACGAGCGGTCGGGTCAACGAGTGAGTTGGTCGATCAGCGGCTCGACGCGTTTCCAGCCGTCCGACAGTGGGTCGACCAGGTCGAAATGACCGGCCCGCGGGATGACCACGGCTTCAGCCTTGTCGCCCGCCTTCGTCGCGCTGGCGACATAATAGGCCCCGAACACCGGCGGCACGATCAGGTCGAGGGCTCCCGACACGACGGTCTGGCGCACGCCGATCGGCAGCAGTTCGGCAGGGGACGTGTCGGCGAACACCTTCGCGACGGGCGGCCGCCCCGCGCTCACCAGGGCCCTGATCGTCGCGGGACCGCCGCAGGCGTCCGGGCCGACCCGCTGGTAGGTTTGCAGGTCGTCGATGCCGCCCAGGGTGACGACGCCGGCGACGGGCAGGGGGTCGCTCGACGCGAGCGGACTGGTCTTCGGCAACCTCGGCCTTGCCGCGGCCCAGAGCGCCAGATGGCCTCCGGCGTCGTGGCCCACCAGCACGACGCGTTTCAGATCGAGTTTTTCGCTCTTCGCCAGTTTGCGCAACTGATCGACCCCGGCGGCGACGTCCTTGAAGGTGCCTGGATACCCGCCCCCGGCTCTGAGCCGGCGATATTCGAGGTTCCAGACCGCGAAGCCCCGTTGCCGCAGGTCTTCGGCCGCGTAGTCCATGAGTTCCAGTCCCGGCAAATTGACGCTCCAGCATCCGCCGTGGATCAGCACCACGGTGGCGAAAGGGCCGCGCCCCTTGGGAAGCCACAGCTGGCCGAACTGATTGGCGCCTGGTCCGTAGGCGATCTGTTTGGTGGGTTTGTATCTGGGCCGCGCCAGTATGTCGGAATAGGTCAGGGGCGCCGCGAGAGCGCCGGTCACAGTCGACGCCGCCAGCAAGGCGACGAATGCGCGTTTCAAGGGACGGCTGCATCGCATGACGGAAATCTGCCCCATTTCGCGCTTCGACCCAAGGCTATGCGCGCGGGCGAAGGCTGTTATGAAGTCTCATAACCCGAAGATTGCGCCATGACCCTTTTGCTCAACATCCTCTGGTTCATTTTCGGCGGATTTGTCGCCGGCCTGGCGTGGGTGGTCGGCGGCCTTTTGCTGGCGGTGACGATCGTCGGCTTGCCATGGGCCGGCGCCGCGTTCCGCATCGCCGGTTTCTCGTTCGCCCCTTTTGGCCGCCAGGTGATCGACCGGCGGTATGTCACCGGCCGCGATGATCTGGGGACGGGGCCGATGGGCTTTGTGCTCAACGTCGTGTGGTTCCTGTTGGCCGGCTGGTACATTGCGCTGGCCCATGTGCTGATCGGCGTGGCCCAGTGCCTGACGATCATCGGGATCCCGTTCGCGCTGCAGCACTTCAAGCTGGCCGTGATCGCGTTCGCGCCGGTGGGCAGGGCCGTCGTACCCGGCTAAGCTGATACGAGTAGAATACGGGAGAGGAACGATGGGACGATTGGATGGGGCCGTTGTGCTGGTGACGGGCGCGGCGCGCAAACGCGGACTCGGCCGCGCGATCGCCTTGCGGGCGGCTTCGGAAGGCGCGGACGTCGCCGTCTGCGGGCTGCGGCGCGACCCCGCGAGCCGCCCCGAACACGAGAAGGCCGAGGGCTGGACCGGCGTGGACTCGCTCGCCGACGAGATCAAGGCCCTGGGCCGACGGGCCCTGGCTGCCGACGCCGACGTCACCAGCCGCGAGCAGATCGCCGATCTCATGGGCAGGATCGCCTCGGATCTGGGACCCTTGAGCGGCCTCGTCAACAACGCCGGCGTGGCCAGCGAGGCGGGCGCCGCTCCGATCGTCGACATGGACGATGAGGTTTGGCGCCATACCATCGACGTCAATCTCACGGGTGTGTACCTGGCGTCCAAGCTCGCGGCCAAGGCGATGCTCGACGGCGGCCGCGGCGGATCGATCGTCAACATCTCCTCGCTGGCCGGCCGCTTCGGCATAGCCAACTACGGCGCCTATTGCGCCAGCAAGTTCGGTGTCATCGGGCTGACGCAGCAGATGTCGGCCGAGCTGGCGCGCAGCGGCATTCGCGTCAATTGCGTCTGCCCCGGCTCGACCGACACCGACATGATGGACGGCACCATGCGCCGCCAGGCCGAGCGGGGCGGGCTCGCGTTCGAAACCGTCAAGGCCAGCTATGCGCCGGGGATCCCGATGGGCCGGCAGGGCCGCCCGGAGGAACAGGCGGCGGCGACGATCTTCCTGCTGGGACCCGACGCGTCCTACATCACCGGCCAGACCCTGAACGTCGACGGTGGCGTGAGGATGGATTGATGCGTCAGGCCAGGACGCTTCGATGAATCCGCTCTCTTTGCACCATCTGACGGTGCTCGACGCTTCGCCGCTGGAACTGATCGACATCGCCGCCCAGACCGGTTGCGAGCAGGTCTGTGTGTTCGTTCATTCCTCGGCGCCACAGCTGAACTTTCCCGTTGTGGGCGAGGGCCACGTCGACGAGGTGCGGTCGCGGCTGACGTCGGCCGGCGTCGACGTCTACAATCTCGAGTTCTTTCCGATCGGACCGGACGTCGACTTCGACGCCTATGATCGGGCGCTGCGCGTCGGGGCGCTGATCGGGGGCCGTCGCGCGACGGCCCACATTCACGATCCCGACAAGGCCCGCGCCCTGCGGACATTCGATCGCTTCTGTAAACTGGCGGCCAGCCATGGTCTCGATGTCGGCCTCGAGTTCACCGCCTTCGCGCATGTCTCCACGCTCGACGCGGCCGTCACGTTCATCGAGAAGGCTGGCCAGCCCAACGCCGCGGTGGCGGTCGACGTGCTGCATCTGATGCGCAACGGCTCAGATCCGGCGCGACTGGCGGCGATTGATCCGCATCTGATCGGCTACATGCAGATTTGCGACGGACCCTTGTCGATCGCTCCGGCAGCGATGATGGACGAAGCGGTAGGCGAACGCGGCGTTCCGGGGGATGGTGAGTTTCCCTTGAGCGCTTTTCTCGGCTGCGCGCCCGCCGGCGTCACGATCGATGTCGAAGTGCCCCAGCGAGCCGCGCGCCTGGCCGGCGTCAGCGCGCTCGATCGCGCCAAGCGCGCGGTGGCGGCCACGAGGACTCTGATGGCCACCGTAGCAGAGGATGCGCAATGACCGATCATCTCGTCTCGATTGCCTCGGGAGTCCTGCCTGAGTTCACGCCGCGTGAAATGGCGGCGGCGGCGGCTGGCGCTGGGTTTGAAGCCGTCGGACTTTGGGTCGACCCCGACAAGTGGGATGCGGGAGTCACCCGCGACGTTCGCCGCATTGTTTCGGACGCCGGACTGATCGTGTTGGACGCCGAAGTGATCTGGATCCAGCCCGGCCCGCTGGACCCGGTTCATCTGCGCATCGTCGACATTGCCGCAGAGATCGGCGCGCGCAATCTCCTGGTGGTCAGTTCCGATCCCGACCTGGACGCCGCGGCGAACAAGCTCGCCGCCCTCGTCGATCACGCCCAGCCCGCGGGAATTTCCGTGTCGCTGGAGTTCGGCGCCTTCACCGAGATCAAGAGCCTCGCCATGGCCCTCGAGGTGCTCGAGCGTTCCGGACGGTCCAGAGCCGGGTTGCTGATCGACCCGCTTCATCTGGCCCGGACGGGCGGCGCGCCCTCTGACGTGGCGCGCGTTCCAAGGGATAGATTCACCTACGCCCAGTTCTGCGACGCTCCCGCCGCCGGCCCTGGCGTCGACGATGTCAAAGGTATCATCGACGAAGCGGTGGACGGCCGGTTGCTCCCTGGCGAGGGCGCCTTGCCGCTCGCCGAGCTCCTGCGAGCCTTGCCGGCCAACATACCGCTCAGTGTCGAGCTGAGGTCGAAAGCGCTGCGGGACGCATGGCCCGATCCCGTCGACCGCGCCAAGGCGCTGCGAGCGGCGACGCAGTCATACCTGTCGCGCCTGACGAATTGATCCCGGAGGCTATCTGCCCCCCGGATGCTCTTCAGCATAGCCGGCGTTGGCCTCGCTGATCACATAGTTCCGGATCGCCTCTACATCCGCGTCCTTCAGCACCGCGGCGAAGCTGACCATTCCGCGGCTCTGGTGCGAACCGCCCAGGACGACATCCTTGAACGCGGATGTGTCGGCGATCTCGGCGGTCTTGCGAAGATCCGGGATCACCCCGCCGCTGATGGCGTTGTAGCCGTGGCAGACCAGGCAATAGCGATTGAACTTCGCGTGTCCGGCGGCGATCACGTCGGCCGGGGCGGCCCCCGCGGGCGGCTTGGGGAATGCGACCGGCGTCAGCGCCGGTTTCGGCAGGGCCCCGGTCCCGCCCAGCTTGTAGACCACGATACGACCATTGTCGGGCGTGCCCTGCACCGGTACGGCGAAACCGGCGACCAGGTAGAAGACGGAGCCGAATCCCGCGCCGACGGCGACATATTGCTCGCCTCCCACGGTGTAGGTCATCGGACCGGCCAGAGTGGCCGTATAGGTTTCGCTGGTCCACAGCGGCTTTCCGTTCGCGGCGTCGTAGGCGTTGAAATGGCCGTCGGCCGTCCCCTGGAACACCAGATTCCCGGCGGTGGCCATTGTCCCGCCGTTCCATGGGCCCTTGTGCACCGCGCGCCAGACCTCCTTTTGGGCTACGGGATCCCAGGCGATCAGTTCGCCTCGGAACGCATTCTTCATCGCCGCGCGCGCCTTGGGATCGGCCGGCAGCGAGTTCAGGCCCGTGTCGGTCGCCGTGTTCCACTGCCCCTCTTCAAAGCCGAATTTTGCGTCCGTGCCGTAGGCGCCGGGGACTTCCTGGGCCGGCAGATACACGAGGCCGGTCCTGGGGCTGAACGACATCGGATGCCAGTTGTGCCCGCCGAAGCTCGAGGGGAACAGCACGGCAGGGCTCTTGTTGTAGTGATCGTCGCCGATCTCGATCGGGCGGCCGGTGTTCGGGTCTATGCCCTTGGCCCAGGTCACGGGCACATAGTTGTTGGCCGAGATGAACTTGCCGTTTGTGCGATCGATTACGTAGAAGAAACCGTTCTTCGACGCCTGCATGACAACCTTGCGGGAGGCGCCGTTGATCATCAGGTCGGCAAGGGTCAGCGTCTGGGTGGAATCGTAGTCCCAGCTGTCGCCGGGCGTCGTCTGGTAATGCCAGGCATATTGGCCTGTGTCGGCATTCACCGCGACGATCGAAGAGGCGAACAAATTGTCGCCGCCCTTCGGCGATCGCGCCTTCTGGTCCCACGGCACGCCATTGCCGGTGCCGAAATAGACGAGATTGGTCTCGGGATCGTACGACATGGAGTCCCACACAGTCGCCCCGCCGCCATACTTCCACCACTCGCCCGTCCACGTCTTGGCGGCCATTTCCATGGCCTTGCTCTCGAAGGGCTTCGATGGATCGCCAGGGACAGTGAAGAATCGCCAGACCAGCTTTCCGCTGCCCGCGTCGAAGGCTGAAATATATCCACGAACTCCGTATTCCGAGCCGGAATTGCCGATGATCACCTTTCCCTTCACAATTCGCGGGGCCATCGTGACGGTGAACGGTTTCTTTTGATCGACGGTGACAGTGCTCCAGACGACATGGCCATCGCCCGCGTCGAGCGCGACCAGCCGACCATCCAGCGTGGCCACATAGACCTTGCCTTTCCATACCGCGACGCCGCGATTGACGACATCGCAGCACGCATGGAAGCCGACCTGACGCGGAACCTGAGGATCGTATTTCCATTTCAGCGCGCCCGTCTTGGCGTCCAGGGCGTAGACCAGCGACCAAGCGCTGGTGACATACATCACCCCATCCACGACGATCGGCGTCGCCTCAACGCCGCGATTGGTGGCCAGTTCGAAACTCCAGGCCAAACCGAGTCTGCCGACGTTGCCGGCGTTGATCTTGGCGAGTGGACTGTATCGCTGCTCGCTGTAGGTGCGCCCGTGGCTCATCCAGTCGCCTGGATCCTTGTCCGCCGCCGTGAGGCGGGCCCCGTCCACGGCGGCGGGTCCCCTCGTCGGCTGACAGCCCGCCGACATGACGCAAACCATAACCGAAGCGACATAAGCTATGAGACCCGGACGCATTGCGAAATTCCTCCCTGCCCGTGTCGATTGCATTCGACTTCGGACCCGAGGCGCACCTTAACGGCGCGCGTCGCTTTGTCGATCGACTTTGACAGATCTGCAACGCAGCCGGGGACAGCGCCCAGGCATCGCAACGCAGTCGGCGCTCTCCGCCAGAGGCCCGGCGTTGCGCCGCCTTCCTTGCTTACACACAGCAGCGCCCGCCACGATTGCTCATGGCGGGATCTGATGGTCGACGGGAAGCGCGACCCTGAGGTCGCCGGCCGCGCTTACTGAGCGGGCGGGGTCGCGGGAGCGGGAGCCGCCGCCTTCGCGTGGTGATGCATGGCGTGGTGACGCTTGCCGTGGTGCTTGACGGACATCGAGGTCGCGGGCCCCGGGGGGTTGGGGATGGGCTGCATCGTCGCGGCCGGTCCCGACGGCGGTGCGCTCGGGGCTTCCGACATGGCGCCGCCAGACATGGAGCCACCGGACATCGAGTCGGGTGAGGCGGGAGGCGGGCTGGCCGACATCGAATCCGGGGCGGCCGGCGCGGCTTCCGGCATAGCGGGCGCGGCTGTCGCCGAGTCCGGGGCGGAGGGGGCGGCCGGCGCCGCGTCTTGTGCGAACACCGCGCCGCCGGCGAGTGCGGTGAAGGCGAACGCCGTCGCGGCCAGGGTCGTGAATTTCATGGTTATGGTCCCCTTTGGGTGCAGCTAGATGTGTTCCGTCATAACGCTTGTACGGAACTTCTCAAATAGCCAACTCGGTCATTGGTTCCCCCCGGTGGGATTTGCGGAGTTGATCTTTCATCAGCGCGGCGAAGGCGCCACAGTCCATCCACGGTCCCCTCCTTTGGCCGCCATCTGCAAGCCGCCAGAGGCCGGCACGCCGAGCCGGGGGTATCGCTCATGCGACCGGCGCCTGGCGTGGAGGAGTTGAGGCAGGACGCCGATCCTTAGAATTCCTCACGTGCGCAAGCGCCGAATCTCGGTTGCGCGCTACGCATGCGAGGCCACATGTTATCCCTAGTAGCTACGGCGCCAGGGAAGATCATGAACGGCAAGCACCAGAACATCCTCGAAACGGTCGGCCACACACCGGTGGTGCGGATCAATCGCCTCGGCCCACCGGGCGTGAATCTGTGGGTGAAGATCGAGGCGTTCAATCCAATGGGTTCGGTCAAGGACCGGCTCGCGCTCGGCGTAATCGAAGCGGCGGAGCGCCTGGGCGAACTCAAGCCAGGCCAGACCGTGGTCGAAGCGACGAGCGGCAACACCGGCATCGGCCTCGCCATGGTCTGCGCGCAGAAGGGCTACCCACTCGTCGTGACCATGGTGGAAACCTTCAGCGTCGAGCGCCGCAAGCTGATGCGCTTCCTGGGCGCCAAGGTCGTCCTGACGCCGGCGGCCAAACGCGGAACCGGGATGGTCGAGAAGGCCAATGAGCTGGCGGCTGCCCACGGTTGGTTCAGGACACGACAATTCGAAAACGAAGCCAACGCGGACATGCACGAGCGCACCACCGCTCGTGAGATCATCGACGCCTTCGCCGGCGAGCGGCTCGACTATTGGGTGACCGGCTATGGGACGGGGGGCACGCTCAACGGCGTATCGCGCGTGCTTGCGAGGGAGCGACCCGACACCAAGATCGTGGTTTGCGAACCTGAGGAGGCGCAACTGCTGGCCAGCGGCCTCGAGCAGCCGCGCAACGCCGACGGTTCGCCTTCCGCCGGACATACGGCTTGGAAACCCCATCCGATGCAGGGCTGGACGCCCGACTTCATTCCCAAACTGACCGCAGAGCCTGTTGCGGCCGGCAATATCGACCAGCTGGTGCCGATCGCGGGGCCGGATGCCATCCGTTGCAGCCTGGACCTTGCGCGCAAGGAGGGCATCTTCGTCGGCATTTCCGGCGGCGCGACGTTCGCCGGCGCGCTGAAGGTCGCCGCACAGGCGCCCAAGGGCTCGACGATCCTGGCCATGCTGCCCGACACCGCCGAACGCTATCTCAGCACGCCTCTGTTCGCCGGCGTCGGCGTCGACATGGACGACGAGGAGCTCGCCATCTCCACATCCACCCCGGGGTTCCATCTGGGAGCATAGGAGCTCCTCGTGTGCGCCCGGGGCGGCGCCGTTTTGGCTTTCCACACCCTGCGTCACCGTTGAATGCAGTGACGACGCGGCGCGGCGCTGCGCGGTGGCCGCGCCGTCTGCAGGCGGGATCGGAAGATTGCAAAGTGTTAACTCCGCGTATCGGCTGCTGGCCGATCAAGGAGCCTCGCGGGGTTGACATGGGACCCCATCCAGACCATTCCCGCCCCGCGACCTCACTCGCCTTATGTACGGGCGGGGCGCTCCCCGGAAACCTGAAAACGAAAATGCCTAGCGACAGTTCTGGCCCAAATAGCGGGCCGCCGAGGTTGTCCCACCGGATCTGACGTTTCAGGTCCCTCGTGACGGCCGACGCGGCGATCACGAGGTGAGCCCATGGTCTTCCTCTCGACTGACCGGCTGAACACCGGCCTGCTCGCGCGGTTCGCGCGGCGGGAATTTGCGCCCAATCGCTTCGATTTTATCGCCCTGGTGCTGATCGGAGCGGCGGCGGTGCTGGTCGTGCATGGCGCGCAGCAAATGAGTCTGCCGGTGGGGCGCCTGCAGTCGGAGCCGGTCATCCTCGATCCGCTGCGCCTGCCCGGCTATGCGCTTCGCTCCACCCTGCGGATGTTCGCGGCGATCTTTGCGTCGCTGCTGTTCACGTTCGTCGTCGCCACCCTGGCCGCCAAGAGCCGCAAGGCCGGACTGGTGATCGTGCCGGCGCTCGATATCCTTCAGTCGATCCCGGTGTTCGGGTTCCTGACCTTCACGGTGACCTTCTTCATCGGGCTGTTCCCGACGAGCGAACTGGGCGTGGAAATGGCGGCGATCTTCACCGTCTTCACCGCCCAGGCGTGGAACATGGCCTTCAGTTTCTACCAGTCGCTGCGCACGCTTCCCACCGACCTGGTCGAAGTCAGCCAGCAGTTCAACCTGTCGCCCTGGCGGCGGTTCATCAGGCTCGAGCTGCCGTTCGCCACGCCCGCGTTGGTGTGGAACACCATGATGTCCATGTCCGGGGGCTGGTTCTTCGTCGTGCTATCGGAAGCGATCACCGTGGGCAAGACGACCGTCACCCTGCCGGGAATCGGCTCCTGGCTGGCCCTGGCGATCGAGCGCCAGGATGTCGCCGCCGTGGCCTGGGCGGTCGGCGCCATGGGAGTGGTGATCCTGCTCTACGATCAGTTCCTGTTCCGCCCGATCGTCGCGTGGGCGGACAAGTTCCGGTTCGAGCAGACCGCATCCGAAGAGCAGCCGGAATCGTGGTTCTTCGACCTGCTGCGGCGCACGCGCCTGTTCCGGCGGATCGGTCGCCCGTTTGTCGCCCTGTGGCGCGCCTTGCCCCGAGTTTCGCTGCCAAGGATTTCGCCGCCTCGGATCGTCGACGCGCGCGCCGCGGTGTGGACCGACCGCGCCTGGCTGGGATTGGTGATCGCCGCCGCGCTGTGGGCGAGCGCCATGATCATCCACTATGTGGTGACCTCTCTGGATCTCCACGAGATTCTCTCCGTGTTCGGCCTCGGCCTGATCACCCTTGGCCGCGTGCTGGTGCTCATCGTGATCGCCAGCCTCGTTTGGGTTCCGATCGGCGTTTGGATCGGGCTGCGGCCGGCGTGGTCGCAGCGGATTCAGCCGGTCGCGCAGTTCCTGGCCGCTTTCCCCGCCCAGGTCCTGTTCCCGGTGGCGGTCATCGTGATCATCGCCTGGCGCCTGAACCCGAACATCTGGCTCTCGCCGCTGATCATCCTGGGCACGCAGTGGTATATCCTCTTCAACGTCGTGGCCGGCGCCAGCGCGCTTCCGAGTGATCTGAAGGAAGTCGCCGGCATCTTCCACCTGCGATCCTGGCAGCGCTGGCGTGACTTCATTGTTCCCGGGATCTTCCCCTACTACGTGACCGGCGCCCTGACCGCGTCGGGAGGGTCGTGGAACGCCAGCGTGATCGCCGAAGTTGTGAGTTGGGGTCACACCAGGCTGGAGGCCGTCGGGCTGGGCGCCTACATCAGCCGCGCCACCACCGCGGGCGATTTCCCGCGCGTGGCCCTGGGGATCACCGTGATGTCGATCTTCGTCATCGCGTTGAACCGCAGTCTATGGCGCCCCCTCTACAGCTATGCCGAAACCCACCTGCGCCTGGACTAGAAGAGAGACGCCATGACCATGACGCTCGAGCGCGCCGCCAGCACGGCCCCCCTCGTGGAGGTCAGGGATCTCAAGCACGTCTACGGCAAGGGCGGCGGCGCCGGCCTGGTGGTGCTCGAAGGCGTCAACCTGACCATGCGGCCGGGCGAGATCGTCGGCCTGCTGGGCCGCTCTGGGTCGGGAAAGTCGACCCTGCTTCGCTCGATCGCCGGCCTGATCACGCCGACGAGCGGTACAGTGACGGTCAGCGACATGGAGGGCGAGGACACCGCCCATGGCGTCGCCATGGTGTTCCAGAGTTTCGCGCTGTTTCCCTGGCTGACGGTGCTTAAGAACGTCGAACTTGGGCTGGAGGCGCAGGGCGTGCCGGCCGAAGAGCGCCGAAAGCGCAGCCTGGCGGCGATCGACCTGATCGGCCTGGACGGTTTCGAGAACGCCTATCCCAAGGAGCTGTCCGGCGGCATGCGCCAGCGGGTCGGACTGGCGCGGGCCCTGGTGGTGCAGCCCTCGGTTCTCCTGATGGACGAGCCGTTCTCGGCGCTGGACGTGCTGACCGCCGAGACCCTGCGCACGGATTTGTTGGACCTGTGGTCGGAGGGCCGCATGCCGATCCGCGCCATCCTGCTGGTGACCCACAATATCGAAGAGGCGGTGCTGATGTGCGACCGCATCCTGGTGTTTTCGTCCAACCCCGGACGCGTCATCGCCGAGATCAAAGTCGAGCTGCCGCAGCCGCGCAAGCGCCTCGACCCCGCCTTCCGCTCGCTCGTAGACGACATCTACGCCCGCATGACCGCGAGGGCGGCCGTCCCGCCGGCCCGCGAGGGCGCCTTCCCCGGCACGGGGTTGGGCCTCGCCTTGACGGATGTGTCCACCAACACCCTGGCGGGCATGATCGAAGCGCTCGCCGCGTCGCCGAACAACGGCGCCGCCGACCTGGCGACGATCGCGCGCGAACTGCAGATGGAGGCGGACGAGCTTCTGCCGATCGCCGAGACGCTGCAACTGATGCGGTTCGCCGAGATCGAGGGCCGCACGATCCGCCTCACGCCGGCGGCGCGCCGCTACGACGCCGCCGATGTCGACGAGCGCAAGCAGCTGTTCGCCCAGCATCTGCTGGCCTATGTGCCGCTGGCCGCCCACATCCGCCGCGTGCTCGACGACCGCGCCTCGCACAGGGCCCCGGCGACCCGTTTCCGCGACGAGCTGGAGGACTTCATGTCCGAGCCCTATGCCGAGGAGACGCTGGACGCGATCATCACCTGGGGCCGGTACGCGGAGATCTTCGCCTACCACGAAGACGACGACCGATTCAGCCTGGATGACCCCGCTTAAGAAAGAATAAGCGCACCACGAAGGCACGAAGGACGCGAAGAAGAATAAAAATAGATAGCCGGCGGGCGGATGCTTCGCGCATTTCCGCCGTGTCCAAGGACGGCGCCTCACGCCGTCGACGCCCGCCGCGCCGATCGGCCAAGACAATCCCGTTCCTCGCCGCTATGTGACGTCGAAGGGACCAGGGTCAGGAAGGCGGATTTGGCTAACACGTCCACGATGACCCCGGCACCCCCTCCACGTTCTTGACGCGAGAACAGGATGGCGTGCCGGCGTCGATCGGCGACCATATCCAGACCATTGGGGCGCTCTACGAGTCTGTAATCTGCCTGACCGTGCTGTTCCATGAAACGCCGCGCGTCGAGCCGGACAAACGCGCGCTCGTCGAGGCGATCGGCGCGGGCATCACCCGTATCGTCCTGCGCTTCGGATTCATCGAGATCACCGACATCGGCGCCATCCCGCGCGACCTGCAGGGGCTAGGCGCCGGGGTGGACCTGGACAACGCGATCTTCTTCGGCATACGCGGCATTGTCGCGCCCCACAGCCGGGGAAGAGTCTTGCTGCGATGGCGCCTGCCGATCTTCGCCTTAGTTTATCGCAACGCGGTCAAGATCGTCGATCGCTTCCACCTTGCCGCGTCGTCTGTGGTCGGGGTGGGGCGCGAGATCGAGATATAGTCGCTTTCGTCTTGCATCCGCCCAAAGCGTCACCGAGGTCAAACATGACTGAAACGCCCGCTCCGCCGCCGCCGCCTATGTCGCTGGCGGAGTTTCGCAAGCAACGAAAGCCGCTCACGAACATCAACGCCGAATTGAAGGAAAACCTGACGCCGCTCAAGCGGCTGGCGGTGTTCATCACCGACCGGGTGGGCACGATGGGGTTCTTCCTGATCATCTTCGGCTGGACGGTGATCTGGCTGAGCTGGAACCTGCTGGCGCCGAAGTCGATACGGTTCGATCCGCCGATGGGTTTTGTCTTTTATCTGTTCATCTCGAACGTCATCCAGATCCTGTTGATGCCGCTGATCATGGTCGGCCAGAACATCCAGGGCGGTCACGCCGAGGCGCGCGCCGAACACGACCTGGAGGTCAACGTGAAGGCAGAGGAGGAAATCGAGGTGATCCTCGGCCACCTCGAATACCAGAACCACCTGCTCATCCAGTTGATGCAAAAGCTGAATCTGAACGTCAGCGCCCTGGTCGAGGCGCAGGACCCGGGGTAGGGGGGGCGCCGGCTGCGGCGGGTCAAGCCGTGTGCGCGGAACGCGCTCTCCGGCGGCTCTGATCGGGCCGCCAGAAGACGAACACCAGAATCGGCAGAATCAGCAGGTTGCCGAGGGCGGCGGTGATCTGGCCGCCGATGATCACGGCGGCCATGGGCCCCAGGATTTCGCGGCCGGCGCCGCTCGCGTGCAGGGCCAGAGGCGCGAGGGCCAGCATCACCAGCACGGCTGTCATCACGATCGGGGCGGCGCGCTCGCCGGCGGCGTGGGCGACGCCCGCCATCGACCACGGCGTCTCGCGTTCGAGGGCGACATCCTCTGCGCGGGCGATCAGCAGGATGGCGCTGCGCATGGAAAGGCCGGACAGGGTGATCAGGCCGACCATCGCGCCCAGGGAAAAAAGGCCGCCGGCGAGAGCGATGGCGGCGACCGCGCCGACCAGAGAAAACAGGGTGGAGACCATCGTCAAGAGCGCGGTGCGCGCGTCGAACGCGATCGCCAGCAGACCGAAGACGGCGAAGATCGCCAGCGCATAGGCCATTTCCAGGTCGCCGCGGGCGTTTGCGACCACGTCCGGATTTTCAAATTCCAGATACACGTGTGGCGGGAGCATCAGGTGATGGGCGATCGCCGCGCGCGCCGCCTTCGTGAAAACGGCGAGCGCGCCCGGGCGAGGATTGGCCTCTACACGCTGGCTGCGCAGTCCGTTGTCATGGACGATCGCGGTGGGGCTGTCGCTGAGATAGACGTTGGCGACGCTCTTCAGGGGCGTCGAAATGCCGGAGGTGGATCGCAGCAGGAGATCGCCGACGGCTTCAGGATCGCGGCGCAGTTCCGTCTGGGCGCTGACGGCCAGATCGACGATGCGTGGACCTTCATAAATCCGGGCTACGGTCTCGCCGGCGAACGCGGCCTGCAGCGTGTCCAGGACGTCGGCGGCCGACAGGCCGAACAGCGCGAGCCTCGGGAAATCCAGATCCACCCTGACGGTCGGCGCGCGCGCAATCTGTGGCGCTTGAACGTCGCCAGCGCCGGGCGTCGTCTTCAGCAGGGCCGCCAGACGCAGCGCTGTCGCGTCGTTGGCGTCGAGGTCGGAACCAAACACGCCGATCGCGAACGGGGCGATCGCGCCGTCGACCGCCTCGGCGCTGTCGAAACCGGAGCGAACCACGGGACCGAGCCCGGGGTAGACGGCAAGTCGTCGGCCAACCGCTTGCGCCAGCCTTTCCTGCTCAGCACGGCTCAACCCGGGCGTCAGCGCCACGTCGAAGACGCCGCGCTGCAGTTCGGCGCCATCGTCGTCGCCGGTCTGGTCCCTCCCGACGCGTTCGCTGACCGAGGCGACGTGGGCGACCGAGCGCACATCGGCGGCGATGCGAGCGCCCATGTCTTGCATGGCCGAGGGCGAGATCGACGCCGGGGCGCTGGTCTCGATCACCAGGTGATCATTGCGCACAGGCGGCAGGAATTCAGAGTGAAGGAAGAAGCAGGCCGCTACCGCCACGCCCACGATCGCCAGGATCGCGAGGAGCAGGGGCCATTTCCGAGCGCCGGCGCGCTCAAGCCAGGCTGCCTGAATCGCCTTGGCCCGCAGCAGGAACGGCGGATCTGAAGAGGCCTTGACATGCTCGAGGAACAGCAGGGCCATCGCCGGCGCGACGGCTCCGGCGATCACCAGCGAGGCCAGGGACGCGACGATGATCACGCAGGCCAGGGGCGCGAGCAAGGCGCCTACCGAGCCCTTCAGCATCAGCAGGGGCAGCAGGGAGAGGATCAGCGCCAGCGTCCCGTAGACCACCGGACCGCGCACCTCGAGCGAAGCCGCGAAGATCGCGCCTGCGCGCGAAGCGTGCCGCCTCTCAGCCTGGCGCAGGCCGGCCACGATGTTCTCGACGTCGACCACCGCATCGTCGATCACGACGCCCAGGGCCACCACCAGGCCGCCGAGGGTCATGGCGTTCAACGTCCAGCCGATCGCCCGGATCGCCATGACCGCCGCCAGCAGGGCCAGGGGAACGCCGACCAGCGCGATCAGCGCCGCGCGGATGTCTCGCATGAACAGGATGGTGGCCACCATCACCAGCGCCCCGCCGATCAGCAGGTCTGCGAACACGCCGCGCACGGCCTCGGCGATGAAGCTGGCAGGGCGGTCGAGCTCTGCCCAGACCTTCACCGACTGTGCGTCGAGGAGGGGGCGCACGACGGCCAGGGCGTCCTCCACGGCGCGGGTCGTGGCAACGGTGTTGGCGTCGAACTGCCGGTCGATCGTCAGCAGGACGCCCGGCTTGCCGTCGATCAGCGCATCGCCAAGCGCCGGCGCGGCGGTCTCGGACACGTCGGCGACGTCGTCGATGCGCACAGGGGCGCTGCCGGCCGTCTGGATCTGGCCGGCGCCGACGTCTTCCTTGGTGTGAGCCTGGCCCCTGGGCTCGATCAGGACGCGTTGAGCGGGCGTATCGATGAAGCCGGCGCCGGCGACGCTGGTCGCTCGCCGCGTGGCGTTGAGGATGTCGAGGAAGCCGAGGTCGCTGTCGGAAAGATCGGCGGGGCGCGCCCTGACCTCGATGCGCCGCACCTCGCCGCCAAGGATGCCGACGCGCGCGACGCCGGCGGCGGCGAGCAGCCTCGGGCGGACCGTCCACTGGATGAGATCGCGTAGGGCCATCGGGTCGAGCCGGGCGCTGGTGAAGCCGATCTGCAGGACGGTGGCGCCCGGTGCGCTCAGCGGCGCCAGCCTCGGGGCCGAAACCCCGGGGGGCAGGTCGGCGGCGCGGCCGATGTCCTCCGCCAGCAGCTGGCGCACCCGATAGGGGTCCGCGCCCGGCGCAAACCGGGCCGTGATGATCGAGAGCCCCTGCAGCGATCGTGATTCGACATGGGCGACGCCCGCCGCGCCGATCAGCGTATTCTCGATGGGCAGGGTGACCGATTGCTCGACCTGCTCGGCGACCAGTCCCGGGGCGGCCGTCGTGATGGTGACCGACGCCGGGGCGAGGTTCGGCAGCAGGTCGATCGGCGTGTGACGCACGAAGAGCACGCCGCACAGCGCAAACCACAGGGCCGCGCCGATGACGAGACGAGGTCTTGCCAAAGCCCAGCGGACGCTCAGCGCCAGGGGGCTCACCGGGCTTTCACGGCCGGGTTCTGTTCGGCCGCGAACAACGCCGTCGCGCCGCCCACCACCACCGGCTCGCCGCCGGCAAAGCCGTGGGCGACGAACAGGCCAACCGCCTCGGGCACGGGGTGGTCGAGCATTCGCCGCTCGAAGGTCGCGGCATCGACCCGAACATAGGCCCAGTCCAGGCCCCGATAGCGGATGACCGCTTCGCGCGGGATCAGCACGCCGGTCTCGGCGGTGGCGGACTCGATGTGGGCGCTTTGCGTGAGTCCGACCGAGAGCAGGATGGCCGAGCGCCCGCTCACTTCCACGATCAGGCCCGAGGACTGCAGTCGAGGCTCGGCGGCGCGAGCAGGCCCGATGACCGTTCCCCGGACGGACGTGTCGCCGATGTCGACCTTGACGAAGCGCGCGCCGGCCTGACCGGCGTTGTTGTGCGTGTCCACATGCACCAGGGCGACGCTTCCCGCCGAGAGCCCGCGCGCCAGGCGGGCTTGGGCCGCCGCGCTCAGCCTGGCGATTCCCGGGCCCCATTCCAGACCCAGCCGCCGGCGCAACATATTCACCTTCAGGGCGTCCTGGCGGGCCTGCGCGATGGCGGTCTCGGCGTCCTTGGCGGATATGGCCGCGCCCTGCGCGTTCAGGGCGCGCGATCGCGCGGCCTCCGCGGCCGACGCGCTCGCCGCGGCCTCCGCCGTGGCCAGATCGGACTCCAGTTGCACGAGCGGTTCGGGATCGAGAACCTTGGCGAAGGCGTCGGTCTGCGTGCTGTGCCGGGTCGCCGCCAGCTTGCGGGTGACGACGCCAATCCGCGCCTGCTCGCCGGCGCTCAGCGTGACCTCGGCCAACGCCGCGGTCGCGCTGAACAGAAGCCAGAGACCGGAAGCGGCGGCAATGGTCCGCGCCAGGGATCGGCTCATTTGAGGTCCGCTGTTTCGGTGCGGTTCCACCAGCCGCCCCCCAGGGACTGGAACAAGGCCGCCGTGTCGGCGAGGCGCGCCGCGGCGGCCTGGGCGCGGGCGATGCGCGCCTGTTGCCATGCCTGTTCCGCGGTAAGCAGAACGAGGCCCGACACCTGGCCCAGCGCCAGCTGCTTGCGGGCGATCGCCATGCTATCGGCCGCCGTTGCCTCGGCCTCGTCGGCCGCCCCGAGCTGTCGCGCATCCGCCAGCAGGGCCTGCAGGGAGTCGGCGACGTTCTGGAAGGCCGACAGCACCGTGCTGTGGTACTGCGCCTGCGCCTGATCAAAATTCGCCCGCGCTTCCCGCTGCTTGTGCAGCAGCACTCCGCCGTCGAAGATCGGCTGGGCGACCGTACCAGCCAGGCTCCAGAGAGTGTTGCCGTTCGAGAACAGCTGGCCGATGTTGCTGGACTGGCCGCCGGCTATGGCCTCCAGCGTAATGTTGGGCAGCCGGTTGGCGATCGCCACGCCGACCTGGGCGCTGGCGGCCTCGAGACTGGCCTCGGCCGCGCGCACGTCGGGGCGCTGTTCGACGAGCTTCGAGGGCAGGCTCACCGGCAGGTCCCGCGGCAGTGACAGGGCCGCCAGATCGAACGGCGGCATGCCCGGCTCGCTGGGATAACGCCCCGTCAGATCGGCCAGCAGATCCCGCGCCTGCGCCAGTTGCTTCTCCAGCGGGGGAAGGGCCAGATCGGCCTGGGCCGCGGCGGTCTCCTGCAGCGCGACATCGCCGCGGGCTATCTCGCCCAGAGCCTGCTGGCGGCGCATCAGCGCCAGCGCCTGGCGGGTTTCGGCGACGCTGTCGCGGGTCGCCTGGATCTGTTCGCGCAACGAGGCTTCCTGGATGGCGGCGGCGACGACATTGGTCGTCAGCGTCAGATAGGCGGCCTCGGTCTGGAATCGTTGCGCCTCTGCCTGCGCACGCGCCGACTCTGTCTGGCGCCGGGCGCCGCCGAACACATCGGGCGCATAGTCGACGGTCACCTGGGCCGTGTGAAGAGAGTAGATGTCCTGGTTCGAGTTCAGCACCGGCGCCAGCGTGTCGCTCGTCTTCTGCCGCGTGAGGTTGTAGGCGGCGCCGAGCGTCGGCCACACGGCGCTCTTCTGGGCCTGGTAGGCCTCGCGCGCCGCGCGCAGGGCGGCCTGCGCCGAGGCGAGGTCCGGGTTGGCCCCGAGCGCCTGCTCGACGATCGCGTTCAGCGCCGGTGAGTTGTAGAGCGTCCACCACCGACCCGGAACGTCGGCGCCGAGGCTAAACGCCTGTGCCTCCCCCGCCGACCCGGCGGCGGCCGCCGTCCGATTCGGCAGCCCCCCGGGCACATAGCCGGCGACGCTCGGGGGAGGCGGCCGATGAAAGTCTGGCCCCGCGACGCATCCCGACAGCGCGACGAGCAGGGCGATACTCAGCAGTGTCCGCGCCATCTAGGTGTCGCCTTGGAAGTGCGTGGTCGCTTCGGGTCCAACGCTCGACCTGCCGCGCCCGGAGTAGAGGTCGATGAGCGACCGAGGATAGTGAGTATCGGCGCCGGCGCCAGCAAAATTCCACCCGAACGCGGCGCATCGGTCCGCCATGCCGCCGCCGCGGCCTTTGTGACTCGCGGTGCGCCGTGCGACAGGGATTGGCGACTCGCGGCGTCGAATCCAGCGGAGATTGAATGACCACCCTGCAAGCCATCCTCATGGCGATCCTTCAGGGGATCACCGAATTGTTCCCGATCTCCAGCCTGGGCCACGCGGTGATCCTGCCGGCGCTGCTGCATTGGAACGTCGATCAGTCCGCCGAGGGTTTCCTGCCGTTCCTGGCGGTCATGCATCTGGGGACGGCCGTGGCGCTGCTCGGCTACTTCTGGCGCGACTGGCTGGGGTTCGCGGCCTCGGTCGTGCGCTTCAACGACCCGGACGGCGCCAACGACCGCCGACTGTTCCTGCGGGTGATCGTGGCGACGATTCCGGCGGTCGTAATCGGCTTCCTGTTCGAAAAGATGCTGCGCCACGGCTTCGCGGCCCCCAAGCTGGCGGCTCTCTTTCTCATCATCAATGGAGCCATGCTGTTCGTCGCCGAGCGCAAGCGCGGCAAGGCGCACCGTGGCCTCGACGACATCACCTGGCTGGACTCCCTGATCATCGGTATCTGGCAATGTCTGGCGCTCTTTCCCGGCATGTCGCGATCGGGCGCGACGATGGCCGGCGGCTATATGCGCGGCCTCAACCATGAGGACGCGGCGCGCTTCTCGTTCCTGACGGCGACGCCGATCATTTTCGGCGCCGTCGCCCTGGAGGCGCCCAAGCTTATCCATCATGGCGGCGGATTCGGCGCCGCGGCGATCATCGCCGGGGTGGTTGCCGGAATCACCGCCCTGTTGAGCGTGATCGCCCTGATGCGCTGGTTCAAGCGCCACGAGGTCGAGGGCTTCATGCCCTTCGCGATCTACTGCGGGGTGGCGGGCCTGGCGTCGCTGTTCCTGCTGTCTATCATGCATTGAGCGCGCGAGCGCGGGAGCGGCTGGAACTGCGCGTGCAGGCGCAGGGCGAAGATCGACACCGGCCCGCGATCCCGGTTGAACGCGGGGTTGTCGACGAACTGCTAATCAAGCGTCAGGTTGACGCGCCGCCCGAAGCCGAAGTCGTAGTATGTCTCCAGGGTGTTCTCTGAAGCGGGACGGGGCAATTGCCCGTCACCGACGAGGATTCCGAGACCGCCGGCGAAGCCGCCGCGGGCGAACAGGCTCAGGCTGGCGGTAAGCTGTTGCTGCACGTCCAGGCTAAGGCCGCCGCGTCCGCGGTATCGCCACACCAGGGCCACGTTCGGTGGCTCGCCCGCCCCGGCGCCCAGCGTATCGTGCAGCTCGAACCCCTGGTCCACCTCCGGATTGCCCCATCTCCGCGCCCTGCCAGGGCCGCGCGCCAACGAACAGCGTGAGGTCGACGTCTCGCGGCTGCCTCTTACCGCCGGCTTTCAGCCGGCTCACTTCCCGTTCGTTGACAGAGAGCCGGCTAGGAAGCCGGCGGTACGAGGGAGGCGCCGGTGTCGATCGTCATGTGCTTCGTCGCCCGCGGTTCCATCGCGGGGCTTCGCCTGCCATAGCAGCGACGGTTCACAGACGTTCACGAAAGGGACCAGGCCTCATGAAAAGCGGTTGGGACGACGCTCGCGCCCGCCTCGCCATCGAGCACTACGCGCGGCAGGGCGTGGGCGAGGACCTGGCCTTGCGCACCTACAGCGCCCGACTTCTGGGCGCCGATCCGACGCTGGTGCTGCACGGCGGCGGAAACACGTCCGTCAAGACGCGCGCGCTCGACTTGTTCGGCGAGGAAATCGACGTCCTTTGTGTGAAGGGCAGCGGCTGGGACCTCGCGACGATCGAGCCTCCCGGCCACCCCGCCGTGCGCCTGGAGCCGCTGCTGCGCATGCGCGGTCTCGAGCGGCTCTCCGACGAGGACATGGTCAACGCCCAGCGACAGAATCTGCTCGACACCACAGCGCCCAACCCGTCGGTCGAGACCTTGCTGCATGCGTTCATCCCGGCGAAGTTCATCGACCACACCCACGCCATGGCGGTGCTCGCCCTGGCCAATCAGCCCGACGCCCAGTCGCTGATCGCCAGCGTCTACGGCGACCGGGTCGCCTGCGTTGCCTATGTCATGCCCGGCTTCGATCTCGCCAGGGCGGCGGCCGACGCCTTCCAAACCCGCGAAGGCCTGGAAGGCCTGATCCTGATCAACCACGGCGTCTTCTCGTTCGGCGCCACGGCGCGCGAAAGCTATGAGCGGATGATCGACCTCGTCAGTCTGGCGGAAGCCTATATCGCCGAGCGCGCCGGCCCGCTGGCGACGGCGGCCCCCGTCGCCTCGACCGGCTCGCGATGTTTTCCGACGCTGCGCGGCCTGTTGGCGAGGAAGGCTCCCGCGCCGGGACGGGAACGCTGGGTGTTCGACGGGCGCCAGACACCCGAGACCTTGGCCCTGGTCGATGATCCCCGGCTGAGCGAGTGGTCGGCGCGTGGGGTCGCCACGCCCGACCACGTGATCCGCACCAAGCGCCATCCGCTGGTCCTGCCCGCGCCGGGCGCGGATCTGGCGGCGTGGGGCGAGCGCGCGGCCGCCGCGCTGGACGCCTATGTGGACAATTACGGCGCCTATTTCGCCGCTCATGCCGTCGGGGCCGCGTCGCCGAAGACCCCATTGGACCCATTGCCGCGCGTGATCGCCATTCCCGGCGTCGGCCTCGTCGGTCTGGGCCGCAACGCGGCCGAAGCGAAGGTCGTGGCCGACATCGCCGAGGTGTGGACGGCGACCCTGCTGCGCGCCGAAGCGATCGGACGCTTTACGCCGCTCGGCCCCGCCGACACTTTCGACATGGAATATTGGTCATTGGAACAGGCCAAGCTGGGCAAGTCGAAGGAGCGGCGCCTGGAAGGCAGGGTGGTCCTGGTAACCGGGGGCGGCGGCGCGATCGGCGCGGCGATCGCCAGGGCGTTCGCGGGCGAGGGCGCGGAGGTCGTGATCCTCGACATAGCGGCGGATCGGGCGCGGGACGCGGCGGCCGCGGTCGGGCCCCACGCCCTGCCGCTTGCCTGCGACGTCACCGAGCCTGGGCAGGTCGAGACAGCCTTCGCCCAGGCCTGCGATCGCTTCGGCGGCCTGGACATCGTGGTGTCGAACGCCGGGACGGCGATGACCGGCATGATCGCCGACCTGGATGCCCAAGCGCTGCGCGCCAGTTTCGATCTCAACTTCTTCGCTCACCAGTCGGTGGCGCAGGCGGCGATAAGGGTTTTCCGCGCCCAGGGGATCGGCGGCGTGCTGCTGTTCAACGCCTCCAAGCAGGCGGTCAACCCGGGCGCGGACTTCGGGGCCTACGGCGCGCCGAAGGCGGCCTTGCTCGCGCTGGCGCGGCAGTACGCGCTCGAACACGGCGCCGACGGTGTGCGGGTCAACGCGCTGAACCCCGATCGGATTCGCTCGGGCCTGTTGACGGAGCCGATGATCGCCTCACGCTCGGCCGCCCGCGGCGTCAGCCGGGATGCCTACATGGCCGGCAACCTGCTCGCACGAGAGGTCACCGCCGACGACGTCGGCCAGGCGTTCGTGTTGGCGAGCCTGCTGGAAAAGACCACGGGTGCGATCATCCCGGTGGACGGCGGCAATGTGGCGGCGATGCTGCGCTAGCCTCTCGCAGCAGCGCCGGGCCCTAGGCCTTGGGGCAGCCGGCGAAGGCCCCGACCCGGGCGACCGTGAGCGTGGCCAGGTTCAGGGCCATCAGCGGAGTCATCGACCGCGCGCCCTGGCCGGTGAACAGATCGATGCGACCTCTGTGGATCGCGCCGCCGCTG
This sequence comes from Caulobacterales bacterium, assembly GCA_038206535.1. GTDB lineage: Bacteria > Pseudomonadota > Alphaproteobacteria > Caulobacterales > Caulobacteraceae > Acaudatibacter. The sequence continues at coordinate 26,965 of JBBRAV010000045.1, forward strand.
TCGGAGGCATACCAGAAGCCGTCGTGCAGCCGGCCGCCGGGCATCGGCAGGCCGACGGTTTCCTTGATGTAGATGAGGTCCCCCTTGTGCACCGTCACGCCGTCGACGGCCGCGGTCCGCATCGGCACGACCGTGCAGCCCAGGGCGTCGTGGATGCCGATCCCCCGCGTGCCGCCATGATAGAGTGTAGCCTTGAGCCCGAACGTCGCGAGGATCGGTTCCACATGCGAGGCGATCTGAGCGATCACGTCGCCGATGGCGTCGGTGGTTTCCGCCTTGGCCCCGGCGGCTGGAACGACCAGGGCGAGACAGGCGAGAGCAGCGAGGGTGCGCCTCAAGAGCGGGCCTTCCTTGTTTCTCATCGACAAAGCCGGGCGAGTCCTACAGATGGCGAACGCATACGGCAACCCGTCTGGAGATCGAGATGAAGCTCACAGTGTACGGTGATCGAAAATCAGGCAATTGTCTGAAAGTCGCCTGGACGCTGGAAAAGCTAGATATTCCATACTGTTGGATCGATGTCGACATCTTGCGCGGGGATACGAGAACCCCTCAATTCCTGAGCTTGAATGCAGCCGGTCAAGTTCCCGTGATCGTGCTGAATGACGGCCGCCCGCTGGCTCAGTCGAACGCGATCATGACTTATCTGGCCGAGGGAACCGACCTGATTCCGGCCGATCGTTACGAGCGCGCGCGTATGTTCGAGTGGCTATACTGCAAGCAGTACAGCCACGAGCCCTACATAGCCGTCGCGCGGTTCCACATGGCCTATCTGGGGCGCGCGCGGGAAGACCTGGACGCCAAGCTGCTCGAACGGGGAGAGGCGGCGCTGGCGCGGCTGCAGGGCGCGTTGACCGGGCGAGAGTGGCTCGTCGGCGATCGGCTCACCCTCGCCGACATCGCGCTGGTGGCCTATACGCGCATGGCTCACGCGGGGGGCTTCGATCTGAGGGCTCATCCAGCCGTCGACGCCTGGGTGGAGAGAATGGAGGCGTCTTTGTCGATCAAGGAGCCGCGGTGATCGGTTTCGCGCGACGACCCATCGTGGCCTCATTGATGCTCGGGCTCTGCGCCTGCGCCATGGCGGGCCATTCCCTTGCCTGGGGCGCGAGCGGACATCGCCTGATCGGTCGTCTCGCGCTCGAGACACTGCCCGCGGACCTGCCGCGGTTCCTGCTCGCGTCGGCCGCCGTCGAGGCGGAAGGCGAACTCGCGCGCGAGCCCGATCGCTGGAAGGGTTCAGGCAAGGTCCACGACACCGATCGTGACGCGGCGCACTTCGTCGATCTCGATGACGACGGACGGGTCCTCGGCGGCCCGCCGCTCGCGGACCTGCCGCCGACGCGGGCCGACTATGACGCCGCGCTGCGGGCGGCCGGGTCCGACAGCTGGAAGGCGGGGTATCTGCCCTACGCCATCGTCGACAGCTGGCAACAGCTGGTCAGGGACTTCGCCTATTGGCGGGTGGAAGATGCGGCGGCGCGCGGTGTCGCCGACCCCGCGCATCGCGCGTGGTTCGCCACGGACGGCCTGCGCCGCGAGGGCCTGCTCCTGCGCGACTTGGGAACCCTGGCGCATTATGTCGGCGACGGCAGCCAGCCGATGCACGTGAGCGTGCATTTCAACGGCTGGGGCGGCTATCCCAATCCCGACGGATTCACCCAGGAGCGCGTGCACGCGCCGTTCGAAGGCGCGTTCGTCCGCGCCTATGTGACACCGGCCTCCGTGCGCGCCCAGATGACGGCCTACCGGGATTGCCGATGTGGCGTCCAATCCAGGGTGCGCGACTATCTGGCCGCCACCAACCTGATGGTCCGACCGCTCTATCAGCTTTACAAGGACGGCGGTTTCGACGACGGCGATGCACGCGGCAGGGCTTTCGCCGCGGCGCGCCTGGCGGCGTCCGCGTCGGAACTGCGCGACGAGATCGTCGACGCCTGGCGGGCCAGCGCGTCGGCCGATGTCGGCTGGCCGTCTGTCATGGTGGCCGACGTCCTCGCCGGCAAGCTCGACCCGTTCGACTCGCTGTATGGAGCTGATTGACCGATGACGCAGGCGGCCATCATCGACGGCAGGGCGCACGCCGAGACGCTGAGGCGGCGTGTTGCGGGCGAGGTCGCCGCGCTCATCGCCGAACACGGCGTGACGCCAGGTCTGGCCGTGGTGCTGGTCGGCGGCGATCCGGCCAGCCAGATCTATGTGCGCTCCAAGGGCGAGCAGACCCTCGCCGCCGGCATGCACTCGCAGACGCACCGTCTCGCCGACGACGCGACGCAGGATGACGTCATCGCACTCGTCGGGCGTCTCAACGCCGATCCGGCCATCCATGGCATACTGGTGCAGCTGCCGCTTCCGCGCGGGCTGGACACCGGCGCGGTCATCGCGGCGATCAACCCGGAGAAGGACGTCGACGGGCTGACGGTGATCAACGCCGGCCGCCTGGCCAGCGGGCTGCCGGGATTGACGCCGTGCACGCCGCTCGGCTGCCTGGTCCTGCTGCGGGAGACCCTCGGCGATCTGGGCGGCCGGCGCGCCGTCGTGATCGGCCGCTCGGTGCTGGTGGGCCGCCCGGTGGCGCAGCTGCTGCTGGGCGCCGACAGCACGGTGACCATCGCCCATTCGAAGACCCGCGACCTGCCCGCCCTCTGCCGCGAGGCCGACATACTGGTGGCGGCGATCGGCCGGCCGGAAATGGTGCGCGGCGACTGGATCAAGCCTGGCGCCACGGTCATCGACGTCGGCATCAACCGCGTGCCGTTCCGCGACCCCGTCAAGGCCGCCGAAGGCCGCACGCGGATCGTCGGCGACGTTGCTTTCAAGGAAGCCTCGTTGCGCGCCGCCTGGATAACCCCCGCGCCCGGCGGCGTCGGTCCCATGACCGTCGCTTGCCTTCTGCAGAACACGCTGACCGCCGCACGGCGAATCCACGGGATCGAAGCATGAAATTCCTCCTCCCTCCCCTTTATGGGGAGGGACAGACGGCGAAGCCGTCAGGGTGGGGAAGTCTCTATAAAGCCCCACACAGCCGCTGTATCGGCAACACTTCCCCACCCTGGACGCTTCGCGTCCTGTCCCTCCCCATACAGGGGAGGGAGTGTTACGGCGGACTTACGCCCTTGGCGTCCACCCAGGCCACCAGTTCGTTCAGCACCTTGCGGGTGGCCTGATCGTAGCCGGCGACGATCGCGCCGGCGCGGTTGGCGTCCGCGGTGACCCTGGCCTGGAACAGGCTTTCGCCCGCTAGCCCGTGGTCGCTGCTGCGTGAGAGGGTCGCGTTCACCTCGACCACGATCGTCGGCGGCGCCGCCTGGCCCCGATCGTAGTGGGTCTCGAAGCGCAGGACGCCGAGCTTCAGCAGATAGTCGGGGCGGCTTGGTTCGCCGCGGACCATCAGTCGGGCCGCGCCGCCTCCGGCTTCAAAGGCGCGGGTCAATGCGCTCTCGAACAGGGTCTGCGCCGAGGCCACCCAGCGCGATCCTTTTATGTAGGCGGCTTCGCTTCCGGTCAGGGTGAGGATGGCGTCGCCTCCGGCCGGACGATCGAAAATGATCGGCAGCGTCTCGACCGTGAAACGCTTCGCGCCGGGGGCCGGCGCCGTCGGCGCCGACGGCAGCGCCTCCCCAAACCGATAGAGCTGCGCCGGCGGTTCCTTGGGCAGGACCGATATGCAGCCGGCCAGCAGGCCGGCAAGCGACACCGCGGCGAGCGCCCGGATGACCGCGCGGGTAGGGATCATGGCTTGACCTCGATTTGTTTGGCCATCGGCTTGCCGATCAAGCCGCGCGGATTGGCCTGGACGTCCGCGAGCAGCTGATCGAGATGGTCCATCGACCGCTGCAGGCTGATCAGCGAGGCGGTGACCTGGGGAAGACCGTTGGTGGCGAAGTCGCCGGCCGGACCGTCGAACTTCTTCAGCAGTCCGCGCAGGTCCTTGGTCGCGCCCTGCAACTCCTGGGCGGCGTCGCCGATCTTGCCGATCGCGCGCTTGCCGTCGCCGGCGATAAGGTTCTGGCTCGACGCGGCCAGTTCGCGGATCTGCGCCATCGCCGCGTCCGCGCTCCGCAGGGTTTTTTGCGCGTCGTCGATCAGGGACTTACGGTCCTTGAGCTCGGCGGTGACCTGCTGGACGTTGCTCAGCGTCAGGGACAGGGCCTTGATGTTGTCGTCCGAGAATATGCGGTTGACCCTGTCGAGCGTCTCGACGCTCCTCTGGACCAGGTAGCCGCCGCCGGCCAGGAGGTCCGACAGCGCGTCGCGACGGCCGGGCATCATCGGAATCTGGCCGCTCGGCGCCGTATCCTTCAGCAGCGGCTTCGAGACCGTGCCCGCGGTGATGTCCATATAGTTCACGCCGGTGATGCCCATCGGCTGGAGCGTGGCGTAGGAATCCACCCTGATGGGCACGTCGGAGGTGACCTGGGCGCGCGCGATCACCAGGCGCGTGTCCTTGGGATCGAGCGTGATCTTGCTGACTTCGCCGACCTTGATGCCGTTGAAATGGACTTCGGCGCCCTGGGAGAGACCGCGCACCGGTCCCTGAAAGACGATATCGTACTGGTCGTACTGCCGGGCCAGACCCGACCCGGCCAGCCAGACGATGAAAATCACCATACCGATCAGCAATATCGTCGAGATCAGGCCGACCAGGGCGTAGTTGGCGTTGCGTTCCATCAATGCGACCCCTGCCCAGGTTCTTCCTGCCCCATCGCCGCCGCCGCCCGTCCGCGCGGGCCTTGGAAATAGCTCTTGATCCAGGGGTGATCGGAATGTTCGAGCTCGCGCACAGGGGCCATGGCCACCACCTTCTTGTCGGCGATCACCGCCACTTCGTCGGTGATCGTATAGAGACTGTCCAGGTCATGCGTGATCATGAACACCGTCAGCCTGAGGCTGTCGGAGAGATCCTTGATCAAGGCGTCGAACGCGGCGGCGCTGATCGGGTCGAGACCGGATGTCGGTTCGTCGAGAAACAGAAGTTCCGGATCGAGCGCCAGCGCCCGGGCCAGGCTGGCGCGCTTGATCATGCCGCCCGATAGCTCCGAGGGTTTGAGCGCGCCCGCGCCCGGAGGCAGTCCGGCGAGAGCGATCTTGAGGTCGGCGAGCGCGCCGACCTCGCCCTTCTTCATGTCGGTGTGCTCGAAGAGCGGCGCCGACACGTTCTCTTTGACCGTGAGGTTCGACCACAGGGCGCCGGCCTGGAATAGCACCCCCCATCGCCGCTCGATGGCGGTCCAGACCCGCCGCTTCGCGTAGCGGATGTCCTGGCCGAAGATGCAGATGGTTCCGCCCTGCGGTTGTCGCAGGCCGATGATGCTGTTGAGTAGCACCGATTTGCCCGATCCCGAGCCGCCGACGACGCCGACGACCTTGCCGCGCGGAATCGTCAGGTCGAGGCCGTCGTGCACCACATTGTCGCCAAATCTGGACACCAGACCGCTGACCTTGATCGGCGGCGCCTCGAGGTCCAGCTGTGGGGCGGCGTTCGGGTCGGCGGGGTCGATGTCGGCGCTCATATGTCGAGCTTCATGTAGATGAGCGCGAAGACGGCGTCGATCAGGATGGTGGCGAAGATCGCGTGCACGACGGCGGCCGTCACGCGGCGGCCGAGACTTTCGACGTCCCCGCCGACCTCCATGCCCTGGCGGCAGCCGATGCCGGCGATGACCACGGCGAGCACGGGCGCCTTGGACATGCCGATCCAGAAGTGGGTCGGGCCGACATTGTCGATCATTCGCTGGGCGAACACGATCGGGCCGATGCCGAGCGCCGACCAGGACACGGCCAGGCCGCCGATCAGTCCGGCGATGCTCGCGACGAACACGAGCAGGGGGATGGTCATGAGCAGCGCCAGGAATCTTGGAAACACCAGGGCGTCGAAGGGATCGACCCCCAGCACGTGCATGGCGTCGATTTCCTGATTCATCTTCATCGAGCCGATCTCGGCGGCGAACGAGGAGGCGGATCGGCCCGCCAGCAGCAGGGCGGTGATCAGTATGTTGAATTCGCGCAGGACGGCGACACCGATCAGCTCGACCGCGAACACCTGGGCCCCGAACTTGCTCAGCAGGTTCGCGCCCAGCAGGGCGACCACCGCGCCGATGAAGAAGGTCGTGACCGCGACGATCGGAATGGCGTCCAGTCCCGCCCTTTCGGCCAGGGAGAACACCGACGCCCAGCGGATCCGCCGGGGATTGGCGATCGCCCGGCCGGTCGCGGTCAGCAAATGGCCGTTGAAGACCATGGTGTCGAGAATGGCGCCGCCGGTGTCGACGACGCCGCGCCCGACCCGCGCGAAGAAATCCACCAGCGAGCGGCGGCGCACCATCGGCGTCGGTTCGCTCTCGACCGCGGTGCGCACCAGCTCGAACAGGCGCTCGAGGGCCGGGGGCGCGATGATCTCGCTGGCCTCGCCGCCCTGGTGGTTGACGCCGGCCGCCTGCAGCACGCCCCATGCGCCGCTGGTGTCGCAGCGTCCGACGCCGGTTAGATCGATGGCGACCGGGCCGGCGCCCCTCAGCGCCTCGGTCAGCCGCTCGTTAGCCATGCCCATGTCGACCGCCGTCCAGTCCCCGGTCAGCACCGCCGTGCGGCCGCGAGGCGTGTCCCGCAGTTCGAAATCGGCTGCCTGTTCCATCGATTGGCCTGCCTCGGCGTCGAGCCCTTCACCGCGGCCGAGTCGACTGACCGGCCATCGCGTCCCAACCCTTAGCAGAGCGTGAAGAAACGGCCAGAGGCTGACGGTCGGGTGGCGGCCGGGGCGGCTGCGCCGGCGCGGTGATTGTGCTTCAAGCCCGCGACGGTTGGACGTAGGCTGCCGCACAGTGGTCGATGCGGGGGATTGCACATGGATACCGTTTCGTCAGTGAAGCGCGGCCCGGTCACGGTGGTGACGATCAAGCGGCCGGCGCGCCGCAACGCCGTGGACTTCGCAACCGCCCAGGCGCTGTTCAACGCCTTCGTCGCCTTCGACGCCGATCCCCGGGCGAGCGTCGCGGTGCTGACCGGGGCGGGCGCACACTTCTGCGCCGGCGCCGACCTGAAGGCGCTCGCACAAGGCGAGCGGCCCAATCGTGTCGCCGAGGAAGGCGACTTCGGCCCGATGGGTCCGACCCGGCTCCAGCTCGGCAAGCCGGTGATCGCCGCCGTCGAAGGGTACGCCGTCGCCGGCGGCCTGGAGCTGGCGCTCTGGGCCGACCTGCGCGTGGCCGCCGCCGGCGCGGTGTTCGGCGTCTTCTGCCGGCGTTTCGGCGTGCCCCTGGTCGACGCCGGAACGATAAGGCTGCCGCGCCTGATCGGCCAGTCGCGGGCCATGGACCTGATCCTGACCGGCCGACCGGTCGACGCCCAAGAGGCCCTGGCGATCGGTCTGGCCAACCGCGTCGTCGCCGACGGCGCGGCGCTGGAGGCCGCCATCGCGCTTGGCGGCCAGCTCGCCGCCTTCCCGCAGACCTGCCTGCGCAACGACCGCCGCTCGGCGCTGGACCAGTGGGACCTGCCCTGGGACCAGGCCATCGCCCACGAGACCCGCCTGGGCCGTCAGACGATCACCCACGGCGAAACCGCCGCCGGCGCCGCCCGCTTCGCCGCCGGAGAGGGGCGAGGCGGGGCGTTCTAGTGAATAAAAATCCGCCACTTGGAGTCTTCTCCCCTTGCGGGAGAAGGTGGCCCGAAGGGCCGGATGAGGGGCTCTCAGTGATTATCCAAATCGACTCAATCGCTAAGACAATCGCGTCGGCGCCAACCCCTTGTATCTAGAAAACATCGTCGAGGAGTGATGAACTCGGCGTTGGGAGGGGGGCGCCCGCCCGCGGCCCCCCCCCCCGCCCGGCCCCGCCCCCAAACCCCCACGCGGGCACCCGGGGGGAGTGCAGGGGACCCCCGCG
>JBBRAV010000046.1:0-34794 GCA_038206535.1 Caulobacterales bacterium
CAACTAGGCTCGGGGCTGCGGATGCGTAGTGCGTCGTTAACACGGTAGCTGGCGCATGCGCTGCCGGACGGACCTTGGATTCACGATCATAGTGCGATGGCGTATTCGTAGTGATCATCTTCATCGGCCGTGGCCCGCCACGAATGATTTCCTCGACGCTGTCCTCGGCGGCGGCATGGCCAGCCCCCGAACTGGGCATCCGAAGCATCTAGGGAACCAACGATCGCACCGCGCTTTTTCCGCGCGAACGCCGCTCGTGATTGCGGCGAGCGCCAACGGCAGCCCACCTTGCCCCCAGCCCGGGTTGCCGGCCTCGGTGTGTCCCTGACATGCCGGGGTGATTTCAGACCGCAATCAGATGTCGAAGGGACTGGCCGGTCCCAGGCCTCTGGTGAGGGACACTGAGAAGGCCGGCGACATCGCGCACCCCCGCGAGGTCGGAGCCGACGGCGCCGGGCGCCGGCCAGATCGGGCCGACGCGCGGCGACGGCTTATGACGTCAGGCGCCGGGGCGATCGGCGACGCCGGCCGACTTCGGTGGCTTGGGCGCGAACAAAAAGGCCAGCAGCAGCACGGCGCCGACGCCAGCGACCGTGAGAACGCCCGAACGTTTCATGTCACGACCGGACATGCGCCGCCGGGTCTTGTCGAAATAGTCGCTGGCGTCGTGGAGATAGGGCTTGGCCTGACGAATGTACGGCTTCGCCTGCGCCAGTAGCGTCTCCAGGCTGTCCTTGGCCCGCTCGGCGACTTTGGTGAAGGTCGCGAGCGCCTCTTCCGCCGCCTTCTGCCCGTGTTCGCTAGCGGTGCTCACAGCGTCCCGCGCCTTGCGCGCTTCGGCGGTTGCGCGATTGAGGTAGTCCGACATTATGGATGCTCCAGAGTGGCGAGGATCGACGCACACGCGCACCGCCCCTCAGCGTCAAGGGTCAAGGAAAGCGGACGTGGCGGGATTCGAACGCGACCCAGGGAGGTAGGTTCCGGAGTGTCCGGCAAAACGCATTGCCGCGCCCGCTCGGCGAACGGGGAATGCTTTCGCGCCTGATCTGGATCGAAATTGTCGCTCGGCGGTTATTGCCAAACTGGCCGCCAGAGTCCACGTACGGGCGGTCGTTTCCCATCGATGAGGTCCATCATGAACACCCCCACGCCCGCCGAATCCGGCGCTCTGCTTCTCAATATCGATGGCCCTGCCGACGCCACATGGCGGATGATGGCGGCGGATCCCAAGGAAGGTGATGCAACCGATGGGGACGGTGACGGCACGGATGGAACCGACGGCGACGGAACAGACGGCGACGGCGGCGAAACCGACGGTGACGGCACCGACGGCACCGACGGCGACGGGACCGACGGCGTCCACTAGGCTCCGCGACTTCCCGACCCTGGCCACCCTCGTCGGCGCGGATGCGCTGACGGGGTTCATGGCTGAGACGCTCGGTCAGCGCCCCTATCGCCGCCGCCTGCCCGACGGCATGGCGGGGGAACTGTTTGGTTGGGCCCAGCTGAACGACGTGCTCGCCCAACACCGGTTGGGACCGCCACGGCTGAAGCTGGAGAAGAGCGGCGGCGACGCCGGCAAAAGCGTTTTTCGCGAGCGGCGAACTAACCGCAACCATGTCATTCACGACGTGGATTTGTCGCGGCTCTATGAGCGACTTCGCGAAGGTGCAACGCTCATCCTCGACGCCGTAAACGAGTTCGGCGGTCCGTTGCAGCAGCTTTGCGAGGGCTTGGCGAGTGAGTTTTCGGCCTCTAGCCAAGCGAACCTCTATGCCTGCTGGGGTCAAAGCCAGGGCTTCGACGTCCATTGGGACGACCACGACGTGTTCGTGGTCCATCTCGACGGAACCAAGCGCTGGATGCTGTACGGCGTGACCCGCCCGGCGCCGCTGCGGCGCGACGTCGGCGAGGATCCTGTACGGCCGGGCGAGCCTCTCGAAGAGATCGTTCTGGAGGCTGGAGACATGCTGTATCTGCCCCGGGGATATTGGCACGCCGCCGTGGGTATGGGCGGCCCCACCTTGCATCTCACGGTCGGGCTGACCCGCAAGAACGGTCATGATCTCTTGGCGTGGCTGGCGGACCAGGCCCTGGCGGCGGACATCGTGCGACACGACCTGCCGCTGGAGGGTGACGACGAGACGTTGGGCCGCCATGTGGCGGCGCTTCTGTCCGCCGCGCTCGACACGACCGATCCCATAGACCTGGGGCGCGGCTTTCGCCGACATGCCGAGGCGCGACGCAACCACCGACCGCAGCCGTCCTTCCCGCTGATCGGCGAGGCGTCTCAGCCCTACGATTCCAGCACCCTTATCCGACTCTCGAGCGGCGCGGCGCACCTGAAGCCGGCGGACGATCCGGGCGCGTTCATCCTCAGCCATCGCGGCGTGGAATATACCCTGGCCGCCCCTCTTCGCGCTTCCGTCACCGCCATGGCCCGCGGCGAGGCCATCGCCTTTGGCGACCTGCTGTCGTTGTCCGATCCGGCGCCGACCGACGAGGCGGCCGCCTTCGTTACGGAAATGCTTTCGCGTAGCGTGTTCGTCGTGGCGTCGCCGTGACGGCCCTCGACTTCTGTTCCCGAGTCTCCCAGGCCCATGAAGGCTTGTTTCCCGGCACCGCGGTTCGCGGCGAGGTCTACGTCCTGCTGCCTGTGGAAAAACGCTTCTGGGGAAGCAACGAACTCAATCCAGACTGGGCCGCGCCGGCCGAAATAGAGGCGATCCGGCGCGCGCGCAGGGCCGGGGTGACCACGAGGCTATATAATCCCCCGCGCGCCGCGCAGATGCGGCGGATTCTGGTTCACGCTTCGCCGGCCGCCTCGGACGCCAGTCGCGAAATGGCGTCGGACATGATCGAGGCCCTGGCGGCCAAGGGGTGGGAGACCGAGCCCGCGGCGGGACCGCACCTGGTGGTCTGTACGCAAGGCACGCGCGACCGCTGCTGCGCCAAATGGGGTTTCGCAGTCTATCGCGAAGCCTCGCGGCTCTGGCGCGAAGGCCGCTTCCCGTTCGAGCCTCTGGAATGCTCCCACCTCGGCGGCGACCGATACGCCGCCACTGGGATCGTCTTCCCCTCCGGCAGCATGTACGGCCACCTCGACCGCGCCGATCTTCAGGCCCTCGGCGAGGCCGAGGCGAACGGCCAGCTCGTTCCGGGCCACTACCGTGGCCGGGTTTTCGAAAATGAACTGACACAGGTCGTGCGCGCCGGCCTGGCGCGGGGCGGTCACGGCGTCGGCGCAACCTCGCCCCTGCGGATTCTCAACCCCGAAGCGGCCCCCGGTCCTCTGACGATCGCGACCGATGCGGCGTCATTTCGCGTGTCGCTCGATGAGATCGAGAGTGATTTCTTTGGGAGTTGCACGGCGTTGGCCCGCGCGCGCGTCTCTCACGCCCGCCGCATCGTCTTTGGCGTCGCCGAACGGCTGTGACGAAGGACTGGCGCCGATTCGCGGCCCCGCGCCGTGGCGCTGTCCGCTTTGGCCACCAGCCGGCTGACGCCGGCCCTTCCAGTCCCACGCACTCGCCAAAGGGCCATCAGAGGCGTTCCATCGCGCTGAAGAGCATAGGCGCAGGTGAACGGCCTTTGTCGTCGCATTCAAGCCCGCCATCGTCGACGGCGGCTTCGCCCGTGGCGAAGTTCGAGATCGTCACACCGACCAGACGGATGCCCTTGGTTGGCGGCAACACCGTGCGGATCAGGGCCAGGCTCACTTCGTGCAGCTTTGCGCGGCTGTCGATCGGGGCGCGCGCAGAGCTGCTGCGGGTCGCCTGCTGGAAATCGGCCCATTTGATCTTCACGGTCACCGTGCGACCGCGACCGCCGGTCTTCTCGCACCACTCCCAGACGTCGTCCGCCATGGCGATGACGCCAGCTTCGATTCCGCCGGGATCCGTCTGGTCTTCATGGAAGGTCGTTTCCGAACCGGATGACTTGCGCCGGCGATCGGGATCGACCGGCCGATCATCGCGCCCGCGGGCGATCCCATGGTACCAGGCGCCCGCTTTTCCGAAGCGGGCCTGTAGCTTTTCAAGAGACCACGTCTTCAGGTCCGCGCCGGTCTCGATGCCGAGCGCTCGCATCTTGGCGGCCGTGGCTGGTCCGACGCCATGGAACTTCGCCACAGGCAGAGTTTCGACAAATCGCTCACCATCCCTTGGCTGGATGGCGAACTGGCCGTTGGGCTTGCGCTGGCTCGAAGCCAGTTTGGCGAGAAACTTGTTGTAGGAGATCCCTGCCGACGCCGTCAGTCCGGTTTGGGCAAGGATCCGCTCGCGGATCAGTTTGGCGGTCCGCCAGGCCGTTCCGATGCCCTGGCGATCCGCGGTGACGTCGAGATAGGCCTCATCGAGCGCCAACGGTTCGATGAGGTCGGCATAGTGGCCGAAGACCTCGCGGATCTGAAGCGACACGGCCCGGTAGACTTCGAATCGCGGCCGCACAAAAACCAGCTGCGGGCACCTGCGCAGCGCCGTGACCGAAGGCAGGGCCGAGCGCACGCCGAAAGCCCTGGCCTCGTAGCTGGCGGCGGCCACCACGCCGCGACGCGCGCCGTGACCGACAGCCACGGGCCGTCCACGCAGACTGGGATCATCGCGCTGCTCGACCGAAGCATAGAACGCGTCCATGTCGACATGGATGATCTTTCGAGGCGCTTCTGACACCAGGCCATTCTATCAGACCGTGAACGGAAGGAGAACCAGGAAGGCGGCGGTTTGCACGTCAAAGCCCACGCCGGACGCCGGGCGCGAGTGACGGGCAAGCTGGATTTCGCGGACGCGGCGGATCGGGAGCTTCGCGGCGCCGCTGCCCTTTCTTCCCGTGGGGCTCTTCGGCCGTAAAGCGCCCAGATCACGTCCGGAGATCAGCCGTTGGCGAGGCGCACGCCACGTTCGCGCCCGTGTGAGCCCAGAATCGGGCAACTCACATTTCGCGCACGGCGGCGCGGATAACTTCCAGGTCGACGACGCTGCCGGCCTCCGTCGGGGCGGACGCGCAAAATATTTGATGAGCGTCCACATTTTTTAGGCCGTCGATCAGCGCTTGATTCATGGATTGCTTTTGGCCGATTTGAATGATCCGCACCTTTGGACGCTGGCAAAACAAGCTCATATGGAGCGCCGACCCTTTTAGCCCGGCAATCTGTCCTGCGCCGGCGGCGAGTGCGATCTGCGCGTGGAAAGGGATTTTCTCTGGGGCGACGATTGTAAATCCACGCTCACAAAATATACTTTCTACCTCCTCCTCGTTGGAAACTACTTTTGCCAACTCTTTGCTATTTTCTATATTTAATTGACGACGCGTCAAATAAATCCGGTTGGGGGTCGCTCCAACAGGAAACTTCCGAGAACTGCGCTCAAATAATTCACGAAATGTATCCGCATAGCTGGAATGCGCTCTCCAGCGGATTTCGAATTCGCTTTGCGGGAAAATCAAATGATCAACTAAAACCGGCCCCTTCACAACAACCAATTTATCTAACGAAATATCTAAAAGTTCAAATATGAACTGAATATAAGAGGGCACTTTTTCAATATTGAAATCGTAATACAGCAGAATTTTCGCATCTGGATCTCTTTTAAGGAGGTACCATACCCTACATAAACTCTCCAACAAGAAATGACCGAAGTGGTTTCGTAATATGCCCAGGTATATATATTTCCCCCAAAGTCTTTTTGAATTATTTAGATCGTAACTTGACAAAACTGGGTCATTTTTCAATCTATTACCTTTGTTGACGGATGCTTCAAAGGCTTCGCGCTCCAGGAACACAGGCAACAGATTGCGGTTCCGATCGTAGACGCCCCCCTTGGCTTCACGCAACCGTCCCGATTTGGGACCATCGATCTTAGGATCGATTTCACGCGGTGTGATTATCGCCTCTTCAAGCTCGGTCGATACAGGCCGTCCAGGATCGATGATCGGCAACAGAATTTCTTTCGGCGTGGCGTTCCAGTATGTCGTGCCGCCGATTTTGAGCTTCCACTCCGCGCCCGGCTTGAGTTCAGGTTCCGCGGCTCTGACACGTCCCTCATGCCACATACCGGTTTGGCGTATCGCCCGCGCCTTCTTCTTTGAAGGCTTCCACAGGAGCATCTCGAAGAAACGTGATTTTCCCTCGAATTCAGGAGGGCCAGGCCTGGCTCTGGCGGATGGTGCCTTTTCGATCTCGCTATTGGGACGTAATGACAGCCAACTGTCAGGCGCCCATTCGGAACGATCGAATCCAGCCTTTCGCGCCGCCACCGACACTTCGTCCGCATCCCAGCAGCGCCCGCCTCCACCATCGCCGAAGTTGGCCTTTTCTCCGGCGCTGATCGCGACAAGGTCGTCCAGCAGCAACCGGCTAAATTCATCGCCAAGGTCGTTTGCGATCGTTTCGGCGGCCATGATCTGATCTGGGCGGCAATTGAGGCGGCTCAACAGCTCCGTCGCCCGCATCTCCTGTGTCAGTTGCGCGCCAAGTCTGAGGTTCCGCGCTCCCCCCGGCGCGATGGCGCCGATGAGCGATGTGAGGTGACGCTCGCACAGAGTATGGTAGATACGCCCGCGACCTAGAACGGCGAGCTTAGGGTTGTCGCCTTTCATTTGTTCATAAGCCACGCCGAGCCCAGTCAAACCAAGATAACATATGCCTCCAGGCTTTAGGACTCTCGCAAACTCTCGCATTGCCGATTTAATAGGGTAGGCGCCATTTATGACGTCATTGCAATACAAGGCCTCGGCGGATTCATCGTCCGCCGGAATTTTCTCCAGGTTCGCGACGACAAATTCCACCGCCGGAACATCGAGCCGCTCCTTTTGCCAGGTCGCCGCTGCAAGCCGTCGAGACGCCATGTCGAAACCGATCACGCGCTCGAATGTGGCCGCCCATGCGAACGACCATCGGCCTCCGCCACAGCCCGCGTCGATCAGAAGATCTCCCGACAAGCCCAGGTGGCGAATGCGCTCCAGATGGTACCCGAACGAGCGGCGGTAGCCGACCTTCGCGTAGGCGTCGGTCCCGTCCGGCCATTCCGCTGGTTGCCAGAGGGAGCCGATGCGCTTCACTTCGTCAGAACGCAGCACGTCGTTACACTAAAGGGACATCGGCCAAGGGGGGTGCTCGTACGGCATGCACACGCGCGGGCTAGGTAGCGTTAGCGCCGCCGAAACACAATGGTCCGCGACGCTTCGCGCGCCCGCCATAATCTTTGGCGCCTCGTGTGTGACCATGAGCAGAATTGCGTAACTGCGGGGTGACGTCGACCCCATGGCGCCACGGCCTTCTCGGGATCGTATCCTTCATCATCGGCAACACGTCCGGGGACGGCAGCCAAACATAAAGGCGTCCAGGCGCGCGATCGCCGCGCCGGGGCAGGCAGAAATTGGCGGCGAGGGGATTTGATTTTCCCGATCACGAATCTATACCGCTCGACGCGAGCCTCTAAGGGCAAAGTCGGCCGCGCGAGAGAAAGGCAATAATGCTTGTCACACATATAGGTCTCCCAAAGTCTGGGTCCGCCACTATACAGACTTTTTTTTCTGGAAACGAAGTTGCTCTGCGAGCTCTCTCCATCGATTACGTTCCGGTTGGCCGAGTCTTGCAATCAAAACCCGACAAGGACCCAAGACAGGCGCATCATAATTTTGCAAATGAATTAAAAGATCGACAGCGCCTTTTTAATCCGTCCCGCGGTTCCGTCCTCGACCTGGCGAGCTACGCAGGCGGAAAACGTTATGGCACCATGGTCGTCTCATCTGAGATGTTTGAGAATTGCTCGGTCGAACAAGTCCAACGATATAGGGATTCTCTATCCATAGCGGCTCAGCAGTGCCTGATCGTAATGATAGTTAGAGATTTCGTTAATACAGTCCCCTCAAGTTACGCGCAAAAAATTAGATGCGGTATAAACGTATACGACTTTGATGAATTTTTCGAGAGACGAATTGCTGAGGAGAGAGCAAATTATTTCAGAACCGCGGAGAAATGGGCTCACAATTTTGGCTGGGAAAATGTGCGGGTCCGCCTGTTGGATTCCGCTCATCTCATCAATGGCGATTTGATTGACGACTTTCTGACCACCATTGGTGTCGATGCCGGCGACCCTCGCATTCGGTCCCTGCCTCGGCGGGAAAGGGTCAATGAGGCGAGTGGGTGGAAGACGCTGGAAGCAACCCGCGCCTTGTTTTCAGGGCGTCACGGCCTGGACGACCACCACCCGTTGTCGGTCTACGTAACTGATCGCACGCCAGGAGGCGATGGAGCCGGACCACGAAGAGCCGCTGGCAAACGCTTCGAAAAGTTCGCCGTGGAGGTCGCCGATCTGTGGGGCTGGAAAGATAAGGGCCGATATCTCACCCGCCCGCAGGCGCAACGTTGCCTCGATATTTACAATGAATCCCTGCGGCAATTGAACGAGCGGCTGGCTGGCAAACTTCCGCCTGCGCTCGATCTGGACGCGCGCGGCTTCGTCGAGCGGGAATTCCTGCCGGACGCGAGCCACATACCGCCCGACGAGTTGCGCGCTTTTTACGACGCAGTCTGGTCGTTGATGGCCCCGCAGGAAGAGGCCGGGGCCGCTAAGCGCGAACTGCAGATTGCAAGGAAACAGGACAAAATCCTCGCGCGGCATATTCGAAAGTCCCAAAGAGCCAGCGCCGGTCCCGGCACGCAAACCGCCGGTGACGATCGCGGCGGCGTCCCCGCGGGTGAATACGAGGTCGCGTCGGACCACAAACTGGCCAAAAAAAATGAGAGGGCCGCCAGAAAGGCCGCCCGGAAGGCAGCCAAGGCGACAGATCGAGCCCCCCTTTAGTGCTTCGCCCAAAAGGCATGTTCGGTTGGGGACGGACGTACAGCCTGGCGGGTCCAGGGTATGATGAGAGTTCTGCGCAGTTCAGCGCTACGTCCATTTTCAACCTGACGTCGCGCGTCCGCGGTCGCTTCATGGACCGGTGACCAGACGCCGCCCAATGTTTTCCTCTCGTCGGCATCATGGTAAGAGGCGCCGATGATCGCGATTCATGTAGGTTTGAGAAAAACGGGTTCGACTTCGATCCAGAAGTTTTTGAGCGCAAACGAAACGACGTTGCGAACGATGGGCGTGGATTACTCGCCGATCGGCCAGGGTACAAGAAATAACCACGTCAACCTGTTCTATGAAATAAGAAGTCATCGTAATTTCACTCCGAAATTTGGCACACTCTCTTCCGTGGCAGATTATTGGCGCGCCTCCGAAAATCGTGTACTATTGCTGTCATCTGAAGATTTTGAGGCTTTTAAATACGATGAGATAGCAAGATTTAAGAACATTTTAGATGGTTCCCGTGATAATTACTGTATTATTATGGTAATTCGTGATCTTGTCGATATGATTCCGTCGGAATATTCGCAAAAGATACGCAATGGCCTCAGCATTTTCGATTTCGACGATTTTTTCTCAACTAGAATGCAGGGAGGCGGACTTCCTTTTTTCAAGACGGCGAAACTGTGGGCCGACAGCTTCGGGTGGCAAAACCTGAGCATTCGCCTTCTGGACCGCCGGCACTTGGTCAATGGCGATTTGGCGGACGACTTCTTGACGATGACCCATCTCGACCCGCTCGCCGCCGACTTAAAGCATCTCAAACGGCCCGGGGTCGCGAACGCCTCACCCGGTTGGCGCGTGCTGGAAGCCGTACGAGCCCTTTACAACGGAAGCCACGGACTGCCCGCCGGACATGCGTTGGCCGCCCCGCAGGAGCACGATAAGAACCAAAGGAAAATCGTCGGTCGCTTTTCTCGCACGCTTGGCGAGAAGCGGGGGTGGAACGCGGACCGCGGGCGATACCTCACCCGGGTCCAGGCGCAGCAATGCTTAGAGATGCACCGCAGCGCCATTGGCGCGCTGAACGAGAAGCTTTCGCAAAAATTGCCCGAGCCCCTTGATCTGGTTGCACGGGGATTCGTCGATCGCGAATTCATGCCGGACGCCGAACACATTGCCGCAGCGGAACTCCGCGCGTTTTATGACGAACTTGCTGTGCTGATCCGCCGCTAAAACGCCTCGGATCAAGTTGGCCGGCAGCCCGGTTGGGAGCCCGGTTGGGAGACTGTCCAGCCTATTGGTGTCAGCGCCATATTTGGCGCAGAAAAGGACGCGTCAAGCATGACAATATCCATATCAGGTGGCGCTGTCGTTTTTGTCTGCTGAATTTCGTTTCGGTTTCAACTGCAGACCCAATTCATCGTAAAAGCTGCGCAGGTCCTCAGCGTCAATATGTGCAGCTTCCGGTAAAAAACTTCGCTCGACAAAGCCACGAGCGTCGAGGTCTGGGGGCATAGCCAGGGGCGATGGGAGGTATGAATTCAGCGTTGCTATTGAATGACAATGTATATCGAGACAAACTTCCGCTTGTGTTCTCGTCATATATTGACCTCTGTCTTCGTTCCATCCCCGCAGGTCACCGACCTGAACCGCTCCTTTTTCAATTCTCTTCTGATTGAATATACTATCGCGCCCATTCATATACCGCACCAAGCGGTGCTCGTCTGGCAGGTGATGATCACCCCGATGCAAAGCGCGTACGGCTTCCAGCACGCGCCAGCCGCTGGCGGCGTTCACGATACCCGGCCGGGGCATGTGGGAAAGGGCTGCCGCCCCTTGTTTCACTGCGGCCGCGTCGAGGAAGTCATCGATCAAATCAACCCCCGCGGGCCGCGAGGCGTTCAGGTCTACTATTCGTAAATTCTCCCACCCGAAAACATCGGCCCATATTTTCGCAGTCTCGCCGAAATTTACACGCCGCTCCTTGATCCTCATCTCGAAAAAATCATCGAAATTATACTTACTCCGTCCGAATCTAACTTTTTGCGCATAGCTGGACGGCATCAGGTTAATCATGTCTCTAATTATCATGATTATCCGAAATTGTTGTCCTACGGCCGCCAAACTTTCGTTCAATTTTACTATGGCATCCCCATCAGCGCCCTCAAACATCTCAGAAGAAATGATTGTTGTTTCATAGCTATGACCGACTATATGTTCGACCAGTTCAGATATCGTTCCTTCATGGGGAAAAAACTTCGCTCTCCCCATGATTTCGCTGACGAGATTGTGGTGATCCTTTTTTCCAGATCGGCCGACCACAGGATAATCAATCGAACTTTCTTTCAGCGAGTCCTGGTTCAAAGTCAGAAAACTTTGTATCGACGCGGAGCCTGCTTTTTTCATGCCGATGTGGATCACAAGCATCTGTCGGAACGACTCCATCGATGCTGGCGCCGCTTGAGCGCGCCAAACGCATAGTTTCTGCGACCAAACACTCCACATGCGTTGGCCAAGTGACGACCGGGACATCGAGGCCAAGTGAGGCGGAGCATGTCGTCGGGTCGCTTAGCTAGATCAGCCAAGGGGGAAAAGCCAGCGATTTAGAGATCATAGCGCGCCGACGCCGGCGCCGACGCGAGACACCGCCGTGTCGAATACCTCTTCGGAAGGGGTCGCGCTGACCGGTCCCGGCTTTCCAGCCTTTCGCCGGCGATCGCATGCGGGCATAGGTGGCGACCATGTGGATCTGGGTGCTGTTGATCGTCGCCGGGGCTTGGGCGGGCGCGCAGAATGCGCTAGCCGGCGGCGGCTCCTTCGTCACCCTGCCGACGTTGATACTCTCCGGGCTGGACGCCCGCGCCGCGAACATCACCTCGACGATCGCCCTGTTCCCCGGCCAAGTCACCACCGGCCTGGCCGGGCGCGGCCTCGTCTCAGGCGCGGAGCGGTTGTCGTTCCGCGCTCTGCTGCTCATAAGCCTTGCGGGCGGCGTCGTGGGGGCCATGCTGTTGTTGGCGACACCGGCGAACTTCTTCGCGCGCCTCGTGCCTTGGCTTGTACTGTTCGCGACCTTTGTGTTCGCCTGGGGCAGCTTCATCCGAAGACCGTCGAGCGGGGGCGTTGCGCTGGGTCCGCGCAAAGCGGGAGCGGCGCAATTCGCAATCGCCATCTACGGCGGCTACTTTGGCGGCGGCATCGGGTTCCTGATGCTGGCCGCGCTGACGATTGCGGGACTGGAGGTTCGGTCCGCCGGAGCGACCAAGAATATGCTGGCCGCCGTGATGAACGCCTCGGCCGTGGTGATATTTCTGTTCTCGCGACAGGTGCACTGGCTGTATGCGACGGTGCTCGGCGTCGGGGCCGTTGGCGGGGGCCTTCTGGGCGCGTGGATGTTGAAGCGTGTCGACGCCCGGCTTTTGAGGATCGGCGTCGTCGCCCTGGGCGTCGCCCTGACCTTGGGCTTGTTCTGGCGAGCGCGTTGAACGGCGACGATGCGCGCCGCCCTTCTACGCCTCGGCGGTCACCAGCGGCAAGGTGAAGCAAAACTCCGCGCCGCCGCCTTCGACCGGTTCGAACCACAGCTTGCCGCCATGGCTTTCGATAATGCGCCGCGAGATGAACAGTCCCACGCCCATCCCTTCGCTCTTGGTCGAGATGAAGGGCGAGAACAGTGTACTCATCGAACCTTCCGAGACCCCCGACCCGTTGTCCGCTACGCGCACGAGCGCCATCCCGTCCCGCGCCTCCGCCACGATCCGCAGCAAGCCAGGCCGATCGCGACCGTGCATGGCCTCGACGGCGTTTCGTATCAGATTGACTAGCACCTGCTGAACCTGGATGCGGTCCGCAAGGACCGCCACTGCCGTGGGACAGATGGACTGGCTGACTTCCACGTTGGTCGCGGCCGGATTTGGCAAGGCCAGGGCCACGGCGTCCTCCACCAAGGCCGTGAGATTCTCAACCTGGGAGTCCGCCTCGCTGCGCGCGATGAACTCGCGGAGGCGGCGCACGATCTCGCCGGCGCGCACGGTCTGTGCTTCCGCGTGACGAGCGGCGCGGCGCAAGCGCTGGCGCAAGGATGCTTCGATCGGCGTATCATCATCGCGGAGCATCAGTTCGATGGCGCCCACGGAATTGCCGACGGCCGCGAGCGGCTGATTGAGCTCATGCGCCAGCCCGGCGGCCAACTCTCCCATGCCGCTCAAGCGTGAGGTGTAGGTCAGTTCAGTCTGCAGCTCCAGGAGGCGGGCGCCCCGCGCTGCCACCTCGATGCGATCGCGCACCATCTCGGTGACATCCATGTAAACGCCGGCGATGCGCGAGATGCCCCCGCTCGAACCGTATTCGTATCTGAGCACGGCCTGCATGTCACGATACTCGCCGTCCTGGTGCATGACCTTGAAGATCGTCGTGCTGCCCGGCGCCTTGCGGCGCGCATCCTCCAGGAACATCGCGGTGACGCGGGCTGCGTCCGCGGGATGCAGGAGATTGAACCAGATCGAATAGTCGGACCCCAGAGCGCCTGGTTTGAGCCCAAGCATTCGCTCCATCTGCGGCGAGAACTGCGCCCAACCGTCACGCGTCCTGTAGTCGATCATGCCCACGCCGTAGCCGGCCACCACCTGCTGCAGGCTTTCGGTCGTGTCGCGCAATGCGGTGGTGGAAAGCTTCAGATCGGTGATATCGGTCATGGTCTCGACAAGCTTGAGCGAGGCGCCCGGCTCTGGTCGGTCGCGGGCCACGCGGGTGGCGATCCACAGCCGCCGCCCGTCGCGGGCCGTCTGCCGCACCTCGCCGACCCATTCTCCGGTCCGCCGGATGGTTTCTACGATTTCAGGGAGAGGAATTGGGTACTCGGTGCCCAGAAGCTCCGGCGCACGTCGCCCGACCGCTTCCTCGGCCGTGTAGCCGAAGAGGGCCTCGCAGCCCCGCGGCCAGTAGATGATCACGCCTTGATCGGAGTGGATCATCACCGGCGATGACTCCACCGCCCGGCTGAGAGCCGTTCGCCTCCTGCGCTCGAGCCAAAGTCCCCGCAGAGAGGCGAGCCCGACAAAAAGCAGGACAATGGAGTCCAGTTCGGCATTCAGCACCAGCGCCGCTCCGCGCGCCACGGCGCCCTCGCGGGCCGCGAGCGCCAGCAATCCGGCGGCGACGATGGGCATGAGCATCAGGGGCATCAGAAACCGCGCCAGCGTGACCGACCGGTCGAAGGCCGTGAGCGCGCCGAGCCAGCGACGATCTCCGCGGAGCAGCAGAAACCCGCCGATGGTGGCCGACACCAGGATAATGGCCTGCAGGCCGGAAGTGTCCGCGGCGAGGAACTTGGCAAACCCGCCACCGAGGCTCAGAAAGCCGAGTTGCCAAAAAGCACCGTACCACAGGCAAACTCTGACGACCATCAGCCCCAGGAGCGCCATTCGCCGGGACCGCTGTATCAGCGCCAGAGGAAGCGTCGCTCCCGCCAGGATCAGCAGGGCGCACATCGCGTACCTGTCCCATCCGGACGCCAGAGGCATGGCGCCTTTTGTCCACGCGCCGGAGACCTGCAGCGCCGGATCGGTCGATGGGTCTGGGAGCACAGTCATCAAGGCCAACGACAGGATCCCGATCGCCGCGAGCACGGCGCTCAGGACCACGGTCGCCCGCACGCGAGTCCACAGGGCGGAGGCCGCGCCCCACGCCGACATCAACGTGCCAGCGAGGAACAAGGTCTGGAGCGACAGCCAGTGGTCCAGTCCGCCGGTCAAGGCGAGCACAATGGTGAAAACGCAAAAGGGAAGGGCCGTCTGCGTGAGCGCCACCAGGACCTGTTTCCGGGTCGGGTGCGAAGTCAAGGCCGGCCACACCCAGGCAGGCGCGCGCACACGGCGCGACCCCGGCGCTCCACGCTCGCGCGAACCTTTGTGGCTGCCTTCGCGTCTCGGCTCAGTGTCGCGATCGGCGCTGATGATTTCCTAGCCAAGATGATCCTCGAGCCCCGATCCGCTTGACCGACTCTTACCAGGGGCCGGCCTGTGGATCATGAGACCCCCCTGGAAGTGAAGCATTCCTCAGGAACGCGCTCAACTCCGTAGTTTCCACATCGGCGGAGACGAACGAACCGATGGCCGACGCGCCGTCGTCGAGCCGCTATCCCGGGCCGGGTCGATGAGCTCCGCCCGCGCGCGTGCGAGGAGGCCGGTGATTCTGCCACGGGGAAGCAGATTGCGAAGAACGCTGGGGTTCGCGTAAGCGAGCGGGCCCATCGCACATCGCAAGGATTCTCAAACCATGAGCAATCTGGCGCCGATCGCCAGGATCAACGCCGGCGGCGTCACGAGAGCGCCAACAGTCAGAAAACGCCAGAATCCGACGCTCTCGCCCTCCCGGCGGATCGCGGTGAGCCAGAGGATGGTCGCCAGCGATCCGGTAATGGACAGATTCGGGCCGAGGTCGACGCCGATCAGCAAGGCATCGACGACCTTTTGTGGCGGGTGCGCCTGAGCGATGGTGGCGCTGGCGATCAGCCCCACGGGCAGATTGTTCATGACGTTGGAGATTAAGGCCAACAAACCGCCCGCGCCGGCGCCGGCGGCCGTCGCGCTGACCCGCGAGGCAGACTCTAGCCCGTGCGCCAAAGTCTCGATCAGCCCGGTGCGATCCATGGCGTCGACCAGGACGAACAGGCCGGCCACAAGAGGGATCACCGACCACGACACGTCCTTCAGAGTGGCCCAGGGCGCCTCTCGTTTGCGAACGAGCACCACGAGCGTGGTCGCGGCGCCGAGCACGCAGGTCGGAAGACCCAACGGCTGGTCGAGACCGGAAACGACCAGCAACGCCACCGCGGTGACGATCAACCCGGTCAGCGCCGTCCAGCCCCCCGGCGCCAGCTTTGGTTGATCGACGTCGCACGCGCTGGCGCCGCCCAGCCCGGCGCGCTCCGCCCAACGCAGGACGCCATAGGTGGCGAGGATCGAGAGCAGGGACGGTAAGAGGAAACTCGCCAGCCAACGGCGCAACGGCGGGGTATGGTCTCCATAGAGAACGAGATTTGCGGGGTTGGAGATGGGCAAAACGAAACTGGCGGCGTTGGCGATGAAGGCGCAGATGAAGAGATAGGGCAAGGGCTCGACCTTGGCCTTCTTGGCGGCGGCGTAGACCGCCGGCGTCAGGACGACGGCCGTGGCGTCATTGGAAAGAAATATCGTCACCACGATCCCGACACCGTAGATCAGAAGGAAGAGGCGCTTTGGCGAGCGGTTCGCCTTGTTGACCGCGTAGGCCGCCACCCAATCGAACAGACCCTCGCGTCGCGCGGCTTCCGAGAGCAGCATCATGCCGGTCAGAAAGAGATAGACATCCAGCCCCTTGGCGACCGCCCTGCCGCCGTCGGCCCATGGAAGCAGATTGGTGATGAGGAGCACGGCCGCGCCAAGGATCGCCCAGACCGCCTCGGGCAGCTTGAACGGCCGGACGATCACCCCCGCCGTCGCGAGCGCGGCGATCAGCCAGATCGCGATGTTCGCTCCAGTCAGCGCCATGCGTGGACCCTCTCTGTCCGGCGCTCAGGCAATGCCGGGCGAGACGATGCGGGCGTCTTGGGGGAGACTGGCGCAGGCGGACTTCAGCATTTGTGCGAACACGAGCCAGATTGCCAGAGACCCCACCGCAAAACTGCCGAGAATGACGAAGGCGGGGCCGTAGCCGATCGCCCGGGCTATCATCACCAGGCCGATGGCGCTCGTCGCCCAACCGCGCTGCCGCAGGAAGACCCCCAGAAAAGGGCCGATCCCCGCCTGCATGTCGGCCATGAATAAGTTAAGCGACTCAAGGGCGGTATGTGCGCGCCTTTCGTCCGACCGCGGCATGGCGCCTATCATGTCACAGTACCGTTCTCGTTGGGGCCAGATCGAACGCCGGGAAGGCCGCGGCCGTCCTTAAACCTCGAAGAGATCGACGACCTAACGATCGGGGGAACGAGTCGTTTGGTTCCAACTCGCACCGACGTGTGACGAGGCGCGGCGCGCCGGCGGATCCGATCGCAAAGCGATCCGCAACCCCCACTCACTCCATGGCGTAACTCTGCAACGACCGCACCTCCAGCGCGCCCTCGCTCTGGGCTCCGACCGCTCGCGCGGCGGCCAGAGCGCCCGCGGCGGTGGTGTAGTAGGGGATTTTCATCATCAGGGCGGTGCGGCGCAGGGAGAAGCTATCCTCCAGGGATTGCCGCCCCTCGGTGGTGTTGAACATCAGCTGCACCTCGCGGTTCTTCATCGCGTCCACGATGTGCGGCCGGCCCTCCAGGACCTTCTTCACCGGAGCGGAGACCAAGCCGTGTTCGGCGAGGTAGGCGTGGGTGCCGGCAGTCGCCAGGATGCGGAAACCGCGGGCGAGAAGTAGGCGCACCGGTTCGAGGATCCACGCCTTGTCGGCGTCCTTGACCGAGACGAAGACGCCGCCGCCGGTGGGGATCTTGGTTCCGCCGCCGAGCTGGCTTTTAGCGAAGGCACGGGCGAATGCGGGCGCCATGTCGGCTTCCCCGGCGCGGCGCCAGTCCAGGCCCATGACCTCGCCGGTGGAGCGCATTTCGGGGCCGAGCACGGTGTCGACGCCCGGGAAGCGGGCGAACGGAAACACCGCCTCCTTCACCGCGACGTGGTCGTAGGAAGCATCGGCAAGGCCAAAGCTGGCGAGCGGGACCCCCGCCATGATTTTTGCCGCGATGGCCGCGATCGGCGCGCCGATCGTCTTGGCGACGAACGGGACGGTGCGGCTGGCGCGCGGGTTGACCTCGAGCACGAAGATGCGCGGCGCGTCTGACAGCGGCTCTTCTATGGCGAATTGAACGTTCATCAGGCCACAAACTCCCAGGGCGCGCGCCATGGCCTCGGTCTGGCGCTTGAGCTCGGCGATCGTGTCGCCGCGCAGGGAGAACGGCGGCATCGAACAGGCGCTGTCGCCGGAGTGCACACCGGCTTCCTCGATGTGCTCGAGCACGCCGGCGACGAACACGCTCTCGCCATCACACAGGGCGTCGACGTCGACTTCCGTGGCGCGAGACAGATATTGGTCGATCAGCACCGGCGCGTCGCCGCTGACCGCGATGGCGGTCTGGATGTAGCGGGCCAGCTGGTCCTCGTCGCGGACGATTTCCATCGCACGCCCGCCCAATACGTTCGAGGGACGGATCACCACGGGAAAGCCGACCTTGCGCGCGCCGGTCAGGGCTTCCTCCGCCCCCCGCGCCGTGGCGTTGACCGGCTGGGCGATGTTCAGGGCGTGCAGCAGACCCTGGAAACGCTCGCGGTCCTCGGCGTGGTCGATGGCGTCTGGCGAGGTGCCGAGGATCGGCACGCCCGCGGCCTCCAGCGCGCGGGCGAGCTTGAGCGGCGTCTGGCCGCCGAATTGCACGATGACGCCCATCAGCTCGCCGGCCGACGCCTCGACCGCGATCAACTCCAGAACATCCTCCGCGGTCAGCGGCTCGAAGTAGAGCCGGTCGGAGGTGTCGTAATCGGTCGAGACCGTCTCTGGGTTGCAGTTGACCATGATCGACTCGATACCAAGGTCGGCGAGGGCGAACGCGGCGTGGCAGCAGCAGTAGTCGAACTCGATACCCTGGCCGATGCGGTTGGGGCCCCCGCCGAGAATGATCGCTTTTCGCCGGATCGTGGGCTCGGACTCACACTGCGCCGGCTGGCCCAACACGCCCGTCTCATAGGTCGAGTACATGTAGGGCGTGATCGCGGCGAACTCGGCGGCGCAGCTGTCGATGCGCTTGAAGACAGGGCGCACGCCCAGCGCGTGACGGGCGTCCCGCACCTGCGTCTCCGACTGACGGGTCAAGGCGGCAAGACGCGCGTCGGAAAAGCCCATCGCCTTGAGGCGGTGCAGACCCAGCGCGTCGGCAGGCAGGCCGTGGCGGCGGACTTGTGCTTCCTCTCTCACCAGCGCCTCGATCTGGCGCAGGAACCACGGATCGTAGGAGCAGGCGGCGTTGATTTCCTGTACGTTCAGACCAAACCGGAAGGCCTGGGCGATCACCCGCAAGCGATCGGGCGTCGCCTGGCCCAGGGCGCGAATGATAGCGCCGCGCGCATTGAGGCGGTCCTCCGCGCCGGGGATGTCGATCTCGTCGAGTCCGGAGAGGCCGGTCTCCAGACCCCGCAGGGCCTTCTGCAGGCTTTCGGCGAAGGTGCGGCCGATAGCCATCACCTCGCCCACCGATTTCATCTGGGTGTTCAGGAACGGCTCGGCGCCGGGGAACTTTTCGAAGGCGAACCGAGGAATCTTGGTGACCACATAGTCGATGCTCGGTTCGAAGGCGGCGGGCGTCGCGCCGTTGATGTCGTTGGTCAGCTCGTCGAGCGTATAGCCGACCGCCAGCAGGGCGGCGATCTTGGCGATCGGAAAGCCCGTGGCCTTGGAGGCCAGCGCACTCGAGCGAGACACACGCGGGTTCATCTCGATCACCACCATGCGCCCGTCGGCCGGGTTGATCGCGAATTGCACGTTGGAGCCACCCGTCTCGACGCCGATCTCGCGCAGGACCTCGATCGAGGCGGTGCGCATGCGCTGGTATTCCTTGTCGGTAAGGGTCAAGGCCGGCGCCACGGTGACGGAGTCGCCAGTATGCACGCCCATCGGATCGATGTTCTCGATCGAGCAGACGATGATACAGTTGTCCGCAACGTCGCGAACCACCTCCATCTCATACTCCTTCCAGCCGAGGACGCTCTCCTCGATCAGCACTTCGGACGTCGGCGAAAGGTCGAGCCCGCGTTCGACGATCTCGCGAAACTCCTCGAGGTTGTAGGCTATGCCCCCGCCGGTGCCCGCCAGGGTGAAGGAGGGGCGGATGATGGCGGGAAGTCCCACCAGCTTCTGCGCCTCCAGGGCCTCGTCGAGGGTGTGAGCGGCCCGGGACCTGGGGCTCTCGAGCCCGATCGCGGTCATGGCGTCGCGGAACTTGCCGCGATCCTCGGCCTTGTCGATGACCTCGGCCCGCGCGCCGATCATCTCGACGCCGTACTTCTCGAGGACGCCGTTGCTTTCGAGCGCCAGGGCGGTGTTGAGCGCCGTCTGACCGCCCATGGTCGGCAACAGGGCGTCGGGCCGCTCCTTGGCGATGATCTTCTCGACCATCTCCGGCGTGATCGGTTCGATGTAGGTGGCGTCGGCGAGGTCCGGATCGGTCATGATCGTCGCCGGGTTCGAATTGACCAGAACGATCCGATAGCCTTCGGCCCGGAGCGCCTTGCAGGCCTGCACGCCCGAATAGTCGAATTCGCAGGCCTGCCCGATGACGATGGGCCCCGCGCCGATGATCAGTATGGAAGCGATATCCGTGCGTCTGGGCATAGTTCTCTCGCGCGCAAGGGAGGCCGCGCGAGGATCACGCGTTCGGCGGGTCGGTCATGAAGGCTAAGCGGCGCGTTTAGAACGCGCGCACGGACGGCGCAAGCGGTTCCCGCCAGAGCCGGCGCGCATGAAAACGGGCCGGCGCTGGTGCGGCGCCGGCCCGGGAATTTTGTCGACGAGGGCCGGTGGGCGCCCCTGTCCGCTTCAGGCCTGGAGCTGGCCGGCGGACATCTTGCCGTTCTTCGCGTCGCGTTCGAGCTCGTAGTTGATCTTCTGGCCTTCGCGAAGCGAGCCCAGTCCCGCCCGCTCGACCGCGGAGATGTGCACGAAGACGTCCGGGCCGCCGGCGTCGGGCTGGATGAAACCGTAACCCTTAGTGCCGTTGAACCATTTTACAGTACCGGTAGCCATGTAGATTAGCCCTTTGGGGAGGATGCAAAACCGACCCGCGTGGACACCCCCGCGGACGATCAAAGTCGAAGGGGAACGGAAGGCGGGTCCGGGGCTCCAGATATCGGGGAGCATGGAAGAGCGGCCGAACCCTAACGAATTCGATGGCCGATATTATGAACATTTCGCGGCGAGCGGCAAGTCGCGAGTGAAAGAACGCGGCGCACCTTTCAAAAGCGCTTGCAAAGGTCGATAGTGGGGCGGGGGAGAAAGACTTGCCGGAGTTAGCTGCATGAGTTTGATCGAGAAGATTCCGTCCATGAGCGACGCCGCGCTCGGCAATCTGCTCGCCAATGCGCGGCACCTGGTCACCGCCGGAGGCCCCAAGCAGCAGGCCGACGCAGCCGAGCTCCTGCCGGCGCTGGAAGCCGCCATGGCCGAACGCAAGTCCGCGAAACTCGAGGCCGCGGCGGCGAAGCGGGCCGCCAACCGCAAGGCCAGCCCGACGAAAAGCACGTCCGCCGCGTAGGCCATCCGCCGACGTCGCCGTGAGCGCTTAGAAAGACGAAAGGATTTATGAACACCAGGTGAAGCGGTCGCACTGCGCCTGTTCAGGGAACCGTGTGTAATCGCCTCGCATGGTCCGTCATGGACGGATCGCGCTGGCTTTGCAGAGCCAGCGCTGACAAGTAAGCCGCAGGGAGAAGGCATGCGCATCTTAACCACCACCGCCGTTGCGGCGATATTGAGCCTGGGGGGCCTCACCGCCGCACCAACCAGCAGCCAGGCCCAGTGGGGCTATGGGCAGGACATCAGCGTCGGACTCCCGCCACCGCCCCTGCCGATTTACGATCAGCCTCCCATGCCTGACGACGGTTACATCTGGACACCGGGATATTGGGCTTGGGATCAGAGCTACGGCGACTATTACTGGGTGCCCGGGACCTGGGTGCTTCCGCCCGACGACGGCCTGCTTTGGACACCGGCGTGGTGGGGATGGGCCGATGGAGCCTATCTGTTTCACCCCGGCTACTGGGCGCCCCACATCGGCTACTATGGCGGCATCGACTACGGCTTCGGCTACACCGGATATGGCTATCAGGGCGGCTACTGGCGCGGCCGAGAGTTCTTCTACAACCGAGCGGTCAACAACGTTCGCAACCTCCGCAACCACCACATATTCGAGCGCCCCGTCATTGGCGGGCCCCGTCGCAACCGGGTGAGCTACAGTGGCGGCATGGGCGGCGTCGTCGCGAGGCCAAGACCCGAGCAACTCGCCGCCATGCGGGAGCGCCATGTCGCCGCCACGCCCGACCAGGCCCGCCATGTTCGGATGGCCGGCTCCGACCGTTCTCTGTCCGCCAAGGTCAACCACGGCGCGCCGCCGATCACGGCCACGCCCAGGCCGGCGACTTTCGCGCCGCCGCGTCATGCGCCGCCGTCGGACAATCAGCCACAGGGCGGCCCGCCACAGCGCGGCGGCTTCAACCCTGGCCACCGTCCGGACCCGCCGCCGAACCAGCCGCCTGCGCGTCCCAACGCCAATGACTCCGGTTTCGGCGGTCCTCAGCCCCCACGACAGCCGAATAATCCCGTGGCGAGGCCCCGCTACGACCGTCCGCCGGCGGGCAATACCGGAGGGTTCGCGCCGCCGGCTCGCCAGGCGCCGCCGCCGGCGGTCATGAGGTCTCCCCCGCAACAGCCGCCGCCGCGCTGGCAGCCTCAGCCTCAGCGGCAGCCGCAACCGCAGCGGGCGCAACCTCAGCCGCAGCGGCCACAGCCTGAACTGCAGCGACCGCAGCCGCAGCCGCAGCGGTTCCAGCCTCAGCCCCCACCGCCCCCGCCCCCGCATGCGGGGGAGAAGAAGAACCCGCCGCAGCACTGACGGTGACGGCCGCCGAAGCGTGGCTTCGGCGGCCGTGGCGGGACGCGACGACGCCTTAGGCGGCGGCTTCTAAAACACTTCGAAGAGGCCGGCGCCGCCCTGTCCGCCGCCGATGCACATGGTCACGACCGCGTGCTTCACATTGCCGCGCCGGCGGCCTTCCTGCAGGATGTGGCCGGTCAGACGGGCGCCGGTCATGCCGAACGGATGGCCGATGGCGATCGAGCCGCCGTTGACGTTGTATATCTCCGGATCGATGTGCAGTTCGTCGCGGCAATACAGGCACTGGCTGGCGAACGCCTCGTTCAGCTCCCAAAGGTCGATGTCATCCACCGTCAGTCCGTGACGTTCCAGAAGCCGGGGGACGGCGAAAACTGGACCGATACCCATTTCGTCGGGGCGGCAGCCGGCGACGGCCCAGCCCTTGAACACGCCCAACGGCTCGAGGCCGCGGCGTTCGGCTTCCCTGGCTTCCATCACCACCACGGCGGCCGCGCCGTCCGACAGCTGTGACGCATTGCCGGCGGTCACGAAGTTGCCCGGCCCCCGCACCGGTTCCAGCCTGGCGAGACCTTCGAGCGTGGTGTCGGGGCGATTGCACTCGTCCTTGGTGACGACGTAGTCGACGATGCTTCCTTCCTTGGTCTGCTTGTCGACGACTTTCATCTTGGTCGCCATCGGGACGATCTCGTCGGCGAACTTGTTCGCCTGCTGCGCGGCGGCCATGCGCCGCTGAGATTCCAGTGAATATTCGTCCTGATACTCGCGCGAGATGTTGTAGCGCCTGGCCACGATGTCGGCGGTGTCGATCATCGGCATGAAGATGTCGGGATACATTTCGGTGAGGCGTGGGTCGATCGGCTCCGACGCGCCCCGGGCCCCGCCGAAGCTGATCGACTCCGAGCCGCCGGCGACGACGCACGCGGCGCCGTCGTCGATGACGTAGCGCGCGGCCATGGCGATCGACTGCAGGCCCGAGGAACAGAAGCGATTGATGGTCACGCCCGATGTGGTGATCGGCAGGCCGGCCAACAGGGCCGCGTTGCGCCCGGGGTTGGACGCGCCGTGCACGGTGTTACCTAGGAAGCAGTCCTCGATCGCCTCCGGCTCGACGCCGGCCTTCGCCACCGCGTGCTTGATGGCGTGCGCGGCCTGGGAGACGCTGGGGGTGATGTTGAAGCCGCCGCGACCCGCCTTGGCGAGACCCGTTCGGGCGTAGGAGACGATGACCGCTTCGCGCATGGGAGTGCTTCCTCGTTTCGTTGAGACTATTTGACCGGATTTGCCGGAAAAGACTCTACGCATTGCCCGCCCAGTGGCTAGAAGAAAAGCCAAGAGCGGTCCGCAGGCGAGCGCCACCCACGACATTCGGGAGAAGACAGCACCATGTCCATCGATTTCGAGATCCCGGCGGAAGCCAAGGCCATCCGCGAGACCGTGCGCGCCTGGGTGCACGACGAATGCATTCCCGCCGAAGCCGAACTGCTGGCCGGCCGCGACTACAAGGAGGTGCTGGGCGAGCTGCGCACGAAGGCCCGCGCGCAAGGCCTGTGGTGCCCGTTCATCCCCAAGGAACACGGCGGCATGGGGCTGGGCCCCCTGGCCAACGCCCTGGTGCAGATGGAGCTGGGCGAGAGCCATCTGGGCGCGCTGTCGATGAACACCCAGGGCCCCGACGACGCCACCATGCTGACCCTGCTGACGTACGGCACCGACTATCAGAAGGAGAAGTTCCTCAAGCCGCTGCTGAACGGCGAAAAGCGCATCTGCTATTCGATGACGGAAAAGGCGGCCGGCGCGGACGCGACCGGCATGCAGACGCGCGCGGTCAAGGACGGCAACGAGAACTATGTGATCAACGGCGAGAAGTGGTTCTCCAGCGCCGCCAGCGTCGCCGACATCGCCCTGGTCATGGCCAAGACCGATCCGGACGCGCCGCGCCACCAGCAGTTCAGCACCTTCATCGTCGAGCTGCCCAACCCCGGCTACAACATCGTCCGCGACATCAAGACCATGGCGGTGGAAAGCCCGCTGTCGCACATCATGGGCGGGGGCCACTCCGAGGTCGAGATCAAGGACCTGGTCGTGCCGGCGGAGAACCTGCTGGGCGGCGAGGGGAACGGTTTCAACATGGGCCAGCATCGCCTGGCCTATGGGCGCCTGCGCCACGGCATGCACAATGTCGCCATGGCGCAGCGGGCGCTGGACCTGGCCACCGCGCACGTGACCAAGCGCACGACGTTCGGCAAGCCGCTGCACGAGCGCCAGGGCGTGCAGTGGATGCTGGCCGACTGCGCCAGCGAACTCTACATGGCCAGGCTGATGCTGCTGCACATCGCCTACAAGGCGGAAAAGGGCATGGACCTGCGGCAGGAAAACTCGATCGCCAAGGTGTTCCTGGCGCACATGGTGCACAAGGTCGTCGACACCGCCATCCAGCTGCACGGCGCGCTCGGCTACAGCCGCGATACGCCGCTGGCGGCCTGGTACACCCACATCCGCTCGCAGCGCCTGGTCGACGGTCCCGACGAGGTGCATCGCTGGACGGTCGGTCGCAACGTCATCAAGGCGTTCCAGAGGGATGGCACCACGGCGGCCGCGGCGGGGGGAGACCTGCTCTAGCTGAGCGTCTCTGCCGCCAGCGGGAGAAGAGAGGGTGGTTCATTCGCCGACTTGAGCTATCTGACCACGGATGGCCGCTTCCCCCGTCGAGTTCGAACGCACGCCCTGGGCGATGGTGATCCTGCTGGGCGCGCTGACGGCGTTCGCGGCGATCTCGATCGACATGTACCTGCCCAGCCTGCCGGCGATCTCGGCCGGATTCGGCGCGCCGGCGGGGGCGGCGCAGGCGACGCTGGCGACCTTCTTCGCCGGACTGGCGATCGGGCAGTTCTTTCACGGGCCCGCGTCCGATCGTTGGGGACGGCGGCTGCCGTTGTTCGCGGGCGTGGCGGTCTATGTGGCCGCCTCGGCCTGGTGTGCTCTGTCGACGTCGCTGGCCATGCTGTGCGTCGCGCGGTTCTTCCAGGCGCTGGGAGGCTGCGCCGGACCGGTGATCGCGCGGGCGATCGTGCGCGACAAGTTCGAGCACCGCCAGTCCGCGCGCATCCTCTCGCAGCTCATGCTGGTGATGGGCGTGGCGCCGATCCTGGCGCCGCTGGGGGGCGCGCTCCTGCTGGGGTTCGGCGGCTGGCCGATGATCTTCTGGTTCCTGGCGGCCTTTGGAGCGGCAGTCGGCGTGTGGATGTTCTTCGCCCTGGGCGAGAGCCGCTCGCACGAGACCGCGCGGCAGGCCCGTGGCGAGAGCCCGCTGGCCGCCTACTGGGCTCTGCTGCGTCAGCGGCGCCTGGTCGGCTACACACTGGCCGGCGCGCTGAACGCCGCGGCCCTGTTCGCCTATCTGGCGGCCTCGCCCAGCCTGCTGATCGAGACCTACCACATTCCGGCCGGCCAGTTCGGCATCGTTTTCGGGATCAACGCCGCCGGGCTGATCGGCATGAGCCAGGTCAACGCCCATCTGCTGCGCAACCACACCCCCGAATCGATCCTGGTGCGCTCGCGCCTCGCCTCGATCGTATGCGCCGGCGTGCTGGCGCTCGATGCGTTCACCGGTTTTGGCGGCATGTGGGGCGTGCTCGTTCCGCTGTTCCTGGTCCTGTCGTCGTTTGGCCTGGTGGGCGCCAACACCCAGGCCGCGGGTTTGAACATCGACCCGACGCGCGCCGGTTCGATCTCGGCCCTGATGGGCGGCGCGTCGTTCGGCAGCGCGGCGCTGGTCTCAGCCCTGACCGGGGTGCTGCACGACGGCACCGCCCGGCCGATGGCGGCGGTGATCCTGATCGCCATCCTCGCCTCGGCGGCGGCGCTGTATGGCGTGGCCAGGCCGATGGCGCGGACGGCGGCAGCGGATTAAGAAGATGGCAAACGGGAGAGACGCGATGAGCGGACTGGTGCTGCGGCAAGACGACGACGGCCTGTGCGTGCTGACGCTGAACCGGCCGGAAAAACTCAACAGTCTCAACGTCGCGGTGTTCGAGGACCTGCACGCCCACGTCGAGGCCCTGGCCGGGGAGGCCGACAGCGTCGGATGCGTGGTCCTGCGCGGCGCCGGCCGCTGTTTCTCCGCCGGCCATGACCTCGGCGACATCGCCGCCGGCGAGCGCCTGCCGCGACCGAACTTCCAGTCGCACGTGATCGAGGCGCTGTCGAACCTGCCACAGCCGGTTGTCACCGCGGTGCACGGGCACTGCTACACCGGGGCGCTGGAACTGGCCCTGGCCGGCGACATCATCCTGGCCTCGGAGAACGCCAGGTTCGGAGACACCCACGCCAAGTGGGCGCTCACGCCGGTCTGGGGGCTGAGCCAGCGCCTGCCGCGACGGATCGGCCAGGCCAAGGCCTATGAGATGATGTTCACCTGCCAGACCTACTCGGGCGCGCAGGCGGCGGCGTTCGGGCTGGCCAACCAATGCTTTGCCGACGCCAGCTTCGAGACCGACGTCGAGGCGTTCTGCCGGCTGATCCTGGCCAATTCCCCGTTCAGTCACCGCGCCAACAAGCGCCTGATCCAGCACACCGACGGCCTGCCGATCGGCGCCGGCCTGGCGCACGAAATCTACAACGGCGAAGGCCGCGGCCCAGACATGCAGGAACGCATCGCCGCCTTCGCCGGTCGGAAGAAGTAGGGGGTTCTTCCCTCCCCTTTATGGGGAGGGACAGGATGCGAAGCATCCAGGGTGGGGTAGTCTTGACGATACAACGACAGTGCGGGTTTCATCGAGACTTCCCCATCCTGACGGCTTCGCCGTCTGTCCCTCCCCATAAAGGGGAGGGAAGAGGAATCTCCCCATCAACGTCCGTGGAAGACCGGCTTTTCCTTGGCGACGAAGGCGCGGGAGGCGGCTTTGTGGTCGTCGGTCAGCATGGTGCGGACCATGTTAGGGGCCTCGCTGTCCAGCAGTTCGCTCAAGGTCGCGTGCTCGGCGATGTTGAGGTTGCGCTTCATGTAGCCGATGGCGACGGTGGGCAGGCCGGCGAGGTAGCGGGCGTAGTCGGCGGCGGCCTGCTCCAGTTCGGCGGCGGGGACCGACCTGGTGACGATGCCCAGCGCCGCGGCCTGGGCGCCCAGGACGATGTCGGCGGTGAAGTAGAGTTCGCGCGCCTTGGCCGAGCCGACCAGCTTGGTCAGGAAGTAGGATCCGCCGTAGTCGCCGGCGAGGCCGACCTTGGAGAAGGCGGTGGTCAGCTTGGCGTCGTCGGCGGCGATGCGCAGGTCGCAGGCGAGCGCCAGCGAAAGCCCGGCGCCGGCGGCGGGACCGGGAATGACCGCCAGGGTCGGCTTGGGCATTTCGTGCAGCCAGCGCACGACCTCCATGCCGGCGCGCAGGCCGTGGGCGCGCGCCTCCACGTTGAAGCCGCCGCCGGCGTCGCTCTGATCGGCGCGCTGGGCGAAGCCCTTGACGTCGCCGCCGGCGCAGAACGCCCCGCCGGCCCCGGTCAGCACCACCACGCGCACCGCCGGATCGCCCGCCAGGCGCGGCACGGCTTCGGCCAGGGCGGCCTGCATCTCGCCGGTCAGGGCGTTGCGTGCCTCGGGGCGGTTCATGGTCAAGGTGGCGACGCCGTCGGCGAAGGTCTCGATCAGCTGGTCGGTCATGGTCTCGTCTCCCTTTGGCCGGCTATTTGGACAGGGGGGCGCGGGAATTGTCAAAGGCCATTGCCTTCCCCTCGCGCGGCGCCGCAAAAAGGCGCGGCCACGGGAGGTATGAGACTATGACGAAGCCCGCGCAGGGCGCCCTGACAGGGGTGCGCGTGATCGATCTGACGCAGTTCGTGCTGGGGCCCTATGCGACCCAGATGCTGGGCGACCTGGGCGCGGACGTGATCAAGATCGAGGAGCCCGCGGGCGATCGCCAGCGCGGCGGGGGCAAGCCGCCGAACGCCAAGACCATGGGCCCGCTCTATGTGGCGCTGAACCGCAACAAGCGATCGGTGACGCTGGACCTGAAGATCGAGCCGGGCCGTCGCGCCCTGCGCAAGCTGATCAGGACGGGCGACATCTTCATCCACAACATGCGCCCCGACACCATCGCCCGCCTGGGGTTCTCCTACGAGGCCGTGGCGGCGATCAAGCCGGACATCGTCTATGTCGAGGCCATGGGCTATGCGCCCGAAGGGCCCTATGCCGGGCGTCAGGCGTTCGACGACCTGATCCAGTCGGCGGCCGGGGCCTGCGGCCTGACCGGCATGGTCGATCCCGACGCGGTGTTCCGCCCCCTGCCCTCGATCATCGCCGACAAGACCTGCGGCCTGTTCGCCGCCATCGCCGCCCTGGCGGCGCTGCGCCACAAGGAGCAGACCGGCGAGGGGCAGTATGTCTGCGTGCCCATGTTGGAGACCTTCACCGGCTATCTGATGGCCGAGCACCTGTACAACGAGACCTATGTGCCGCCGACCGGCCACTTCGGCCACACCACCACGATCACGCCGTATCGCAAACCGTGGAAGACCCTCGACGGGCATTTGATGGTAATGCCGGCCAACCAGGCGCAGGCGGCCAGGTTCATGACCCTGGGCGGCATCGCCAACGCCTATGAGAGCGAGCGCTTCACCTCTAAGAAGGGTCAGGGACGCGTCGCCGAGTACAATGCGATGATGGAGGAGGCCACCGCCACGCGGACCACCGCCGACTGGATGGCCCTGTGCGCCGAACACTCGATCCCCGCGATGGTGGCCAATGAACCCGGGCAGATCTTCGACGACCCGCAACTTCGCGAAACCCTGTTCGAGGAGCGCGACCTGGAGGGTGAAGGCCGATATCGCGCCATGCGCCCGGGTCTGCGCTTCGCCCGCAGCCCGGCCACCATCCGCAGCGACCCGCCCACTCTGGGGCGCGATACCGCCGAGGTCCTGGCCGAGATCGGCCTGACCCTTCGAGACGTTACGGCAGAGGCTGGAGAAACCGCTTAGATGAACGCGCCCGTAAACCCGACCGATATGGCCTCCGCCGAGGTGCTGTACGAGGTCGCCGACCATATCGCGACCATCACCCTCAACCGCCCCCAGCGGATGAACACCATCTCGCACCGGATGCTGAACGAGCTGACCGGCCATCTGGTCGCCGCCGACGCCGACCCGGACGTGCGGGTGGTGATCCTGACCGGCACGGGCCGGGCCTTCTGCGCCGGCCTGGATCTCGGCGAAGCCACCAAGGGCGGAGCGGACGGCATCGCCAACGGCGCGCGTATCTCGACCAACCTCGACCTGCGCGAGACGCCGCCGACGGTGCTCTACAACATGGGCACGCCGACCATCTGCGCGCTCAACGGGTCGGCGGCGGGCTATGGCATGGACACCGCGCTCGGCTGCGACATCCGCCTGATGGCCAGCGGCGCGAAGATGGCGGCGGCGTTCACCAAGCGCGGCATCCTGCCCGAATCGGGCGGCACCTGGTTCCTGCCCAGGCTGATCGGCTGGTCGAAGGCCGCCGAGCTGATCTTCACCGGGCGCACCCTGACCGCCGACCAGTGCGTCGACATGGGCCTGGCCTCGCGGGCCATCCCCGAAGCCGAGCTGATGGCCGAAGCCCGCGCCCTGGCCGCCGAGATCGCCGCCAACGCGCCGCTGGCCGTGCAGGCCTCCAAGCGGATGATGCGCATGGGCCTGGACGAGGGCTTCAACGACCACGTCCATCACGTCTTCCTGCAGCTGCTGCCGCTACTGCGCACCGAGGACGCCAAGGAGGGCATGCGGGCGTTCATGGAAAAGCGGCCGGCGAAGTTCCAGGGGCGGTAGGGCCGCAGGCGAACCGGAGGGCGGGCGACATTTGGGCAGCCCGCCGGCAGCTTTGGGCAATATCAGGGCAGAAACTTGGCAATTTGCAGGCAATAAGCTGGCAGCTGGACGGCAGTGTACGGGCAGCCGGACGGCAACATCCTGGCAACAATTGGCAGCCCGAGGGCAACTGAAGCAATATTTATACCTTTGTTTTTATTTACTATTTTCAAGATCGGCTCGCCTTGATCAAACTCACGCGGGCGGAGCCGCCTCAAGAGCGCCCCCGAACGACACATATTGCAATTTTATTTGAATTTGTCAACCCAACGCCGCTGGTCAGCCACAGGCGCGGACGGGCTATCCGATACGGGCAGTCGCATCTGCCGCGCCCTGAAGCGCGCCCCGGCGTCCCGGCGCCAGCGCCAAGGCGGCATTGAAGGCGGTCAGCGCGTCCCTCGGCCGGCCCAATTGGAGGAGCAGGTCCCCCAGCTGTTCGCGCGCCGGCACGATCGGCCCAGGTGTCAGCGGTAGTTTCTCCAGCGCGTCCTCCGCCTCGGCCGCCGCCGTCAGGTCCTTGACCGCGAGAGCGGGATCGCCGGCGGCCGCCGCGCGCCACCCCTCGGCGGACAGGGTCAGGGCGTCGGTCTGCGCCGTCCAGTAGGCGTCGCCCGAGGCGCGCACGGCGTCGCGGCATGCCTGGAGCTGGGCGATGTCGTCATCGGCGGGAGCGGGCGTGGCCGCGCGCAGCCGGCCCAGGGCGCGCGCCCACCAGACGATGGCGGCGACCTGCGGCGTCGATCCCGCCAGCGGCTGCAGCCGCGCCGCGCTCGCCCAGTCGCCGCTCTCGACCGCCAGCCGCACCGGCATGGCGTTGGCGGCATAGCCGATCTTGAAGCCGCCGGCGGCGAGCGCGCCCATGCCTTGCAGGCTCCCCACCACCCGCGCCGCGTCGGCCGCGTCGCCGCGCTGCAGATAGGCGTAGGTCAGATAGTCCATCGCATGCAGCTCCTCGCCGACGTCGCCCTGAGCGTGCGCGGCGGCGCGCGCGGCGAGGTTGGAGGCGATGGAATCGTCCCACAGGCCGAGGCGCGTGAAGATGTGCGAGGGCATGTGCAGGGCGTGCGGCGCCGCCGGCGCGATCTGGGCGTAGGCGCGCGCGGCGGCCAGGCCGCGCGGCGCCAGCTCGGCGCTGTCGTAGGCGTGGATCAGATAGTGCGGCACGCCCGGATGCTGGGGATGGCGTTTCCAGATCGGCTCCAGGATGTCGGCGGCGTGCTTCTGGCGCGCGTGAGAGCGGTCGGCCGGCGACGCCGTGGCCACCAGCGACAGCGCATAGAAGACCGAAATCTCATCGTCGCCCGAATATCGCCGCGCGGCCTCGGCCATGGCGTCCGAGTATCGCAAGGCCCGCGCCGCGGGGGCGAGCGTACCCGCATCGGAGTAGTAGAGGCCAAGCGCGGCGATCAGCGTCCGCTCGCGTGGCGTTGCGGCGCCGAGGCGCGCGGCCTCGCCGATCTGCGCCACCCCCGCGGCCAGGCCGGCCCCGGCAGGCGTATCCCACAGCTGGTGGTAGTGGGTCATGGCGCGGCCCCAGTGCGCCATGGCGCAGCCGGGGTCACGCGCGGCGACGTCGGCAAACCCCTTGTCGGCGGCGTCGTAGGTGAAGGAATGCAGCAGAGCCACCGCCCGATCGAAGGCTGCCCCGACCGCCGGCGCGCAGCTGGTTTCGAAGTGGACGGTCCCCAGCCGTTCGGGCATCGGGTGATCGTGCGGCGCCTCCTGCGCTGGCGCCATCGTCGCCATCGCCATGGCCATGCCCATGGCCGCGATCGGCGTCAGCAGGGTCGGTAACCGCATCGTTCTACGAGCGGCGTGGCCGCTTCCCTGACGGACTGGACACGAATCGTACATGCGCATGTCACCCTATTGCCGCAGGTCAGGGCTGATCGACGCGATAGACGGCTAATGACATCGCATTTGCAAAGGGAGAAGAGGCGCCTGTCGTCATAACCTGCGACCTTGCGCGCCTCGCCCTTCCCATTAAGCCGCCGGCGCTGGTCGGGGGTATGATGGTCAAGAAAATTCTGGCGGCGACCGCCTGGTTCCGCGCCGGGCCCCCCATTGCGGATGATGTTCGGTCCGGCGATCCGGATCGGTTCGACGTGATCGATCGGCTGGAGTTCAGCCAGTTCAAATCGTGGACGGAGGTGTCGGCCCTGATGGCCCCGCTTTATGACCAAGCCGCCGAGCTGGGTCCCAAATCCCCGCTGCTGGTCGAAGCCGGTGGTTCAGATCACCAGGGACACGGGGTTCTCCAGCAGGGCCTTCAGCGCCGCGAGGTAGCGGGCGCCGGCGGCGCCGTCGATGGCGCGGTGGTCGCACGAGAGGGTCACGCTCATGCTGGGCCGCAGGTCGATCCTCCCATCCACGCGCACGGCCCGGTCGGTGATGGCGCCGACCGCGAGAATGGCGGCCTGGGGCGGGTTGACGACGGCGTCGAAGCTTTCGATGCCGAACATGCCGAGGTTGGAGACCGAGAAGGTTCCGCCCTCCAGGTCGGCCGAGGTCAGGGCGCCCGCGCGCGCGCGGGTGGCTAGCGCGCGGATTTCTTCGGCGATCTGCGTCACCGGCTTCTTGTCCACGCCTCGCAGCACGGGCGCGACAAGTCCCTGCGGCAGGGCAATGGCCACGCAGATGTCGGCCTGGTCGAAATAAAGCGTGCTCTCGTCCGTGTACTGAACATTGACGTCCGGCGTCTCGACCAGAGCCAGTCCGGCGGCGCGCACCAGCAGGTCGTTGATCGAGACCTTGCCGTCCGCCAGGCGCTTGTTCAGGCCCTCGCGCAGTCGCATGGCCTCGCCCATGTCGATGCTCGCGCGAAGATAGATATGCGGCGCGGTGGTCTTCGATTGCACGAGCCGACGCGCGATCGTGCGGCGCATGGCCGAGTTGGGCTCGGCGCGCGGGGTGGCCGCGCCGACCCGCACATGGCCGGCGAGCGGGCGGACCGCCATCGTCGGGCGGGCGGCGGCGGCGAGCACGTCGGCCGCGTGAATGCGGCCTCCGTGACCCGTGCCGCTCACCGACGCCAGATCGACGCCTTTCTCCAGCGCCAGTTTCCGCGCCCGCGGCGAGACGTTCGCCCGCCGCGCCCTGGCCCCGAGGGGACGGTCCGCGGCCTTCTCGACGTCGGCCAGGGAAATGCGACCCAGGCGTCCGGTGGCGGTCACCCGCGCCAGATCGACACCCTCGGCTAGGGCGACGCGCGCCGCGATCGGGCTGATCTCGTGCCGAAGGGCGCCCAGCTGCGCCTCGACCGCGGCTTGCGACAGGCGGCCGTCGGGCGCAGGCGGGGCGTCCGGCGCGGGGGCCGGGGCATAGCCGGCCATCGGCGAGGGCGCGTCGGATAAGGCCGGCGCCGGCGCGGCGGAAGACGCATCGGCCGGACCGGAGAACTCATGGATGAAGCCGTCGATCTCCTCGTCGGACACATCGGCCTGGGCGACCACGCCCAGCAGGGCGCCGACAGGGTAGAGCGTCCCTTCCAGACCGATCCGCCGGCGCAGGACGCCATCGTATTCGGCCTCATAGAGGTTGGTCACCTTGTCGGTCTCGATCTCGAGCAGTTCGTCGCCGGAGGCGATGGTCTGACCCTCGTCCTTGCGCCAGCCGACGATCTGGCCTTCGACCATTTCCATGCCCCATTTGGGCATGGCGATGGGAATGATGCGTCTGGCCATCAAACGCCTCTCAGGGCTTCGCGCACCGCGGCCTCGACCTTTGCCTCGTTGGGCAGGTAGGCGTGCTCCAGATTCGGCGCGAAGGGGATCGGGGTGTGCGGCGGGGTCACCAGCTTGATCGGCGCGTCGAGGAACTCGAAGGCCTGCGAGGCGACGAGGCCGGCGATGTCGCGGGCCAGTCCACAGCGCGGGTTGCATTCGTCGACGACGATCAGCCGCCCGGTCTCCTGGACGCTCTCCAGGATCATCTCCTCGTCGAGGGGCGATGTCGTGCGCGGATCGATGACGTCGCAGGTGACGCCGTCGGCGGCCAGCTTGTCGGCGACGGCGTTGGCGATGTGCACCATGCGGGAGAAGGCGACGATGGTGGCGTCCTTGCCCTGGCGTGTCAGATTACCCTTGCCCAGCGGAACGACGTAGGTCTCGTCGGGAACTTCGCCCTTGATGCCGTAGAGCAGCTTGTTCTCGTAGAACACCACGGGATCCTCGCCACGGATCGCCGCGGCGAGCAGTCCCTTGGCGTCGTACGGGTTCGACGGCAGCAGGACCTTCAGGCCGGGGATGTTGGTGACCCAGTTGTAGTTCGACTGCGAGTGCTGAGCGGCCGCGCTCATGCCCGCGCCGGTCGTCGTGCGCACGACCATCGGCGTCGTCGCGCCGCCGCCGAACATGTAGTTGAACTTGGCCGCCTGATTGTACATCTGGTCGAGGCAGAGGCCGAAGAAGTCGGAGAACATGATCTCGACCACCGGCCGCAGGCCGGCGAGCGCGGCGCCCGCCGCCGCGCCGACGATGGCGGATTCGGAGATCGGCGTGTCGAACACGCGATTGTCGCCGTACTTGGCCCAGAGACCGGCGG
>JBBRAV010000047.1:0-34422 GCA_038206535.1 Caulobacterales bacterium
CTCCGCCGCGGTGTAGTCCATCCGCGTAACTTCCAAGGGCGCGCCCATCCGACCTCTCCACCATCCGAATCACCCCATGGAATCGAACCTGCGGCGTCTTGGGAAGACCTGTGAGTCAGCCTCATCGAGGGCTGGTATAAGACAAAGGTGGCCGCGCCCGCGAGTCCAGGCCGACGTTGAAAATGGGCGCTCTGGACG
Organism: Caulobacterales bacterium; assembly: GCA_038206535.1. Lineage (GTDB taxonomy): Bacteria > Pseudomonadota > Alphaproteobacteria > Caulobacterales > Caulobacteraceae > Acaudatibacter. The sequence continues at coordinate 199 of JBBRAV010000047.1, forward strand.
CGAGGGTCATCAACGCCCAAGGGGTGCCGCCCCTCGATTTGCGGAGCGGGCCGCGCCGCGTGCGACAGGGTTACGACAAGCGCCCAATCAATCGACTATTCCCCCGAATCCGCGGTCATGCGCCCGCCATGAGCGTATTGTTGCCCCACGTGGATGAGCCTGCATGGAGGTTGCTCACACTGATCCTTTGGGATCTGAACGGCCGTCACTCAGGCCCCGCATGGCAGAGAAACACGAGGTCCCCGACGGTCGCGCGGTGGGGCCCGTACATAACCGCCGGGCAGCCAAACTATGTGATCAGATTTCGCTTTCCTAGCGTTGTTCAGGCGAAATCGACTTAATCTGCGTCAAGTCAGGGGAGCCAAAGTGCGCGACCCCTGTTTGCGGTCTATGATTGCAAGGCTACGAACCGATATTATTGAGCGCGCCTATCAACTGGCGAGATCGGGAACCTGCGCGGGGATTGAAGACGTCCGACGCCAGCTCATGGCAGACGGTTACCTCAACGTGTCGGCGCACCTGAGCGCCGCGCCAACCTTGAGAAAGGACCTCACGAGACTCTGCCTTCAGGCGCAAGGAAAGTACGAGGCGGTGCACGCTGGCCGACTGCGAGGCCTGCGGAACCACTGAGCGCGACAACGTGCGAAGACTGCCGCCGCCCGCGAAGCTGAGATATGGGGCCCGATTTTGGTGGAAGATGTTGTCATCTCGGCGATCGGCGCGTGAGGCGCTTTCGTCACAAAACGATTGCCGCGTCAGCTCGCTCATATGTCTTGGAACCGGAAGCCTCACTCGATGTTGGAGCAATAGACCGAAACCCAGGAGAAAAATCAATGACCGACGAATAATGGGGCATGTTGCTCCCCGCGTTTTTACTGGTGACCCCATTGGTGTTGTCAGTGATCAGCTGGCTGAACGCCGGCCCGTCTCCGCGCAGCTCTCGGCAATAAACACTTCTTTGACTCGGTGTCGCCGCCAGCGACACTGGGGCAAGATTTGCGGGCGCCGCGCTCGACGCCGGTTACTAACTTGTCGCGGCGGCGCTCGCTCTACCGATGTCAGTGCATAGCTTCGAGCATGATCAAATGCTGCTGCACGACGGGGACGATGTGGGCCGCAGCCGCCTTTAGATTCGGATCATCGCCCCCGGCCGCATATGCTTTCTGTACTGCCAGGGCGTCCCGGTGGGCCGTTAATTGCTGGGCCACGTAGGTCTTGTCGAAAAACTCGCCGCTCTCACCCTGCAGTGTGGCCAGCATCCGCTGTTGATCCGGCGTCAGTATCGGCGGCGAGGACGGCAAACCGCTCGATTTGGCTGCGACCATGACCATCGCGGTGCTCTTCTGGTGGTCCGTGATCATCTGTTGTCCGAATTTACGGATGGCGGGCGATCCTTTTCTCGTCGCCAGCTGGCCGCTCTGTATTTCGAACCGATCCGACTGCCCCGCCATCATCGTGTATTGCGCCGCTGGTGGAGCAGCCCGTTGCGCGAGGGCGATCGTAGGCATGACGACGGCTACTGCAGCGCCCAAAACATGTAACCGCATATTGGTTCTCCCTAAAGCTCAGCGCTTCCCGCGCCGGCGGGTCAACTCGCGGACACACGATTTGATCCCGTAGAATCAGGCTTTTGTGCACTTCGCGCCACAATAACCGCGCGGCGAAGGTATAGATATGATGGGATGTCTTTCAGTCAACAACCGGCGGCCGGTTGGCTGCTCGGCGAAGCGTCATTGGGTACGGCCCGGGCCCACCCCATGATCAGCCTTGAGGCATCCGTTATCCTGTCGCATCGGTATGGCCCGCTGGTCGAATGGCACGTCGCCGAACGGTCTTGCGGGCGGCACAAAATCCAGCGAGAGGGCCTGGGCGCTCTTTGTCGCCCCACCCGCTTGACTGGAATAGCGGCCAATCAGGGTGACGCTATGGCCCCGCCTCTCAAAGTCGAATTTCGCACGCGTCCTCAATCGGATAGGCACGCTTTACCGGTTCCAAAATTCCTTCGCCGGTGACCTATCGCGCGCTTTGGAAGTGAAATAGGGCATGTCAAGCTCCTCAGTTCAAAAGCATCCATAACGCTAGTGGCGAATCTTCTTCAGCGGGAATGAAGTCAGATTTACGTTGTTCGCGACTGCCTAGTTCTCCTTTTGCAAGGCTAGACTCTCGAAAGCCGCCACCGCTCCAAGTCTCAAATCAAACACGTCCGACTTCACGTGTCACGGGTTCGCCGGCTGGAATAGAGGCAAACGAAAGGCTTCGTGGCTATACCCCTTCCGGCCCCAAGATCGCGGATTCGCCCTGTCTGGCCACAAGCCGCACCGGATTGCCCCTGATCCACAGGCGCTCGACCTCGATGGCCGACCAGCCGGCTGGCAGGTTGACGGCGCGCCGGGACCAGGCCTGGGGCGCGTCCGGCCCTGGCCGCAGCCCGGTGAAGCCAAATATCAGACCTGTCAGAAAACCGCCGATGTTGGCGAAGAACGGCCCGGCCCGCGGCTGTTCCGGAAAGCGGTCAGCACGGTATTCCAGCGTCTGCAGAAACCGGCCCACGCAGAATTGGCCATAGCCCTGATCGAGGAGCACGAGAGCCAACTCACGATCGCCGGCGCGGGCGGCCCACGCGCCGTAAAGGGCCGAAAGCATCGGGCTGCCGATGTATCGCTGGACGGATCTCAAATACAAAGACAGGGTGGCGTTCTCGGTTTGCGTGTCCACGGAAAATCCGACGGGGAAGATTCCCATCAACGGACCGCGCCCGAGCCAGTAACGGGAGGGGGATTAATCGGTGCGCCCATCCGCTTTCGCCCGCTTCGCTGGAGTTGTCGCCGTGCCCATGACAGCCGCCGTCATTCCGTCGGGGGAGGGGGTCTAGATCGGCGCTCTTCGGTCACATCCTCGGTGTCGAGGGGGCCATCTTCGCCGGAAGGGCGTGCGTTTTCATCCACACGGGTCGCCTCGTCACTACTCGCGCCGCCTGAGCCCAGGTCTGTGGCGGCGCCGCGACCGTCCGAGCCATCGCGTGCGACAGGGCCGGATCGGGAGGTGTCGGGCATGTTCATTGAAGTGCTTTCGCCGGTTGCGCACGGGCAAACATCCATAGGCATCATCGGTTCCATTGCACGTATCGAGTCGTTTTCGAACGACGGCCCTGAGGCTGGACGGTCGGCGTCATCGATCGTGCGCGTCCGCTGTTGCGCCCAAAAAGGCATGGACATGGCACTAAGGCTATATGCGACGTCGGTATAGTCTGTCCTGCACGAACCCTCCGACTGCGACCCCTTGGTTACTGCCGGCGTCGCCGCCAACCCTATCTGGCTGAGGTGTCCGAAACCCGCGTTTTCGATGCCTCGAAACAGAAGTGGCGGCCAGCATGGCGGTTGGCGGGCGTCCCTGGTCCAGAACGCTTGCAGCCGACTGCCGCTGTGGGCCTAATTAGTGCGATTATCTGGTACTTTACGGATGCCTCAAGAGGGGGATATAAGTCTCCTCACAGCCGGAGACCCTCCCCATGCGCATCCAACAAATGACGATAGCCCAGTTCGAAACTGCCTTCCAAACGGAAGACGATTGTGCGGCTTATCTGGTCTCGCACCGGTGGCCCGATGGCGTTCATTGCCCGCGCTGCGGATCGGTGAATATCTATCGGCTCCAGACACTTGATTGGAACTGGGAATGCTCTGACTGCCGCCAGGGGGGCGGTTATCGCTTCTCTCACATTGTTGGAACTGTCTTCGAAAACACCAACAAACCCCTTCGCGAGTGGTTTCGCGTCATCCACATGATGATGACTTCGAAAAAGGGCGTTTCCGCCCTCCAAATCCAGCGCGTCATGGGCTTTGGCTCTTACGAAACCGCTTGGTCGATGTGCCATCGCATCCGCGCCGGTCTGGTCGACGAAGAGTTCAAGAAACTGGTCGGCATTGTGGAGGTCGACGAGACCTTTGTGGGCGGAAAGGCCAGGAACCGCCACATCGGCAAGCGCGGCAAGAACGGGGGCCGTGGTGGCCATGGGAAGGCCGTTATCGTGGGCGCCGTGAGCCGCAAGGGCAACGTCGTCGCCCGCGTGATCCAGAACGTCCACGCTGCGACGCTCCAATCGTTCGTACGCGAGAGCGTGGCCACCAGCGTTTCGCTTCTCTGCACCGACCAATTCAGCGGCTATCTCGGTCTCGACAGCGAGTTTCCGCACAAGAGCGTCAATCACGGCAAGGGCCGGTACGTTGTCGGCGCGATCCACACCCAAACGATCGAAGGCTTCTGGTCGCTGATCAAGCGCGGCATCATCGGCAACTTCCATAAGGTGTCCGCCAAATACCTTCCGCTCTACGTCGCGGAGTTCGAGTTCCGATATAACAATCGTGAAAACAACGACATCTTCGGCGCGGCGGTGAGCGCGTGTTAAGGCGTTGGTCGATGCTCTTATTCCTGATTGCTTGTCCGATGATTGTTGAGGCCACTCCATCACATCCACAATATACCAAGCCCAGCCAAACCGAAAAGAATAATTACGAGAAGCAGCAATGCACGGACGCGCTTTCTTCCACTATAGAAGCTCCACTCCAACAAAAGTCCGAGGCCGAATCCGCCAGCGATTATCACACTAAGTGCGAGAAGGCGAGAATTGACGGAAAACTTGTCGAATTTACTGGCCAACTGGCTCTCTACACGGGACTCCTCTTTCTTGCGACTTTGGCTTTGGCTGTGGCTACCGCTTTTCTGGTTCGCGTCGGATTTCGCCAGATAAAAGACGCAACAAGATCTATTGACGCCGCTGTTAAATCGGCACAAGCCGCCGAAAAGGCTGCGGATGTAGCAGAAAGGGCTCTTTCCAAACTGGAAAACCCTTACCCGTTCCCAATCATTGACTACTTCCCCGATGGGCCAGAACCCACAATTTCGGTAAGTATCAAGAATTACGGTAGGTCTCCGGCGACCATTGACAAGCTCTCCGTATCTTTTCGAATCTCTACAGCAAATGTGTACGGGAGTCGCCCAGATTTCGCCCTTGACAAGAAATTTATGACTTACAGCGTAGTCGGGGTGGGAGAAACATCTGAAGCGTTCTATATTCGAGATAAAATTTTGGCGCAATATAAAGCGCTCATTGCGAGCGGGAAAAAATCTCTTTACGTTGAAGTAAGTTTTGGCTTCAAAAGTTTGATGGGGCTTGTTGTTAGACAGGGCATGACCTTTATTTGGCATTGGAGGTTTAAACGATTCGTATATGGGGTTCAACTGTGGGATGAGTTGGGACCCAAAGATTAGCGCGGCGACCGCCGCCCCAGCGATCACCGCGCCGCTCCGTCAGCGCCGGCCTGTCGGGGTGGATTATACCTGTGGGAGACGTCATCCGTAAAGTGCCGGATAATCGCCCTAATTAGCTAGAAGAGCTCGCGGCGCAGCAGTTGGGTAGGTCCTGGCCACAAAGAAATCCGGATAACGCGAGAAAGGCTTGCGCAAATGCGGACGCAAACCTTGAGCCGCCGTACGGACTGGAACGGTGCTCCCCCGCTAATCCGCTGAGGCTCGCCCAATCCCGAGAGAACAAATGCAAGTGGCAAACGCTAGTGCCGGGCTGGCCAAGGTCGATGTTAAGTCGCGCCACTGCTCGCCCTGGCTTCCGCCTTTATTCAATAACGGATTGTAACAATACTAACTTGCGAGGCGCACGAGCCATCTGTCACGCGTCGCTACAGCAGTTTGCCTCTGGCGGCCAAGAGACCTACCCGAGGCTTCGCAAGCCGCACGGCTGCCGATGGCGGCCGTATTGGGTCGCCTGGCTGATGTGCCGCCCGATGTCTTTCGCCAGTGTCACCAACCCACAGAACTGGCGCCGCTGCGAAAACGCCCTTGCGCACTATCCGCTCACCGCATCGCCCGGCCCGAGTAGCCCCGCACCGTGACGCGAGCGCACGAGATCGCGTGGCGTGGCGGTCCGTTCGCCCGAGGCCATGGCGGCAGCACCGTCGGCTCAATGTGCGACAACAACGTCCAATAGAGCTCGCGGGCAGTTGCTGGTCTGGAACGCCAAGCAATACGATCTAAAGGGCGGCGGCGAAGTATCGCCGACGCGCCCGATCAGTCTCACTGCGAACCCGGGTCGCAACGATCTGAGTGTCTAGTCGCTTTCTCGGGCGCCTTCATTGCGCATTCTGCCGTTGGAGACGACGGCGGCCATTGATCCCCCGTGCGCATAGTATAGAACTGAACGATCTTACTTGACCAAGACCAACCATGAGTAGTATCATGGTGAACCGACCATAATGTCAGCATAGCTTTCATCGGCTCACCGCAAAACTAATCTCAACCTTCTTGCCGTAAGCTTCCCTTGGCGGCATCCATGACGTCGTGGATCGCGGCGGGGACATTCGCGTCGCCTATCTGCGACTGCAATTTTCCCAGTACCGCGTCTGCAGCCTCCCCGGCGTGCGAAACGACATCGTCGGCAATACCTTTACCCGCCTCGAACATCCGATCGTGTGTCGGCCCAAGCAGGCGGTCCTCCGCTTCCGTCGCTGGGAGCGCCGCTCCCAGAGCAAAACCGACAAAGAGACCCAAGGCTCCGATCACCAAGGGCTCACGTTGCAGCAGATCCAAAGCGCCCTGCTGCGCGCGCTGCCCGTAAACTGCAGCCTTGTCGGCCGCCGCCCCGGCGGCGGCTGAAACGCCATGGGCAATGTCCTGGCTGGTTTGGCCAGCAGACGCGCCTGCGTCGGAGATTGAGTGACCAGCGCCCACCGCCAGCTCCGATACCGTGTGAGACGCGGAGGCCGCCATTGCGCCCGCGGCTGACGCCATGCCGCTCACGGCTTCACCGACAACTTTAGCTGCCCCACCTACGCCAGATGTGTGAGGCATGTCACTCGCCGCCCCGCCTGGGCGGCCTGTTGACGCCGCCGGGTAAGTTGCGGCCGAATTTGCGTAGGGTCCGCCTGCAGCGGTTTTGGTCGAACTGCTCATCAGCCACGCGAGCCCAAGCCCCATTACGGCCAATGGCATTGGATTTTCCTTGGCTTGTTCCAGGAACTTGGTCAGCACTTGCTGCCCGGCGCCGCCCATGGCGTGGCTGGCCTCGTCGAACAGCTGTCCTGGCGTCATCTTATCTTTCAGGGCCTCGACGGTCCGGTCGAGTTGGCCGCGCTGGGAAACCACCTCTTCTTCGACTTCGGCGGCTGTTTTGGTCATTTGACTTGGTCCTTCACGAGTTGCGCATCTTGGCGCAGTTGACGGGCGCTACGATCGGGCATCAGTTCGGCGGGGCTTACCTTGTTGGCGGCGCTCCTCACGAGAGCAAAGCCGACACAGCCGACCACCGCGGCGACTATCAACGACGCCCAAAGGGGATCGACGACTTTGGACAAAGCAAGCACCAAGGCTTGCAAAAGAACGAGGAAAGCCCCTAGCAACAACGCCGCCCCTATGCCGAGTTGGCGGCCAGCCTGGACGCTTTGCGTAAGTTTTTCGGACACTTCCGCCCGGATGAGCTCCGATTCTTTTCGGACCAGGGTGGCCAAATCTCCGGTTAGGGCGGAGATGAGTTCGGGCAGTGAGCGTGGATCGCCGCTTTCCATCTCCTAGCCTTTCCAAGCTGGGGCAGTAGCGCCGACATCGCCGGCAGACGCGGTCGGCGCGCCAGAAGCGGGAGCATTCGCGCTCGGCGTAAACGCCGCCGATGCCCCGGACATTTCTTCGCTCCGCGCACGGATTAGAGCACCTGTTCCGTCAGCCAGCGGTGCCGCGGGGCCTGTGGCTGGCCGAGATTGGATATGTTGCTCCGAGCTCCGGACGAACCGCCCGGCGGCGAGGCCCAGAAGGAGCGCGCCTGCGCCGAATGCGATGGGATTTTCCCGCCCAAAAATGCGCGCTGCCTCCAACAGCTCTTGGGGTTTTTTGTCCATCAGCGACCGCGACAAACCCTCCAAACTCTGCGCCCCCTGATTTAGCAGGCGGGCTACGGGCGACTGATCGTGTTGCTCTAGCTCCTCGCCGGCTTTCCGGATCGCTGCCGCAAAGTCCGTCATGCTTTTGCTGGCTGTGTCGCGGTGGTGTTCAAACTGGTCGGCGGCCTGATGTTGAACCTCGGAAGCTATGCCCGTGAGTTCTTCCTTGGCCGCACCGAGCGAGTCGGCGGCGATCTTGCCCAGGGATGATATCCCGTGGTCTCGAGTAGGGGGCTGGGCTTCGCCCAGCACAGGTATTTCGCTCATCTCGTCTCCTTGTAGCGCTGTGGTCGCCCAACGGGCCGAACGGCGCATTCCGAAACTGGGTTGCCGAGAGCGGCAGGTATTTTAGCCAAAGGTTGTCGAGGCGGCGATTTTGTCGCCGCCTCTGACGCAGGTCAGATGGAGCGCTCAGACGACCCTGGTAGGCGGTCTTGAGAATTACCCGCCAATCGCTCAACCTCGACCTCTGTGTGACGAACGGTGTCGCGCACTTCCTCGGTGCGCTCGCCCACGTCCTTGCGGATCGACACCTCTTCGGTCACCACAGCCTGTTTACCGACCACCGCTTCCTCGCCGGTGGCGCGCATCTCGATGGTGCGCTCGCGGAATGCGTCGTCCGTTCCCGTCACCGGACGATTGACGGCGCGACGATCCACGTCGACATGTTCGTCGCGCAAGCTCACGCTCTGTTGCACGGGCGTTTCGACGACATAGGAGCGAACCCGCACCCCGCCGCGTTCGACTTCGCGCTTGCCGACCACAAGGGTTTCTTTCACGATGTCGATGGTGTCGTCGCCATCACGCGCCGACATGGCGGTCGGCGCGGTCCAACCATTGTTCTGCCAATCGGTCTGTTCTTCGTCGATGTCGACCGCGCCGCTGTCTTCCAGAAGTCTAATCGCCTCCTCCGTGTTTTCGTCACCGACCTTGGCCGTCAGCAAGACGCGGCCGCGGCGCAGACCCTCCGAGTAGGCGTGAGCGTCGTCGTGCATGCCGAAGATGTGCTTCACTTCTTCGATCAGGCCGCCAGCGGGTTTGGGGTTGGAGACCGTGGCTTCGTCGTGAATATCCACGGACGACACGCCAATACCAGATAGCGTTTTCTTTGCCTCTTCGGCGGCGGCGCGGGTGTCATAAAGAGCGGTGATGGTGCGATGTTCCATTGTAGGTCTCCTGGATAAAAGGTTTAGGTTGTTGATGGTTCTGACGGGGGCGTGCGCTGGACGGTTGCGGTCACACTGCGAAGAGTGACGTCTCGCTCGACCAGTTCGGACCAGGTTTTGCGATAGATGCGCAGCTCCTCCTTAAGGACGAGCCGCTTTGTGACGACGAGTTCTTCCTCGACGATCGGATAGATGAGCACGTCGCCTTCCTGGCGGATGGCGGGAACGGTGTCGACCGCGCGATTGATCTGCACGCGGTCGACCACCACGTCTTCGTGCCGAAGCGCCTCGCTGATGGTTTCTTTCCGCTGATCCACATGTGTACTGATCCGGACCCGCCCAGTTTCGACGACTTCCTTGTAAATTCGCGCCCGCTCCTCGACGACTGGAAGAACAAGATTGCCCTCGTCAGATTGATTTAAGTTCGGGACTATATCTGTCGCCTCGGCGACTTCGGACGTGCGGGTCATACGGAGGGAATCAGGTGTCATACGGATCGCGGAGTTGATACAGTTTCGGCGGACCCAGTCTGGTCGACCTCCACTTCGGTATGACGAACGGTGTCTTTGATCGTCTCGGTTCGCTCCCCCAGCTCCTTGCGCACCACGATCTCTTCGACGACATGCGCTTCCTTGCCGACGACGGCCTCCTCTGACCTTTCGGTCGCCTCAAGGGTGCGCTCCTTGAAAATGTCGTCACCCTCGACCACGCGTTCAGCGATCGCTCGGCGTTCGACATCCACGTGTTCCTCACGCAGACGGACCTCCTCGCGCACCGGCGTCTCGACCGTGTAGGCGCGGACCTTTACGCCCCCCCTGTCTACTTGGCGCTTGCCGACGCGCAATTCCTCAGAAACGACCGGTACGACCTCTTCGCCCAAATCGGCTGTCGTCTGAACGGCGGGAGGGATGTATCCGGCGCCTTTGTACTGACGCTCACGTTCTTCCACATCAACCGCGTTCGACTGTTCCAGAACCGCTTCCACTTGCGCTGCTTCTGCGTCATCGACGGTAACCGACAGCAGATACCCGCCCCGGCGCAGATGTTCCTCGTGAAGATGGCGGTCCTCGTCGGGTGGGAACACCATCTTGGGAGCCCCCCAGATCCCTCGATCGTCCTGCGTCGAATAGGCGTCCACGTCGAAGTCGGGGTGATCACGGTCGACGATGGCTCCGTCGTCGAGATCGACGATCCCGAGGACCTTCAGCTGATCCTGGACCGCCGCGGCGTCCTCCAGCTTGTCGAACAGAGCAGTGAATATATGCATGGGGCGGATCCTCTCTGGATGGCTATTTGGCTGTGACGACGAGTTCGGTGCGACGGTTCTCGGCGCGGCCTTGTGGCGTGGCGTTGCTGTCGACAGGATTGCTCGAGCCACCGGTGAGAGTACTGACGCGGGCGGCGTCCACGCCTTGCGTGATCAGCGCCTTCGCCACCGTGACAGCACGGGCGGCGCCTAGCTCAATATTACGCGGATCAGGGCCGGTCTCGTCCGCATAGCCTTGCAAAGCGACCTTGGCCTTTGGGTAGGCGGAGAGGATCTGCGCAAGTGCACTCACTGTGTCGGCAGCGTCTGCCGGCAGCTCGGCGGAGTTCGTCGCGAAGTTTAGATTGTCGAAGGTGAACCGTCGCGGCGCGGCGTCCGCCGATCCTAGATAACGCTGCAGTTCGTAGTTGAGGGTATTGGGCGTAAGGCTGATCGTCTTGCCGCCTGGAAGCGTGATCGATTCCACGGCAACAGGCGGAGTGGCGCTGGCGACCGGCGCGTTGCTCGCTGCCGGGGCCGGGGTCGGGGCCGCTTGGTGTGCGCACTGGCGAAGCAGGATCAATACAAGGGCCAGCAGCGCCAGCGCCCCCAGAATCCACATCAGCCAACCCATTCCGCTCCTCTTTGCCGGCACCGCCGTGATCTTGGAGGCGCCGTGCAACTTTCCGTTTGGGCCGCGGTCTAGGTTTGTCACGTGATGTCTTCCTCTTGCGCAGCCAGCTCGTGAAGTGAGCGGAGAATTGGGATCCGATAATAATTGGGGCAGTCAAGGCGATTGAAGGACGTTGCTCTCGGGCTCAGACGGGCCTGCCTCGGACAGAGCGTTCCAGAAATGTCGCCTAACGGACGAGGGTTCCGTGTGGTCGCAATTTAGGTGCTGTACGTCGTTCAGATTGCCTCCCGAGCTCTTCGACGCCCTGAAGCGCGAGGCTAAGGGGATCACAATCCCGCCTCGCGTGTTGACTGCTCGTCGCCCGTTGATTGAGAAGCCGCGCATCCTCCACGCCCCGGCTGCGTGAGGGCCGACGCGCTGAGCGTGCGGAATCGCCAATCGAGAGGACGGCATGGGTATCTTTCGCACCATCATGGACAAGATTTTTCACCACCCCACGGTCCCTCCTCGACCGGAGACAGTCGCGCCCGCCGCTCAGGCAACTCGCCCCGTAGCGCCGACAGGGGCTCCGCCGGCAGCCCCGGCTTCGGCGGGGCTAGCTCAATCCGTCGATGTGGAGGCCGTTTTGAGCCGCATCGGCGCGGACAAGGGGGGCGGCGGCAACTGGCAGAGTTCGATCGTCGACCTGTTGAAGTTACTCGACATCGACTCGAGCCTGAACGCGCGCCACGAATTGGCGGGCGAATTGAATGTGCACATACGTTGCTGAACGGGTGGAATATGTGTGCATGGCCACAGAAACCACGCTTGAACTGCGGCGTTGACATTGAGCCCTTAGCGTCGGGGACGCATATTGGTGACAGATGTGGCAGAGCCTTCGACATCGCTGCATAGTCGGCCGCCTCCCGCGGTGACCCCTCGGGGCTTGGCGGATCGGCTCGAGCTTGCGGCGATCGCGCTCGATCGCACCCGCATGCCGATGACGGTCACTGACCCTCGCCAGCCCGATAATCCGATCGTTCTGGCGAACCAGGCTTTCCTGGATCTGACCGGTTATGCCGCCGAGGAGGTGGTCGGCCGCAACTGCCGCTTTCTCCAGGGCGAGGGTACCTCGGCAGCGACGATCGCCGAGATCAAGACCTCCATCGCCGAGGAGCGGGACTTCACGATCGAAGTACTGAACTACAGGAAGGACAGGACCGCATTCTGGAACCAGCTGCACGTCAGCGCGATCCACGACGACGACGGCAAGCTCCTTTACTTCTTCGCCTCGCAGGATGACGTCACCGAGCTTCGCAAGGTGCAGGTGCTGGAAGCGACAGAGCACCGTCTACTGAAGGAAGTAGATCATCGCGCGCGCAACGTGCTCGCAGTCGTCAATGGCATCGTTCGGCTGAGCCGGTCCGAAGATGCCGCCCTCTACGCGGCGGCGATTCAGCAACGGGTTCAGGCCCTGGCTGGCGCGCACACCCTCCTGGCCGATCGCGGCTGGCAAGAGGTCGCACTTGAACAAGTTTTCCGACAGCAGGTCGATGCGTTGGGCTTAGACCGTGTCCACCTGGAGGGCCCTGACGTCATGATCTCCGCCTTCGTCGTGCAGCCGCTGGCGCTCGTGTTCCATGAGTTGTTGTTCAACGCCATGCTTCATGGGTCGCTGTCCGGCCCGAAGGGAAGGGTGTCGGTGCGTTGGGCGGACGCAGCGCAGGACGGCGGCTTTGAGCTGACGTGGGTGGAAGCGGATGGGCCGTCCCCGTCAGACGCACGCCGTACCGGCTTCGGCACGGTGATGATGAAGGGGATGATCGAAAACCAGCTTCGTGGAAAGATCTACCGTGATTGGACAGATACCGGGCTTGTCGTGACCATTGCCATCCCGGGGGCAACTGCCTGGCTCTCCGAGCCGAACCCGCGTTGAGCGGGAGACAAGCAACGACGCCGGACGGCCGCTATTTCGTGGTGCGGGGCCGTTTGTGGCGAACCTCGAACCCGGCGCTCCCGGCGATTGTCCGGCAAGCTCTGGTCGAGGAACTGATGACGGCCCGCCGCGCCGTGCGGGCGGCGCGCCTGGTGTCCGACGACATGGCTGAAGTTACCGCACATGCCGCCGTCGAAATCGCCAAGCGGCGCCTGGGCGAGCGTGGACCGGTGTGGTGGACTGACGACGCACCGGACTTCAACCGTCACATGGCCCGCAATACGCCTTACGCAGATTGGTACTCGACGATCGAGCCGACCTCTCCGTAACGGCCCCCTGGGTCACAGCATCGCGAAGCGGCTTTTTCGCGCGGGGAGCGGCCAATCGACGTAGTTTCTCGTCGGTCCTGGGCGCCCAGCACGAGGTCCAAGGCGCCACGGTTGCCGGCGCATCTGTTTAAGAACGCCCCGCTCGACGAACGACTTGGCCGTGACGTCGGTCTGCGCGCTGACGGGCTGCTCGGGCGAAAACGGTTCGCTGTTCCACAGATGCAACTCCAACGCGCCCGTTTGGGCCGCCGCGACCAGCGCGTGAACACGGTCGGACTGGATGTACGGCTTGCGGTCGCCCCAGACCTCGACCTCGGTGATCAGGCACGCTTGGCCCTCGGCCGCATGGCGCTGAAAGAGGTTCTACGCGCCGTTGATTCCGTCGGGCACACGGATCATCGAGCACGGCCGGCCCTTTACTTGGGGCAGCATCCACTCCCCGACCGCCTCGTCGTATCGCGCCAGCTCCGGCTTGGTCACGGGCTTGCCGTCGCCGGCGTAGGGCCAGAGGGGCTTGTCGGCATGCGAGATCGTCATGTCCATCACCACACTTGAGCCCCTCGCGATGACCGTCTTGGTCCGAACGGTCGCGCGCCTATCTGGTGGAGGGCTAGGAGGTGTCCAACGGCGAATAGATCCTGTCGACCCTATGCCGCCCAGCGGCTGATGGATCTGGAGGTCGGCTTCGTGACCGGCGCGGCGCACGGAGAGAAGAGCGCCGATCGACTGGTGCAGCGGAATGGCTACCGTGACCGCGACTGGGAGACGCCGGGCCGGGACTGTGGAGCTGCGCATCCCCAAGCTGCGCAAGGGCAGTTACTTCCCGGGCTTCCTGGAGCCGCGGCGCATGGCCGAGTAGGCGCTGACCGCGGTGATCCAGGAGGCATACATCCAGGGTATCTCGACGCGGTCGGTCGACGACCTGGTCCAGGCCATGGGCATGAGCGGGGTCTCCAAGAGCCAGGTCAGTCGGCTGTGCGAAGACATCGACGTGCGCGTGAAGGCCTTCTTGGAGCGGCCGATCGAAGGCGACTGGCCCTACCTGTGGATCGACGCCACGTATGTGAAGGTGCGCCAGAACGGGCGCATCGTCTCGGTTGCGGTGATCATCGCGGTGGGCGCCAACAGCGACGGCCGCCGCGAGGTCCTGGGCATGACGGTCGGCCCATCCGAGGCCGAAACCTTCTGGACCGACTTCTTACGCGGCTTGGCCCGGCGCGGGCTCCGGGGCGTGAAGCTGGTGATCTCCGATGCTCACGAAGGCATCAAGGCGGCCGTCTCGAAAGTCATGCACGCCAGCTGGCAGCGCTGCCGCGTCCACTTCATGCGCAACGTCATGGCCCACGCCGCAAAGAGCGGCCGGCGGGTCGTCTCCGCCTTCATGAGCGCCGCCTTCGCACAGGATGACGCCGAGGCCGCCAGGGCGCAGTGGCGCAAGGTCGCCGATCAGCTGAGGCCCAAGCTGCCCAAGCTCGCCGCCTTGCTCGAGGAGGCCGAAACCGACGTCCTGGCCTATATGGCCTTCCCCGTCTCGCATCGGGCAAAGCTCCATAGCACCAACCCCATCGAGCGCCTGAATGGCGAGATCAAGCGGCGCACTGATACTGTCGGCATCTTCCCCAACGGTGAGACCGTGAAGCAATCGATCCGGGGGATCGATTGTAAGTCGAACGCCATCATCCGCTTGGTCGGCGCGATCCTGCTCGAACAGAACGACGAATGGGTCGTTCAGCGCTCGCGATATATGAGCCTGGAATTTGTCGCCGGGCTGAGCGATAATCCCATCGTCAGCTTGCCCATCATGGCCAACTGACCGATCCCGGCTTACCGGAGATCACGATGGTCGCGCTGGTCAGTTACACCACGCGCTGGGGCACAGTCGCGTAGCCGCGAGCGCGTCACTTGACCGCGCGGCCCTGCCGCGTTCTGCTGCTATTTGAATAGAGAAGAGGTACGATGTCCGAGGACGGATTCAACGAACCCGAGCTTTGGCTGGAGCCACGGCGGCGATCGGCTCTCAGCCGGGCGTTGGATTCCACTGCGGTTATGATACATTCCGATCTGTCCATTATCGAGTACTGGCCCCGCGGCTGCGAGGCCCTGTTCGGGTACGTCGCTGAGGAAGCCGTCGGGCGGCGCGCGGCGGACCTTCTGGGTACAGAGTATCCGATACCGCTGCCCGAAATCGTCGAAATCATCCGACGAACGGGTGAATGGGCCGGTGAGGTGAGGCAAACGGCTCGGGATGGTCGACGCCTGTGGATCGCAACGCGAGTTGCCCGTGATCGGCCGCACCCGGACGCCGAGCTCAAGCTGGTCGAGACGATGACCGACATTACCGAACTGAAGCGTTCGAACGCTGCACTGCGTGATACGACCGAGAACCTACAACAGGTGGTGGTCGGTCATGGTGTCGGCACGGTGGAGTACAGGCCGGATGACGGTCAGGCGCGCTTGTCACCGCAGATGGAACGCATGCTTGGATTCGACCCAGGTGACCTGAGATGTGATAATTCGGCCTGGTTCAGGTTGGTGCATCCCGATGACGCCGCGCGGCTTCAGGCAGTCTTTCTGGAGGCTGTTAGGAACAGTACTCCCGGCAATACGGTCATCGGCAAAGTTATGCATCGAGATGGCCAGTATCGCGACTTGCGAGCTGTGCTCAGATACGAATACGACGCCAATGGGCGGGCGACCAGAGTCACCGGCGTATGCATGGATGTGACCGAGATGCTGCGCGACCGCATGGAATCAGCCGCGCGCGGTGCGCGTGTGCTTGAATTGCAGGCAGGCCTCGCACACACATCCCGTGTAGGCAGCATGGGAGAGTTGGCTGCCGGTCTCGCCCATGAGCTCACTCAGCCGCTCGCCGCCGTGGGCAGCGCGGTAGGCGCCATCGAACTGATGTTGCGGCGCGACGACAGTCCGATCGAAGCCTCATTGCGCCAGCGCCTGCGCCGCGCCGCGCATCTCGCGGAGACTCAAACCGTCCGCGCCGGACAGATCGTGCGGCGATTGCGCGAATTCATCACACGAAGCGAGGTCGATTCCCGGATTCTGGACCTCTACGTCCTGCTGGAGGACGCTCTGGCGCTCGCCTTGCCAAATCCAGCCGCGAGTGACGTCGAGGTCAGCCAGTCGATCATTCCGGCCACGATGAAGGTGCTCGCTGACCGGATCCAGATTCAGCAGGTGCTGGTCAATCTGATCCGAAACGCCGTCGAGGCGATGAGCTGTCGCAAGACGCCGAGCCTGCTCCGCATCGTCGCCGAGACGCGGGAGGGCATGGCGCTCGTGCGCGTGATCGACAATGGCCCGGGGGTCGCCGAAGACGCGGTGAGCACCCTTTTCTCCCCGTTTGTCTCTACCAAACGCGAAGGCATGGGCGTGGGACTTTTCATCTCGCGCCGGATTGTCGAGAGCCACGGCGGAAAGATGTGGTTCGAACTTGTCGAAAGCGGCGGCGCAGAGTTTCGCTTCACCTTGCCAGTGGTGGAATAATTTCCGGCGCCCTCGCTGACTTCGAGACCCGGCGCATTTGCTTCGTTCGTCAAAATGACACACCGCGCGCGATCGCCGCCCATCTCCCCTCAGCGGTGCGGTCCTGAATAAGAGACCGCCTGAACTGGGACCACCCGTCCGCGCCTTCAAAGTTGGAGAGTTTACGGGGATTAATAAGAATCTTGTTAGTGGCCCTAATTTAACTAGGTTGGCGACCATGGATCGTCGCAACAATCCCTACGCCCCGGGCGCCGGCCTGCAGCCTCCTGAACTCGCGGGTCGCGACACGCTTATCGAGACCGCCACGATCGACATGGAGCGCGCCCTGGCCGGTCGCCCGACGAAGGGCATGATGCTGCTCGGCCTGCGTGGCGTTGGCAAGACGGTCCTGCTCAACCGGCTTGTCGCCATCGCCAACAGAACGGCTTCCAGACGATCAAGATCGAGGCGCCCGAAGGCGGCGCGCCGCCCGATCTCCTCGCTCCGGCGCTTCGCAGCGTCCTCTACGCCCTCGACCTGAAGGCGGCCGCCGGTCACAAGCTTCGGCAGGCCGTGACCGTGCTGCGAAGTTTCGCGGCCGTCTTCAAGGGCACGGTCGGGGACCTCGAATTCGGAATCGAGCCCGCGCGCGGGTTCGCGGGCACGGGCCGCCTGCAGCAAGACCGGCCAGATCTCCTCGTTGCCATCGCCGAGGCCGCGGCCGAAAGAAAGATGGCGGTCGGTCTTTCATCGACGAGGTGCAGTATCTCAGCGCCGACGAACTCGCCGCCGTGTTCGTCGCCTGCCACGAGATCGCGCAGCGCAATCTACCCCTGCTCTTCACCGGCGCCGGTCTGCCGCAGATCGCGGCCCTGGCCGGCAACGCCAAATCCTACGCCGAGCGGCTCTTCAACTATCCTCAGGCGGACCAGCTGCCGCCCGCCGCCGCCCGCGACGCCCTCGAAAAGCCGGCGAAGAGCGAGGGGGTCACGTTCGCACCGGCCGCCGTGGCGGAGATTCTCCGGGCGACCGAGGGTTACCCCTACTTCATTCAGGAATGGGGATCGCAAGTGTGGGACGCCGCGCCCGCGAGCCCGATCACCCTCCAGGCGGTGCTCGACGCGACGCCCGGCGTGATCGCCCACCTCGACGCCAATTTCTTTCGCGTGCGTTTCGATCGGCTGACCTCGCTGCAGCAAAAGTACCTCAGAGCGATGGCGGAACTGGGACCCGGACCGCACAAGACCGGCGCCATCGCGACCACCTTGGGCGTGGACGCCGCGTCCGTCGCCACAGTGCGCCAGCAATTGATCGACAAAGGCATGATCTGGAGCCAGCGCCACGGCGAGACCGCCTTCACCGTGCCCATGTTCGACTCTTTCATGCGACGGCAGATGCCGATCCTCGAACAGCACGTCCCGCGCCGGCGCCCGAACAGGGGCCTCTGACGGCGGTTGAGGCTTCGACGATGCGTTTGGCGCCCGCGCACGGTGGCGGCGAACGCCTCTCCGCCGCGTCCAGACTATAGCTGCGGCCCATTCGAAGGTGACAGCCGCCGGCGGCCCGCCCGTCTCCGCGTGCCTTCGGCAGGGTCTTCTGGCGAGCCTGGCGCCGTCGAAGCCTTCGGAACGACGAATGCGCGCATCGCCGACCGGCGCCCCTCTGCCTCCGATTCCCGCGCCACGACGTCCGCTCGCCCACCGGGCTCCCGCGCCCCCTTGCGCGAGCCAACGGCCCCCTGATCCTGCATCGCGATGAACGCGACCAAGATCCTGTGGGGCCAGATTCTTCTTGTCGGCGCGGTGACACTCGGCTTCATCTGGACCGCGACGCAATGGGTCGCCTGGCGCCTGGCGTTTCAGCCCGAGCTCGGACGCCCCTGGCTGGCGTTGATGGGTTGGCCCCTCTACCCGCCGCCGGCGTTCTTCTGGTGGTGGTTCTCGTTCGACGCCTATGCGCCCCATGTGTTCGCCGAGGGCGCCTACATCGCCGCGTGCGGCGGCCTCGCCGCCGTCGCCGTTGCCGTCGCCATGTCGGTGTGGCGCGCGCGCGAGGCGCAGCGGGTCACGACATACGGCTCGGCGCGCTGGGCCGACGGCACGGAAGTCAGCGCCGCGGGCCTGCTCGGCGATGACGGCGTGCTGATCGGTCGCTGGGGGCGTCAGTACCTGCGCCATGATGGACCCGAGCACGTGCTCTGTTTTGCACCGACCCGCTCGGGCAAGGGTGTCGGCTTGGTGGTGCCGACGCTGTTGACGTGGCCAGGATCCGCCATCGTCCACGACATCAAGGGCGAGAACTGGACGCTGACCGCCGGCTGGCGCGGGCGATTCGGCCGCGTTCTGCTGTTCGATCCCACCAATCGCGCGAGCGCCGCTTACAACCCGCTTCTGGAGGTCCGGCGCGGCGACTGGGAAGTGCGCGACGTGCAGAACATCGCCGATGTGCTCGTCGACCCCGAAGGCGCGTTGGAACGCCGCAATCATTGGGAGAAGACCAGCCACTCGCTGCTGGTGGGCGCCATCCTGCATGTCCTCTACGCGGAGGGCGACAAGACCCTCGCCGGCGTCGCCAACGTCCTCTCCGATCCGAAGCGTCCGATCGAGACCACACTGCGCGCCATGATGACCACCGCGCACCTGGGCGAGGCCGGGGTTCATCCCGTCGTCGCCAGCGCCGCGCGCGAACTTCTCAACAAGAGCGAAAACGAGCGCTCCGGCGTGCTCTCCACGGCGATGTCGTTCCTCGGTCTCTACCGCGATCCGGTGGTGGCGACCGTGACCCGCCGATGCGACTGGCGCATCCGCGACCTGGTGGAAGGCAAGATCCCGGCCACGCTCTACCTCGTCGTGCCCCCCTCGGACATCAGCCGCACCAAGCCGCTGGTGCGGCTGATCCTCAACCAGATCGGCCGGCGCCTCACCGAAGACCTGGAGGCCAAAGGCCGGCGCCATCGCCTGCTCCTGATGCTGGACGAGTTCCCGGCGCTGGGGCGGCTCGACTTCTTCGAGAGCGCGCTGGCCTTCATGGCCGGATATGGCCTCAAATGCGTGCTGATCGCCCAGTCGCTGAACCAGATCGAGAAGGCCTATGGGCAGAGCAACTCGATCCTCGATAACTGCCACGTCCGGGTCAGCTTCGCGACCAACGACGAGCGGACCGCCAAGCGGGTGTCGGACGCATTGGGGACGGCGACCGAGCTTCGCGCGATGCGCAACTACGCGGGACATCGTCTCAGCCCCTGGCTCGGCCATCTGATGGTCTCGCGCCAGGAGACGGCGCGAGCGCTGCTGACGCCGGGCGAAGTGATGCAGCTGCCACCCGACGATGAACTGGTGCTGGTCGCCGGCTGCAACCCGATCCGGGCGAAGAAGGCGCGCTACTTCGAGGACGAACAGATGCGGCGGCGCATTCTTCCTCCGCCGAACTTGTGCCACGGAGTGGTCGGAGCGGCGGCCGGGACGAGGGAAGAGCCCATCCAGACAGCGGCAGAAGATTGGTCGGGGCGGGTCGCGGCGGACACGGCGCACACGGCGGAAGATCCGGCGAACGCGGGGATCCGGCGCGAGCCCGACCTGCCTGAGCACGAGGAGATCGTCCCGGCGGCGCGACCGCCGCTCAACGAGTTCGACTCGTCCGACGACGATGGCGACGACGAGCCGCAGCGGCGACAGATGATGCAGCGAACGATGACCGCCGTCGCCCGCCAGGTCTCGCTCGACCCCGCCGACGACATGGCGATGTGAGCGCCGCTTTGCGCACCAAGCACACGTTCCGCCTGCCGCCGGATCTCGCCGGCAAGCTCGCCGACTACGCGGCCCGCAAACGGGTCTCCCAGGCCCTGGTCGTGGAAGCGGCGCTCGCCTCGCACCTGTCGCCCGACGGCGCCGATCGTCTGGAGGCGGCCCTGGCGCGCCGGCTCGACCGCATGACCCGGCAGCTGGAGCGGATCGAGCGCCATGTCGCCATCTCAAACGAGGCCATTGCGCTCTTCGTGCGGTTCTGGCTGACCAGCACCCCGCCCCTGCCCGACGCCGCCTTGCCCGCCGCCCAGGCCAAGGGCCGGGAACGCTACGAGGGTTTCGTCGAGGCCCTCGGCCGCCGGCTCGCGCGCGGGCGGCTGCTTGCCGACGAAATCAGCCGCGATATCGCCGGCGACGCGGGCGCGGACGCGGCGACCAAGGGTTCCTGAGCGGCGCTTATCCCGGCGGCTTGTCTTTCTACGCCACGGCCCGACCGCCCTATCAAGCTTGTTGCGTCCGCTCCGATTGCGCACTTTCTACTGAGCCCCGACGCAACGCCTCGACATCCGAGGCGGTCCTTAAAGGGCTCCTCTCCGTGACGACGCTCGCCTACCGATCCGAAGCTTACCTGCGCGGCGCGCGCATGCTGCGCACCGCCATGGGCGCGGCGATCTGCGGCTACCTCGAAGACCCGACCGTCGTCGAGGTGATGCTCAATCCCGACGGGCGCCTGTGGATCGACCGCCTCTCCGGCGGCCTGCAAGACACCGGCCGCAAGGTGTCGCCCGCCGACGCCGATCGCATCGTGCGCCTGGTCGCCCACCATGTCGGCCTCGAGGCGCACGCCGGGGCGCCGCGCATCTCCGCCGAACTGCCGGAGACGGGCGAACGGTTCGAAGGTCTGCTGCCGCCGGTGGCCGCCGCGCCCTGCTTCGCCATCCGCCGACCAGCCGTCGCTGTCTTCACCTTGGAGGACTACGTCGCAGCCGGGATCATGGCCGACCATCAGGCCGATCGGCTGCGGGGCGCCGTCCGCGACCGCAAGAACATCCTGGTGGCCGGCGGCACTTCGACCGGCAAGACCACCCTGGTCAACGCTCTGCTGGCCGAAGTCGCCAAGACCGGCGACCGCGTGGTGCTGATCGAGGACACCCGCGAACTGCAGTGCGCCGCGCCCAACTTGGTGGCCCTGCGCACCAAGGATGGCGCGGCGTCACTGTCTGATCTCGTCCGCTCGGCGCTGCGCCTGCGCCCCGACCGCATCCCTATCGGCGAGGTGCGCGGCGCCGAGGCGCTCGATCTTCTCAAGGCCTGGGGAACGGGCCATCCAGGCGGCGTCGGCACCCTGCACGCCGGCTCGGCGATCGGCGCGCTGCGCCGGCTGGAACAGCTGATCCAGGAGGCGGTGGTCACCGTGCCGCGCGCCCTGATCGCCGAGACCATCGACCTCATTGCCGTCCTCTCGGGTCGCGGCGTCGCCCGCCGGCTCGCCGAACTCGTCACGGTCGAGGGGCTCTCGGCCGCCGGCGACTACCGCCTTTGCCCCTTCGGAGACTCTTGAGATGACCTTCCGCCATCGGCGCTTCTTCGCAGCCTCGACCCTACTGCTCCTGGCCCTCGCCGCGGCGCCCGCGCATGCGGCGGGCTCCAACATGCCCTGGGAGCAGCCGCTCACCCAGATCCTCTCCTCGGTGCAGGGGCCGGTCGCCAAGGTGGTGTCGGTCATCGTCATCGTCATGACCGGCCTGACCCTCGCGTTCGGCGAGACCTCCGGCGGTTTCCGGCGGCTGATCCAGATCGTCTTTGGCCTTTCGATCGCCTTCGCCGCCTCCAGCTTCTTCCTCAGCTTCTTCCAGTTCGGCGGCGGAGCGCTGGTCTGATGGGCGAAGAGACCGGCATCGTCGGCTTCTACGCTCCGGTCCACCGGGCGCTGACCGAGCCGATCCTGCTGGGCGGCGCGCCGCGCGCGGTGGCGATTCTCAACGGCACGCTCGCCGCCGCCGTGGGCCTGGGCCTTCGCCTGTGGATCGTCGGCGCCCTGATCTGGCTCGTCGGCCATCTCGCCGCGGTCTGGGCCGCGCGGCGCGACGGCGCCTTCGTCGAGGTCGTGCGCCGCCACCTGCGCTATCCGGCCCATCTGCTGGCGGGCGGCTGACCATGATGAACCTCGCCGAATATCGCCACCATCACGACCGCCTCGCCGATTTCCTGCCCTGGGCGGCGCTGGCCGGCGACGGCGTGGTTCTCAACAAGGACGGCTCGTTCCAGCGCACCGCCGCCTTCCGCGGTCCCGATCTCGATTCCTCGACGCCGGCCGAGCTGGTGGCGATCACCTCGCGGCTGAACAACGCTCTTCGCCGCCTTGGCTCCGGCTGGGCGATCTTCGTCGAGGCCCAACGCCGGCCGGCGCTCAACTATCCGGGCAGCCTGTTTCCCGATGCGGTGTCGCGCCTGGTCGACGCCGAGCGCCGCGCCCAGTTCGAGGAGGAGGGCTCGCACTTCGAGAGCGGTTACTTCCTTACCCTCCTGTGGCTCCCGCCGGCCGAAGACGCGGCCCGAGCCGAAGCCTGGCTGTACGAGAATCGCGCCGGAGACGCCGCCGACTGGCGCGCCGCGCTGGCCGGTTTCGTCGATCGCACCGACCGGGTTCTGGCGCTCGTGGAAGGCTTCATGCCCGAGTCGCGCTGGCTGGACGATCCTGAGACTCTGACTTACCTGCACGCCTGCGTCTCGACGCGCCGCCAGCGCGTGCGCGTTCCCGAGACGCCGATGTACTTGGACGCCGTCCTCGTCGACGAGGACCTCGCCGGCGGCCTTCAGCCGCGTCTGGGCAATTCGCATCTGCGCGTCCTCACCATCATGGGCTTTCCCTCGCAGACCTGGCCGGGCCTGCTCGACGATCTCAATCGCCTTGCCTTCCCCTACCGCTGGTCGACCCGGGCGCTCTGCCTCGACAAGACCGACGCGACCAAGGTCTTGGCCAAGATCCGCCGCCAGTGGTTCGCTAAGCGGAAATCGATCACCGCCATCCTCAAGGAGGTGATGACCAACGAAGCCTCGGTGCTGATGGACAGCGACGCGGCGAACAAGGCGCTGGACGCCGACGCCGCCCTGCAGGAACTGGGGACGGACCTGGTGGGCGAAGCCTTCGTGACCGCCACAATCACCGTCTGGAACGAGGATCCGCGCATCGCCGAGGATCGCCTGCGGCTGATCGAGAAAGTCATCCAGGGCCGCGACTTCACCTGCATGCGCGAAAGCGTCAATGCGCTGGAAGCGTGGCTGGGCTCCCTGCCCGGTCACGCCTACGCCAACGTCCGCCAGCCGCCGATCTCGACGCTGAACCTCGCCCACATGATGCCCTTCTCCGCTGTCTGGGCCGGACCGGACCGGGACGAGCATCTGCGCGGTCCGCCGCTCTTCTTCGCCCGCACCGAAGGCTCCACGCCGTTCCGCTTCTCCCTTCACGTCGGCGATGTTGGTCATACGTTGGTCGTCGGGCCGACCGGCGCCGGCAAGAGCGTGCTCTTGGCGCTGATGGCGCTGCAGTTTCGCCGCTACGCCGGGGCGCAGGTGTTCGCCTTCGATTTCGGCGGCTCGATCCGCGCCGCGGCCCTGGCCATGGGCGGCGACTGGCATGACCTGGGCGGCGCGCTCAGCGGCGAGGCCGGCGCCCCGGTCGCCCTGCAGCCCCTGGCGCGCATCGAGGAGCCCGGCGAGCGGGCCTGGGCCGCCGAATGGGTGGCGAGCCTGCTCGCTCGCGAGAAGGTCGCGATCACGCCGGAGCTGAAAGAGCGTTTGTGGTCGGCGCTGACGTCGCTGGCCTCCGCGCCGCCGCAGGAGCGCACCCTCACGGGCCTCAGCGTCGTGCTGCAGTCCCATGCGCTGAAGCAGGCCTTGGCGCCCTATACCCTCGATGGGCCCTACGGCCGGCTGCTGGACGCCGACAGCGAGCGGCTGGGCGAGGCTCAAGTGCAGGCCTTCGAGACCGAGGGCCTGATCGGCTCGGCGGCCGCGCCCGCCGTCTTGGCCTACCTCTTCCACCGCATCGAGGATCGCTTTGACGGCCGGCCCTCCCTGCTGATCGTCGACGAGGGCTGGCTGGCGCTCGACGACACCGGCTTTTCGCGGCAGCTGCGCGAGTGGCTGAAGACCCTTCGCAAGAAGAACGCCTCGGTGATCTTCGCCACCCAGTCGCTGGCCGACATCGACGGCAGCCCGATCGTCGCGGCGATCATCGAGAGCTGCCCCACGAGGCTGTTCCTGCCCAACGAGCGCGCCCTCGAGCCGCAGATCGCCACCGTCTACCGGCGCTTTGGCCTGAACGACCGGCAGATCGAGATCCTCAGCCGCGCTACGCCCAAGCGCGACTACTACTGCCAGTCGCGGCGGGGCAACCGCCTCTTCGACATCGGCCTCTCCGAGGTCGCGCTCGCCTTCACCGCCGCCTCCTCCAAGACCGACCAGGCCGCGATCGCGCAGATCCTCAGCACAGAGGGAGCGGACGGATTCGCCGCCGCCTGGCTGCGCCGCAAGGGCTTGGGCTGGGCGGCGGACATGCTCACTCAGGATCAGGAGACTTCATCGTGAACAACCGCTTTCGAACGCTGTTGGCGGCCGCCGCCGCCGCCGCGGCCCTGGCGACGGCGAGCGCGCCCGCTCCCGCTCACGCCCAATGGGTCGTCTACGATCCGACCAACTTCTCGCAGAACGTGCTCACCGCCGCGCGCGAGCTGCAGCAGGTCAACAACTCCATCCAGAGCCTGGAGAACCAGGCGACCATGCTGATCAACCAGGCCAAGAACCTGGCCTCGCTCCCCTACTCGGCCGTCGCCCAGCTCGAAGCCGCCATCTCGCGCACCGAGAGCCTGCTCACCCAGGCGCAGCGGATCGCATACAGCGTCACGACCATCGATCAGGCCTTCAGCACGGTCTACCCGCAGACCTACGCCGGTTCCACGCCCAATACCCAGCTGCTGGCCGACGCCCAGACCCGCTGGCAGAACGCCCGCGTCGGCTACCAGGACTCCATGAACGTCCAGGCCGGCGTGGTGCAGAACCTCGACAACGCCCGCGTGCAGATCAACGCACTTGTCTCGGCCAGCCAGGGGGCCAGCGGCGCCCTGCAGGCGTCGCAGTCGGGCAACCAAATCTTAGGGTTGGCCGCCCAGCAGCTCGCCGACGTCACAGCGGTCATCGCGGCGATGGCCCGCGCCCAAAGCCTCGACGGCGCCGCCCGCCTCGAGAGCCAGGCGCAGGCGCAGGCCCAGGCGACCAGCTTTCTCAACTACGGGTCCGGCTACAATCCCGGCAATGGGCAAATGTTTCACTGATGCGCGGGCAGTTGTTCAATCGTCGCGCCATCGCCCGCGCTGGCGGCTTCGCGCTCGCCGCCGCCGCCGCCGTGGTGGCCGCCGCGCTCTACATGGCGGACGGCGGGACGTCGCGAAACGCGCTGAACGCCCGGCCGGCGCTCTCCGCCGACGCCCTGGCGGCTGACCTGGCGCGCTGCCAGAGGCTCGGCGATGCGGCGGGGAGCGACACACGCTGTCTCGCCGCCTGGGCCGAGAACCGGCGACGGTTCTTCACCTATCTCGCCGAGCCTGCCGCGCCGGCCGCGACGGTCAAGCGGTAGGGCGCCATGGGCGGGACCGGCGTCATCGACACTTTTCTGGGGACCTTCACCCAGTACATCGACTCCGGCTTCGGCCTGGTGCAGGGGGACGTCCGCTGGCTGGCCGCCACCCTGATCGCGCTCGACATAACGCTGGCCGGTCTCTTCTGGGCCCTGGCGCCCGATGAGGACGTGCTCGCGCGCCTGATCAAGAAGACCCTCTACATCGGCCTCTTCGCCTTCATCATCGGCAACTACAACGGTCTGGCCAAGATCATCTACATGAGCTTCTCAGGCCTGGGCCTCGAAGCCGGCGGCGGCACGATGACCGCCGGCCAGCTGATGCAGCCAGGCAAGATCGCCCAGGACGGCATCGATGCGGGCAAGCCGATCCTCACCGCGCTGGCCGCCCTCACCGGATTTCCCAGTGTCTTCGACAACCTGCTGCAGATCCTTATCCTGCTGCTGGCGTGGGCCATCGTCATCCTCGCCTTCTTCGTCATGGCCATCCAGCTCTTCGTCAGCCTGATCGAATTCAAGCTGACCACCCTGGCCGGCTTCGTCCTCGTCCCCTTCGGCCTCTTCGGCCGCACTGCCTTTCTCGCCGAGAAGGTGCTGGGAAACGTGGTCTCCTCGGGGATCAAGGTCCTCGTGCTGGCCGTCATCCTCGGCATCGGCTCGACCATCTTCGGGACCTTCACCAACGGCCTGAGTAATCCCCCCACCATCTCCGACGCGCTGACCCTGATTCTGGCGGCGATGACGCTGCTGGGCCTGACCATCTTCGGTCCCGGCGTCGCCAACGGCCTTATCGCCGGCGGCCCGCAACTGGGCGCCGGCGCCGCCGTCGGCACGGGCCTGGCGCTCGCAGGTCTCGGCGCGGCAGGCGTGGGCCTCGCCGCTGGCGCGGTGGGCGCCATTGGTGCGGCGGGCGGCGCAGTTGCCGGAGCCGTGCGCGGCGGCGCTTCCGTCGCCGGCGCGGCAAGCATGGCCGCCCGGGCGGGCGCCGGGGCCGGCGAGGCAGCGAGCGCCGCGGCCAGCCCGCTTCGGCCCGGCGCGGGAGGTTCGACCGCCGCCTCCGCCTCCGCAACGTCGGCCGCCGCCGGCGCGAGCGAGGGTTCAGATCCGCCGGCCTGGGCCCGCGACCTCAAGCGCAACCAGTCGATCAGCCATGGCGCGAGCGCCGCCGGCCACGCCGTCCGCTCTGGCGATCATCCGGCCAGCGGCGGCGGCGTCGATCTTTCGGAAGAGTGAGTGACCATGTTCAAGCGACCCAACGTCCGCTACGGCAAGACCCCTGAACCGCAGACCCCCTACCAGCGCGCCGGCCAGGTCTGGGACGATCGCATCGGCTCGGCGCGGGTTCAGGCGAGAAACTGGCGCCTCGCCTTCTTCGGCGCGCTCACCTTGAGCGGCGCTCTCGCCGCCGGGCTGGTCTGGCAATCGGCGCGCGGCACGATCACGCCCTGGGTGGTGCAGGTCGACAAGCTGGGACAAGCGCAGGCGGTGGCGCCGGCGACCCTCGCCTATCAGCCGACCGATCCCCAGATCGCCTGGCACCTGGCCCGCTTCATCGACGAGGTGCGCAGCATTCCCGCCGACCCGGTGGTGCTGCGGCGAGACTGGTTGGACGCCTACGACTACGTCACCGACAAGGGGGCGCTGGCGCTGAACGACTACGCCCGCACCAGCGATCCCTTCAAGACCGTCGGCACGGTGCAGGTGTCGGTGGACGTCTCCAGCGTCATCCGCGCCTCCGGCGACAGCTTCCGCGTCGCCTGGGTCGAGCGGCGCTATGTTTCTGACGCCCTCACCACTACCGAGCGCTGGAGCGCCATTCTGACCGTCGCAATTCAGCCCCCGAGCGATCCCGACCGGCTGAAGAAGAACCCGCTCGGTCTCTACGTCAACGCCCTCGACTGGTCCAAGGAGCTCGGCTGATGCGCAACGCATCCAAAATGATCTCTCTTTTCGCCCTGGCCGCGCTCGCCGGCTGCGCCTCCCATCCCAAGCCGCCGGCGATCAGCTACGACGACGCGCCTCAGAAGGCGGTCCTGGCGCCCGACCCCGCGCCGACGTCCGAGGAGGCCAAGCCGGTGGAGGTGGTGGAGTTGCCCAAGCCCCTTCCCCTGCCCGACCAGCTCAAGCCGATGGTCGAGACGAAGGTCTCGCCGATCGACCCCGCCGATCCGCACGCGCGGATCGAACGGGCCAACGGCGCGGCGCGGGTGCAGCCGACCCGCTCGGCCTGGCTCAACGCCATCCAGGTCTATCCATGGTCGGACGGCGCCCTCTATCAGGTCTACGCCGCGCCTGGCGAAATCACCGACATCGCGCTGGAGGCCGGCGAACAGCTGGTCGGCGACGGTCCGGTCGCCGCCGGCGACACCGCCCGCTGGATCATCGGCGACACCCAGAGCGGATCGGGGGAGGGCAAGCGCGAGCACATCCTCGTCAAGCCGACCCGGGCGGATCTGACCACCAACCTCGTCATCAACACGGACCGGCGCACCTATCACCTCGAGCTGCGCGCCGACGAGAAGACCTACATGGCCTCGGTCTCCTGGTCGTATCCGTTGGATCAGCTCATCGCCGTGCGCAAGGCGAACGCGGTCGTGCAAGCGGCGGCGCCGCTCGCCGCGGGCATCGACGTCGAGGCGCTCAACTTCCGCTATCGCATCGAGGGCGACGCCCCGCCGTGGCGGCCCCTGCGCGTCTTCGACGACGGCCGCCAGGTGTTCATCGACTTCCCCACCGGTATCGGCCAGGGCGAGATGCCACCGCTCTGGGTCATCGGAGCCGAAGGCAAGGGCGAGCTGGTCAACTACCGCGTCAAGGCCAACCACATGATCGTCGACCGTCTTTTCGCCGCCGCCGAACTCAAGCTCGGCGAAAAGCATCAGCGGACCGTGCGCATCGTCCGCACCGACGCGCGGCGCCCGTCATGAGCGACGCGGACACCGCCTCGGTCGCGCCGGCCGAAGCGCCTCGGCCGCCTAAGGAAATGCGGCTGCGATCCAACCGCGCGCCAGTCACGCGGGTCTCGCGCAAGGTGATGTTCGGGCTGGGCATCACCGCTGCGGCGGGTATTGGCGGCGCGATCTTCCTGGCTCTCGGGCCGCAACACGAGGCAGCGCGCACGGAACTCCTAAACACCAACAACCGAACGACTCCCGACGGGCTGGCCAATCTGCCGAAGGACTACGCCGGCCTGCCAAAATCGGTCCCACAACTGGGGCCGCCGCTTCCCGGCGACCTCGGCCGGCCGATCCTTGCCGCTGGCGCGCCGGCGCCGGGCATGGCGACCGCCACGACGCCGGCGACGCCCGCCGACCCGGAAAAGCAGAAGCAGGTTCAGGAAGCGGAGGCGGGACTGGCGAGCCGGCTGTTCGCGAGCAGCGCCCCGGGAGCGCAAGCCGCGCCGGCGCTCCCCGGCGGGGCCGCGCCGGGGCCGGCGACGACGCCCTCGCCGGACACCAAATCACCACCGCCCGCCGCGCAGGATCACAGGACCGCGTTTCTGAACGCGGCCGCCGATCGGACGACCACGAGCCCCGACCGCGTCCAGGGTCCGGACAGTCCCTATGTGTTGCAGGCCGGCGCGGTCATCGCCGCCGCCCTGATTACCGGCCTGCGCTCGGATCTCCCCGGCGAGATCACCGCCCAGGTCACCGAGGACGTCTACGACAGTCCCTCCGGCAGGACCCTTCTGATTCCGCAGGGCGCGCGCCTCGTCGGCCAATACGACGCCCAGGTCGCCTTCGGCCAGTCTCGCGCCCTTCTGGTCTGGACACGGTTGATCATGCCCAATGGCCGCTCGATCGTTCTTGAGCGCCAGCCGGGCGCCGATGCGCAGGGCTACGCGGGCCTCGCCGACCGGGTCGACAACCATTGGGGCCAGCTCTTCGACGCGGCGATCCTCTCGACCGTTCTCAGCGTCGGCTCCGAAGCCGGGACCAGCGACAGCGAGAACAATCTGGCCCAGGCGATCCGCCAGGGCGCGTCGCAGAGTTTCAGTCAGATCGGCGAACAGGTCGTCGGACGCTCGCTCAACGTTCAGCCGACCATAACTATCCGGCCGGGATTTCCGGTGCGGGTCATGGTCACCCACGATCTCGTGCTCGAACCGTATCGGAGTTGAGAAAGTCGCATGCCAAAGCTGAAGCTCGGTGCGCTGGAGGACGACAAGCCAGTCAAGATCACCTTCGAACTGGCAGCGGGCGTTCATCGCGATCTCCTCGCCTACGCCGCGGCGCTTGCCGGTGAGACTGGCCAGGACGCGGTCGAACCGGCGAAGTTGATTGGGCCGATGCTGGGACGGTTCATGGCCACCGACCGGGCCTTCGCGAGGATCCGAAAAAAGCGTTAAGCTTCAGATGGCTCGTGGCCGGGCCACATCCCGCAAAACCGCGATGAAGCGGCCCACCATCGCGTCAGCCGCCCAAGCCAGCATGGCCTGGATGAAAGCGTTGTGCTCGTCAATGGGTTTGAAGACGACGCCCGGAAACGCAATTTGAGTCTGGCTTTCCACGGCGAGGCTCACGCCAACGCCCGCGCCCGCGAGACCCATGATCGACAGCTTACTGGCGGCATGACCCGAGAAACGAAAGCCCAGGCCCAGCCAGGTAACGTAGTGCTCCCGCGTGTCGTGGCTATCGGACCACTCCTGCACCAGGATCGTATCGCTCCGAAGGTGGCTCCAGTTGAGCGCCTTCCCGGCCGCGAGCGGATGATCCGACGGCAGGTCAGCGACGATCCTTCCGCGATGAAGCGGCTTCGTGACGACCTGCCACCGCGGGTTCTCGCAAGCCACCAAGCCACGTCGAGAGGGCGCGACTCGATGCCCAGATGCAGGTCATGCTCGCTCATTTCGATGCCGGGATGTTCGGCTCTCCGCTTCGCCAGGAGGGAGCGGAGCGGTTCGCCCGCCGGCGAAACGCGCACCCCCACCCGGAGCTCGCCGGCGTTGCCGGCCGCGGCTCCTGCGACCGCGCCTCGCATCGTCTCGGTGGCCGCGAGGATTCGGCGCGCGTCGGCGATCGCGATCGCGCCGGCGGCTCATACAGTTCGCTCGCACACGTCGGGTGGAAGAATGCCGGCAATTGCCGCATTGGGCGCAACCGAGATCTACGGGCTGCAACCTCATGGTCGCGTTGCCTTTTTGTCGCCCGGTGTCGCCACTGTCCTGAGGGCGTCTAAGCCTGACAGCGACACGCTGGTGCGCGGGAAACTGGCTTGGCTCCTTCGTCACCGGCGCTCGAAATTGGCACTATCCCGGGAAGCTGCCGCAGTCCTAATGGACACCTTTGAGGACACGCTTCGCAAGTGGGAAGACGGTTGTAGTCCAATTGCCACCGCCTATCCCAAGATTATCGAGTTCCTCGGATGCGAGCCATGGGACGTACCGACGACGCTCGCCGAGCAAATTCGGGCGGCGCGCTACAGTCGTGGGCTACGCATTGAGGACGCGGCAAAATTGCTCGGCGTCGACCCCTCCACGTTTTGGTGATGGGAGGCGGGTCGGATGCCGCATCGGATCGCGGATCGAAATGCCATTGCCAATTTCACGTCTCCTCAAAAGCACGGTCCTCGCGAGGACGTGGATGCACGCGAACGCGCGCATCACCTTCGACAAGTTCCACGTCGTCGCTCACGCCTCCGCCGCCGTCGACGCCACCCGGCGCCTCGAACAGCGCACCGACCCCAGCTTAAAAGGCCTGCGCTGGACGCTTCTGAAGGATCGCTCGCGCCTGACAGACGAGGGCCGCGCCGACCTCGACGCCCTGATCGCCAACGCCGCTACCAAGCGCACCGCCCGCGCCTGGCTCTACCGCGAGCATCTGCGCGACATTCTCGACCGCAAGCAGATCAACGTCGTCTCGGACAGGCTCAAACAGTGGCGCACGAACGTGATGCGCTCGAAGGTGGAGCCCATGAAGGACGTCGCCAGAATGATCCGCAAGCACTTCGACGGCATCGTCGCCTGGACACGGACCCGCCAGACCAACGGCTTCATCGAGGCCCTCAACGGCCTCTTCCAAGCCGCGAAACGCAAAGCCAGAGGCTACACCCGCTTCAGAAGCATGCGCACCGTTCTCTTCCTGATTGCTGGAAAACTCGACTTCACGCCCGCCATGCCCCTCGCAGCGTAACCCACTCCATTTTCAAAAGAGCCACCTATCACAGAAATTCGATGAACTTTTGCGGTTTCAAGGGCATGTCGTGTTGCCGAGTACAAGGATTACCTTGTACAGCGCGCAAAAGATCATGCGATCACCGAATTTGACCTTTGGCGACAGCGAATACGCGCTATTGCGAATGAGGATAAACGTCTCGCATAGCCCTACGCCACCACCCACCCTTTAAACCCATACGCCACCGCGCCTTTGTTCCTGAGCGTCCCGTCCCGGCGCATATACGTAGACGCCAAAAGTTCGCGTCTACGTACATTCCGAGACTTTTGGCTCAGTGATGTGGAGATAATATCGCTCCCGCGCTCGGATGTGTCCCTTTCGAGGGGGGCGGAAGTGCTGCACCTATGCGGCGGATTTCTGGGCTCTTTTGAATTTCGAGTGGGTTACGCTGCGAGAGGCATGGCGGGCGTGAAGTCGAGTTTTCCAGCGATCAGGAAGAGAACGGTTCGCATGGTTTTGAAGCGGGTATAGCCTCTGGCCTTGCGTTTTGCGGCTTGAAAGAGGCCGTTGAGGGCCTCGATGTAGCCGTTTGTCTGGCGGGTCTGCGTCCAGGCGACGATGCCGTCGAAGTGCTTGCGGATCATTCTGGCGACGTCCTTCATCGGCTCGACCTTCGAGCGCATGACGTTCGTGCACCACTGTCTGAGCATCGTAGAGACGACGTTGATCTGCTTGCGCTCGAGAATGTCGCGCAGGTGCTCGCGGTAGAGCCAGGCGCGGGCGGTGCGCTTGGTGGCGGCGTTGGCGATTAGGGCGTCGAGGTCGGCGCGGCCCTCGTCAGTCAGGCGTGAGCGATCCTTGAGCAGCGTCCAGCGCAGGCCTTTGAGGCTGGGATCGGTGCGCTGTTCGAGGCGGCGGGTCGCATCGACGGCGGCCGAGGCGTGGGCGACAACGTGGAACTTGTCGAAGGTGATGCGCGCGTTCGGCAGATGGACGCCCACGCCCTTGATGAAGGCCGGCGACATGTCGATGCTGACCGACCGCACCTGTTCGGGCGCGCCTTTGTGCGTGGCCAGGTATTCGGCGAAGCGGGCTATGGTGCTGGAATCCTTGCCTTCAGTGACGAACACCACCTTGCGTTCCTTCATGTCGGCGGCCAGGGTGAGATAGTCGTGTCCGCGTCGGCACGAGGTCTCGTCGATGGCCACGGCGGTCGCCGCCGACAGGTCGGCCGCCTCGACGGCCATGTCGACGTAGCGCGAGCAGATGGCGTGCACGCGATGCCAGGACAGGCCCGTCAGTTCGGCCACGGCGGCGAATGTCATTCGCTGAGCCATGGCCAGCACCAGGGCCTCGAACAGCAGGGTAAAGCCGGAGAGCTTGCCGACCCACTCCAGTTCGACGAGCACGACCCGGCCGTCCGGCAGCTTCACCCGCGGCGTCCTGACTTCCAGGAAGCATTCGTGCTGAAAGAAATTGAGATGTCGCAGTCGCTTGGTCTGGGTGTCGTGCACCGGGTGCTCGCCCGCCACGCCTGATGCGGGGAACTTCGTTCCGGCCACGAAGTCGACCTTGATCGTCAGAACCTTCAGAACCGCGTCGAAATCGACACTTTGGACAAACCACGGCTTGGCGATGCCGAGCGCCGCTTCGAAAAGTTGATTTTGCACCCGCGCACGCTCCCTGACAACGAGCCCCCACGCGCGGTAGCATCGCAAGGCGGCGGACGGCCTTCAAGGACGCTTCGCGCCGCTCACGCGGTGGCCTGCGGCCATCCGTGACCGCCGTCCACCGCCTTGCGAAATGAATGGGCAGGTCGGGACGGAGGGATGGTCTTCTTCAGCCGAACAAAGGGATGACCATGACGACCAAGCGCCGCCTAATACCAGCCCTCGATGAGGCTGACTCACAGGTCTTCCCAAGACGCCGCAGGTTCGATTCCATGGGGTGATTCGGATGGTGGAGAGGTTGGATGGGCGCGCCCTTGGAAGTTACGCGGATGGACTACACCGCGGCGGAGTTG
>JBBRAV010000048.1:0-32450 GCA_038206535.1 Caulobacterales bacterium
CAGATGCAGCAGGGAGTAGAGCAGCATGGAGGCATGTCCGTTGGACAGCACGAACCGGTCGCGATTGGGCCAAGCGGGATTGGCCGGATCGAAACGCAGCACCTGCTGCCAGAGGGTATAGGCGACCGGCGCCAGCGCCATCGGCGTCCCGGGGTGCCCAGAGTTGGCCCGCTGGACAG
The DNA here is from genome assembly GCA_038206535.1 of Caulobacterales bacterium. Lineage (GTDB taxonomy): Bacteria > Pseudomonadota > Alphaproteobacteria > Caulobacterales > Caulobacteraceae > Acaudatibacter. The sequence continues at coordinate 180 of JBBRAV010000048.1, forward strand.
CATCCATCGACAGGGTGCGGATCGTGTCGATGCAGAGGTCGTCTATATGTCCCGAAAGGGAGGGCGCAGAAGGCTCAGAATGTATTTGATCCACTGGTCTTGTCTCCGCGCCGCTGTTTCATGAAAACGCCGCGTGCGCAGAATTTGATCGCGCCTGACCAGACTCCTCGGTGTTCACGCCATTCGTTTGGAAATGCATCGGCCCGGGGTCGGTTGCGCTGCGACAACGCAAACATGGTCAATGGACCTGGGAACTGCCTACCGGCCTGACCGTTGGCAGCGCAGGCGGTCGCTGCCATGATCGCACCGCCCCGTTGAATTTGCTCCTCAGGGCTGTTCTCGATCCGAGACCAAGCCGCGGGAGCGGACAAATGCTCAAACGTGTCCAGGGCATCGGCCCGGCGCCCGCCCTCGGCATTGGAGGCGCCGCGTTTCTCGCCGACGACCTCTCGGCCAAGGTCCTCATCGTCGAGGACGACGGCAATTCGGCCACCAGGCCTGTCCAGCTCGTCAGGCTCCGATCCTGCATCCTGGACGTCGATGGGGTGATCCTTGCATCTCCGCACGAGCAGGCCTGGCGAGAGGCGCTCGTGGGCCTTGCAGATCCACGGCTGTTCACCACCGCGATCTATCAAGCCGAGGTCGCAGGGAAGCCTCGACTGGCGGGCGCACAGGCGACCTTGCGCGCTCTGGGCGTTTTCGACGCGGGCCTGCAGGCTGTCGCCTATGCGTCGCGTAAGCAGGGGCGACTGGAGGCTCTGATCCGCGCAGGGGCGGTGTCGCCATTTCCGGACGCGCTGCGCTTCATTGCAGCGGCTCTGGGCGCCGGGTTTCGGCTCGCCGCCGCTTCTTCCTCGAAGAACGCCAACGCCATGATGCGACCGCTCCGTCTCGCCTCGGGGCTACCGTTGCTTGACGCCTTCAGCGCCAATGTTTGCGGGCGCGATGTCGCGCACGGCAAGCCGGACCCCGAGATATTTCTGCTCGCCGCCCGGGAATTGCAGGTCTCGCCGGACGAATGCCTTGTTGTCGAAGACGCGCCGGCGGGCATCGCGGCGGCCAGGGCCGGCGCCATGAAATCCGTCGCCGTGGCACGGCGGGGCGACTTCACCGCCTTGCGCGCCACCGAGGCGGACATCGTCGTGACGAGCCTGGACGAGGTGTTGATCGAGGCTCTGGCCGACGGGCAGCCTCGCCGGGCGCCGCGATGACCGACCGCCAGACACCCACCGTCTTCGAGCCCACGGATGATCCGGCGTGGATTTTCCGCGAGGATGGATACGACCCATTGCGCGAGAGCAGTCTCGAGTCGCGCTTCTCGATCAGCAACGGCTTCCTTGGTGTCAGGCGCGCGCGGGCGATCCCGTGGGGCGAGCTGCCGCCCCACACCTATGTCGCGGGGCTGTTCGATAGGCCCGCCGCGGAGGGTGCGGTTTCCGGACTTGTGCCGGTCGCCGATTGGCTCGCGGTGCGGATCTCGACGCCCGAATGTCCGCCCACCCAAGCTCCCGGCCCAGCGTCGGTACATCAACTGACCCTCGACATGCAGCGTGGCCTGGTGATTGGCGACTGCCGCCATGTTCAGTCCGCCGGGCTGGACCTCCACGTGCGCACCTTGCGGCTTGTGTCGCGCGCGGACAGTGGCCTCGGCCTGCAGCTGATCCGGTTCGAGGTCACGCGAGGCGAGGCCGATCTTGTGCTGGAAGCCAGTTTTGAAGGGCTCAACCTTGGGCTCGATGCGGAACGGCTGACGCAAGACCTCGGTGTCTGGCGCACCCGCCAGTCGGGCAAACGGCTGGCCATGGCGGCCCACGCATCGCTGAAGATAGACAGTCAGCCGCCTACGCCGCCTGAGCGAGGCGACCTGACCTGGCGCTGGACCTGGACGGCAAAGGCGGGACAGGTCGCCGCCTTTCAGCGTCTGGTCGCGGTGACGCGGAGTGATACGCCCACCGATGCGCCAGGCGATGACGCCGTGGAGCTCCTGGGGACAGCACAGGGTCGAGGGTGGCGCGCGGCCGTGGCAGACCACGAGGCCGCTTGGGCCGAGCGCTGGCATTGGAGCGGCATCGAGATCGACGGTGATCCTGAGGCGCAAGAGGCGCTCAGGTTCGCCGCCTACCATCTGAACAGCGCCGCCAACCCCGCCGACGATCGCGTGTCGATCGGCGCCCGCGCGCTCACGGGCGCCGATTATCTGGGGCATGTCTTCTGGGACACCGAGATCTTCCTGCTGCCGTTCTACATTTTCACTTGGCCCGCTGCGGCGCGGGCCTTGCTGCTCTACCGCTTCCGGACCCTCGACGCCGCGCGGGCGCGGGCCGCCGCGATGGGATGGCGGGGCGCGCTCTACGCCTGGGAGTCCGCAGACACTGGCGAAGATGTCACGCCACGGCAGGTCGTCGGACCGGATCGGCGGGTCGTCACCATTCTGACCGGCGGGCAGGAACAGCACATCAGCGCCGATGTCGCATACGCGGTTTGGCAATATTGGCAGGCGACCGGCGACGAGGCCTTCCTGCTAGAGGCCGGGGCGGAAATCATTCTCGAGACGGGACGCTTCTGGGCGAGCCGCGCCTCTCTAGAGCCGGATGGGCTGCGTCACATTCGCGGCGTCCTGGGTCCCGACGAATATCACGAGGAGATCGACGACAACGCCTTCACCAACATCATGGCGCGCTGGAATATCCTTCGGGCGCTTGAGGTGGCCAGTCTGCTCGCCGAGCGGTGGCCGGAGCGCTGGGCCGAGTTGTCCGCTGGGCTCGGCCTTGTGGACAAGGAGATGCATGCGTGGCGGGCTGTCGCCAAAACCATGGCGACAGGGCTTGACGCTCGAACCGGGATTTTCGAGCAGTTCGAGGGCTATTTCGGGCTCGAGGAGATCGATCTGGCGGCCTACGCCGGCCGCTCGGTGCCGATGGACGTGGTGCTCGGACGGGACCGCACCGCGCGGTCCCAGGTCGTGAAGCAGGCCGATGTTGTCGCTCTCCTGGCCCTGCTGCCCGAAGAGTTTGCCGGCCAATCCGCGGCGGACAATTTCGGTTTCTACGAGCCTCGATGCGGCCACGGCAGCTCTCTCAGCCGGCCGATGCACGGCTTGGCCGCGGCTCGCTTGGGGCTGTCGGACCTCGCATTGGACTACTTCCGCGGAACGGCGGCGACGGACTTGGCCGACACACATGTCGCGATCGCCGGTGGGATTCACATCGCGGCCCAAGGCGGTCTGTGGATGGTGGCGGTATTCGGGTTCGCGGGCCTTTCCATGCGCGCCGACGCCCTGGCCATCGAGCCCAGGCTGCCAAAGGGATGGAACAGCCTCCAGTTCCGCGCGCAATGGCGGGGCCGGACCCTGAGATTCAAGATCAGTGTCGCCACCAAACTCTTGGAAATTGCACTAGAAGCCGGCGAAGCGACCGCAGTCTGGGTCAACGAGAAGCTTCAGCCCATCGCGGAGAGCGCAACCATCAATGTGGTGTTGGCGCCCCGCATGCTGCCGGCCTAGCGACCTGACCGGCGGCTCGGCGGCGCACTGAGCAACGACGACGCGGACGCAGCGAAGCTTTCATGGGATATGCGCTAGCAACTCGGCGCAATGCTCAGAGCTGCGCCGCGATCTCGCCGACCAGGGCTTCCAGCGGCTTGCCGATGTCAACGCTGATGGCGTGTTCCGTCTCGGCGGGCGCTTCAAGGGTCGCGAATTGGCTGGCGAGCAGGGCGGGCGGCATGAAGTGCCCGCGCCGATTTGCCAGGCGGTTGGCGATCAGGTCGTGGCCGCCTTCGAGGACCACCAGCCTGACATTGGGGCGGCCGGCGACGATCTGGTCACGATAGGCGCGTTTGAGGGCCGAGCAGGCGATGACGCCGGAGCGGTCCTGGCGCAGCTCGGCGGAAATCCAGCCCTCCACCTTGGCGAGCCACGGCGCGCGGTCCTGGTCGGTCAGCGGGATGCCGGACTTCATCTTGGCGATGCTGGCGGCGGGATGCAGATCGTCGCCCTCTTGGAACGCCCAGCCCAGCTTGCGGGCGAGCGCCTTGCCGACCGTGGTCTTGCCCGAGCCCGAAACGCCCATCATCACCGCGATTGTAGGCTCGGCGCCCCTCACTGAACGAAAACCGGAACGCCGGCCACGTCCATGACCACGACGACGATGAAAGCTTCCGGCTTGCTCATGGATCGCCGCGCGGCGGATATCGGCGATGGCTTGGGCATAGTCCTTCGCGCCGAAGATTGAGGAACCGGCGACGACGGCGTCCCCTCCCGCGTCGACCACGCTGGCGATGGTGTCGGTCCCCTGGCCGCCATCGACTTCGACAACCGGCTGGAGGCCGCGGGCATCGCAGAGGGCTCGCCGCCGCCGGATCTTCGGCAGCATCTCGGGCAGGAAGGCCTGTCCGCCGAAGCCGGGGTTGACGGTCATCACCAGGATCACGTCACAGAGGTCCAGGACATACTCGACGAGTTCGGGCGGCGTGGCCGGATCGAGCACCACGCCGGCCTTGCGGCCCAGCTCGCGTATCCGGCTCAGCACGCGGTGCAGGTGCGTGGTCGACCCGGGTTCGGCCTGGATCAGTAGGTGGTCGGCGCCGGCGCCGATGAAGTCCTCCAGGTAGCGTTCCGGCTCGACGATCATCAAGTGGACGTTGAGCGGCTTGGCGGTCGCGCGGCGGATTGCTCGCACGATGTCCGGGCCGAAGCTGATGTTCGGCACAAAGCGGCCGTCCATGATGTCGACGTGGATCCAATCGGCGCCGGCCCGGTCGACGGCGGCAACCTCCTCGGCCAGGCGTCCGAAGTCGCAGGCGAGCACGGACGGCGCGACGATGAGTGGGCGGCTCACCTGCTCACCTCGTGCCAGGCGCGACCATCCCGCCCGAGGAGTGCATCGGCCTGGGCGGGCCCGTTGGTTCCGGCCGGATAGCCGTGGACGACGCCGCCCTTCGACCATGCAGTCAGGAACGGCTGCACGGCGCGCCAGCTCGCCTCGATCTCGTCGGCCTTCTTGAACAGCGTCTGGTCGCCGATCATAACGTCGTAGATCAGGGTCTCGTAGCCGGTGGCCGGGGCGGCCTTGAAGTCGTCGGCGTAGCAGAAGTCCATCCGTACCGGATCGAGCCGCAGGTCCGGTCCGGGGTGCTTGACGTCGAAGGCCAGCGACACGCCTTCGTGCGGCTGCAGCTGCAGGACCAGCTGGTTGGCGGCCGGTGCGCGGTCGGCGGCTTCCCGGAAGAGCTGGCTGGGCGGCGCCTTGAATCGGATCACGACTTCCGTATCGCGCCCAGCCATCGCCTTGCCGGTCCGCAGGTAGAACGGCACATCCGCCCAGCGCCAGTTATCGATGCCGAGCTTGAGAGCGACGTAGGTCTCGGTGCGGCTCGTCTTGGCGACGTTCTCGGCGGCGCGGTAGTCCGCCACGGCTTGCCGGCCGACCTTGCCCGCACGGTATTGTCCACGGACAGAATTGGCCAGGGCGGTGGGGGGCGTCTGGACCTTGATCGCCTCGATGACGCGAGCCTTCTCAGCGCGGATGGCGTTGGCGCTGAGTGAATTGGGCGGCTCCATCGCCACCATGCCCAGGAGCTGGAAGAGGTGGTTGGGTACCATGTCGCGTAAGGCGCCGGCCTGATCGTAGTAGGCGCCCCGACCCTCGACGCCGACGGTCTCGGCGGCGGTGATCTGGACGTGGTCGATGTTGTGCCGGTTCCACAGCGGCTCGAACACCGTATTGGCGAACCGCATGGCCATGATGTTGCGGACTGTCTCCTTTCCCAGGAAATGGTCGATCCGATAGATCTGACGCTCGTCCAGCGCCTTCAGGATGCGCCGGTTGAGCGTCCGGGCCGAGGGCAGGTCGTGGCCGAACGGTTTTTCGATCACCAGGCGCCGAAAGCCCTTGGCCTCGTCGGTCAGGCCCGCCTTGGCCAACTGATCGATGATCTCGCCGAAAAAACGCGGAGAGGTCGCGAGATAGAAGATCATGCCATGGCCCTTGCCGCCCTCTTGGCTGGCGATCCGCGCGGCCAGGGCCTTATATGTCGCGGGGTCTTCGAAATCGCCGGTCAGGTAGCCCAGGCGTTGCTGCAGCCAGGCCCAGCGAGTCTTGTCGAGGCGAGGTTCGGCGGCCTCACTCGTGGTGTCGCCGACGAGGGTGCGCATGAAGTCGGAAAGGCCCTTGGCGAAGCCCGCGTCATCGCAGGGATTGTGATCGACGCCCAGGACGCGGAATCCGTCCGGCAGCAGCTTCGAGCCGGTCAGATTGTAGAGCGCCGGGGTCAGCAGCCGCTTGGTCAGGTCGCCCGCGCGCCGAACACCACCAGAGTGCAGGGCAGTGCGGGCGCAAGACCTGGAGTTCGAGGCTGGGGGGCTTTGCGGACCAAGGAGGCTAGGGCTTCGGCGCCGTTTCGACATGTCCGCCGAAGCCGAAGCGCATGGCCGACAACAACTTCTCGCCGAACGTGTGCTCCTCGCGGGACCGGAAGCGCGCGAAGAGCGCCGCAGCCAGAACCTCGGCCGGAACGGCCTCCTCGATCGCCGCCTCGATGGTCCAGCGGCCTTCGCCGCTGTCGGCCACGGCGCCTTCGAACTTCTCAAGCTTGGCGTCGCCGGCGAGCGCGGAGGCGGTCAGGTCGAGCAGCCAGGAGGAGACCACGCTGCCACGCCGCCAGACCTCGGCGATATCCGGCAGGTTGAGGTCGTAGCGCTCGTCTTCGGGCAGCGCCTCCGAATTCTTGTTGGCAAGGATGTCGAAGCCCTCGGCATAGGCCTGCATCAGCCCGTATTCGATGCCGTTGTGGACCATCTTGACGAAGTGGCCGGCGCCCACCGGCCCGGCGTGAATGTAGCCCTCGACGGCGCGGGGGTCGGCGCCCTTCGCCCGCTTGGTCTTGGGAATGGCGCCGGCGCCGGGCGCGAGGGTCTTCAGGATCGGGGCGAAGCGTTTCACCGTCTTGGCGTCGCCGCCGACCATCATGCAGTAGCCGCGTTCGAGTCCCCAGACGCCACCCGAGGTGCCGACATCGACATAGGCAATGCCCTTGGGTCCGAGCGCCTTCGCGCGCCGGATGTCGTCCTTGTAGAAGCTGTTGCCGCCGTCGATGATCGTGTCGCCGGAGGCCAGGATCTCGCCCAGGCTCATAACCGTCTCGTCGGTGGGCGCGCCGGCCGGCAGCATCACCCAGACAGTGCGCGGCGCCCTCAAAACTTCGGCAACGCTTTCAAGGGTCTGCACCGCCTTGGCGCCCGCCTTGACGATCTCACCGATCGCCTTGTCGTTGCGGTCATACACCACGCAATCGTGGCCGCCCTTCATCAGTCGCCGCGCGATGTTTCCGCCCATGCGGCCAAGGCCCACGATGGCAATCTGCATTCTTGTCTCCTTGGCGAGTGGGACACCGCCGTCAGGCGTGCGCGGCCGTGGCCGATGGCTTGCCCGCGAACCGGCTGCGTTTGTCTTCAACAGCCTTCAGCAGGTCTTCGAACGACTTCGCGAACGAGCCGACGCCATCCTTCACAAGGGTGGCCGTCACGCCGTCCAGATCGAGCCCCAGCGACATCGTCTCGGCCAGGATCGCCGCGGCGCCGGCCACATCCTGCGCCAGGGTCTGGGCCACCCGCCCGTGATCGCGGAACGCGTCCAGGGTCTTGGGCGGCAGGGTGTTGACGGTGTCGCGGCCGATCAGGGCTTCCACGTAGAGGACGTCGGAATAGGCCGGATCCTTGGTCCCGGTGGATGCCCAGAGCAGGCGCTGCGGCGCCGCGCCGCCGGCGGCCAGGGCCGTCCAGCGCGGTGTCGCGATCAGTTCGAGGTAGCGCTGATAGGCGATCTTGGCGTTGGCGATGGCGACCTCACCCCGGAGCGCCTTGAGCCGCTTGGCGGTGGCGCCGTCGGCGCCCTCCAGCTTCTCGTCGATGAGCTTGTCGATGGCGGTGTCGATGCGGCTGACGAAGAAGCTCGCGACACCGTGGACCTTGCTGACGTCGCCGCCGGCCGCCTTGTGGGCCTCGAGCCCGGCGATGTGCGCCTCGGCCACATCCAGATAGGCCTGCAGACCGAACAGCAGGGTCACGTTGATGTTCAGGCCTTCGCCGATCAGCGTGCGGATCGCGGGCGCGCCGGCCTTGGTCCCAGGCACCTTGATCATCAGGTTTGGGCGGCCGACCGCGGTCCAGAGCCGCAGCGCCTCCGCCACCGTGCCGTCGGTGTCGTCGGCCAGCGTCGGCGACACTTCCAGGCTGGCATAGCCGTCGCGCCCGTTCAGGCGGTCGTAGGTCGGCCGGAGCTGGTCGCACGCGCCCTGGATGTCGGCGATGGCGATGGCTTCGTAGAGATCGGACGTCTTGGATTTTCCGGCGGCGACAAGGTCGGCGATCCGCTTGTCGTAGCTGTCGCCATCGCCGATCGCCTTTTCGAAGATCGAAGGATTTGAGGTCAGGCCCGTGAGGCCGTCCTCGGCGATTAGCCGCTTGAGGCCGCCGTCCTTCAAGAGGTCCTGGTGCAGGTAGTCGAGCCAGATCGCCTGGCCGGCGTCGGCCAGGGTCTTCAGGGGGTTGCCGGTCATGACGCGGGCTCCTTCATTTCGATGTCGCGTTGGCGAGTTGGCGCCGGGCCGCGGCGCAGACTCGCTCGACCGTGAAGCCGAAGCGCTTCATCAGGTCGCCGCCCGGGGCTGAGGCGCCGAAGGTGGTCATCGCCAGGATTTCGCCGTCGAAGCCGACGTAGCGGTCCCAGCCCAGCGGAGACGCGGCTTCGACGGACACGCGGGCTGTGATCTCCGGCGGCAGAACCTGGCGGCGATAGACCGCCGGCTGGGCCTCGAAGAGGTCCCAGCTCGGCATGGAGACCAGGCGCACGCGGACGCCATCGGCCTCCAGATCTCGGCGGCGGCGACGCAGAGGCCGACCTCGCTGCCCGAGCCCATCAGGATGACCTGCGGCGGACCACCGGCGCTGTCGGCGAGCACATAGGCGCCCTTGGTCAGACCTTTCGCCGAGGCGTAGCGTGTGCGGTCGAGCGTCGGCATCGCTTGGCGCGATAGGATCAGGCACGCCGGTTGCGCTGTCTGGCCGAGGATCGTGCGCCAGGCTTCCGCCGTCTCGTTGGCGTCGCCGGGCCGCAAGGTGATCAGGCCGGGAATCGCCCGCAGGGCGGCGAGTTGCTCGATTGGCTGGTGTGTTGGCCCGTCCTGGCCGACGCCGATGGAGTCGTGGCTGAAGACGAACACCGCCGGCGTCTTCATCAGCGCGGCCAGCCGGGTTGGCGGGCGCATATAGTCGCTGAAGATCAGGAAGGTGCCGGTGTAGGGACGCAGGCCGCAGAGCGCCATGCCATTGGCGATCGCGCCCATGGCGTGTTCACGGATTCCGAAATGCAGGTTGCGCCCGGCGTGGTCGTCCGGTCCGAATGTGCCGGCGCCATCGAAATCGAGGTGGGTCTTGGTCGACGGCGACAGGTCGGCCGATCCCCCGATCAGCCAGGGATGGCGAGGGGCGATGGCGTTCAGCGCCTTGCCGGAGGCTTCCCGGGTCGCCATCCCGTTCTCATCGGCCGGGAACTCCGGAATGTCCCGATCCCAGCCCTTCGGCGGCCCGCCGGCGAGCAGGGCGTCGAGTTCGGCGGAGAGCTCGGGATGTGCCTTGCGGTGGGCCGCGCGCGCGTCGTTCCAATCCTTTGCGAGCATCGCGCCGCGCGCCCCCAAGGTCTCGTCGAAGCGTTCACGGACCCCTTCGGGAACGAGGAACTGCGCGTCTTCCGGCCAGCCATAGGCACGCTTGGCCGCCTTCACCTCGTCGGGGCCCAGAGCGTCGCTGTGGGCCTTGGCGGTGCCCTGTTTGTGCGGCGCTCCGTAGCCGATGACGCTGCGAACCAGGATCAGGGTCGGCCGGTCGTCCGCCGACTGGGCCTGGGTGAGCGCCCGGCCGAAAGCTTCACTGTCGTTGGCGTCGGCGACCCGCGCCGTGGCCCAGCCGTAGCCCTCGAAGCGTCGCGCCACGTCTTCGCTGAACGCTAGCGAAGTCGCGCCCTCGATGCTCACGCTGTTGTCGTCGTAGATCCAGCATAGATTGGAGAGCTTGAGGTGGCCGGCGATGGAGGCCGCTTCACCGGAAATCCCCTCCATCAGGTCGCCGTCGCTGCAGACCGCATAGACGCGGTGGCCGAAGAGATCGTGGCCGGGGCGGTTGAACCGCGCTGCCATCCATTGCGCCGCCATCGCCATGCCGACGCTGTTGGCGATGCCTTGGCCGAGCGGGCCGGTGGTGGTCTCGACCCCGATCGTATGGCCGTGCTCTGGGTGGCCTGGGCAAAGGCTGTCCAGTTTTCGGAACGCCTTGATGTCATCCAGGCTGACGGCGGGCTTCCCGCCTTCCGACACGCCCGCCAGATGCAGCAGGGCGTAGAGCAGCATGGAAGCGTGGCCGTTCGAGAGCACGAACCGGTCGCGATCGGGCCAGTCGGGGCGCTTGGGGTCGAAGCGCAGGAACCGGCTCCACAGAGCGTAGGCGACCGGCGCTAGGCCCATCGGCGCGCCTGGATGGCCGGACTGGGCCTTCTCGACGGCGTCGATAGCGAGCGTGCGGATGGTGTCGATCGCCTGGCGGTCGAGGTCCGTCATAGGCGGCGTCATGGCGAGGGTCGGTATCGGTGCGTTCATGATCAAAGTCGGGCCCGATCCCGCGCGGGAGGTGCATGCAGACGTCGCAGCGCCGCCTACCGGGATACCGACGCAACGGACGCGCGCCGGTGGGGTTCCTGCGGACCGCCGGCGGAGTTGCGAAGGTCGGATTCTCACACGGTTTCCGCCTACCAGTCTCACGAAAGTCCGCAGCCTCGGAACCGAGGCGTTCGGCAAGCGCTGCCATTGAGTCTTCGTCGCCGCTGACGTTGCGCCGCAAGAGAAGGACGCATGCCGTCACGCATCGAGGACTACGCCCTGATCGGCGATTGTGAGACCGCCGCGCTGGTCGGGCGCGACGGCTCGATCGACTGGCTCTGCTGGCCGCGCTTCGACAGTCCGGCCTGTTTTGCCGCGTTGCTGGGCGATGCCGGAAACGGCCGTTGGCGGATCGAGATCTCGGTCGTCTCCCGCCGCTACCGCAAGGACACCCTGATCCTCGAGACCGAATACGACACCGAGGACGGCGTCGTGGTCCTGACCGACTTCATGCCGTTGCGCAGTCAGTCTTCCGACATCGTGCGCCTGGTGGAGTGCCGCTCTGGCCGCGTCTGTATGGCGATGGAGCTGGTGCTGCGCTTCGACTACGGCGTGGTGACGCCCTGGGTCAGCCGCGCGGACGACGGCGCCCTGCACGCCGTCGCCGGCCCGGCGCTGGCGGTTCTGCGCACGCCAGTCGATCTCGAGGGGCGGGATATGACCACGGTCGCCGAGTTCGAGGTGAAGCACGGCCAGACGATCCCCTTCGTCCTGAGCTTCGCGCCCTCGCACCTTCCAGCCCCAAAGGCGATCCATCCCGAGCGGGCGCTGAAACAGACGCAGGCTTATTGGCGCAAGTGGCGGCGGAGCTGCACCATCGACGGCCCCTACGCCGAGGCCGTCAGCCGCTCGTTGATCACACTGAAGGCGCTGACCCACGCACCCACCGGTGGCATCATCGCCGCGCCCACGACCTCTCTGCCCGAGAAGTTCGGCGGCGAGCGCAACTGGGACTACCGCTACTGCTGGATCCGAGACGCGACCCTGTTGCTGCTCGCCCTGATGAGCGCCGGACACTTTGACGAGGCCAAGGCCTGGACCGCGTGGCTGCACCGCGCCGTCGCCGGCAGCCCGCAGGACATGCAGATCATGTACGGCGTCACCGGCGAGCGGCGGTTGACCGAATGGGAGGCGACCTGGCTGGCGGGCTACGAAGGCTCAAGGCCCGTTCGGATCGGCAACGCCGCCCATCGCCAGTTTCAGATCGACGTCTATGGCGAACTGATGGACGCCACGCATCAAGCGCGGATGCACGGGCTGACCGGCGACGACACCTGGGCGCTTCAGATCCAGATCATGGAACACGTGGTCAAGGTCTGGAACCAGCCGGACGAAGGCATCTGGGAGGTGCGCGGCGCGCCCCGGCACTTCACCTTCTCCAAGGTTATGGCCTGGGTGGCCGTCGACCGCGCGGTCCAGGACGCTGAGCAATTCGGCCTCGAAGGTCCGGTCGAAGACTGGCGCAAGCTGCGAGACCGGATTCACGCCGAGGTCTGCGCCAAGGCGTTTAACCAGAAGACCGGTGGCTTCCAGCGCGCCTACGACGACTCCCATGCCGATGCGAGCCTGCTGCTGATCGCCGGATTGGGATTCCTGGCCGCGGATGACCCGCGGTTCGCCGCCACGGTCGAGGCGGTTGAGCGCGAGTTGATCTCAGCCGACGGCCTGGTCCTGCGCTACGACACGATGAGCTCCGACGACGGTCTGCCGCCGGGCGAAGGCGCGTTCCTGACCTGCAGCTTCTGGCTCGCCGACGCCTACGCCATGCTTGGTCGGCGCGAGGACGCGACCCGCCTCTTCGAACGCCTGCTCGGCTTCCGCAACGACGTCGGCCTCCTGTCCGAGGAATATGACCCGAAAACCAAGCGATTAGCCGGCAATTTTCCCCAGGCCCTCTCCCACATCGGCCTGATCAACACCGCGCTCAACTTGACCAACGACGTCAAGCCCAGCCAGATGCGCGCCAAGCGGATGGGGCGGCCGAGCGCCGGTTGATGGGGCGGTACGCTTCGGGAGGTTTGTTGGTAGAATTGTGAATATCTTCCAGAAACATGCAGGACGTTGAAGACGGTTGCCGACAGTGGTCAGAACAACAGACGGGGCCGCCCGTTCTTCGATCCCGCACCCCGATTTCCGGGCCCCAAGATGGGCGCATCCCAGGACGCAGCTTTCCCACAGGCCGCACACCGCAACATCGGGATCACTGACTAAGCCCTCACATCGGATTAGTCTGACAATGCCCCGCCGGGGCGTGGCTGGTGCGACTCGCCGGAAGCTGAAAAGGCTAGCGTCAAGTCGAAGCCCCGTGAGGATCTCGTGCGGCGCACCCTGTCTTTGATGTCCCTGATCGCCGCGCTTTGTTTCGCCAGCGCGGCCCGCGCCGAAGGGGTCGCCCTGACATTCGACGACCTGCCGACCATGGCGCTTACAGGGAACCCAACCTACGCGGAAGCCACCACGACGCCGTTGCTCGCGGGCCTGCGGCGACACCACATCGCTGCGACCGGCTTCGCCATCGGCGAGCGTCTGGTGGGGGAAGGCGGCGCGGCTCATGGCCGCCTGGTCAAGTCCTGGCTCATCGCAGGCATGCAGATCGGCAACCACACCTACGCCCACGAGTCGCTCAACAAGACGCACGTGGCGGCCTACATCGCTGGCGTCAGCCGAACCGACCAGATCCTGCGACCCATGGTATCGGCGCAGGGCGAGTCTCTGCGGTGGTTCCGCCACCCATTCCTAGAGACCGGCCTGACGCTCGAAACGCGGCACACCTTCGAGGCCTGGTTGGCGGCGCACGGTTATCGGGTGGCGCCGGTGACCATGGAGAACTCCGACTATGTCTTCGCCCTGCCTTATGACGACGCCCTGCAACGACACGATGCGGCAGAAGCCGCGCGCATCAAGAAGGCCTACCTCGACTACACTGACGCGATGGTCGCCTGGTACCGGTCGGCGGCCTTCGGCCTCCTGGGACGCCGGCCCGACTTCGTCTTCTTGCTGCACGCAACCCGGCTGAACGCCGACAGCCTAGACGATCTCTCCAGCATCCTCCGCCGCAACGGACTGCACACGGTCAGCCTGGACCGCGCCATGCGCGACCCTGCCTACCGGATCGCAGACACTTACGCGGGGCCGGACGGCGACGAATGGCTGAGCCGCTGGTCGCGAACGCTAAAGAAGCCCCTGCCGTGGGATAGCTTCCGGGAGCCGCCGGCCGACATCGCGGCGGCGAACGATCGCCTCGATAGCGAGCCCTAGGTACCGGGGCGAAGGCTGGCGATCGAGGCTGCTAGGAGCGCGCGTTCTCCACCCACAAGCGACCTCTTAAACGTCGGGTGTTCGACGGTACGCATGCCCTTACTGAACGCCTATGGAACCGCGTGCACGATCCCTTCGGACGGCTTTCGGCGGTCGCTGAAGAACATTCGGTAATTTATTTGGGAGCTTGATGTGCGAGCCGCCCGCGTTGCGGCCCGGGCTCAGTCAGCCGCCTTTGCGCCTGGGCTGAGGTCGCCGCCGATCATCGAATGCCAATGGGTTCCGAAGTGCGGCCTGACCTGGGCTTCGAACGCGTCGAGGCGCTTGGATATCCATGACTGTGCTCTCCATGGCCGCGACCTTATAGCGTCGTGGCGGCCGGCGTTTGATCGCGCTCAAACCGAGTATGATTTCGATCAAGGCGGCGCAGTTCCGCGTCCCACAGATGGGGGCTTAGGAGACCTCGATGAAGCACGCGATCATCATTGCGCATCCCAATCCGAAGAGCTTCACCCACGCCAGCGCTGGAGCCTACGCAGACGCAGTCGGCCTGCTCGGCCACCCTGTCGTTGTTCGCGATCTCTATGCGTTGGACTTTGATCCCAGGCTTCCGGCGTCCGAGCTCCCCGGCGCGCCTGACTATGAGGTCCGCGCGGACGTCGTGGCGGAGCGGGCGATCCTGTCCGGGGTCGACGTGTTCGTTCTGGTCTATCCCTTCTGGTTCAATGCGCCCCCCGCCATCCTCAAGGGCTATATCGACCGGGTGTTCGGCATGGGCTTCGGCTACCGCCCGGCGTTTGGCGGCACGGAGCCGAGTCTTAGCGGGCGACGGCTCGCGAGCTTGACGTCGTCGGGCGCGCCGGATCGGTGGGTGCGTCAGACCGGGGCGCTGACGGCGGTGAAGGACCACTTCGATGCTCATGTAGCGGCAGTTTGCGGGCTATCGGTGGTTGGCCATTTCCACGCCGGCGGTATCGTTTCGAACATCACGGATGAGGCGTTCAAAGACGCTATGAGCGACGTGTTCATTCAGGTGAGCGATTGGTTCGGTCATATCCCCGGCGCTGGGACGAGCCCTCTGTCCGGGTCGCAAAGCGGCGGTCTGCCTCTCGCGGGCGCGCGACCTTGAACCCCGCCGAGGTGCTGGACTGTCTGGTGGTCGGCGGCGGCCCGGCGGGCCTCACCGCGGCGATCTATCTCTCGCGCTATCGGCGGCGGACCTTGGTGATTGACGGCGGCTGGAGCCGGGCGGCCTGGATCACGCGTAGCCACAACCTGCCGGGCTTTCCGGCGGGCCTTGAAGGGCCGGCCTTGTTGGAGCGCCTGCGCGAACAGGCGCTTCTCTACGGTGGCGCCATCCGTACAGGCTATGTGGACATCCTGCACCGGCGCGATGATGGGCTCTTCGTCGCCGATCTGGATGGCGCGCCCCTCGCCGCGCACACCGTGCTGCTCGCAACGGGGGTGGTCGAGACCGAGCCGCTCTTGCCGCACGTGGCAGAGGCCGTGAAGCGCGGCCTGATCCGGACGTGCCCGATCTGTGATGGCTACGAGAACATCGACAAAAACGTGGCCGTGCTGGGGACCGGCGAGCACGCCGCCGCCGAGGCGCTGTTCCTGCGCACCTACACCGATCGGCTGTCGCTGTTGTTGGCCGGGGGCGTGGTGCCCCTGGCGGCTGAAACCTCCGAGGCTTTGGCCCTCGCCGGCATCAGCGTCGGCGAAGTCCGCACAGGTGCGGTGCGCCTTGAGGACGGTGGGGCGACGGCGTTGACCCAGGACGGCCAGACGCATCGGTTCGACGTCATCTATTCGGCATTCGGGACAACCTCGCAGACGGCGCTCGCCCAGTCGCTCGGCGCACGGCTGGACGCTTCCGGCCGCCTCTACGTCACCGAACATCAGGCGACCTCGGTCGAGGGCTTGTACGCTGCGGGGGATGTGGTGCGGGGTCTCAATCAGATCAGCGTCGCCGAAGGCGAGGCGACTATCGCCGCGACGGCCATCCACAACCGCCTCCCAAGGGTTCCGGCATGACGTCGGAACCTCCGGCCCTGCCCGGGCTTGGTCGAGGATGACCCGGCCCTTGGTTGCGGCTCGGCGCGTCGATCGTCCATTCACCTGAAGGAGGCCTTGATGGCCCAGCACGACTCCCCCGCGCACTCCGGCTCGTCCCTGACGATCCAGCGCGTAGAGGCCCACCCGTCCCGCGGCATCCTGCTGGCGTCGCCGGCGCTGGACGGCGAGGGGCGCATCGACGACCGCTACAGCGCCTATCACGATGACTTGGTCCCTGGCCTGAGCTGGAGCGCGGTGATCGAAGCGCAGGCCTACGCCCTAGTCGTCGAAGACCCCGATGCGCCGATGGCCCGGCCCTTCGTCCACTGGCTGCTCTGGAACATTCCCGGCACCGCCATCGCGATCCCGGCGGGCTTGGCGCGCACGGCGCACCCGCCCGAATTGCCGGGCGCCACCCAGGGGCGCAACAGCGCCGGACTGGAAGGCTGGCACGGAACCAAGCCGCCGGCCGGACACGGCGTGCACCACTATCACTTCCAGCTCTTCGCGCTCAGCGCGCCGATCACCCACCTCGGCCCCAACGCCGGTCTTGAAGACCTGGTCAGCGCGCTCAAGGGACTGACGATCGCTTCGGGTGACCTTATAGGGACCTATGAGCGGCGCGATCTCATCGGCGATGCGCCATCGTTGGGCAGGACGGGTGGTTATGGCTCAGACGCCCACGCCGACACGGCGCGCGAGGCGTCGACGGGCCGAGGCGGCCTCGACGCCGACGATCTCGACCGACACGCCCCGCACAATCCTGACGGAGAGGTTCGCCGGGTATAGCCCGTGCCGACCCTTTCCCTTGCCGCCGCCACCTCGTTTGCGGCTTCGCTCCTGGAGGCGGCGGGGGCTCCGACGCTCGTGGCTCAGTCCGTGGCCGCCCATCTCGCCGACGCCGACGCCTGCGGCTACCCCAGCCACGGCCTTTCGCTGCTTCCGAGCTACATCGACGACTTGGTCGCGGGCCGCATCGATCCCAGGGCGCACGGGCGCTGGGTGCTGGAGGCTGGCCCACTACTTGTGTTCGATGCTGAGCATGGCTTTGGCCGGCCGCTGGTCGAGGGCGCCCTCAAGCAGGCGATTGCGGTCGCGGTCGGCAGTGGGGCGGCTGTGCTGGCGGTGCGGCAGTCCCACCACCTCGGGCGGCTTGGGGCCTATGCCGAGATCGCCGCGGCGACCGATCTGGCGGTGCTGATGTTCGCGAACGTCGTGGGACGCGATCCGATGGTCGCCCCGGCGGGGGCGCGGGAAGCGCGGTTCTCCACCAATCCGATAGCGATCGCCGTGCCGTCGCTGCCCGGCGCACCGGTGCTGCTGGACATCGCCACCAGCGGCATCGCCATGAACAAGGCGCGCGTCGCGCAGATGCGCGGCGAGCATGTTGCTCCCGGGCTGCTGATCGACGCCGCCGGCCAGCCGACAGATGATCCGGCGGTGATGACCGCTGACCCTCGCGGCGCCTTGCTCCCGTTCGGTGGTCACAAAGGCTCCGGCCTTGGCATGCTCGCGGAACTGCTGGCCGGCGCATTGACGGGCGGGGGGACGATCGCGCCCGTTCACCCCAGAGATGGGGCGACGCTCAACAATCTGTTCTGTGTCCTGATCGACCCGCAGCGCCTCAATCCTGGCCAATGGCGGGACGAGGTCGCCGCGATGCTGGCCTATCTCCACAGCGACGAACCTATCGATCCTTCGCAACCGGTCCAGGCGCCGGGTGAGCCGGAAGCCCACGCGCGCGCCGCAGCGACCCGGGACGGGATCAGCTACGAAGTTGCGCGCTGGTCGCCCTTGACTGCGCTCGCCGGACAACTGGCGGTCGATGTCCCGCACGAGGCGTGAGGTCAGCCTCGGCAGTTGTCGCAGTCAGTGGCTGAACAGCACCGGGAGCGGCGATTGCTCCAGGAGGCTGAGGGTGAGGCGCGCAGCATGGGCAGGGCGTTTGAGACGGCCCGACGGGCTTCGCGGGTATTCTTCCAGGCGACGACGATGTTCTTCGTGCGGATGGCGGGCAGGTCGGTGGGCACGGTGAGGACCGGTAACCCGGCGCACAGGACGAGGTCGATGGCGACCGCCGTAGACGCCTTGGGGCCGCGATGGGCGCTCGCTACGATCATATCGGCGCCGGCGGCGCAGACGCCTAGCGCCCGGTCCGGATAGTCCCGGTCGGAGATCGACATCGCCGCGGAGCCCAGGGGCTTCGCCGCCTCGTCGAAGCGCGCCTCGCATTCGGCCAAGCTGGCGGTGTCGAGGTCCGTCAGGGTTTGGATCAGCGCGCCGTCGCTATAGCCGGCCATCATCATCGGATTGGCGAGATAGGCCGGTTCGCAGCCGCCCACCCCGATCAGGGTCGCGCCTAGTTGGCGGGTCAGGTCCACCGCACCTACAGGTGGAGGTTGGAGTCCGGGCTGGCCTCGACATGCACCAGCAGGGTTTTGTAGCTCATCGGCTTGCTCCGCGATTGGGCTACCCGCGACACGGGGCGGCGGCGGTCGCAGTGCAGGCGGGCGGGCTCCAGTCTGCCATGAGATGGATCAAACCTCGGGCGCCCTCCGGCCCGCTGAGCCGACAGGCGGCGCCGCCGAATGACGAAGGCCGGGAACTGCGAAGCTGATCAGGCTGTGGCAACGGCCGCTAACCGGCGAGTCAGCCGATGCTGGCGTGGCGCGCTACCGAGTCCGCACGTTTTTCAGCAATCCGCGCCGTCCGCGGGGCTGTTGCGAAATCGGCGTCGCTCATTTCGCGTCGCAAGAGATCCGCCCAGACAAATTCGCCGAAGAGCGTCCCATCCGAGGCGATCACGCCGGCGCGCTCGAGAGCGCCGGCCATGCTGCGGAACGGATCGTCCTGGAGTTGGTCAACCGAGGTGGGGATATGCCTGTACCCCCGGCGATGACCGTTTGGATCGAAAGGATCGGGACACGGCGGCTGACCGCCATGGGCTTCAGGTCGGCAAGGTTGGAGACTGCGGACATCTGCCCCTCAATTCACGATCGAAGCGGCACTTAGGTCACGGTCAGGGAACTGCGTTCTTGAGGCGCATCAAAAAGCGGAAGGGTCCTACGCACATCGTGACAGTCTTGCGATCGGATGGTTCGGTGATCGAACCTTCGCGAACCAATTCGTCTCCCTAGCGTCACTAGCCCTGACCCGGTTCGATCGAACTTGCATCCGGCGTGGCCCCATACGGTATTCCGCGCGTTAGGGATATGTCCCGCTGGTGCGGAGACATCCGCGCGGACTTTCCGCGAATAGGTGGTGGAATGGCCGAAGGCGCAAAGACGGCACGCGGGCCGTCCGAACTTATCACCGCCCGGGGTTATGTCCTCGCCCTGGCTGCGATGGCGTTGACCATCGCCGTGGGCGCCGCGCTGTCCCCGCAGCTAGGACAGCAGTGGCGTCTGATCTGGCTCATGCCGGCGCTTCTGTTTGCTGCCCGGTGGGGAGGATTTGGGCCCACCCTGCTGGCCACCGGCATGGGTTTGGCCGGCAGCCTTGCCCTTGCGCGCCCGCAGGGTGTCGCTGAGCCGGTCGAGATTCTGTCTCTGATCGCCTATGTCGTGACGGGTCTGGGCTTGGCGCTCGTTAGCCAGAAAATCCGGCGCGATGTCGCCCCGCCCTCCGCTCTACTGGCGCAGCTACATGCCGACCAGACCCATCTGCAATCCATACTGGCGACTGTGCCGGACGCCATGGTGGTCATCGACGAGGGCGGCGTCATGACCTCGTTCAGCGCCGCGGCGGAGCGCCTGTTCGGGTGGCCCGCGTCGGAGGCGATCGGGTGCAATGTACGAATGCTGATGCCGGAGCCTTATCGAGGCGATCATGATGGCTATCTGGCGCGATACTTCGCGACAGGCGAGCGGCGGGTGATCGGACTGGGGCGCATCGTCGTCGGTCAGCGCCGGGACGGAAGCACCTTCCCCATGGAACTGTCGGTCGGCGAAGCCCGGACTGGAGACACGCGGTTCTTCACGGGTTTCGTCCGCGACCTCAGCGAGCGCCAGGAGACCGAGCGCCGGCTCCAGGAGCTGCAGAGCGAGCTGATCCATGTGTCGCGGCTGACGGCCATGGAGAAGATGGCGTCGGCCCTGGCCCATGAGCTGAACCAGCCGCTGTCGGCGATCGCCAGCTACGTGAAGGGATCGTTCCGGCTGGTGAAGGCCGAAGTGATCGACCGCGAACGCCTGCTGGACGCCTTGGAGCGCGCCCGAGAACAGGCGCTGAGGGCCGGCGACATCATCAAACGCCTGCGTGATTTCGTGGCCAAGGGGGAGACGGAGCGAACCCTCGAAAGTCTGCCGCGAGTTGTCGAGGAAGCCAGCCTGCTGGCCATGGTGGGCGCCAAAGAGCACCGCGTCCACGTCAGCTTTGATCTCGACCCGGCGTTGTCGCCGGTGCTGATCGACAAGGTGCAGGTCCAGCAGGTGGTCTTGAATCTGATCCGCAACGCCATCGATGTCCTCGCGGAGTCGATCACCCGCCAGGTCCGCGTTTCGGTGAAAGCCTCGTCTGAAGACTGCGCCGTCGTCTCTGTCGCTGACACCGGTCCGGGCCTAGCGCCGGAGATCGCGCCACAGCTGTTCCAGCCGTTCATGACCACCAAGCAGCAAGGCATGGGCGTGGGCCTGTCGATCTCCCGCAGCATTGTCGAGGCGCACGGTGGGCGCATCTGGGTCGACGACAATCCCGACGGCGGCGCCATATTCAGTTTCTCCGTCCCCACGCTGAGCGAAAAGGAGGTCCGGGATGTCGGTTGAAGAGACGATCCACATCGTCGATGACGACGACGCCGTTCGTCATTCGCTGCGATTTCAACTGGAAACCGCCGGCTATCTGGTCTGCGATTACCCGTCCGGTGACGCTTTCCTCAATGGTCTGACCAACGTTTGCTCGGGGTGCGTCCTGACCGATGTCCGCATGCCGGGCCTTGGCGGGCTCGAACTGGCGGCTCGCCTTCGGAAGCTCAACTTCTCCCAGCCCATCATCATCATGACCGGCCATGGCGACATACCCCTGGCTGTCGAGGCCATGAAGGCCGGCGTCTTCCATTTCATCGAGAAGCCGCTGGACGACGCAGCGCTTCTGGACGCGATCAAGGCGGCCTTGGTCAGCGCCGCGAAACCGCGAGGCGGAGCCGACGAGGTGAGGGCCATTGGCGCTAAGTTCGAGACGCTGTCTCCACGCGAACGCGACGTTCTGACCGGCGTGATCGGCGGCAAGCTCAACAAGGTCATCGCCCACGATCTCGGCATCAGCTTCCGAACGGTAGAGGTCTATCGGGCGGGCCTTATGACCAAGACGGGCGCGTCGACCATCTCCGACCTGGTCCGCATGGCGCTTACCATTGGGCTCTGAGCTTGCGCCAGATCAAGGCCGGTTGAGCGGTCGGGCGCTATCGGGTCAGCATGGAGTTGCTCGCATCCAGCCATGCCGCCAAACACGGGGGCCGATCTGTTATCATCATCGACGATGACGCCGACCTGTTGGAGGCCCTCAAATTTGATCTCGAACTGGAAGGCTTCTCGGTCCAGTGCCACCTGAGATCAGGCACGGTCGTGGCCGAGGCGCTCCCCACGTCCGAGGCCTGCCTGATCATCGACTACCGATTGCCGGGGCTCCACGGCCTCGATCTGCTCCAGCGGCTGCGGGCCAACGGCGTGAGGTTGCCGGCTATCATCATCACGACCCACCCCAAGGCCGCAGTGCTCCTGCGCGCCGCGGCGCTCGGCGCAACGGTTGTCGAAAAGCCCCTGCTGGGGGATGCGTTCATTCTGGCGATCGAGAACGCGCTCGCGCGCGCCGTCAGCTTGGTTGACAAGGGCGGGCAGTTAACTGCAAGGCCGCATTAGGCCGCAGCGCCTACGCGTTGGCCCCTAGGGGCACACCCTAAATTATAGGGACCCCGTCGAAGGGCTAGATTCGGGCGTGCTGTTGAAGGACGCTCCCAATGCTCATGACCTCGACCCTCGCTCGCCCCATCACCCAGGCGCCGCCCTCGATGGAGGATTCACGCCACGGGCAGGATCTCATGATGCAGTTCGGGACCCGCACGGCGTTCTGCCGTGACGATGAGATCTACGGCCAGGAAGAGGCGGCTGACCTGATCTATCAAGTGGTGACCGGTGCGGTTCGGACCAGCTACTTGATGAACGACGGTCGCCGCCAGATCGGGGACTTCTACTATCGAGGCGACGTGTTCGGCGTGGAACCGGGCAAGGATCATATGTTCTCAGCTGAGGCGCTGAGCGACGCCGTTGTGCTGGTGGTGAAGCGCTCGGCCGCGCGAGACGCGGGCCCTGGGCGGCTAGAGGTTCTCCTCGGTGAGGCGGCTCGCCGTGAACTGAAGCGGGCCCACGAACATATGTTAATGCTCGGCCGCAAGACGGCCTGTGAGAAGGTCGCCAGCCTCTTGATGAACATCGCTGACCGCTCAGAATACGATTGTGTTGAGCTGCCCATGGGCCGCCAGGACATGGCCGACTATCTGGGCCTGACCATTGAGACCGTCTCGCGCATGCTGACCCAGTTGCAGGTCAACTCGGTGGTGGAGTTCGCCAGCCTGCGGAGCTTCCAGGTGAAGAACCGCAAGGCGCTCGCGCTACTGACCCGCTAGCGTCGAACCGGAGATAGTAGGGTGACCCATGGGAGCAAAGTCACATTCCGAGAAACACCTGATCGCCCGCATCGGATGGCTTAGGGCCGCGGTCCTTGGCGCGAATGATGGGGTGCTCTCGACCGGCAGCCTGATCCTCGGCGTCGCCGCCGCGTCGACCGTTCAGAGCAGCATCATGCTCTCAGGTGTCGCCGGTCTGGTCGCCGGCGCCATGTCCATGGCCGCGGGGGAGTACGTCTCGGTCAGCTCCCAGTCCGATGCCGAAGCTGCCGATCTGGCGCGGGAAAAGCGCGAACTTGCGAGCAGGGGTCCGGCCGAGCACGACGAGCTTGCGGCGCTCTATGTCGGGCGGGGTGTCTCGCCAGACCTTGCGAACCAGGTGGCCGAGCAACTCATGGCCAAGGATGCGCTCGCAGCTCACGCCAGGGACGAACTTGGGATCTCGGAGTCCACAACAGCGCGCCCTTTGCAGGCGGCGCTGGCGTCGGCGGCGTCTTTCGCCGTGGGCGCAGCGCTGCCGCTTATCGCAGTCCTGCTTTCGCCGAGAAATGTGTTGTCTGAGGCCGTGGCGATTTCATCCCTGCTGTTCCTGGCGGCCTTGGGCGCGGTGGGCGCCAAGGCCGGGGGCGCCAGCACGCCCAGAGCGATCGTGCGGGTCACGTTTTGGGGGGCGATGGCGATGCTCACGACAGCCGGCATTGGCACAGTCTTTGGCGCTGTGACCCGGCTCTAGGGCTCTCGCGAACCACTATTCCGGCTCGGTTTTACGCCATCAACGCGGGAGGCGGATGCGGCCACGGCAGCTCGCTCAGCCGGCCAATGCATGGTCTGGCCGCGGCCCGCTTGGGGTGTTCGGACCTCGCGTTGGACTATTTCCGCGGAACGGCGGCGACCGACCTGGCGGACACCCATGTGGCGATCGCCGGTGGGATTCACATTGGCGCCCAGGGCGGCCTGTGGATGGTGGCGGTGTTCGGATTCGCCGGCCTTTCCATGCGCGCCAATGCCCTGGCCATCGAACCCCGGCTGCCCAAGGAATAGCCTCCAGTTCCGCGGGCAATGGCGCGGTCGCAACCTGAGATTCAAGATCACCGGTGAGACCAACAACCTGGAGATCGCGTTGGAATCCGGCAAAGCGACCGCGATCTGGGTCAACGGAGAGCTCCAGCCCATCGGGGAGAGGGCGACAATCAACCTGATGTTCGAGACACCCGTCCAGCCCAGCTAGACCAGAGCTCGCGACGCGACGATCGGCATGCCGGAGTCCCGGTCGCCCTTTGATTTTTGGGGCGGGAGCGCCGGCCTGACTGCAAAGCGCTTCAGAGCTTGTGCGCTGGCGAGGTAGGCCAGCGTGACGGCCCCCATCGTCGCCATGAGAGCGCCTGGCAAGGGCTCGAACCCGAACCAATGGCCAAGGCCGGTCAGCGGGATCGCCATCGCCACGACGAGAGCCGCCAGGGCGGACGCGACCAGGCGCCGGTCCGGCGGTGTGCGCCACGGCGAGCCGTGGGTGCGGATCAGGAACACCACCAGAATCTGGGTTGCGATCGACTCCACGAACCAGGCGGTGCGGAACTGCGAAGGGGCGGTGTGGAACCCAAACAGCAGCACGGCAAACGTCAGGAAATCGAAGAGTGACGAGAGAGCGCCCATGACCGCGGCGTAGCGGACGATGCCGCGCATGCTCCAACGTTGAGGACGCGCCAGTTCCTCCGGCTCCACTGCATCGAACGGGACGCCGACCTCGGACAGATCGTAGAGCAAGTTGTTGAGCAGAATCTGGGTCGCAAGCAGGGGCAGGAACGGCAGGAACAGCGAGGCGACCGCCATCGACAGCATGTTGCCAAAGTTCGAACTGGCGCCGATCCGCACATACTTCAAAATGTTGCCGAACGTCCGGCGGCCCTCCTCGACGCCGTCGGCGACCACGTCCAGGTCGGAGGCCATCAGGATCATGTCGGCCGCCGCGCGCGCCACGCCGGTCGCGCCGTCAACCGACAGGCCGACGTCTGCAGCGCGAATGCCGGGAGCATCGTTCACACCGTCGCCCAGGAAGCCGACGATCTCCCCGTGGGCCTGCAGCGCGCGCACGACGCGAACCTTCTGGTCCGGCGTCAGGCGGCCATAGATTTCGACGGTCTTCACGCGGACGCGCAGCGCGGCTTCGCTAAGCCCCTGCAGGTCGGGGCCCGAAAGGGTCTTCAGGTTCTTCAGCCCCACCAAACCCGCAATGCGCGCCACGACAATGGGGTCGTCGCCCGACAGAATCCGGACCTTCACGCCGGCCGCCGCAAGCCGCGTCAGAGCGTGGGCCGCGCTCGGCTTGGGCGGATCCTGGAAGGTGCAGAAGCCTTCAAGAATGAGCCTCGCCTCGTCGGTCGGACCCAGCGCCTCCGAGAGCTCCGGACAAGGCCGGCTCGCCACCGCGACGGTCCGCAGTCCGGTCTCGGCGAACCCTCGGAGCAAGCCGGCCAGGGCCTGGCGGCGCGCGGGGGTCAGCGGCTGGAGCTTGCCGTCCTGGCGCTGGTGGTCACAGACCGCTAGCACGGCCTCGGGCGCCCCTTTGCAGATCAGCAGGCGCTCTCCCGCGCGCTCGGCAAGGACCGAGCCACGGCGGCGCTCGTAGCTGAAGCCGACCCGCCCCTTGGCGACCCAGGACTCGGCGGCCTTCGGAGCGGCGGCGGCGAGCGCGCCATCCATGGCTCCGCGGTCCCCAGCAAGCTCGGCGCAGATAGCGGCCAGCTCGGCGACATGGGGATCTGGCTTTCCACCCGCATCGCAACTGCCCGCCAAGACAATCTCCGCCGAGGTCAGCGTCCCAGTCTTGTCAGTGCAGAGCACGGTCATGGCGCCCAGGTCATGGATCGCCGCCAGGCGCTTAACGATGACCTTGCGCTTGGCCATGCGCTCGGCGCCCCGCGACAGGGTGACCGTGGTGATCATCGGCAGCAGTTCAGGCGTAAGGCCGACCGCGAGCGCCACCGCGAACATCAGGGACTGCAGGAGAGGGCGTCCAAACAGGAGATTGACCGTCAGGACGCCGATGGAGAGCACACCCGCCGCCCGCGCGACCACGAAACCCAGGCTCCGAAGATCCCGCTGAAAGGGGGACGGACCTTCGTCCTGCGCCAATAGCGCTGCGACGCCGCCGAAGACGGTCTTGCGGCCCGTTGCCACTGCAAGCGCGACGACCTCGCCGGTCTGGGCGACGGCGCCTCGGAAGAGGGCGTTGGTCGCCTCGGCCGGCGCGAGCGAGGTCACGAGGCCGGGGCGCTTTTCGACAGGATAGGGTTCGCCGGTCAGCGCCGCCTCGTTGGCGGTGAAACTCGAGGCCTCGATCACCAGGGCGTCGGCGGGGATGACATCGCCGGTGCGGACCCGAAACACGTCGCCGGGCACGATGGCCTCGGCCGGAAGCGTCAGGAACTTGCCGTCGCGTTTCACCTCGGCGGTCAGGGCGACAGATTGCTTCAGGGCGTCGGCCGCTCGCGCGGCGCGGCCCTCCTGAAAGGTGTCCAGGCCAACGGACACTGCGATGATCGTCACGATGATGCCGGCGCTCGCGGCATCGCCGGTGGCGGCGGAGACCGCCGCGGCGAACAGCAGGACGAGGATCAGGGGTTCGAGAAATCGGCGCGCAAGGGCGACCAGGGCGTTGGCCCGCCTGGCGACCGCGTCCGCGTTGGGTCCGACCGTGGCGAGGCGTCGTGCCGCCTCCTGGGCGCTCAGGCCGTCGGCAGTCGTCCGCTGCGCCGCGAGGGCGGCGTCGAGAGAGGTCGTCCAGAACGCCACCGGCGCGGGTCCGGGGGTCACGCCGGGTTTGGGCTGAACCGCGCCGGACCGACTCATGCCTTGCAGTCCATCGCGGCTCCGATCAGTGACGACAATGCTAAGCGAAGCTGGCCTATTTCGTTCCGACTCCGCGTCGCGGACGCCCCCGGTCAAGGCCTCTTTCGCCGAATATGTCCCAGATCAAAGTGCGCGGTTTCGATGCCTGCGATGACGGTCACAGCCGGCGTCCGCCGACACCTTTCCGTGAGCTCGGTGCCCATCGCCTGGCTCTTCCCTCCGACCGCCTCGGCGCCGTCAGCCGACGGGTAGTTCCCGCCGCGCAGGCGCCGACGAAAAACAGAAGGCAGCACCACCATGGCCAAGGCAATCGGGATCGACCTGGGAACCACCAACTCCTGCGTCGCGGTAATGGAGGGCGGCAACGCCAAGGTGATCGAGAACGCGGAGGGAGGCCGCACGACGCCGTCCTACGTCGCCTTCTCCGATACCGGCGAAATTCTGGTCGGCCAGCCCGCGAAGCGCCAGAGCATCACCAACCCCGAGAACACCATCTACGCCATCAAGCGGCTGATCGGCCGGCGCTTCGACGATCCCATCACACAAAAAGACAAGGGCATGTCGCCGTTCAAGATCGTGGCGGGCCCTAATGGCGATGCGTGGGTGGAGGTCCGCGGCAAGACCTACAGCCCCAGCCAGATCAGCGCCTTCATCCTCGGTCGCATGAAGGAGACCGCGGAAGCCTACCTCGGCGTCAAGGTGACCGAGGCTGTCATCACGGTGCCGGCCTACTTCAACGACGCCCAGCGTCAGGCAACCAAGGATGCTGGCAAGATCGCGGGCCTGGAGGTTCTGCGGATCATCAACGAACCGACGGCGGCGGCGCTGGCCTATGGCCTCGAGAAAAGCGAGGCCGGCAAGGTCGCGGTCTACGACCTGGGCGGCGGCACGTTCGACGTCTCGATCCTGGAAATCGGCGACGGTGTCTTTGAGGTGAAGTCGACCAACGGCGACACCTTCCTGGGCGGCGAGGACTTCGACCACTGCATCGTCGAGTACCTGGCCGACGAGTTCAAGAAGGAGAGCGGGATCGATTTGCGCGCCGACCGCCTGGCGCTTCAGCGTCTCAAGGACTCCGCGGAGAAGGTGAAGATCGAGCTTTCCAGCACGCTGCAGACCGATGTGAATCTACCGTTCGTCACCGCCGACGCCAACGGACCCAAGCACCTCAACATCAAACTGACGCGGGCGAAGCTCGAAGCGCTGGTCGAGGACCTGATCGAGCGCACGCTTCCGCCCTGCAAGGCGGCGCTCGATGACGCCAAGCTCAAGGCGTCGGACATGAATGAGGTCATCCTGGTGGGCGGCCAGACGCGTATGCCCAAGGTCCAGGATACGGTCGCCAAGCTGTTCGGGCGCGAGCCCCACAAGGGCGTCAATCCAGATGAGGTCGTCGCCATCGGCGCCGCGATCCAGGCGGGGGTCCTGCAGGGCGACGTCAAGGACGTGCTGCTGCTCGACGTAACGCCGCTTTCGCTCGGCCTGGAAACCTTGGGGGGCGTGATGACCCGGCTGATCGAACGCAACACCACGATCCCCGCCAAGCGCAGCCAGACCTTCTCAACCGCACAGGACAATCAGCCCGCGGTGACCATCCAGGTGTTCCAGGGCGAGCGCGAGATGGCCGCGGACAACAAGTCACTTGGCCAATTCGACCTTGTCGGGATCCCGCCGTCACCACGCGGCACGCCGCAGATCGAGGTCAGCTTCGACATCGATGCGAACGGCATCGTCAACGTCTCCGCCAAGGACAAGGCGAGCGGCAAGGAACAGTCGATCCGCATCGAGGCGTCAGGCGGCCTAAGCGATGCCGACGTCCAGCGCATGGTCAAGGAAGCTGAGACCAACGCCGAGGGCGACAAGCAGCGCAAGGCGCTGGTGGAGGCGCGCAATCACGCGGACGTCGCCATCTACGCCGCCGAACGCAGTCTGCGGGACGACGCCGGCAAGGCGCCCGCCGACGTGCGCGCCGCCCTGGAGGCAGCGGTCACGGCGGCCAAGGCGGCGGTGCAGGGTGAGGAGGTCAACCTCATCGTCCAGAGCGGCGACGCCCTTGCTCAGGCCGCAGCGCGGTTCGGTGAAACATCGCAGGCGCCCGGAGCGGCTGACGAGGCGCCTGACCAAGGCGGCGCGAAGGCGGCCGATGTGGTCGACGCCGAATTCGAAGAGGTCGCCCCGCCGCACCGCAAGGCGAGCTAGGCCCATGCAAAATTCACCGGGACCTGGCGACCACGAGGTCCGGGACGGCGGCGCCCCCGCTTCAACCCCAACGGGGGTCGTCGCTGAGGCTGATGCCGCAGCTCGGCAATCGGTCCTGACGGCGGAGAACGCCTCACTGCAGGACCGGGTGTTGCGTGCTCTGGCCGATGCGGAGAACACACGGCGCCAGGCCGAGCGTTCCGTGGCGGAGGCGCGGAAGTACGCCATCGTCGAATTCGCCCGGGAGATGTTGGGGGTTTCGGACAATCTGCAGCGCACGCTCTTGGCCGCAGAGCAACATCCGGCATCGGCCAAGGACGAGCCGCTGCTCGATGGCGTCCGGGCGACCGAGCGGATGCTCGCCAGCATCTTCGAGCGGTTCGGCCTGCGCAAGATCGCCGCGCAAGCGGCGCCCTTCGATCCCCACCTCCATGAAGCCGTCATGGAAGTGGATGACCCGTCGGCGCCGGCCGGCCACGTCGCCGCCGTTCTAGAGGAAGGCTACACGATCCACGATCGCTTGGTTCGTCCGACGCGGGTCGCGGTCGTAAGGCGGGAGATGGCCACGCTGGTCCCGGGGAACGGCCCGGTGTTCGAAAGCGACGGGTCGGAAGAGACCCATGACTGTGCCCAGTAGCGCGCCGCCATCCGTCCTGCCCTGGAGTCGCGGCCTTGAGCGATGACCCATACAAGGCGCTTGGGGTCGGCCGCGAGGCTTCCCAGGCGGAGATTCAGAAGGCCTACCGCCGTCTCGCCAAGAAGCTGCATCCGGATATCAATCCCGGCAACAGCCAGGCTGAGGCGCAGTTCAAGGTGATCGCCGGCGCCTACGACGTGTTGGGCGACGCGGCCAAGCGCAAGCGCTTCGATGCCGGCGAGATCGACGCGCAGGGCGCCCCGCGGCCGCGCCAGCGCGCTTACCGGGACTACGCCGACAGCGGCGCCAATCCCTACGCCAGCGGCGCCGGGTTCTCCGATTTCGAGGGCGCAGACGATCTATTTTCAGAGATTTTTGGACGCGGCGGCGCCGCGCGCCACAGCGCCTTCAAGCGGCGCGGCGAGGATGCCGAGTACCGTCTGGCCATCGACTTCCTGGACGCGGTCAATGGCGCCAAGACGCAGATTACACTGCCGGACGGATCAACCCTCGAGGTCTCGATTCCCGCCGGGGTTCGCGAAGGTCAGACCCTTCGCCTGCGAGGCAAGGGCCACGCTGGGCATGGGGGCGGGGCCCCGGGCGACGCCCTGGTGGAAGTCGGCGTGCGCGCGCATCGCGTCTTCACCCGCCGCGGGGACGACATCCTTGTCGAACAGCCGCTCTCGCTCGCGGACGCGGTGCTCGGCGGCAAGATCAGCGTGCCGACCCCAACGGGATCGGTCCAGATGACGGTGCCAAGGTGGACTAACACCGGCGCCGTGCTGCGGCTCAGGGGCAAGGGTGTCGCCGGCATGGCCGGCGTGCGCGGCGATGAATATGTGACCCTCCGCCTGGCGCTTCCCGAAGCCCCCGACGCGGACCTCGAACAGTTCGTATCGCAGTGGGCGGCTGCTCGCGTCGACCAGCAGCCCGAAACCGCAGAGACATGACCATGGAGATCCGCGCCTACCGCCTGGACGCGCAGTTCGAGGCTGACGCTGTTGCAGGGTGGATCCGGGCCGGTTGGCTTTTGCCGATCGATGGCGACGAGGACGCTCTGTCCGACATCGACCTCGCCCGGGCCCAACTGATCCACGACCTGACCTGCAACCTGGGCATCAACGACGAGGGCATCCCCGTCATCCTGGACCTGATCGATCAATTGCACGGCGTGCGCCGCGCCCTGCGGATCGTGCTCGCCCAACGGCGCGGAGTGAGGGGTTGAAGGCTGGCATCCGCTCGCGCGCCAGAACCGACCCGTGACCGACGCATGCAGCATCTGGCCGGAGAGATTGTCCGTCTGCAGGGTGAACTCGACCATGCAATCGAAAAGCCGGCGAAAGGCGTTGGACTGGGATTTTAAGGCGCGGATCGGGGAGTTCGAGCTCGGCATCGCCGCCTGCGTCTAGGCTTGGTGAAGTATTTCGGGCGCACCTCGCCGGCGATCGTACTGAGCGCCCCGGTGATCTATTCCCCGATCATCCCCTTGGCGATCATCGACGCCTGGGTCAGCGCCTACCAAGCCATCTACTTTCGGGTCTACCGGATTCCCCGCGTGAAGCGGTCCGACTACGTGGTCTTCGATCGGCAGCATCTCGCCTACCTCAACATCATCGGCTTGGTTCCTTGCCCAGCGCATCCGCGAAACGTGGCTGTCGGGATCGGACACCGACATGGGCTCGCACGTCCAAGTCGATGAAACCTTCATGGGCGGCAAGGAGAAGAACAAGCACGAGTCGAAAAAGCTGAAGATGGGCCGTGGCGCTGTCGGCAAAACGGCCGTCATCGGCATTCGCGACGAGAACGACCAGGTTCGCGCCATGCCGATCGCAGACACGACCGGCCCGACCGTTAAAGGCTTTGTGCAAGCCAATGCGCCCACTGGCGCAACGGTCGTGACCGACGATTTCGCTGGCTACCGTGGCCTTGGCGCGAAGGGCTTCAAGCACCACACCGTCAACCACAGCGCCGGTGAATATGTCCGTCACTACTGCCTGCATACCAACGGCATTGAGAGCTTCTGGGCGCTCCTGAAGCGCGGCCACTACGGCATCTATCACTACATGAGCCCCAAGCACCTTCACCGGTACGTCAACGAGTTCTCGTTCCGCCACAACACTGCCCAAGGCGGCACCATGACTTTCATCGAACAAACCGCCGAACGGATGCTCGGCAGGCGCCTGACCTATAAGGAGTTGATCCGTGCCTAAGGACATCGAACCGATTGATGCTGCCTTTGACGATGTGGCGAAGGCCATGTTGCGAAGCGACGGACCCAAACAGAAGCCGCCAGAGGCAACGCACCGAGGCATCCTCCCCATCGGCGGCTTGCAGCTTGAGGTTTATGTCCTGGACGACGGGCGGCGGGTTTTTGCCAAGCGGGGGATGGCCCGCGCCCTCGGACTAAGGTCGGAGGGAGGGAACGCTTTCCTGAAGACCTTGAGCGGCAAAAAGGTCGGATCCGAGATCAGCGACGATTTGCGGAAAAGCCTAGAAAATCCAATCGTTTTCAACATTGCTGGGGCGGATCCGGGACACGGATACGAGGCCGATGTTCTGGTGGAAGTCTGCAAGGCCGTCGCCCGCGCATCAATCGCCGGGAAGTTACTGGATTCCCAGAAGGACATGGCCGCGCAAGCCCAGGCCATCGTTAACGCGCTAGCCCAGGTCGGTATCGCCGCCCTAATCGACGAAGCGACCGGGTATCAGACCGAGCGTGGCCCGGATGCCCTCCGGTTGCTGGTTCAAGCGTACATCGAAAAGGAACAGCGCGAGTGGGAGAAGGAGTTTCCAGACGACTTCTACCGTAAGCGCGGCTTTTCCCCCACCTTTCCGAGCGTGAGCTGATCGGCGAGCCTACCGGCCGATGGGCCGCGTTTGGGCGTAAGGGTGCTGATGATGCCAGGTGATGATGTACTGATAATGCCTTCGGCGCGTCGGCTCG
>JBBRAV010000049.1:0-32049 GCA_038206535.1 Caulobacterales bacterium
ACCTTCCCGCAGTGGGAACTCCACTTGGTGAGCAAAGACACGCACATATCCATCCCACTCAAGGCGAAACCCGCGTCCCCGACAGGAAAATCAGGCCGTCAGCTACTCGAAAGTAGATACGTTTGAGAAATCCAGGCTAAAGAAGTTTGTAACGTTGATAAGCAGGTCGCGAAAAAGCGCGCGGACTTCCGTCGGGTCGCGTTGCAGCCGCTCGATATAGGTTGCCTGGTCTGGGGCCTCGACGACCTGCATCCGGCGCCACACGCGGCGGAAAAAGGTCTTGGACTTGTAGCCGCCGAAATCGTGGGCGACGTGCTTTCGCATGATGCAGGCGATTTCCGCCTGCGCGTCAGCGCCCCATTGCTCGTCTGAAACTGGCCCGCCGCTTTCGGCCAGCGCGCGGGCAAACTCGGCCAGCTTGGCGCCCATTTCATTGGCCGGAAGGGCGAAATCGACATAGCCGGTGGCAATCGCGGTGTCGGGCATCGACGGATGCCTTGGGCCGTATCCATCGGCGACCTGAGCGAGAGTCAGGCCGCCTCGTTCTTTGATCGCTTTCGTTCCCAAAGCGCCGTCGCCGTCGCCGCCAGACAACACCACCGAAGCGGCGTACTCCTCCTGATCGACGGCCAGCGAACTGAACAGTATGTCGATAGGCTTGCGTTCGCGTCGGCCGTCGTCGGGCTTCCGCAGCTGCAGCCGGCCCGCTTTGAGAGTGATAATTGCATCGGGGGGCAGGACGTAGACGCAGTCACGGCAGACGGTGACGGCATTTTCGGCCACAGCCACCGTCAATTCGGTGTGACGCGCGATGATCTCGTGCAACAGGCTTTCGCGGTGGGGGCTGAGGTGCGTGACGACGATGAATGCCAAGCCAGGCTTGGACGGTAACCCCTGAAAAAACCCCTCGAGCGCCTCGATCCCGCCCGCGGAGGCGCCAACGCCGACAATGGGGAAATTTGATCTACGGTTCGGCACGAAGTATCCTAAAGCGAGAACGGATGTCAGCCTAACGCATAAAGTGCATAAGGGAACATCCGCGCAATCAGCTTATGCTTACAGTCCGATAGGGGGCCTCGACGGCGTTGATCCGGCGCCTAGGTCAGAAGCGAAGTGTCAGCCATGCCCGGCGACAGCTTGTAAACCATCGACGTCACGCTGGCCAAGCAAATTGGCGTACTTCTCGCAAACCGCTTGGTAACATTCGCAGGCTCCTGCCTCGAGTCCGACCCGGTCCCGGACTTCGATCTGTCCGCGGGAATACTGGATGACGCCAGCCTTCTGCAGTGCGCGAGCCGCGCCTGTAACTGTGGTTCGCTGGACACCCAGCATGAAGCTGAGGAACTCCTGGGTCAGGGGCAGGCGATCAGTGCGCGTGCGATCCTGTGTCATGAGCAGCCAGCGGCAAAGGCGAGACTCGACCGTGTGGACTGCGTTGCAGGCCACCGACTGCTGAGCCTGGGCCGCGGCGGCCTGAGCGTGCCGGATAACGAGGTCGGTGATGTTAGGACTCAGCGCCGCAGCCGCCCGCAACCGGAAAGTGGGCATTTTAAGCGCGCGCCCTGGAACCTGGGCTGCGACACAATCGATCGCGATTGGCGAGCCAAAGGCGTTGAGGAGGCCGTACGCGCTTTCATGGCCGATCGTGCACGACTCCACGTGTTCTCCATTCTTCATGGTCGTCACCACCGACAGAACGGCGGACACGGGAAAGCATACCAGGTCGAGTTCGACTCCGGGTGTGGCCACAACCTGGTCGCGGTCGAGCATGACGTCCATCAGATAGGGCCGAAAGAGGCGGAGGGTTTCTTCCTCGAGTTGATCGAGAAAATGGTTGCCTGTCCGTGTTTCGAGCCTGCTGACCGCCATGCCGCCTAAAACTCCAGCCGCGCGAATGCGCCTTTGAGAGTTGTGTCAGAGGATTCTCAAAGCGGCGGCTTTCTACCCATAGCGTTAACCGAGCGATGGTCTGTCGGGTTTTCGACTTATGGGCCGATTGCTATGTTTTCCTTGTCGGTGTCATGCGGCGGAGGCAGCGTTCTGCCCGGTTTTTCAGCCCATATGTGATTGCGCCGACACAGCGCCGCCACGAAGCGTGGGGTGGAACGGCCATAGCCGAGATTCTTTCGAGCAATGCCTTCCGGCAGACTGGACATGCGCCGATCAACCCGCGCCCTCGGAAAGGCTTCGCCCGTCGAAGACGATCATGTGCAAAGCTCGTTCATATGTTGGATTTGCGACATTGAGCTGCGCCCGCCTCGAGACTGCAACCGCGTCATTGGATTGAGCGGCGATCAAGCGCCGCTTTTGTTAGTTCGCAATGCGCGCGGCGCGGGCTCGCCAAAATGTAGATTGCCGGAAGGTCCGTCGCCCACACTCAGGCTGTCGCCTTCGTACAGGGCTTCGCGATATCCGGGATCGACAAGACTCTGAAGAGCCGCGCAAACTGCGCTGTCGATGGTTCGCGATCACTTTCACCAGCGCAATGGCTGAGCGATCAGGTCGGCCGCTCCTGACGGCAATGCCGCCGATGGCGGCCCGCGTTCGCTCTACAACCTTGGACTAGACGTTCAGCAGCAGGAATTCCCGCTCCCAAGGGCTGATGACACGCATGAAGGTCGCGAACTCTGCCCGCTTGACGGCGGCGAACGTAGTTACAAAGCCGCGGCCGAACAAGGATGCGAGTTCTTCAGTTTCCTCGAACAAGCACACGGCCTCCAGGAGTCCGACCGGCAGGTCGAACTCATCCGAACGCGCGGTTCCCGAGACAGGCTCGCTGGCTGTCAGGCGTTGCGTCAGGCCCAGATAGCCACAAGCCAAGGACGCAGCGATGGCGAGGTAGGGGTTTGCGTCGGACGACGGCGCGCGGTTTTCGACGCGGCGATTGGCCGGAGAAGATGGTGGAATGCGCAGCCCCGTGGTGCGGTTATCATAGCCCCACAGCACGTTCACCGGCGCCGATGCGCCTTTGACCAGGCGCCTATAGGAATTGACATAGGGCGCCAACATGCATGTCACCGCCGGCACATATTGCTGTTGACCTGCCAGGAAATTGAAAAACTCCGGCGTGGCGCGATCATCGTCGTCGGTGAAAATATTGCGGCCCGTCTTTGCCGAGAGCACCGATTGGTGGATGTGCATTGCCGAGCCCGGCTCGTTGGCGATCGGTTTGGCCATGAAGGTGGCATAGATGTCATGTTTGAGCGCCGCCTCGCGAATGGTGCGCTTCAGCAGAAACACCTGGTCGCAGAGAGCCAGCGGATCGCCGTGGCGCAAGTTGATCTCCATCTGCGCCGCCCCCTCCTCGTGGATCAGGGTGTCGACTTCCAACTGCTGCGCTTCCGCGAATGCGTAGATGTCTTCGAACAGGTCGTCGAACTCGTTGACCGCCGAAATCGAATAGGAGCGGCGCCCCGCTTCGGGGCGCCCGGAACGGCCGATCGGCGGCTCCAGCGGATAATCCGGATCAGTGTTGCGCTTGACAAGGTAGAATTCCAGCTCAGGCGCCACGACCGGTATCCAGTCCTGTTCCTTGTATAGGTTGATAATGCGTTTAAGCACCTGCCGAGGGGCGATTTCGACGGGACGGCCATCATGGTACATGGCGTCATGGATGACCTGCGCCGTCGGATCGCTGGCCCATGGAACTTCGCAGAGTGTCGCGAAGTCGGGACGCAACTCTATATCGCCGTCCGAGGGATCATAGCGGAAGTCCGCGGTCTCTTCAGGATACTCGCCGGAAATCGTCTGCATGAATATAGACGAGGGCAGCGCCATGGCGGTGTCGTCGAAAAATTTCGAGCACGGCATGATTTTGCCGCGAGCCACGCCGGCGAGATCTGGAACCAGGCACTCGATCTCGGTGACGTTGCGTTGGGCGGCCCAGGCGCGAGCCTGGGCGACATTCGTAATCCTGCCAAGGTCGGCTGGGGCGGGTTTTTTCTTTTTGGCCATGGGGAGGTCACTTGAGTGAAAGTAGGGTTGGTCTGTGCGATCGCAGTGAGGGTTGCGAGCCGTTGGTTGTCCGCCGTCCGCACGGCGGCGCCCCGCGATTTGGCGGCGGCGGTGACGGCTCAATCGTTGTCTGAGCGGCGATGCGCATGCACGGGCGCCCAAAAAGGGGGCCGAAACGGTCCTAATTTCTATCCGCGATAAATGGCAGCATAGCCTGATCACCGCGCGGGCGCCACCCACGGGAGCCTTGACTGCCAGGACCGATGTGATCACAGACTCTTGACGCTCGACAGACGGGATACGAACCTGAACTCACGCAATCAATAGGGGTAGTGCGGAATGGCGAACCGATATCGGTGGGTGGGCGCCGCCTTGGCCTCGACGGCGCTTTTGCCTCTTCTCTGCGCCGCTGGTGCGTCCGCGCAAGCGGCTGCCGCCAACGCGACGAGCAGAAGCGGCGATTCCAATGCGACCGATGTCGGCGAGGTGGTGGTGACCGCCACCCGCAAGGAACAATCACTCAGCAAGGTGCCCGAGAGCGTCAGCGCCTTCACCAACGCCAAAATGCAAGTGCTCAACATAAAATCCTTCGCGGACCTGGCGAAATTCACACCCGGTGTGTCGTTCGATACCGACACCCACGACATCTCGATCCGCGGCATCTCATCGGACGCCGGATCGGGCACGACAGGCATCTACATCGACGATACGCCTGTGCAGATTCGCAACCTCGGTCTCAACGCCAACAACACCCTGCCGGCGGTTTTCGACCTGCAGCGCGTAGAAGTCTTGAGAGGACCGCAGGGAACATTGTTTGGCGCGGGCTCCGAGGGCGGCACCGTGCGCTACATCACTACACAGCCCAGCCTGACGACTTTCAGCGCGATGGCTCACGCAGAGACGGCGTACACCCAGGACGGCGCTCCGAGTTTCGAGCTGGGCGCCGCAATGGGCGGCCCGATCATCGATGACAAGCTCGGCTTCCGGCTGAGCGTCTGGGGCCGGCGGGACGGCGGCTGGATAGATCGGGTGAACTACCAGACGCTGAACACCACCGATCCGAACGCCAACCGCGCCGACACCTTCACCGCCCGCGGCGCGCTGACCTGGGCGCCGACGTCCAAGCTGTCGATCACGCCAGGCATCGCTTATCAGCAGAGATACCAGCACAACTACGACAACTATTGGGTAGGAATATCCAAGCCGGGCGATGGACAATTCCTCAACGGCACGCCCGACCGCCAACCGGATGGCGATCGGTTCTACATGCCCACTCTGAAGGTTGAGTGGGCCCCCGGCCCGGTGAAAGTAATTTCCGACACTTCCTACTACAACCGCAAGGAGCGCGTGGGCGGGTACAGCGGAACGCTTTACAACCTGTCATATTTCCAAGCCATCGCCAGTGGCTTGACATACGGCTATCCGTCAGATCCCAACGGAAATCCCTGCAGCTCCAACAACCCCAACTGCCAGCCGACCACAACCTTGCTGACCGCAAAAGGGATCAATTTGCCCGGGTTCGCGAACTACATCGCGGCCAACAGGATCACAAACGCCCAACAGAATTTCACCCAGGAGATTCGCGTCCAATCCAACGATCCGGCCTCGCGCTTGCAGTGGACGGTCGGAGGATTCTATTCTTTCGATCGGCAACAGAGCGACGAGCAGATCTTCGATCCGAAATTGCCGCAACTCACCAGGTTGTTGTGGGATGAAGGCATGTATGTCGCTTGGGGCCAGCAGCTACTGCCGGGTGGCGTCGACTACGACAACAACACTCGGGCCCACGACAAACAGGAGGCGCTGTTCGCCGACGCCACCTATGCCATCACCGACAGGCTAAAGCTCAATGTTGGTCTGCGCTATGCGTGGACGAAGTTCGTGTTCATAAATTCCAATGACGGACCACAGGACCTACTGGACGATCATGGGGTCCCTGCGGTTTCAACAGGCGGCAAGAGCGAGCAGCCCTTCACGCCCAAGGTGAGCATTTCCTATCAGCTCACCTCCGACGACATGGTCTACGCGACCGCCGCCAAGGGATATCGTATCGGCGGCGCCACTCCGCCCCTGCCCATTCCGGCTTGCGGCCCCAATCCCTTTCCGACGTCCTACGATTCTGACACGGTATGGAGCTATGAGATCGGCACGAAGGATCGCTTTTTCGATCGCAAGGTGCAGGTCGCGGCAAGCGCCTACTACATCAAGTGGTCGAATATCCAGCAAGCGTTCTACGTCCCAACGTGCGGCATTCAGTTCACCACCAACGCCGGCGAGGCGGTCAGCAAGGGCTTCGACTTCCAGGGCTCGTGGCGTATCTTCAAGGGCTTCGACGTGGACGCCAGTGTGGGGTACACCGACGCGACATTCGCCAAGACTTCATTTGACGCAAACGGCGATATCTTGAACGTTAAAGGCGATGTTCTCGATGTCGTGCCGTGGACGGTGACGCTGGGCGCGCAATATGACTTCAGCGCTTTCGGAAAGAGTGCGTTCGTCCGCGGGGACTACGAGTTCAACAGCAAGCGAACCGGATTGATACCTAATGAAGACGCCGCCACAGCCTTCTATGACTCCGGTTTGAGGCCAAATCCGGCGACCAACCAGGTTTCCGCGCGCCTGGGGATCAATCTGTCCCGATGGGACGTCGCCTTGTTCGTCGAAAACCTGTTAAATTCGCATCCACAGCTCGACTTGACGCATCAGGATTCCAACACCCTGCTGTACGAAGCCAAGACTTTCCGGCCGCGCACGATAGGCTTGGCGGCCAACTTCAAGTATTGATGGGCTCGGCGCCAAACGTATGAATCTTCCCAATCACCTCGAAGCTTTCTGGCTGCCGTTCACCAACAACCGGCGGTTCAAAGAGCAGCCCCGGATGTTCGCCAGTGCAAAGGGTATGCACTATGTCACGCCCGAGGGGCGCAGAGTCCTCGATGGCACGGCCGGACTGTGGTGCGTCAACGCTGGCCACGGACGCGAGCGCATCGTCGAGGCTATCCGGCGCCAAGCCGGTGAGCTCGATTTCGCGCCGACGTTTCAGTTGGCGCATCCTATGGCGTTCGAGTTCGCAAATCGTGTGGCGGCGCTGGCGCCGCGGGGCCTCGACCAGGTTTTCTTTTGCAACTCCGGTTCGGAGGCGGTGGACAGCGCGCTGAAGATCGCCCTGGCGTATCAACGCGCGATCGGGCAGGGGACCCGCACGCGACTTATCGGCCGTGAACGCGGCTATCATGGCGTTGGCTTTGGCGGCATTTCGGTCGGCGGGATCGTTGGCAACCGGCGCTGGTTCGGGCCCTTGCTGCCTGGGACGGACCATCTGCGCCACACCTATGACCCCTCCGCGGGGCGGTTCGTGAACGGGCAGCCGCAGACAGGCGTCGAACTTGCCGATGATCTCGAGCGCTTGGTGGCGCTCCATGGCGCCGAGACCATTGCGGCGGTGATCGTCGAGCCGGTGGCCGGATCGACGGGCGTCCTGGTCCCCCCGGTGGGTTATCTTGAGCGTCTGCGCGAAATCGCCACGCGTCACGGAATCGTGCTGATCTTCGACGAGGTGATAACCGCCTTTGGCCGCCTCGGCGCGGCAACCGCTTCGGAATTTTTCGGGGTGACTCCCGATCTGATCGCCTGCGCCAAAGGCCTCACCAATGCGGCCGTCCCGATGGGCGCGGTGATGGTGTCGGGCGACATCTACAAGGCGGTGGTCGACGGGGCGGCCCCGGGCATCGAACTCTTCCACGGCTACACGTATTCCGCTCATCCGCTGGCATGCGCGGCCGGCATGGCGGCCCTGGATATCTACGCCGAGGAACGCCTTTTCGAGCGGGCAGGTTCGCTGAGCGGGCATTTCGGAGCCACCGCGCAAGCCATGCGCGGTGCGCGCCACGTCATCGATGTTCGCAACATAGGCCTAGTTGCCGGCATCGAGCTCGCGCCGCGCGCCGCCGCGCCCGGCGCGCGGGCGATGGCTGTTTTCCACCGCTGTTTCGATGAGGGGCTGCTCGTCCGCGTCACCGGCGACATCATTGCCCTGTCCCCGCCGCTGATCGTCGACGAAGCGCAGATCGACGAGATGTTCTCCAAGCTCAGCGACGTGTTGGCTCGGACGGAGTAGCAGATGGCGCGATGAACTTCAGAGAACCGGTCGCTTATGGCGCGACAACGGGGGACTTCTCAAACCTCACATCAGTTCCAGCGCCACCGCGGTGGCTTCGCCGCCGCCGATGCAGAGGCTGGCGACGCCGCGCCTGAGACCCCGGTTCTGCAGGGCGGCGATCAGGGTGGCCATGATCCGCGCACCGCTCGCTCCGATCGGATGGCCGAGGGCGCAGGCGCCGCCGTTCACATTGACCTTCTCGTGCGGCAGGCTGAGCTCGCGCATAGCGATCATTGCGACCACGGCGAACGCTTCGTTGATCTCGTAGAGGTCGACGTCGTCGACGCTCCACCCCGCTTTGGCGAGCACCTTTCTGATCGCCGGAACCGGGGCGGTGGTGAAGAGGCCGGGCTCATGGGCGTGGCTGGCGTGAGCGACAATGCGCGCCAGCGGCGTCGCGCCACGGTCCTTCGCCGTATGGGCGCGCATCATGACCAGAGCCGCAGCGCCGTCGGAAATCGATGAAGCGTTTGCCGCGGTGATCGTCCCGTCCTTGGCGAACGCGGGCTTCAGGGTCGGGATTTTTTCAGGGCGCGCCTTGCCCGGCTGTTCGTCGACGCTGACGACGGTGTCGCCGGCGCGGCTCTTGACCGTGACCGGCGTCAGTTCGCGGTCGAACGCTCCCGAGGCGATGGCGGCGTTGGCGCGGACCAGGCTCTCGATGGCGTAGGCGTCCTGGTCGGCCCGGCCGAACTGATAGGCCTGGGCCGACTCCTCGGCGAAATCGCCCATCAGTTTCCCGGGCGCGTACGCATCTTCCAGCCCGTCAAGATACATCGAATCCTTGACCAGGTCGTGACCAATGCGCGCGCCACCCCGATGCTTGAGCAGCAGATAGGGCGCGTTCGACATGCTCTCCATGCCGCCGGCGATGATGATTTCTCCGGATCCGGCGGCCAGGGCGTCATACGCCATCATCGCCGCCTGCATGCCCGAACCGCACATCTTATTGACGGTGGTCGCGGTCACCGCCAGCGGCAGTCCGGCGCCCAAGGCGGCCTGCCGGGCGGGAGCCTGGCCCAGTCCCCCCGACAGCACACAGCCCATGATGATCTGATCGACCTCGCCGGCCGAAATCCCTGCGCGTTCGACCGCCGAGCGAACGGCCGCCGAGCCCAGCGCCGGCGCCCCGCACCCCATCAGATCGCCCTGGAAGCCTCCCATGGGTGTGCGGGCGTAGCCGGTAATGACGATCGAATCCTGGTTCATGAGAACGACTTTCTGATGAAATAAAACGTGGAGGTGGGTGTGAGCGACAACGGCCTGTGGGCGACCGGAGGGCGTTTCAACGCCAAGCGGTGCGCGGGCCACGCGAAAAGCCCAAAACCACGCGGAGCCATGGAAACGGCCCACGCCCGTTGCGCCGCTCTGGTCCGGCAGTGTCTGGGCGGCCGGGCAATCTCCCTGTAGAAAGAAGCCAGCAACATACTTGCGCAGGCATGGCGGGCGCGAGACCAAACGCTGTGACGACGTTCCTGGCGCGACGAGGCGGGGACGCAATTGGGATGGAGGGGGCGCGCGCCATGGCGACAGCGAACGGGTGGATCTACGCGGACATCTTCGATCAGGTCGCGACGGTCGTGGCGCCTGACCAGCCTGCCCTCGTGCACGGCGCGACGACCACCACCTGGCGCGACTTCGACAGGCGCACGAACAATCTGGCGCGGGCCCTGATCGCGGGCGGGGCTGAGCCTGGAGACAAAATCGCTTTCTACCTGCGCAATCACCCCGCCTATCTGGAGGGGCTGGTCGCCGCGTTCAAGGCGCGCCAGACCCATGTGAACGTCAACTACCGCTATGTCGCCGACGAGGTGCGGTACATTTTCGAAAACGCCGACGCGACGACGGTAATCTTCGCCCGGGAGTTCTCACCGATCGTCGAGACGATCGCTGACCGCCTGCCGCTCGTGCGGCGTTGGCTGATGGTCGAGGACGGGGCCGCCGCGGACGTCCGGCGACCGAGCTTCGCCGAGCCGTTCGAGTCGCCTACGGCCCATGGCGAAGGTTCGCCCGTTGGCAATGAGCGCTCGGCCGACGACCTGTTCTTCCTCTACACAGGTGGAACGACCGGCATGCCAAAGGGGGTGATGTGGCGCCAGGATGCGCTGCGTCGCGCCCTGATCAATCCGGCGCTGGTCGCCCGCGTGCCGGCGAACCTTTCGGAGCACATCGCCATTGTCCGGGAGACCGGGCGAGGGCCGATCAATCTGCCCGCCTGCCCGCTTATGCATGGCACGGGCCTGTTCACGGCTCTCTCGGCCCTGGTGGCCGGCGGTACTGTGGTGACGACACCCTCGCCACATTTCGATGCGCATGAGATGTGGGCCGCGGTCGATGCGCACGGAGTGAACCAGATCATCATCGTTGGCGATGCGTTCGCCAAGCCGATGTTGCGCGCGCTCGACGAGGCCCGCGGCAAATACGATGTATCGCGAGTGTTGAGCATCGTCTCGTCAGGTGTGATGTGGAGCCGCGAGGTTAAGCGCGATCTGCTGGGCCATATGCCCCAGGTTGTGCTGGCCGACTCCTTCGGTTCTTCCGAGGCCGTGGGTTTTGGCCTGTCCCTGACGACGACAGACGGCGAGATCGACACCGCCAAGTTCAAGATCGGCGACAATGTGAAAGTTTTCACGCCGGACGGCCGCGAAATTCCACCCGGGGCGAAAGAGGAGGGATTGATCGCCCGGGGCGATCCGATTCCGGAGGGATACTACAAGGATCAGGCGAAAACGGACGCAACGTTCAAGACCTTCGGCGGGATTCGGTATTCCATCCCCGGCGACTTCTGCACAGTCGAGGAAGATGGAACGATCACGCTTCTCGGGCGTGGTAGCGGCTGCATCAACACCGCCGGCGAGAAGGTGTTTCCCGAGGAGGTCGAGGAGGTGCTGAAGTTGCATCCCGATATCGAAGACGCACTGGTCGTAGGCGCGCCCGACGAAAAGTGGGGACAGTCGGTCACCGCCGTTATCGAGCTGCGTTCCGGAGCCGAGTTCCACGAGTCGCGCCTGAGAGATCACGTTCGCGAACGTTTGGCGGGCTACAAGACGCCAAAGCGTCTGTTCGCCGTGCCGACGATGTTTCGGGCTCCTAACGGAAAAGCCGACTACAAAGGAGCGCGAGATTGGGTGATGCAAGAGCTGGGGATGAGGTAGGAAACCCCACCACCCGCGTAGTGTACAATCTTTACAACCAGAACGGGGCGAATCGACGATAGTCGAGGGAGGAATGAAAGGAGATTAGCAGCGCGTTCGGCTCAATACGCTTATATCCTTAATAGATATGCTATTAAAACGGAAGATTTTTAATTTCGTTATTGATAAATATCTGGGCTAATTCGGGGTCGCCGTCAGGGGGCGCCTGCCGATCGCGCGCGTCATCACGGACGATACCAGGCATGTATCCATTGTTTATGCGCCTCAATTGATGTGTGAACAATGGAAGCTCCGGTTCGTGCGAGTCCGATAGGGCGGCTACGAAGGAATCGCGCCAAACATTGACGTCGGACTTTGCGACGCCTTCCATGAGCCGCCGCCATCGGGCGACGCGCTCCTCGCGCTCCATCGTAAGCGCCCGCTTGATCCCTTCGGAAACCTCCTCGTGGCTGAACGGATTGACGATCACGGCATCTGACATCTGCCGTGCTGCGCCGGCAAACCGCGACAATACCAAAACGCCGGGATCATTCGGATCTTGCGCCGCCACATATTCCTTTGCGACTAGATTCATGCCGTCACGCAAAGGCGTCACGAGACAGACCTTGGCGGCGCGGTACAGGCCGGCCAATTCATCACGGCGATAGTTGCGGTGCACATATCGGATTGGTGTCCAATCCATGTCTGCAAACGCGCCATTGATACGGCCACAAAGGGAATCAATCCGTGTGCGAAGGTCCTGGTAGGCCTCGACTTCATCGCGGGACGGCGGAGCAACTTGCAGATAGAGAATTTCGCGTCTTAATTCGGGGCTGTCTTCAAGGAATCGCTCGAAACCCAGTAGACGTTCCTCTAGCCCTTTGGAGTAATCCAGTCGGTCCACACCCACGATCAGGGAACGAAACGCCGTGTGAGCGGCGATGCGGTCATGAGCGCGGTGGGCTACCGCAGAAGCGGCCAAGGCCTGGAACTCCTCCACATCGAGGCCGATCGGAAACACCTGAGCGCGTAACGTGGCCCCAAAGGCATGCAGGCGACCGTCCGCCCCCCAATCCCCGCGAGCCTCGCCCAGAACATAGGACTCGAACGCCCAGAGCCATTCGTCCGTCTGGAATCCCACAAGATCGTACGAAAAGAGTGCTTCCACCAATTGCCGGTGGCGCGGCAACGTTGTCAGGAGTTGCGGCGCCGGCCACGGGATATGCAGAAAAAAGCCGATGGGATTGGAGACGCCAAGGCGTCGCAATTCCCTACC
This sequence comes from Caulobacterales bacterium, assembly GCA_038206535.1. Lineage (GTDB taxonomy): Bacteria > Pseudomonadota > Alphaproteobacteria > Caulobacterales > Caulobacteraceae > Acaudatibacter. Next base: position 12,524 of record JBBRAV010000049.1, read on the forward strand.
CAGCGGTATCATATGATAATCGTGCACCCAAATCAGGTCGTCGGGTTGGACTAATGGCGCGAGGGTCTCTGCGAACCGTCGATTGACGCGCTCATACCCCTCGCCGAACGAGCGTTCGTAGGCAGTGAGGTCGATGCGGTAGTGAAACAGCGGCCACAACGTGCCATTGGCATAGCCGTTGTAGTATTCCTGGTAGTCAGCGTCCTCCAGGTCCACCGTGACCACGGTCACGTCATTCACCCTTTGCGTATGGACCTCTCCGTTGAAGGTCTCTACGGTCTTCCCGCTCCATCCAAACCAGAAGCCGGAGTATTCTCGGAGGGTGGCCGACAAGGCCACCGCCAAACCACCGGCGGAACCTTCCCCACGCTTCTGCGGTGCGGAAACGCGGTTGGAGACCACTATCAGGCGGCTCATCTCGCGGAACTCCAGGGGCGGCTCAGTAGGACGGCGCAATTGATCAAACCGACAAGCGAATAGGTCTGGGGATAGTTCCCCCAGAGTTCGCCGTCGGTGAGGCTGACATCTTCCGACAGCAGGCCAGCATGGTTGCGGCGCTCGAGCATCTGCTCGAAGAGCCGGCGCGCCTCTTCAGTTTCACCGATCAGGTAGAGCCCTTCGATGAACCAGAATGTGCAGAAATTGAACGCGGTTTCCGGAGATCCGAAATCGTCCGGACGGTCGTAGCGAAGCAGGTAAGGCCCTCGGCGCAAGTGCTTGGCAATCGCCTTCAGCGTGTCACGGTGCCGTGAATCATCCGGACTAAGAAAATTCAAATCGACCAATTGCGTGAGACTTGCGTCGAGTTCGTCTCCTCCGAAAGTAGCGGCAAAATGGTCCGCTTTGGCGTTCCATGCGTTTGCGTCGATGGCGGCCCGAATGATGCCGGCCCGCTCGTTCCAAAGAAATTTTCGGTCATCGAGTCCCAGCTTATCCGCCGCTTTCGCGAGGCGATCGCAAGCGGCCCAACACATCGCCGCCGAGTAGGTGTGCACCGCCGCGCGCGTGCGAAGCTCCCACAGCCCCGCGTCCGGCTTGTCATAAAGGGCGAACGCCCGTTCGCCGACGCGCTCCAGCACCTCGAAATCGGCGAGGGTGGCCGGGCGCAACAGGCGTTCATCAAAGAAGGCCTGAACATTCGAAAGCACGATCTGCCCATAGACATCGTGCTGGATGTGCTCATGAGCCTGGTTGCCCGCCCTGACCGGCCCCATGCCGCGGTAGCCGGGCAGGGTGTGCACGATGCGCTCGGTCAGGGTATGTTCGAAGCCGACCCCATAGACGGGCTGAATGTGCCCACCATGAGCGGCATCCACTATATTGCGCAAGTATGACAAGTAATTCTCTAAAATATCCACGGCGCCCAAACGATTCAGCGCTTGGACGACGTAGTATGCGTCTCGGATCCAGCAGTATCGATAGTCCCAGTTGCGTCCGCTATTGGGGGCCTCCGGTATCGATGTCGTCAGTGCGGCGACGATGGCGCCCGTCTCCTCGTACGTGCACAACTTCAAAGTGATTGCCGCCCGTATCACCGCTTCCTGCCATTCCAAAGGAACGGCAAGTGTTCGAACCCACCCACGCCAATAGGCGCAGGTATCTCCAAACATTCCGTTTGCGATCGATAGGACTTCCCCTTGAAACGACTCGTCTGGCCCAAGAAACAAGGCGATCGGTTCCTCAAGGCGAAATGTCCGTTCCTCCACAATGTGGGAGACCGGCATGTTCGTTGTCAGTCTGAGGATCACATCCTTGGCGTGGTATCGAATATGGTTGCTGCCAGCGGTTCGGGGCGCCGCCGCCGCGCCCCAGTCAGTCGCGGGCCGCATGCGAACTGTGACGCGCGGCGCGCCCACCAGGGGGCGGAGGAGACGAATGAAGGCCCCGGGGCGATATCCGCGACCGTAGAGAACAAACCGCGGTGCGAAATCGATGATTTCTAGGGCGCCGCCGGCGTGGTCGGTGATCTCGGTGCGCAATACGGGTGTGTTACGGAAGTAAGCCTGTCTAACGAGAGCCTGGTTCGCAACGTTCACGGACCAGAACCCAAGACCCGCGACGTCGTCTTCGGCCCCGTCGGTCAGCAGGCTGCAGAAAACCGGATCGCCATCGACCCTCGGGGCGCAGCACCAAACGAACCGTCCTTGCCGGTCGACCAGGGCGCTGATCGATCCGTTGCCGATCGGCGCCAAATCGAGGGTCTGTGTCGTCACCGGGAGGATGCCTCCACGGCCCGCCGCAGCCAGGTCCTGACAGCAGCAACATCGGCGAGGGCGTACATGGCCGCCGTCGGCCGTCGATCGCCGACGATCACGCCAAAGCCACCAAGCGCTTGCACCGCTTCGAAGCCGCTTTCATCGGTAAGGTCGTCGCCCAGGAACACCGGCATATGCCCTATGAAGGGAGGCTCCGCCAAAAACGCCTTGATCGCGCCACCCTTGTCGGGGCCTGGAGCCCTGAGCTCGACCACCATGTCGCCTTCCTGGATTTCCAGCGCGTACTTATCGGCCAGATCGCGCGCGAGAGCCCGGCAATCCGCCGCGTTTTCGGGAGCCAGGCGATAATGCACAGCCACCGCGGAGCCTTTGTCCTCGACGATGAGGCCCCTGTGAGTGGCCGCCAGCGCGCGCATAGCGTCGAACACTAAGCTCAAGGCGCGGCTATCGAACTCGGTCGCGACCAGAGCGCGTTGGGAGTTACGTCGCACCAGGCCATGAACGGCGGCAACCGCCGCGACGCGCTGTTCTAGAACCCTGTCGATATCTGCAAGGCTGCGTCCGCTCACCACGGCGAAACGTCCCGCCAAGGCGCGGGTCAAGGAGTCGATCAAGCGGCGTCGAGACGCGTTGGGCCCGACCGCCTGCGGCGTAGCCTCGATGGGCGCGAGCGTGCCGTCGAGATCGGCGAAAAGCGCAATTAGATCGAGGTGCGGATTATCGGGAGCCGGCAGCATGTCTCCCGGCGTATTCCGCCGCGCTGTCGATATCATGAAGTTCTGTCCTCTCGCGCGGCGTCCGCTTAACGCGGGGGGCCTGTTTTCGATCCTTGGTGGGAGGTGACGGGCGTCAACCGTCGATGACGACGGCGACGGAAGGACCGGCGCCAGGTCGAGGAATTGCCGCGATTCGACCGCCCATGCGCTGAAAATCGATATCGACCGTCGCGCCTGCGACCTTCAGTCCCGTTAAGGAAAGGTGGTCGACGCCGTCAGGCAACGTCGGTCGCACGAGAAGAACCTCTCGGTGAATGGCGTCGATGCTCAGACCCAAACATGCTTGCAACAGCATGAACGTCGAACCCGCGGCCCACGCCTGCGGCATGCAGGCGACGGGATAGGCGACAGGCGGCTCATCCGCCTTGCGCACAAATCCGCACAGCAATTCCGGCATGCGCATGTCGAACGTCTTTGAGACCTGGAACATGTCGGAGAGCAACTTTGCGGCGCCGGCGCGCTCGCCATAGCGAGCCATGCCAAAAACCGCCAGCGCGGTGTCGTGCGGCCACACTGACCCGTTGTGATATGACATCGGATTGAATCGCGCCGCACCCACGGCCAGGGTCCGTATCCCCCACCCGCTATCGAACTTCGGCGACAAGAGGTGATTGGTGACCTTGGCGGCGCGGTCGGGCGCGGGCAGTCCGACAAACAGCAGGTGACCGGCGTTAGAGGCGAGGGGACCGCACACTTCGCTGGCGCCGTCGATCGCCAGAGCATAAAAATCTCGCCCATCCATCCAAAAACGACTCTCGACGGTCTCCTGCATCCTCTCGGAGCGCGCCGACCATGCCGCCGCGCCAGGTTCCCCCAGCCGTGCCGCCATGACGGCCATCGCGCGCCAGGCCGCGAAGGCGTAGCCCTGCACTTCTACCAGGGCTACGGGGCCGGCGGCGAAGCGGCCGTCGTCATGGAACACGGAATCCACACTGTCTTTCCAGCCCTGATTGGCCAGTCCGCTCTTGGCGGCGCGTTGGTAGTCGAGCAGCCCATCGCCGTTGGAGTCGCCGTCCTCGTCGAGCCAACGAACCGCGGCGACAAGAGCGGGCCAAAGTCGCCGGATCAGATTCAAATCGCCCGTCCGATCGAGATAGGCGCCGGCCAGCGCGACAAAGAGAGGGGTGGTGTCGACGCCCCCGTAGTAAAGGCCAAAAGGGACCTCTTTGAGGGCCGCCATCTCGCCCAGCCGCGTCTCATGCATGATTTTGCCGGGAGCCGCGTCCGCGAAGTCGGACCGTTCCGTTGCCTGTCGGCTAGCTAGATAGCTCAAGACGCCTTTCGCCAAAGATGGATCGAGCCAGAGCATCTGCCAGGCGCAAATGATCCCGTCACGCCCGAAGGGGGTCGAGAACCATGGAATGCCGGCATAGGGATAGGGGCCGGTTGGAAGGCTGGTCGTCAACAGCGCCACGTCCGCTCTCGACTGATCGAGCCAGGCGTTGAACGCTCCATCGGACGCCGTAACGCTGGCGCCCTTGTCGCGCATCTCGCTCAGGGTCCGGCTCGCACCGCTCCGGGCATGGGAAAATCGTTCCCGTGTAGGTGTCTCGGCTTCGGGAGCGCCAGCCTCTATGTGGAGATCCAGCTGATCCCCCGGCGCCACTGCGAACATGAAGTCAGCGCGTTTGGCGGTGTGGCGCCAGGGTGGCTCGGAGAAGCTTACCGACCCTTTCCGCTGGGTCCCGTCCAGGCCGACATAGCCAAAAACGGCGCCGCGGCCAGTCAGTCGAGGAGGAGAAAGCGCGCCACGCATCTCGCGACGCATGCCTCTGACCTCGAACATGTCGCGGAAGTCCGCGCCATACTCAAAAGCGATCGGCAACATCACCTCGTCGAGCCCAAAGTTGGTCAGGCGCAAGCGTTCGAACAGGCGCCCTTCGTGCAGGCAACGTTTCCGTTCCAAGTGGATGACGCCGCGCGGAGTTGCTCGGCCGCCCACGGGCGGCAACGCCAAGTTTGCGCCGTTGAAAGTGAACACGGCATTATCGCGTGACAGGGCGAAACTAAGCTTGGAGGGGCGGCGTCCGCCGACCAAGAGTCGCCATCTGGAAAGGATGCGGGTATCGTCGCAAAACATCCCGTCGGCGCCGCCTCTGAGGTCGCCCCAAGGATCGAAAACCAAGAACGTGTCACCATCCTTCATTGAGAGTGACTGTTCGGGATTGGCGGTGACCGTATCGCCGGTATCAAGATCGCCGGCGCCGCCTTGATCGTCCATCATCTCACGTTTTCAAACGCTCAAGGCCAGCGCCGCGGTTTTATCGCCGACCGCGTCCGGCGCAAACCGTCTCGCGGTGGACCGAAGTGGCAATCGCTCAGCGTAAAGGTCGAGATAGCTCCTGGCCATGGCTGTCGCGGAAAACCGCCGGTCAAATCCCCGCCGCACCCCGCGCCGATCCAGGTTCTTCGCCTTACGGACGGCTTCCACCGCCTGGTCTTCCCCGTCAACCAGAAAACCGGTCACGCCCTCGTCGATCACTTCGGGAGCCGCGCCATATCGATACCCTACTACCGGAGTGCCGCAGGCCATGGCCTCTATGGAGACAAGACCAAACGGCTCCGGCCACTCGATCGGAAACAGGAGCGCTTCGGCTCCCCCGAGAAAATCGGACTTCGCCTGGTCATTGATCTCTCCGACGAACTCGATCAGGGGATGGTCGAGGAGCGGCTCGATCTCCCGTTGAAAGTAGACCTTGTCGGCCGCGTCGACTTTTGCCGCCATCTTGAGCGGCATTCCCAGTCGTTTGGCGATGGCGATCGCCCGGTCCGGACCTTTTTCCGGCGACATCCGCCCCAGGAAGGCCAAGTAACCCCTCGGCTTGGGCTCGAAGCGGTACAGGCCTTCCGGGAACCCATGATAAACCGTCCCCGCCCAGTTCGCGAACGGGAGCGCCGCCCGCTGAGCATTGGAAATCGAAACCAACGGGTATTTGGGCCACCGGCGGTAAACTTCCGACAGATCCTTAATGTCAAGGCGCCCATGGAGAGTGGTCACCGTGCGCGACGCGATCGACTCGAACATGGGAAAATGGATCATATCGACATGAAAATGGATGATGTCGAAACGGTCCTGCTGGCGGCTCAGCTCGCTCAACATTGTCAGGTGAGCGGCCAGATCGGACTTCAGCGGAGCATCATCGAGTCGGATGGCCTGATCGCGTACAGGGACTAGCTCGGCCCGGGTGCGGGCGTCTGCGCTCGAAAACAGGGTCACCTCATGACCCAAGTCGACCAGGGCGTCGCACAGATGGGCGACGACCCGCTCGGTGCCGCCGTACAGTTTCGGGGGAACAGCTTCATATAGAGGTGCGACCTGAGCTATTTTCACGACTGGACTCCTTGTGCGCGTTCACGTGTGAGAGAGGCGCCTGACGCCAAATTGGTTCCGCGCATTCCGGCCAATGTCGACTGCGAGTCGCTCGGCGCCCATATTCGGTTCACCCAAAACCATCGGCCGATAGGGTTGCGGCGCCTCCTCGATGCGCTCCGATGAATTAAGGAATGCTCCCGTCACATGTTCGTCGAGATTACATCGCATCCCGTGCGGGGTCTTGGGAGACGCACACGTCGTTCTCACCGAGGCGCAGCCGGCTGGGTCGGCAGTGTCCGCAAAGGAAATGTCAACCGCACTTCGGCGGGGCCGCCCTGGTTGGATGCATCAGACAGAACGCCGCCCAATTGCCGGGCGAATACCGCCATCATCGTTCGCCCGTCATCGTCAGCCTCGACGCGCGTACCGGTATCGGCGACGATGAGTTCGGCGCCGCCCTCGTGAACGTGGAATGTAATCGAAATCAAACCCTCGACTCCATGAAAGTCGTGCTTACAGGAATTGTTGATGGTTTCTACAATAAACAACGCAAGTGGCGCCAAGCGGTCAGGGTCGACGACGAGCGCGTCGACGTTGAGTACCGTTCGTATAGAGTGATCACGCCCTTTGTAATCCAGTAACAGCTGACCAACGAGGTCGCCCAGGAACGACTTGAAATCCGCCTGCTTAAGACTTGGGCCTTCGTATAACGTCCTGTAAATTAATCCAAGAGCAATAATGCGCTGTCTCGTATCATTTATGGCAGATATGGCGGCCGGATCCACCATAAGACGTTGCTGAATATTTAACAGAGATGAAATAACTTGGAGGTTATTCTTCACTCTATGATGAATTTCTCGCATGAGATCGTCTTTTGCGACCAGATTTTCCTTGAGAGCCGTGTCTCGAGCGGCAATGGTCGAGGCCATTGCGTCGAAGGCATCGGCCAGATCGCGGATTTCCGCCGGGGCGGCCACCGCTCTCAAGGGGCGGACGCTATAGCGTCCCCGTGCATAAAGGGCTGCGATCCGGCGAAGATAGACGATCCAGCGAACGACCTCGCGCTCCGCCACCCACCAAACCGCGGCAAGGGCCAGGGCAAACGCGAGGATGGGTAACAAAAAGGCTGAAATTGGGTTCAGCCGCGCCCAGGAAAACAGGCCTTCGGATGGGGCGGATAGCACCAGGTACACCTGCCGTCCCAGAACCGGCGTCGCCGTGAACAACCGGGACTCTCCGTCTCGCGCGGTCGCGAGCCAGATTGCGCCGCCTCCGCTCCGTGGCCCTGATAGCCAGCCGTTCAGACGAGCGGGAAATAGGTTCGCAGCGGCCGTCGAGATAAAACGTCCGTCGCTGTCGGCGAGCGCGAGTTCAAACTCTTTTGGAATTGAGAGACTCGCCTTTTGCGGCAAGAGGCTCGTCATGCTGATCACCGCTGTCAGGACGCCGGCGAACTGATCGCCGCTGTCGTCGACCCGCACGCTGGCCAGCAAGGCCGGTGCGGGCGCGTACTGCGAATTGGGGTCGCCTGAGACGGTGGCGCGGTCACCCTCGGCGAGCGCGCTGAACCACGTCGAGGAGGTGCGCTTGGAATCGACGGGGGCCGGCAAGGCCGAACACGTCACCCAGCCCTTGCTGTTGAAGCGGATGATGTTGGCATAGCCGGGGTCTCGGTCCCTGATTTCCGCCAATCGCGACACGCAGCCATAGCCGTCGGAGCTGGGGCTCAGACCACGCAACAGAGCCTGAGTTTCCCCGATCCGAAGCTTGGTCGCGGACGCGCTTCGGGAGGCGGCGGCGACGAGAACCTCGCGTTTCTCGTTGGCGTCGCGTTGAAAAACGAGCGCTGATTGCAGGCCGCTCAATACCAGTACGGGCAGAAGCGCCAGTCCAAGCGCGAGACCCAGCCTGACTCGAACGCTCGCCGCACGCCATCGATGGCGGCGGTCTGCTCGGGTCATTTTAGGCCGCTTAGACGCTCGGCTTGAGCTACGATCGCGCCCATCGCCTCGCTGGCCGAGGCGCCGTCGCGATCGTAAGCTCCGGAATCCAAGATGGCCTGCAGAGCGCGTCGCGCTCGGCTCACGCGACTCTTAACTGTACCAACCGCACACTCGCAGATTGCCGCCGCCTCTTCGTAGGAGAAGCCTCCCGCGCCCACCAGGACCAAAGACTCTCGCTGTTCCGACGGCAGCATAGCCAAACCCAAACGAAGTTCGTTCAAGGCGACAGGCGATGACGGGTCGTCGACCGCCATGAGCGTCCGCTCCGCCGCTTCCTGGTCTAACTGGCTCTGCCGCCACGAACGCCTCTTTTCAGAGTAGAACTGATTGCGCAAAATCATGAAAGTCCAGGCCTTCATGTTCGTGCCCATTTCGAAACTCGCTCGAGCGTCCCAAGCCTTCATCATGGTGTCCTGCGCCAGATCGTCCGCGGACGTCGGTTCTCCCGTCAGCGAGCGAGCGAAGGCTCGCAGATGCGGGATCAACGCCACGAGTTCGCCGCGGAACGCCTTGTCACGGCGATCCGCTTCCGCCAGATCGCCGTTCGTTTCCACACGTGTGGGAGCGTTCATCGCTCCTTCTCCGGCTTGTCTTCGTCAGCCCGACGAAGGATTTCAAGGAAGTCGTCGGGCACGGGCTCGTTGACCACTGCGTCAAACATTTGCCGTAGCTTCGTTCCCAGTGCCTGTTGCCGCAGCCTCGCTTCATCGAGATCGGCGGCTGCCGGCGATTTTTTTTTCATGGCCATCATCCAACGACACAAATGGCGAAGGCGCTTGGCCAACCGCCCCCCATACTCCTATCAGCGCCCTACGACGCGAGACCACTCAATGCGCAGACCCGGTTTGAGTTCCGGGCAGTTGAAATCGCCGCGCCTTGCCAACGAGCCCTAGGCGTGCGCAGGGGATCGGAAGGAGTACGGCGGCGTCGCCAAACTCGAGTTTTAATAGTCAGCGCCGTGCAGTTGCGGTACCACCCGCGCGCCATTAAGTGGCCGCCTGCAGACAAGTTGATGGAGTGGTCATGGGCCTTTTGACGAAACTGGCGCCGCATCTGCCGTATGTGCGCCGCTACGCCCGCGCGCTGACCGGGGATCAAGCGACTGGCGATCAGTATGTGCGGGTGGCGCTCGAAGCTCTTGCCGCTGGGGAACAATCGCTCGACGATACGGTGTCGCCGCGCGTTGCGCTATACCAGGTGTTCCACGCGATTTGGTGCTCATCCGGCGCCCGACTTGAATCACTGCAGGATGATGAGCTCATTGCGGGCGGCCGTGATGCCCCACAGCGCCTTATGCGCATCGCACCCCCCTCGCGCCAAGCCTTCCTGCTTACTGCCGTTGAGGGCTTCACCCCCGACGAAACCGCTCAGATCCTCGGCGTTTCGTTCGACGAGATCGCGACGTTGATATCGGACGCTCAGCGGGAGATCGATGCCGAATTGGCCACCGATGTTCTCATTATTGAAGATGAATCGATCATTGCCGCTGATATCGAGGCATTGGTAAAAGAGTTGGGTCACGATGTGATCGGAATCGCGGCCACGAGGGCCGAGGCCATCAATGTGATCAGGGACTCGAAACCTGGACTGGTCCTGGCTGATATTCAGCTGGCGGACGGCTCGTCTGGGATAGATGCAGTCAAGGACATATTGGCTATCCTGGACGTGCCGGTTATCTTTATCACTGCTTTTCCTGAGCGTCTCCTGACCGGAGAGCGGCCGGAACCGACGTTCTTGATCACGAAGCCCTTCCAACCGGAAACGGTGAAGGCTTCAATCGGCCAGGCGTTGTTCTTTCATCCCGGGCGTAAGGATCGGGGCGCCTGACGCGGCGATCCATCCACCTTTGCGCGTTGCCGCTTCTGTTCGGCGGCAACGCGCGTCAGGCGCGATGAACGGTACGGTTCCCTAGCGTTTAACGGTACGGTTCCCTAGCGTTTAATAGCGTCGCCGACCTTGTCCTGCGCTTTTCCAACCTTGTTCTGCACGGTTCCGACGGCTTTTTCAGCAGCGCCTTCGCCTTCCAGGCGGGTGTCGCCAACAGCCTTGCCCGCTGCTTCCTTGGCGGCGCCCGTGGCTTTTTTTACCGCGCCTTCGATACGATTCTCGCTCATAACGATATCTCCTGTGGTGTGACGACAGCGACCAAACGATCGATCAGGGCCGGAGTTCCGCGCCCGCCCCTGCCCAAGGGCCTCAAGTCTTTCACCCGGCACTGTGTCGGCTCATAGGCGAAGAGCGGTTTTAGGTGTCTTTTCAAAGGCGGAGCAATTCCTTGGGCCGAGCGTTTATCATGCTCTTTGTGGGGGCTCACGATGAGCGCAGAAACGCCGGCCGACGACAGGCATGACAAACCGGGTGAGGTAAAACAGCCGGATCGTCCAAAATTGCTGCAGATTTTGGGTCCCGGCTTGATCACCGGCGCCGCCGATGATGATCCCAGCGGGATCGCCACCTACTCTCAAGCCGGCGCGCAGTTTGGTTACGACCTTGGTTGGACGCTGCTGTTCAGCTGGCCGCTCATGTGCGCCATCCAGGAGATCAGCGCCAGGGTGGGGCGAGTCACCGGGCGCGGGATTGCGGGTAACTTAAAGAGACACTATCCCCGCTGGATCGTATATAGTCTCGTAACCCTGTTAGTTGTCGCCAATACTATTAATCTCGGCGCTGATCTAGGAGCAATGGGGGCGGCCCTTAATCTTGTGATCGGAGGGCCGACACTGGTTTACGTCACGCTGTTTGGCATAGCGTCAGTTCTGCTCGAGGTGTTCGTCAGGTACGCACGCTACGTTTCTGTGCTCAAGTGGCTGACCATGTCGCTTTTCGCTTATGTCGGTGTCGCACTGGTGGTGCACATGCCGTGGGAGAAGGTGGCGTATCATTTGGTCGTGCCGCACATCACCTTTGCCCCAGGGTACCTGACAGTGGTCGTGGCCATCCTTGGAACGACGATCAGCCCGTACCTGTTCTTCTGGCAGGCCGAGGAGGAGGTCGAAGAGGTCCGAGAACGTCCTAAGGCCCGTCCCCTGGAACGGGCGCCGGAGCAGGCGCCGGCCGAATTCCACCGGATAAGATGGGATACCTACATCGGAATGGGATTCTCCGCCGTTATCGCCATGTTCATTCTGTGGACAACCGCGGCCACGCTCAATGCCCACGGAATTACCAACATCCAGACCTCGGCGGATGCCGCCAAGGCGCTCAAGCCGATTGCAGGTCCGTTTTGCACGGTGATATTCGCGCTCGGGATTGTCGGCACCGGCCTTCTGGCATTGCCGGTTCTCGCCGGTTCCGCCGGTTTCGCACTCGGTGAAACGTTCGGCTGGCACGTCGGTCTGGCGCGAAAACTCAATCGCGCGAAGGCATTCTATGGGGCCATCGCTGCCGCTATGATCATCGGTGGCGCCTTGAATTTCCTTCATTTCATCGATCCTGTGAAGGCTTTGTTCTGGAGCGCGGTTATTAACGGCGTGGCTTCGGTTCCGATAATGGCGCTCATCATGCATCTGGCGAGTCACAAGGCCGCCATGGGTGAGTTCAAGTTGCCCGTCGGCCTCAAAGCGGTCGGATGGGTGGCCACTTTGGTCATGGCGCTCGCCGCCGTGGGAATGTTCGCTACCATGGGGTCGTGAGCCCAAGACCGTTGCCGATCGCTCTAGCGGCAGTCGGAAGGAACCCGAACGTGTCCCGACCATTTGGCGGGCGTCTCGGGCCCCATCGTGTGCGGCAATCACCTCCTGTTCGTTTTGCCAGGAGCGCACGCCGGCGGCCCGATCGCGCAGCCGCCTGACGGAGGGCTTGGACGCAGAGGAGCAACGTGTGGACGGCAAGTTGATCACCAATCTAATCGGAGTAGCCGCCGCCATATTTTCCGTGGGCAGCTTCGTGCCGCAAATCGTTAAGATGATCCAGACAAAGGATGTGTCCGGTGTTTCGCTGCGCACTTACGCGTTTACGGTGACGTGCTTTACGCTCTGGGTCATTTACGGCCTACGCCTGCAGGCTTGGCCGATCGCGGCCTCTAACGCTAGCGCCCTCGTATTGTCGGGCGCCGTACTGGTCTTGAAATGGCGCTATAGTGGACATGCGCTGGCGAAGAAATCCTAAAGCCTCGCGCCGCATTTGCGAATCGCTGCTGTGAGCGCCAGGATCGACCATCAGGTCCGCGTGGCTGGTCGGCGCCGGCGGACACGTTCGCCATCAGGGCAAGATGCTGCGAAGAGCGCGCTCCAGGTCATGAGTGAGGAACGGCTTATTGAGCACCGGTGCGGCGCTTAGGTTCTCCATGCCGCCGTTGGAACCGTATCCGCTGGCGAAAAGGAAAGGGACGCCTTTTGCCCTCAAGGCGCTGGCGACTGGCGCCGACGAAACTCCGTGGCCGAGGTTCATGTCCAGGACCGCACAATCAAGAGTTTCGCGGTCAATCAGGGTAAGAGCTTCATCCACCGTCGGCGCGGGTCCCACAGCGGCGTAGCCCAAGTCTTCCACCATCTGCTCGACCAGCATGGCGATCAACAACTCGTCTTCCACGATAAGAACTCGTCGGCGGGGCGCGTCCGTCATACTCGGGCCTCGAAAGCGCTGTCGAGCAGCGAGATCACGGTATGACAGACCACGCGGCCCGGTGCAAAGTCCCGCCGTGCCACACTATCAATCGGCAAGGAAACCACCGATCAGACGCAACGGCGCCGCCAGCTCAGGTGGCCGCCTGGGGGGGCGCCAATGCGCGAAAGGCCAAGGGGACGAATTCGACATGCACCGTGCGCCCCATGCGGACACTTTCACCGTCCAGGATCACCGGCACCCGGCCATGGCCTTTGACTTCAACGTGGGTGACTTTGGCGAGGGAGACGCCGGGGTCATTGCGCCAATCATCAAAGATGGCGTGAAAAGCCAGCCGGAACAACGCGGATGCGACGACAGGTTCTATGGCGGCAGCCTCGAGCGAAGGCTCGTCGCTGTTCATGGCGCGGGAGACCAGAGGGCAAATCACCGCGATGGCTTCGGCCCTGCCAGGAGGTCCATCTCCTAGACGATATTCCAACGGCTCGTCTGAGTGACGGCGGATGGCGGTGCCGGCGCGCTTCGTGGCTTCGACCAGATCCAGCCGCCTCAAAGCCTCCCGCGCGTCCGCCCAAAGCGATGGAGCACCGATCACCGCCGCACAGAAAAACCTCTCGCTCCCGGCTCTTCCCCCGCTGACGTCACGGACCTGTGGGTTGGCCAGGGTGTCAGCCAGGGCATCGGGCCATGATCTGGAGCCGTAAAGGGCGTGAGGCAGCATGTTCATCGTTCCGCCGGGAAGAGGAACAAGCAGCTTGCCTGCGTCGGAGCACTCCGCCGCCGCCGAACGTATCGTGCCATCGCCTCCCAGGACCACGACAACTTGCGCGAGGCTCGCCGCCCTTTTCAAAGCCGCTTCGATCTGCTCGGGCGGGACGCTCACAACCTCCGCGTGCGACAGTTTGGCCGCGGCGAATATTTCACCCATCCGGTCAGCCGCCGATGCGTCACACCCGCCGCTCCCGGTGTTAAGAACCGCGATGAGCCGCTGTTTGAGCAGCGCTTCTGGTGAGGCCGACGTGTCAGGCATGGTTGTCTCCCGCCGGCAGACGCGCCGACTCATGAATTGGCCGCGGACGGAGCGGGACGCGCCATATCTGATCGGTTTTCAACTCTCCTCCCGTCCAGGCCATCGCCGAGACGGTCAGTCGTTCGCCGTCGATCTCGATGACGTTGAAGCCAGGCGGGGCGCCGCGCTCGCGGCGGGAAAGCGTGCTGGCCCCGACCGCATAGCTCATGCCGTCACCAAACGGCAGCGCATGGACGAACGCTTGGTGCAAGTGGCCAGTAACCACCATATCGACACCGGTTTCTGCAAATTTTCTGGCCGCGCGACGGCCTCCGCGAACGCGAGACGTGATCGGTTCGCCTGGAACTTCCGTTAGCGGATGATGGCAAATGACAATACGGGCAGCGTCCGACGGCGCTGATCGGAGGTGGCGAACCGCGCGATGTGTCTGCTGGCGATTGACCTCCCCTTTTGACCAGTTGAGGCGCACCTGCCAGCCCCTTGCGCTATTCAGCGACCATACCGTCAGGCCGGGACGTGTGAACTGAGCTTCGGTGGGCCCGATCGCCCGCTGGTAACGCCTGAACGGCGCCGTGGCGCGCTCAACGATCCCGAACCAGGGGGTGTCGTGGTTGCCGGGCGTGGCCAGCTGAGGGCGGGGAAGATCGGCAAGCCACGCCTTGGCCGCGTCAAACTCTGCGTGATGACCCAGTTGAGTGATGTCGCCCGTCATCAACAATAGTTCGAAAGGCGTGTTTCGTATGTAATCCGCTGCGGCTTCAACCGCCCCGGCGTGCTCCGAGCCAAAATGGATGTCAGATACCTGTATCAGCCGAAGGGGCATGAACGTGTCTCTCCGGCGCGCACGATGCGGCGGCCCCAGCGTTTTGCGAAACGGCTGCGCAAAGAGGAAGTTGCATGGAGGCGCGCCGTTCGTGGAACTCCCGGTTGCGCTGTCGGTTGAAGCAATGTAGCGCGGCCTCTGCGAGTGGCGCACTTCGATCTATCCGCCGCGTGCCGCCGCCCTTTTCGAACAACTCCGCATCGAACGAGAAGAGTCACATGCAATTTGGTTTGATCGGCCTCGGCCGCATGGGCGGCAACATCGCCCGCCGCGCGATGCGAGGCGGCCATGCCTGCGTGGCCTATGACCGAGACCACGCCGCCGTTGCCAAGTTGGTGGCGGACGGCGCAACCGGGGCCGCAGGAATCGAAGATCTGGTCGGCAAGCTGGCGACGCCCCGGGTAGTGTGGGTCATGCTGCCCGCCGGACAGGCTACGGAGGGCGCGATCAACGATCTGGCGGGGCGCCTCCAGGCCGGCGATACCGTGATCGATGGGGGAAATACCTTCTATAAGGACGATATCCGTCGGGCAAAAATACTTGAACCTGCCGGTCTGCACTACGTCGATGTGGGCACTTCGGGCGGGGTGTGGGGGCTCGAGCGCGGCTACTGCATGATGGTAGGGGGGGAGAGAGACATCGTGCAATCCCTCGACCCACTTTTGCGGACGCTTGCGCCGGGAGCCGGTTCGATCAGCAGGACCAACCGCGCCGAAGGCGCCGACCCAAGAGCAGAGGACGGCTATATTCACGCCGGCCCGCCTGGCGCCGGTCACTTCGTAAAAATGGTGCATAACGGCATCGAGTATGGGCTGATGCAGGCCTATGCCGAGGGATTTGACATCCTGAGATCAAAATCATCCAAAGCGCTTCCCCAGGCGGAACGCTTCGATCTCAATCTTCCCGATATAGCCGAGGTTTGGCGACGCGGCAGCGTAGTATCGTCCTGGCTGCTCGACCTTGCGGCCCAGGCGCTTGCCAAGGACGCGGCGCTCGGCGAGTTCACCGGCGCTGTCGCCGACAGCGGAGAGGGTCGATGGACGGTTGAGGCAGCGATTGAGCAAGGGGCGCCCGCGGATGTGCTGACCGCGGCTCTTTACGCGCGTTTCCGCTCCCGCCAGGACCATACATTCGGAGAGAAGTTGCTCTCCGCCATGCGCTTTGGTTTTGGCGGTCATATCGAACAACACTGAGGGCACGAGTGCATTGCGGAAATGTGACGCCAGGAAGGCAACGTCCGCCATGGGACCGCCGTCGATCACCTGTCAGACTTCGCAACAAGCCGGCGAATTTTCTGTTCGTCCGGCGGCTCGGTCTGCCGCGACGGCGGCGGCCGAGGCGTTGACCGCCTTCGGACGCACGGTCTTGGCTCGTTTGTAAATGAAGCCAACGGTGCTGGTGATCATGGGCGTGTCCGGTTCGGGCAAGACCACGGTCGGAATCGAGCTCTCCCGGCGGCTCGGCTGGACCTTCAAGGAAGGCGACGAATTGCATCCCGCGGCAAACATCTCCAAGATGCGCAACGGGAACCCCTTGACCGACGCTGATCGAGCACCCTGGCTCGCCGCCGTCGCCGCATGGATCGATGGCTGGAATCGTGGCGGCATACGGGGTGTGATAACATGCTCAGCGCTCAGGCGAGCCGACCGTCGCTACCTTATAGACGGTCGCCCGCAAGTGGCTTTCGTGTTTTTGGAGGGTAAGGAGGCTGTCCTCAAGGCGCGACTGGCGAGCCGGCGTGGGCATTTCATGCCACAGTCGTTACTGGCGTCGCAATTGGCCACACTCGAGACGCCTGCCGACGATGAGCCGGTCATTACTATCGATATCGACCAGCCAGTCGCGGCGCAAATCGATGCGATCGAGGCAAATGTGAACGGCGGCCACCGGCGTTCGAAGACAAGGCGCAGCTGAATCATGCCGCTCGAAATCACCGTCGGTCCTCCCCGATTGACGATCAATCACGGCCACAGTGTCTTGGTGACAGAGCAGGACGGCCAGATCGGCTGGCCGACCGACAAAGGACTCTACGACCTGGATACTCGTCTTATTTCCAGTTGGCAGCTTTTTGCCGACGGAGAATCATGGGACCTGCTTAATTCAGGCAACATCACCCACTGTGTATCCAAGATGTTCCTGATTAACCGTGCAATCGCCACCCAGACTGGCGCCATCCCGGCCGGAAGCATCGGCTTGGAGATCGGCCGCTGTCTGACAGACGGCCTGCATGAAGACCTGGATTTGGTGAACCACGGATCCAAAACCGTACAGTTCAATTTGGAAATCGCCATTCGAAGTGATTTTGCCGATCTGTTCGAGGTGAAATCCGGTGACATTGTCCGTCGGGGCCAGATCACTACGGAATGGTCTCAAAGTCACGCGCGCTTGCGGACAACCTACGTCAACCAGGACTTTCGGCGCGACATCGCAATTCAGGCGAAGGGTTGCTCTAGCCCGCCCGTCTACGCCAACGGGCGCATCAGCTTCGAGATCAGACTGGAACCGCGGCAGGCTTGGCATACCTGCCTCCTCTATCAATTCGGAGCGGATGGCCGCACCGGGCGCGTGCCGAACCATTGCGTGCATGAACGACTGGCGACGGACGCCGCCGAGCACCACGAAGGCTGGCGTGAGGAGACGCTTAAGATCACCACAAGCAACGAGGAATTCTATCGCTTTTACAGGCAAGCGATCGAAGACATGTCTGCCCTGCGCCTGCCGATCAACGGAACGGACCAACTGGAGTTCGTCCCGGCGGCCGGCGTTCCCTGGTTCGTGGGCCTGTTTGGCCGTGACAGCCTGATCGTCTCACTGCAAAATGGTCCTATTTATCCGGATTTCGCCCGCGGCTCGTTGGACGTCCTTGCCCGTTACCAGGCACGTACACGTGACGACTATCGGGATGCCGAGCCCGGCAAAATCATGCATGAGCTGAGAACCGGCGAGCTCGCTCACTTCAAGCTGATCCCTCACACGCCCTATTACGGCACGGCCGACGCCACCCCGCTCTATCTGATCGTATTGCACAATGCTTGGCGTTGGACCGGCGATGCATCTCTGCTGGACCGGCATATGGACACGGCCGAACGATGCCTGTCTTGGATCGATGAGTACGGTGACCGCGACGGAGACGGCTTTCAGGAATACCAGACGCGCTCATCGGCGGGATACGAAAATCAGGGCTGGAAAGATTCAGGCGAGGCTCTGGTGAATGTCGACGGCACGTTCGTGAATGGTCCCAAGGCGCTTTGTGAATTGCAAGGATACGTCTACGACAGCTGGGTGAGGATGGCGGACATCTATGACGCCCGCGGCGCCCCGGACCGCGCGGCGCGGCTTCGCGCCAAGGCCGATAAACTTTTCGCACAGTTCAACGACACATTCTGGGACGAGGAGCGGGGTTTCTACGCGTTTGCTCTCGACGGCGACAAGAAACCGGTTTGGTCGGTCGCTTCCAACCCCGGTCATTGCCTCTGGTCGGGGATCGTGCCGCCCGAACGCGCTCGAGCCGTCGCTCGGCGACTGATGGCGCCGGACATGTGGAGCGGATGGGGTATTCGCACTCTGTCTGACGAACATCCCGCCTATGATCCCCATTCCTATCAGTGCGGTTCCGTGTGGCCACATGACAACGGATTGATCGCGCTGGGCTTCCGCCGCTATGGCCTTGCCCGGGAAGCCGCGATGATCGCGCGGGACGTCAGCGAGGCCGCGAGCTTCTTCATGCAGCACAGGATGCCGGAACTGTACGCCGGCCTTCAGCGCTCCCCGCTGGCGTTTCCGGTCCAGTATCGGGGCGCCAACGTCCCTCAGGCATGGGCTGCGGGGTCCTGCTTTTCGCTGCTTCAAGCCCTTTTGGGACTTCAGCCGGATGCTCCCGGCGGAAAACTGTACATCGACCCGTTCCTGCCCGAGTGGATGCCCGATATTGTGTTGGAAGGCCTGCGGATCGGAGATCGCGCCGTCGACATCTCCCTTCAGCGGGAGGGGGTGGCGACCGTGTGGAAGGTGATCAAGGGCGACCCGGCTGTTGTCGAGGCTCGTTCCTGCGCCACAGGCTCCATGCTCAATCCGTCGGGCGTTATCGCGGCGCGCGCCAAAAACCCTGGGCGGCCTCCGGACTCACAAGCAGGCTGATGATATCCCGCTGGATATAGGCTAGGAGCCTCGGCCGTAGGCGAGGTTCGAGCGCCGTCTGGCGTTGAGCCGGCCGCCGGGGCTTCGGAGTGGGGTACCTTCATGACTGTCGGCGAAGACGGCAACGACAAGGCGCTGAACCAAATCCTCGACACAGCCGACCTGGCCGGAGCGCTGGAGAGCGAGCATTTCAAGCAGTTCCTCGACCACATCCCGATTGCGATCGCGGTGTCCGAGCTGGGCGGCGAGGATGCAGCCGAAAGCATCGTGTATGTGAACATGGAGTTTGAACACCTTTGCGGACGCGCCGCGGCGGACGTGGAGGGGAAATCCTGGGGCTTTCTGCGCGGAGAAGCGTCGGCTGAGGGGGACGAACGCCGGCTCAGCGAAGCCATTGCGGACGAGCAGGATTATGTCGGTTCATTCATGATCGAGAACGACGATGTCGTTCGCAAAGTGGATGCTTGGTCGAACATCATTCTGGATGATGGCGGCAGGCCCGTTTTTCGGCTCATCGCGCTGGCGGATGCCGGACGGCGCGGGGATGTCGATGGCGGCGAACTCGAGCAGCGTCTTCGCGAACAGGATCTGCTGCTGCGCGAGCTACAGCACCGCGTGAAGAACAACCTGCAGATGATTACCGCGCTGATAAGACTCGAAGCGCG
>JBBRAV010000050.1:0-31688 GCA_038206535.1 Caulobacterales bacterium
GATGTTGCCGCAGGGCGCGAGCCTGCGCCCCGCCTTCAACGTCCGGGTCAGCCGCCGTCAGCGGACATTCCGCTATCGCGACGCCGAGATCGAGATGGCGCTGGACCAGGGCGAGGTTTCCGGCGGCGAACACAGGCGGCCGATCTGCGAGGTCGAGCTGGAGCTGAAATCCGGCCCGCCGGCGACCCTGTTCGCGCTCGCCCGCGAGCTTTCGGCGACCGCGCCCCTTTACCTCGCCTTCGACAGCAAGGCCGCCCGAGGTCAGGCGTTGGTGGCGGGCGCCGATCCGGAGGCGCTGAAGGGTGGCAAGGTGGAGCTGGCGGCCGACGCCACTGTGGGCGAGGCCTTCCAGGCGATCGCCCGCAAGGCCCTGGCCCAGATCGCCGCCAACGCAGCGGTGCTGCGCGCCGCGCCCCCGCCAGAGACCTCGAGGCCAGAGACCTCGGGGCCTCAGGCAGTCCACCAGCTGCGGGTCGGCGTGCGGCGCCTGCGAAGCGCGCTCTCCACCTTTAAGGCCGTGCTGGCGGGCGAGGGGCTGGAGACCGTCAAGACCGATCTCAAAGGGCTGGCCGGGACCTGCGGCCGGGCGCGCGGCCTCGATTCCTTCGCCGAAGAGACCCTGGCGCCCGCCGAGACGGGACAGGCGCCTCCGGCCGGATTGGACCGCCTGCGCGCCGCCCTCGACACCGCCCGCGAGGCGGCCTGGGCCCACGCGTCGGAGGCCTGCGCCTCCGAGCGGTTTCGGGCCCTGATGATCGATACGGCCGCGTGGGTGGAGACCGGCGACTGGCGTCTCGCCGATGGTGCGGACAAGCCGATCACGCCCTTTTCGAAGGGCGCCCTTAAGAGCCACCTGAAGAAGCTCGGCAAGCGCGGCCGCGACGCAGACGGCGGGGACGACATCGCCCGCCACCACCTGCGGATCGAGGCCAAGAAGCTGCGGTACGCCTGTGAGGCCTTCGCGAGCCTGCACCGCGAAAAGCCCGTCCACCGCTATCTGCGTCATCTCAGGGAGCTGCAGGAGGTCCTGGGGTCGCTCAACGACCTGGTCACCGCCGAGCCGCTGATCTCCGCGTTGGCGCTGCCCTCGGACGCCGCCTTTGCGGCCGGCGAACTGGTCGGGCTGAAGGCCGCCGCCAAGCCCCAGCTGATCGCGGCGGCGTCCAGGGCGCTGGACCGCCTCCAGGCCGCCGACCCGTTCTGGGGTTAAGAATCACATAAAGAAATCGTTATATGATTTGTTGCGTGGGTTCCGGCGCGCCGCTATAGAGCCGCCAATCCCATCTCGCGGCCCCCAACTCGGGGCCCCCACACTTTCGCGGCCCCCGCACTTTCGCGGCCCCCCACTTTCGCGGCCAAGCACAGCCAGAGGACAGACATGACCGACTACATCGTCAGGGACATCACGCTCGCCGACTTCGGCCGCAAGGAACTCGACATCGCCGAAACCGAGATGCCGGGCCTGATGGCCGTGCGCGCCGAGTTCGGCAAGGACCAGCCGCTGAAGGGCGCGCGGATCGCCGGCTCCCTGCACATGACCATCCAGACCGGGGTGCTGATCGAGACCCTCCAGGCCCTGGGCGCCGACGTGCGCTGGGCGTCCTGCAACATCTTCTCGACCCAGGACCACGCCGCCGCGGCCATCGCCGCCAAGGGCACGCCGGTCTTCGCGACCAAGGGCGAGACCCTGATGGAGTACTGGGACTACGCCCACAAGATCTTCGAATGGTCGGACGGCGGCTATCCCAACCTGATCCTCGACGACGGCGGCGACGCCACCCTGCTCTGCGTGCTGGGCCCCAAGGCCGAGAAGGACCCGAGCGTCCTCGACAAGCCGGAGAACGAGGAAGAAGAGGCGCTCTACGCCACCATGAAGCGGTACCTGAAGGAGAAGCCCGGCTTCTATTCGGCGATCCGCGACGCCATCAAGGGTGTCTCCGAAGAGACTACCACGGGCGTCCACCGCCTCTATCAGATGGCCGAACGCGGCGAACTGCCGTTTCCCGCGATCAACGTCAACGACAGTGTCACCAAGTCGAAGTTCGACAACCTCTATGGTTGCCGCGAGAGCCTGGTCGACGCGATCCGCCGCGGCACCGACGTCATGCTCGCCGGCAAGGTCGCGGTCGTGTGCGGCTATGGCGACGTCGGCAAGGGCTCGGCCGCCTCGCTGCGCCAGGGCGGCGCCCGGGTGATCGTCACCGAAATCGATCCGATCTGCGCCCTTCAGGCGGCGATGGAGGGCTACCAGGTCCTCCCCATCGAGGACACGCTGAAGACCTCTGACATCTTCGTGACCGCGACCGGCAACAAGGATGTGATCACGGTCGATCACATGCGCGGGATGAAAAACAACGCGATCGTCTGCAACATCGGTCACTTCGATTCCGAGATCCAGATCGCGGCGCTGCGCAATTATCGCTGGGACGAGATCAAGCCGCAGGTGCACCACGTCGAGTTTCCGGACGGCAAGAAGCTGATCATCCTCTCCGAGGGCCGCCTGGTGAACCTGGGCAACGCCACAGGCCACCCCAGCTTCGTGATGAGCGCCAGCTTCACCAACCAGACCCTGGCCCAGATCGAGCTTTGGGCCAACGCCGCGGCCTACGAGACCAAGGTCTACACCCTGCCCAAGCATCTCGACGAAAAGGTGGCGATGCTGCACCTGGAAAAGCTGGGCGCCAAACTCACCACCTTGTCCGACGAACAGGCCGCCTATATCGGCGTGCCGTCCCAGGGACCTTTCAAGCCCGATCACTACCGCTACTGATCCGGTTCGCCTATGGTCACCCGGCGCTCGCTCGGCGCCATGGTGAGAGCGCGCGGTACTGCGGCGTCTCGGTTATCCCGCTTCGAAGGCATTCGATCAACCCGCGGCGCAAGAGGACGGCGACGGCTGTTTGCGCCGTGCGTTTCGAGAGGCCGGTCCGCTCGGCGAGCGCCGCATGGCTGAGTGCGGCGCGTCCGTCCCCGGCAGCCGCGACGATGGCGAGATACACCAGAAAAGCCGACGGGCGGTGATCATGGCCTACGAGATCGGCCATCAGCGTGTCGAGCACATAGGGGTCCAGAACAAGCGGTTGGCGCTTCATTGCTATAGCAATAGTTGCTTCATGGTTCCTCGCCAACTGGTCTAGTATGCGGCTCCGAGGTGAAGCCATGATCAAGCAATTGAAATTCGCCAGCATCCCGACGCGGGATCAGGAGAAGGCCCTGGCGTTCTGGACCGAGAAGGTCGGTTTCCGCGTCGCCACCGATCAGCCGATGGGGAACGGCCAGCGCTGGATCGAGCTTTCGATTCCGGGCGCGGAGACGGGAGTCGTCCTCTTCACGCCGGAAGGCCACGACGGCCGCATCGGGACCTTCTTCAACGGCTCGTTCGGATGCGACGATGTCGACTATACCTACGACCGGATGCGCGCGAACGGCGTGGAGTTCGAGGGACCGCCGGAGAAGCAGCCCTGGGGAACGTTCGCGAAGTTCAAGGACCCCGACGGCAACACCTTCGTGCTGTCCGGCCGGTAGGCGCAGCGTCGCCGATTGACGTCAGCGGTTGCGACTCCGCAAACCTTGCACCGCGCCTTGGACGCACCCACCTACGCGGCCCATGGCTTACGATATCGCTGACGGGTTCGAAGAACCGCTCGATCCCTATTCCGCCCAGGTCGCCCACGCATTCGAGACCGTCGGTCCCGCCGTCGTTCACATATCCGCCGAACAGGTAAACGGCCGTTCGGGTACAGGATCGGGCGTGGTGTTCGCGCCGGACGGCTATCTGGTCACCAACAGCCACGTGGTGTCGGGCGCGAGCCGGCTTTCGGTGCGCCTCACCGATGGAAGAACGTCGCAGGCGCGGCTGGTCGGCGACGACCCGGCTACGGACCTGGCCGTGCTGCGGGTAGACGCCGACGGTCCCACCACCGCCGCGTTCGGCCGTTCATCGCGCCTTCGAGTCGGGCAGCTGGTAGTGGCGATCGGCAATCCGCTTGGCTTTCAGGCCACGGTCACCGCGGGCATCGTCAGCGCGCTCGGCCGGACGCTGCGCTCGCCCAACGGTCGCCTGATCGACAGCGTGGTGCAGACCGACGCCCCGCTCAATCCCGGCAACTCCGGCGGCGCCCTCGTCGATGGCCGCGGGCGCGTGGTCGGCATCAATACCGCCATGATCGGGCGCGCCCAGGGACTGTGCTTCGCCATCGGCGCCGACACCGTCCTCGACGTCGCCGCGCGCCTGATGCGTGACGGCCGCGTGCGCCGCAGCCGTCTGGGCCTGGCCGCACAGACAACGACGCTCGACGCACGTCTTGCCCTCCGGCTCCGCCGTGCCGAGGGAACGGCGGTCATGGCGGCCGAGGTCATCGCCGACGGCCCGGCGGCCGGCGGCGGACTGGCCGCTGGCGACGTCATCCTCGAGCTTGCCGGAACGCCGATCTTCTCGGTCGACGATCTTCACCGGTTGCTCACCGAGCACCTCGCAGGCGCCATCCTGCCGGTCACAGTGATGCGCGCCGCCGAGATCAAACAGCTCGTCGTCGTGCCGGTTCTCGACGACTGAGCGCCCGCGCGGCGACCACGCCTGACCGGTTTTGCCCTTTGCGGCGGCTGCGCGATCGCGAAACGGAAATTATTCGAGAGTTCGAGCGATGCATGGATAATATGACGTCGTCGCGCGTTGGAGACGACACTGCTAAGGGGGTCTCATGCTCATCCGGATTGGATATGAAATAGCGGTCTATTGCCCGTCCCCGACCGCGTTCGTCACGCTGTTGGACATCCGGGAAGAGGAAAAGGGCGCCGTGCGCACTGAGACGTTCTCGACGGCGCCGGCGCTCGAGACGCATCTCTATCGGGATCTGTTCGGCAACGTTTGCCGTCGTTTCGTCGCGCCGGCCGGCGATTTGACCCTGTTCAGCGACAGTCTCGTCGAGAACAGCGGCCTGGTCGATCCCTTCGTGCCGGACGCCGTGCAGCATCCGGTAGCCGACCTGCCCGACGATTGCCTCGTCTACCTGATGGGCAGCCGATACTGCGAAACCGATCGCCTGAGCGCTCTTGCCTGGAGCCAGTTCGGCCAAATTGAGCCCGGCTGGGGGCGCGTGCAGGCGATCTGCGATTTCGCGCATGACCACATCCGATTCGACTACCAGAGCGCGCGGTCGACGCGCACAGCCTACGAAGCCTACGAGGAACGCGTCGGCGTCTGCCGCGACTTCGCCCATCTGGCCATCGCCTTGTGCCGGTGCATGAACATCCCCGCGCGCTATGTGAACGGCTATCTGGGCGATATCGGCGTGCCTCTATTGCTGCCGATGGATTTCAGCGCCTGGATGGAGGTCTACCTCGGCGGCGCATGGCGCACCTTCGATCCGCGCAACAACAAGCGCCGCATCGGGCGGGTCGTCATCTCTCACGGGCGCGACGCGGCGGACGTCGCGATGATCACATCGTTTGGGACCCACTTCCTCAACAAGTTCGACGTGTGGGCCGAGGAGGTCCAGGGGGACCTCGCGCCGCAGCCGCTCGCCGCCGGCTGACGTGTTCGCCGTGGGCCTTTTAGATCGCGGCGCCATCGAGCGGGCATGGTGCTCAAGCCATGGCGGTAACGTTCAACGCGTCGAGCGCTTCGTCCGGAAGCGTCAAGGCCGCGGCGGCGAGATTCTCGCGTAGGTGGGCGAGCGACGAGGTTCCGGGGATCAGCAGTATGTTGGGTGCGCGCCGGAGCAGCCACGCCAGCGCCACCTGCGTCGGCGTCGCGTCGAGCTTGGTGGAAACCTCCGACAGGGTCGCCGACTGCAGCGGGGTGAAGCCCCCCAGGGGAAAGAACGGAACATAGGCGACGCCGATCTTGGCCAGCGCGTCGATCAGGGCGTCGTCTTCGCGATGGGCGATATTGTACTGGTTCTGCACGCAGACGATCTCGGCGATGCCGCGCGCCTGCGCGACCTGGGCCGAGGTGACGTTGCTGAGCCCCAGGTGACGGATAAGGCCATGGCGTTGGAGTTCCGCCAGGGCGGTGAACGGTTCCTCGAGCGACTCCTCGCTTGGCCCGTTGACCTGGCCCATCAGGCGCAGATTGACGACGTCGAGCGCGTCGACGCCGAGGTTGCGAAGGTTGTCATGCACTGCGCTCGTCAGCTCGGCCCGGGACATCGCCGGATTCCACGAGGCGTCGGCGCCGCGCACCGCGCCGACCTTGGTGACGATCACCAGATCCTCCGGATAAGGATGCAGCGCCTCGCGGATCAGCTGGTTGGTGACATGCGGTCCATAGAAATCGCTGGTGTCGATGTGATCGACGCCGCGCGCGACAGCGTCGCGCAACACCGCCAGCGCCTTTTCGCGATCCTTCGGCGGTCCGAACACGCCTGGTCCGGCCAGTTGCATCGCTCCGTAGCCAAGGCGATTCACCGAGCGTCCGCCGAGCGGGTAGTTTCCGGCTGAATGGGTGGTGGGCATGCTTAGGTCTCCAGTCATTTCGTTCGTGCGATCAGCATATGGCGGCGCGCCTATAGGGCGATAATCCCCTATAATCGACACAGCCTGTGCGGATCGGCGGACAATGGCGGCGGACCTCAACGACCTTTTCGCATTCGTTTCCGTCGTGAGGGCGGGCGGCTTCCGCGACGCGGCGCGTCTCGACGGCGTCTCGGCGTCGAGCCTCAGCGAGGCGGTGCGCCGCCTCGAAGCGCGCCTGGGCGTGCGCCTGCTCAACCGCACCACGCGCAGCGTCGCCACCACGGAAGCGGGCGCGCGCCTTTTCGAACGCCTGGGGCCGGCGTTGGGCGAGACGCTCGCGGCGCTCGATGTGGTGAACGCTTTTCGCGACCGACCCGCTGGGACGCTGAGGCTCAATGTCCCGGGCAGCGCCGCGCGGCTGGTGCTGCCGGCGATCGTGCCCGCGTTCCTGAAGGCCTATCCGGACATCAAGCTCGAGGTGATCGTCGAGGAAGGCTTCGTGGACGTCCTGGCCGAGGGCTGCGACGCCGGCATCCGCTATGACGATCGGCTCGAGCAGGACATGATCGCCGTGCCGATCGGTCCCCGCGTCCAGCGTTTCGCCACCGCCGCCTCGCCGGCCTATCTCGACGCCCACGGCCGCCCCGAGCACCCGCGCGATCTGCTGACCCACGCCTGCCTGCGCGGCAAGTTCGCGAGTGGCGCGATCCCCGCCTGGGAGTTCGAACGTAAGGGTGAGGTCGTTCGCATCAACCCATCCGGGCCGTTGCTGGTGCGCCTGGGCGCGGGGGCCGACCTTGCTGTCAGCGCCGCCGTCGCCGGCGTTGGCGTGGTACAAACGTTCGAGGCGTGGCTGGGGCCGAATTTCGAGAGCGGGTCGCTGGAGCCGGTGCTGCGTGAATGGTGGCCAAGCTTCTCGGGGCCATTCTTATACTATCCCGGGCGCCGTCACCTCCCCGCGCCGCTCCGCGCATTCGTCGATTTCATCATGGCCGCGCCGCCGCCCGTCTGAGAAATCCGCTGCTGCGGCGTCTCCGATCCGGCGGCCCGGACATCGAGCGGCTGGTCGCCGGCCGCGCGCGGGTCCATCTGGACCGTTTCTGAAACGATATCTCGGACGATCCCACGCACGTTGATGAGGCGACGCGCGAACACCACGCGGCCCCGGACGCTGGGCCTGGCGCCATGCAGTCCGGCTTTGCGCGGTTCCACGCCTTCAACCAGGACGCCAACGACAACACGGTCTAATATAAGCGTGGCCATTGCGGGCTCGCCTATCCGGACGCCGCTGGCGCGCAGATCGAGCCGCCAGGTTTCGCTCTGAACCGGCGCTCCGAAATCCTCATGCGTGTGGACATCGACGATCTCAAAGCCATGAGCGGCGTAGATGCGCCGGGCGCTGGCGAGCACCGTGTGGGTCCACAGCGTCATCGCCTCATAGCCGACCTCCCCGGCGAAGGCGACGCACGCGCTCACCAGCGCGTCGCCGATACCCAGGCCCCGGGCGAACGGCTCGACGTAGAGAAGCCGCAGGCGGCCGAGTCCTTCGCCCTCGGCAGGGTGAAGGCGCGCTTGGCCGATGTGTCGAGCAAAGCCCGGGCCAGCGCCAGGGCGGTGGCGAGTTGGTCGCGCTGAGCCGGGCCAAGCCGGTCCAGCGATGCGGCGACCTGCGCGCGCTGACCGGCGTCGAGCTCTGCGAACGCCGCCGCGCCGTCCGCGGTCGGCTCGATCGGCTGACGGGACTGTAAAGCGCCGACATAACGGAAAAAAACCGGATGAAGGCGAGCATGCTCTCGATGCCGTCGTCCATTTTCCCATGCCTGCAATGAGTTGATTCCATACGCGCTATCGACGGCGCGGGCGGTGACGCAAGGGCTCGGGCGAGAAAAGTGCGCCACCAATCACTTAAGTACTTGCCTTACTGACCACGATTTGACACTTAGGCGAATGGTTAACCAATCGAGCGATCTGGACGGTCTTTTCCGCGCCCTGGCCGACCCGGCGCGCCGGGCGATGGTCGAGCGGCTGAGCCGGGGGCCCGCCCCGGTCAGCGAGTTGGCGCGACCGCTCCCGATGTCGCTGCCGGCGGCCATGCAGCATCTGAACGTGCTCGAGGCGGCGGGCCTCGTGCGCTCGCGAAAGATTGGCCGCGTGCGCACCTGTTCAGTCGAATCCGCCGCGCTCAGCCGTGCCGAACAATGGATCAACGCGCGACGCATCGAGTGGGAACACCGGCTCGACCGGCTGGGCGACTATCTGAAAATCCTGGAAAACGAAGGAGACGACAATGGACCGGATGTCTGAGATGCAGGCGGCGGAAGCGCCGCCGCCGTTGAGATTGTCTCGTGTCCTGCCCGCGAGGCGCGAAACGGTCTTTAAAGCCTGGAGCACCTCCGAGCATATCAAGCAATGGTTCAGTCCAGAGACCTGCACGGTTCCCCGAGCCAAGGTGGAGATGCGCGTCGGCGGCCCGTTCGATTACGACATGACCCTGCCATGGGGCGAAGAACACAGGATACGCGGCGTATTTGTCGAGGTTGCGCCCTTCACCCGCCTGGTGATCGACATGCAGGTCCTTGACGAAAAGGACAAGCCGCTGTTCCGCGCTCGGACCGAGGTGGATCTGTCCGACGCCCTCGGCGGAACGAAGATGGAGGTGACCCAGATCTACACCATCATCGACCCCGCCATGGCCGCGTCCATGGTGGCCGGCGCGCGGGAGGGATGGCGCACCACGCTGGACAAGCTCGAGACGCTGGTCGTGCGCATGCAGGGCGGCGCCGAGGCCGACAGTCGTTCGGTCGTGCATGCTACGTTCGACCTGAAGCGCACCTATGACGCCCCGGTGGGGCGCGTCTGGAAGGCCCTGACCGACGAGGGGGCGAAGCAGACGTGGTTCGGCGGAACGCCTGGCCAATGGGAGCTGCTAGAGCGCCACATGGACGTGCGGCCGGGCGGTCGCGAGCGGCTGAAGGGCCGCTGGGGCGGAGGCGTGGTGTCGAGCTTCGACGCGGTCTACTACGACGTGATCGAGAACGAGCGGCTGGTCTACGCCTATGAGATGCACTTGGGCGAAAGGAAGATCTCGGTGTCGCTGGCGACGATGCAGTTGAAGGCCGAGGGCGCGAAGACGACTTTGAGCGTCACCGAGCAGGGCGCGTTCCTGGATGGGTATGACGACGCCGGGTCGCGCGAGCACGGGACAAGCCTTCTCCTCGACAGGCTGGCCGCATCGTTGAAGGACTAAGGGTGACCGATGACCGCGTATTGACGGGCGTGCGATGGCGGTTTGCGGCCATCGGCCCCAACTCGATCAAGAAGGACCTGTCATGAAGCTCATCCTGTTTGTCCTGGCGGGTGTCGCCCTGGTGACCGGCGCAGCGCGCGCGGCGGCGCCCGATCCGCACGCCATCCTCGCCGAGGTCGGCAAGGTCGTCTCCGACAACGGTATCGATGAAGCCAAGGCGGTCGAGATCGGCGGCATCCGCCAGTGGGTCACGGTGCGCGGGCGGGACCGCCGCAACCCGATCCTCCTGGTCATCCATGGCGGACCCGCGGCGCCCGAACTGCCGAACCGATATCTGTTCGAAGCGCCCTGGCTCGACTATTTCACCGTGGTCGAATGGGACCAGCGCGGCGCGGGCAAGACCTACGCCCTGAACGATCCGGCGAAGGTCGCGCCGACGCTGACCAAGGCGCGGATGGTCGACGACGCCGAGGAACTGGCCGCCTGGCTGCGCGCCGCCTACGGTAAGAAGAAGATCTTCGTGATGGGGCACTCCTGGGGGACGGTCCTGGGGCTCAGTCTGGCCGAACGGCGGCCCGAGTGGCTGTACGCCTACATCGGCGTCGGCCAGATCATCGACATGCGCGCCGGCGAGAAGGTGGGCTACGACTGGGTGCTCCAGCAGGCCAGGGCCGCGGGCGATGCGACGGCAGTGAAGGAACTGACCGCGATCGCGCCGTATCCGGAAGCGGACGGCGCGCTGCCCCTGAGCAAGATCGACACCGAGCGGAAATGGTCTGTCCATTTTGGCGGCCTGACTCATGGCCGTGGCGCCTACGACGTCTGGGAAAACGCCGAGCGGATATCGCCGGACTATTCCGAGGCCGACTTCAAGGCGATCGACGCCGGCAGCGGCTTCTCGTTCCCCGTACTTCTGCCGCAGCTGGCGGCGACCGACTTCACAATGCTGACGAGACTGCGCTGCCCCCTGCTGATCTTCGCCGGGCGCTACGACTACACCACGCCCGCCGCGCCGGTTAAGCGCTGGTACGACCGGCTCACCGCTCCCGCCAAGCGTTTCATCTGGTTCGAGAATTCGGCGCACATGATGTACGAGGAGGAACCGGGGAAGGTGCTGATCCACCTTGTGCGCGACGCCCTGCCGTTCGCGGCGGCGGCGGGCGATATGGCGCCGTCGGCGGGCGAGCCCTGAGCGCCGCTAGGACGCCACCGGCCGGGGCCGGCCCGGCTGCCCTTCCTCGCACTCCAGCGCCGCCCGATCCCAGCGGGCCAGGTCGGCGGCGGCGGCGTAGGTGCTCTGCAGAAAGGCGAGCAGGGCTTCGTCCGGATCGGCGGCCGTCCTGACAGCCTCATAGGGCAGTACGAATTCGCCCAGCGCCGGCTCGAAGCGCGCCGCGGCCGGCTCTACCGCCGCGTCGGCGAAGCCGGCCGGCGTGGGATAGGCGTAGGCGTAGAAGCAGGGCTCGTCGACGCCGCCGCCGCCCGGCCAGAAGCCGGCGCTCGACACCTCGTGCGAATAGGCCTCGCGGGTGACCGCGTCGGGCAGATGGGGAATGCCGCCCGGGTGCTGCGGGGCCCGGCGTCCGGAAAACCGCGTCACCGCCAGATCGAAACTGCCCCAGAACAGATGGACCGGGCTGCACTTGCCGAGGAAGCGCGTGCGGAAACGACTGAAGACGCGGTCGATTTGCACCAGCGCCCGCCATAGCTCCCGCGCCACGGCCGGCTCGTACGCGCGCATCGACGTGTCGGCGGGAAACGGCGTCGGATCGGCCATCTCGTTGGGCGTCGGGTCAATGACGACAGGAACCCCCAGGTCCGCCAGGGCGTCCAGAGTGCGATGATGGAACCCGGCCACGGCGCCGGCGGCCAGGGCAATCCGCCTCTCGCCGCCATCGGTGACCCGAATGACGAGCGCATCGGCGACAAGATCGAACTCCAGCGAAAAAGCGGTCTCGCCGTGAGGGATCAGCGGCGTGATCAGGCCCCGGGCAGATACGCGCAACGTCACGTGCCAGCCGTGATTGAGCCATGGTGTCTGCGAGAGCCTGACCTTGCCGACGACCTGGGTCCACAGATGCAGGGTTTCCACGGTCGGACGAAGGGTCTCGTAGGACAGGGCGGGCCATTGCGATGTCATTCCACCATCTTACGCCGGGGCTTGGTCCCGGTGTAGCGTCAATCGGAAACCGTGAGATCGTGCTAAGCCTGGATCGAAAGGCTCCGGGTCTACCGCACCGGGCTGCTCTCGTTTGTAACCGCGGACGCCCGGCCTCGAGGCGCAGGCGAAGGCCGCGGTGGACCACAAGGTAGCGCACCGTGACCAGCGCGCCGGCGAGGGAATTCGGCGCCGTCACCTGGCCCGGCGAAATCGACTTGGCGCCGGACGCGATGTACGAGGAGATCAAGGCGCACGGGCGCTGGGTGCTCTAGGCTTCTGACAAGGGCGCAATCCTCTCTATTTTCCAAGGAAGACATGCCCCGCGTCCTGATCCTTTCCAGCCACGTCGCGGCAAGTCCGGTGGGCGGAAGCGCTCAGGTGGTCGCGCTGGCGCGGCGCGGGATCGACACGGTCCTGGCGCCGACGGTCCTGTTCGGGCGCCATCCGGGGCTGGGCGCGCCGGGCGGGGGCCCCGTTGCCATCGATACGTTCGAGGGCATGCTGCGCGGCATTCAAGCGTCGGGTGCGCTGGAGGGCGTCGACGCCGTCATCGTCGGCTATTTCGCGAGCGCCGATCAGGTCGCGGCCGCGGCCAGAACGATCGACGCCGTGCGCGCCGTGAACGCGGCGGCGCGGATCGTCGTCGACCCGATCATGGGCGACCACCCCAAGGGCCTCTATGTGCGCGAGGAGGTCGCGCTTTTGATCGCCGCCGATCTCGTCCCGCGCGCCGACCTCGTGGCGCCCAACGCATGGGAGCTGGAGCGGCTCACCGGCGTGTCGACCACCGATCCGCTGGCGGCGGCCCGCGCGCTCGGCCGTCCGGTTCTGGTTTCGTCGATCAACAGGAATGGAGACATTGCCGTGCTCTACGCCGACATCCGCGAGGCCTGGCTCGCGTCGCACCGGCGGATCGACAACGCGCCCAAGGGCGCCGGCGACCGGCTCACGGCAGAGTTCACAGCCGCGGTGCTCCTCGGACGCTCGCCGAGCGAAGCCCTGCGTGACGCCGTCGTCGCCGTGGCGGGGCAGATCGTCGGCCCGACCGATGTGCGCATCGAGGCCCTGGCGTGAGCGATCCCTCTATTCACGGCCTGTGCCCGGCTCGGTTCGCCGCGATAGGAGACGCCTTCGCCGGCAACTTCGCCGAGGACAGAGAATTGGGCGCCCGCTTCACCCTGGCGATCGGCGGCGTGATCGTCGTCGACCTGATGGGCGGCTGGGCCGACCGCGCCCAGACGCGCCCGTTTGGCGCGGACATCCTCACCCCGATCCACTCCACCACCAAGGCGGTCACCGCCTTGATGGTCGCGCGCCTGGTCGGGCAGGGGAGGCTCTCGTACGATCAACGCGTCGCCGACATCTGGCCGCAGTTCGCTCAGGCGGGCAAGGGCGCGCTCACCGTCGGACAGACCCTCTCACACCAGGGCGGCCTGATCAGCCTTCCGCCGCCGCTGGCGCCGACCGACTGGTTCGACTGGGACGGTGTCTGCGACCGGCTCGCCGCCATGACGCCGCTGTGGCCGCCGGGGACCGCCAGCGGCTATCATCCGGTCACTTTCGGCAATCTGGCCGGCGAGATCTTCCGCCGCGTGGATGGGCGCACGATCGGCAAAGCCCTGCGCCAGGATATCGCCGCCCCGCTCGGCCTGGACGTGTGGATAGGCCTGCCGGATTCCGAGCACGGCCGCTGCGCGGCCATGCGCCGGCCGCCCGCGGCGCCCGCGCTGGGCCCGGTCGACGACCTCAAGCGCATGGCCTTCCTGACCAAGGGCGCTTCGCCCGGCGGCATGGGCGAAGCGGCTTGGCGGCGCGCCGAATTTCCCGCCGCCAACGGCCACGCGACCGCGCCGGCCCTGGCCCTGCTGATGGCCGCCATGGCCAACGACGGCGAGATCGCGGGCCGGCGCGTGCTGGCGCCGGGCGTCGCGGCGCAAGCGTCGCGCCAGCGCATCGTCGGGCAGGATCTCGTCCTGCCCTATGTGATCAGCTGGGCCGCCGGCTTCATGCGCAACCAGGGCCTCGACGTCTATGGCCCGGGCCTGGAGACCTTCGGCCACTCGGGGTGGGGCGGCAGCTGCGCGTTCGCCGATCCCGAGCTGGGCGTCTCCGGCGCCTATGTGATGAACCGCCAGTCCGCCGAACTGATCGGCGATCCCAGGGCCAGGCGCCTCATCGACGCGGCCTATGAAGGTCTCTAGACCCTGATGCGTTCAGACGGGACAGATCTGAACGCTGAATCAGGGTCTAACTTTTTGCTTCTAGAGCAGGATTCAGATTTTAGATGGTTTCATCTAAAATCATCCTGCTCTAGCCGGCGTCTAGGCCATGGCCGCTCTGGGCGAGCATAGGCGGGATTCGACGGCGGCCCATGTCGCGACGACGTGGGTGTGGCTCGCCGCGGAGACGCCGAAGCTGGCCATGGCCGAGATCATGGCATGCGGCGACGTGGGAGATTGATTTGCCTGGGCGATCACATCCGTGCCGCCATGGCCGTCACTGGCGGCGACGAATGTGGCGTCGAGGTAATTTCCCTGAAGGCGGATTCTGGCGGTGTGGCTTCCGTCGGAAACGGTGAGCACGCCGCCGCTCGCGGTGCCGGAGAAGGTCGCTTCGCCAGGTGTCTTGAACTTCACGTCGAGCAGGTCGAGCACGTCGCCGCCGTCCGTGGCGAAGCCCGAAATCGTGCCGAAATAGCCCTGCGAAAGCCCCAGGCTGAGCTCGCCGGAAGAACCGGAAAAGGCGACGTTCTCGCTGAAAGCCGAGGTCGCGGCCACAGCGGCGTCATCGATCAGCACATGGCCGGCCCCACTCACCGTCCCCGCGAGAGTCACGGTGGCGCCGTGCGCGGAGAGAAGGCCGCTGTTGGCGAGCGAGCCGGAGAGCAGGCTCGAGGCCTCGAAGGTCAGGACCCCGCCCTGTCCGATGGCGACCACCGCGCCCGTCGCCCCGGTCAGAGCGCCGCCGACCACAAGCGCGCCGTTCACCGTCAACGTTTGGCCGCTCGCCAGCGCGTTCGTCCCCGCCAGGCTCCAATGGCCGCCCGCACCGATCGTGTAGGTCCCGAAGCCGGCGAACGACGCGCTGTCGTCGCCCGAAAGCTGGCCCGCGCCGCCTAGGTTGCTTATGACCCCCGAGCCGCCGGAAAGAACCAGCCCTCCGCCGCCCCCCGCGATGGCTCCCACGAACTGGGCGCCCGCCACGGCGATCAGCACATCGGCGGCGGATACGAACATCACGGAATTGACCGCGCCGGCGATGGTTCCCGCGTTTGTGACGGTGACCGCCTCGGCGGATAGCACGCGAACGCCAACCCCCGCGGCGCCGGACCCCGCGCGATGCTGGTGACTGTTTAGGCCGCCGATCCCGCCCGCGCCGCCCTCGATCAGGCCGCGATTGACCAACTGGCCGCCACCGGTCAGCACGACGCCCGCGCCCCCCGCTCCGCCACGCCCGCCATGGTAGTAATTATCGTGGCCGACGCCGCCGGCGCCGCCCAGCACCGTTCCGGTGTTCACTATGTCGCCGCCGGCCCCGAGACGAACGCCGGCGCCGCCGGACGCGCCCGGGCTGCCGCGCTCGGAACCGCTGAAGTAACCGTCATCGCCCCCTGTGCCGCCGACGCCGCCGGCGATCAGGGCGGCGTTGACGAGGCCGCCCCCGGTCAGGTCGACGCCGTCGCCGCCCCGCCCTCCCAGGCCGAACTTGCTGACCCCGTATCCGCCCGAGCCGCCGTCGCCGCCGAGGATCCGTCCGTAGTTGCTCAGCACGCCGCCGCGCGAGAGCCGCGCGCCCACGCCGCCGTCGCCGCCGTCGCCGCCGGCGCCGTAGGGGTTGAAGCGATAATTTCCCACGCCGCCCGCTCCGCCGTCGCCGCCCATGAGGGTTCCGCGATTGGTGACGGCGGCCGTTGCGGCGGCGCCGAAGCCCGCGCCGCCGGCGCCTCCATCCCCGCCGGTGTAATATTGAGAAAGTCCTCGACCGCCGGCGCCCCCGGCCGCGAGACCGAGGTTGCTGACCGGTCCCCCCAAGGCTGTCAGGACAATCGCGGCGCCCCCGTGGCTGCTGTTGCCGAACGCGCCGCCGGCCCCGCCCAGGATGGAGCCCTTGTTGACCACCGGGCCCGCGCCGGAAAGGATCAACCCTGCGCCCCCCAGGCCATGACCGTCGCTTCCGTCACCGCCGCCGCCGGCGCCGCCTGTGATCGTGCCGTCGTTGAAAATCCCCGCGCCAAGGGTAAGCCGGGCGCCGAAGCCGCCATTGCCGCTCGCCTGATCGAACTCTCCCGAACCGGCGCCGCCGCCGGCGCCGCCGATGATGCGGCCGTGGTTGACCAGCGTTCCCTTGCTCAGGGCGACGGCGAAGCCGCCGGCGCCGCCTGTGCCACCAACATAATAGCCGGAGCCTCCGCGGCCGCCCGCGCCGCCCTGGACCAGGCCGCTGTTGACCAGAGTGCCGGAGAACGCCCCTATGGCGGCGCCCGCGGCGCCGCCGGCGCCACCCGAACTGTAGCCGGAATAGCCGCCGCCGCCGCCGCCGCCGACGATCGTTCCGCTGTTCGAGATGAGTCCGCCGCCCCGCAGGGACACGGCCGTTCCGCCGGCGCCGCCGGCGGCGCCGGCGCGCGAATCATAGTAAGAGGCGCCGCCCCAGCCGCCTGCGCCGCCGGCGATGACGCCGCTGTTGTTGATCGCCGCCGCCATGCCCGCCGTGATCGCCTGGCCGCCATCGCCGCCCCGACCGCCGATGACGTAGCCATAGCCGCCCGCGCCACCCGCGCCGGCGTGGATCGTCCCACGATTGGTGATCGAGCCGCCGGCGAGGCGCACGCCATCGCCCCCGGCGCCCCCGGCGCCGCCCGTGGTTCCATAGGTTCCATAGTAGTCGACACCCGCAGCGCCCGCTCCGCCGCCGACGGATCCGCTGGTCGCGTTCTTGAGCGACGACACGCCGTCCAGAGTCACACCGTCAGCCCCGGGGTCGCTCGCGGTGATCCGACCAAGATTGGTGATCGCCGCGTCGGTTGCGAAAAGCCCCGTTCCGTCGATCTCTCCGGTCGGCCCGACCCGCAGCGCGGAAAACTGGGCGCTCAGTGTGTAGCCGGCGGAATAGGTGCCGGAAATGTGCTTCGTGGTCATGGCTGCTTCCCCTTCGTCGGCGTCAGAGCCGAACGCTTTTTGTTATATTGGTGATAATCAATGTTCGCTGGCGTGTCGTAAGTCAATCGTATCCTGGAGAACCCCCGGCTTGGCGTGGGCTTCCTACAAGCGGGGCGGAACGCCGATCAGCAGCATGTGCAGCCAGAGGACGACGGCGCCGGCCAGGACGGAGCCGACGAAGACCACCAGCACCGTGTTCTGGACCTTGGCCGGGGCTGGGGCGGCGCCCGCCGATCGCCGGCGGAGCGAGACATAATCCGCGATCGCCCAAACCAGAAAGGCCCCGAACAGGATCAGGGCCGCGGGCGTGGCGTTCGCCAGCAGATGCCCGAGGGCCCACAATCCGACGCCGAACACCATGGGATCGCCCAGCCAGAGCTTCAGGTGGTTGCCGGGCCAGTACGCGGCGACGACGCAGATGAAGCCCAGCCAGACGAGGGGGAAGGTGAGGTGGGAAAGACCCGGCGGCAGTTGGTAGAGCGGCGCGCCGCCCCGCGCCTGGCCATAGCCGAAAATGATCAGGCCGAAGCCCGCCAGCGACACCAGGCTGTAAAGGCCTTTCCACGGCCCGGCGCCCAGGCGCCGCACGAGGCCCTGACGCAGGCCCCCGGCGAAGATCTGCGCCGAGTGCGCGCCCAGGAAAAGCGCCAGACCCAAGATCAGCCATGCCATGCAAACGTTCCCCCAATCGACGTCATGACCCACTATCCGCCCGAAAGTCGGGTCGGTCCAGCCTGCGCCGGATCGGTCCGATCCAGTTTTAGCCGGCAGCGGCCGACCCAGCGGCGGTGGGCGTCGCCGGGCGCGGGATGCCGAGCGCGGCGCTTATCGCCAGCGGCTTGAACAGCTCGGCGCACGCCAGATAGGCGGCCACGATCCCGAACAGCGCGAGGGTCACGTGCGCCGGCGGCGGCACGAAGCCGAACCAGGCGCCCAGCGGCGAGAAGGGGATGGCCAGCGCGACGATCAGGGCGGTCAGGGTGGAGATCGCCAGCGCGCGATTGGGAGCGTCCCGCCACGGCCGGCCCCGGGTCCGGATCAGAAACACCACCAGGGTCTGGGTGGCGATGGACTCCAGGAACCAGCCGGTGCGGAAGACCTCGGGGCTGGCGCGGAACACAAGATAGAGGGCGCCGAACGTCGCCAGGTCGAAGGCGGAGGAGAGTGGCCCCATCACCGCGGCGAACCGCACGATGTCCTTCTGTCGCCAGCGTTGCGGTCCTTTGACGTCGGCGGCGCGGACGTTGTCGAACGGAAGTCCGAGCTCGGAGACGTCGTAAAGCAGGTTATTGAGCAGGATCTGGGTCGCCAGCATCGGCAGAAACGGCAGGAACAACGAGGCCGCGGCCATGGAGAGCATGTTGCCGAAGTTTGAGCTGGCGCCCATCCGCACGTATTTCAGTATGTTGGCAAAGGTCCTCCGGCCCTCCTCGACGCCGTCGGCCACGACGGCCAGATCGGAGTCGAGCAGGATCATGTCGGCGGCCGCTCGCGCCACGGCGGTGGCGCCGTCCACCGAAAGTCCCACATCCGCGGCCTTGATGCCGGGAGCGTCGTTGACGCCATCGCCCATGAATCCCACGACCTCGCCGGTGGCGCGCAAGGCGTGGACAATCCGCACCTTCTGATCGGGCGACAGGCGGGCGAAGACATCGGTGTCGCGCGCCCGAACCCGCAGCGCGTCGACCCCGAGGTTGCCGAGCTCCGTCCCCGTGATCACCTGCTGAGCGCGCAGACCGACAATCGCGGCGAGGCGGCCCACGACGAGGGGATCATCCCCCGAGAGGATGACGACCCGCACGCCGGCGGCCGCCAGTCTCGCCACCGCGGCCGGCGCGCTGGCCTTCGGCGGGTCGGCGAAGGTGCACAGCCCCTCGAGTCGCAAGCCGGTCTCGTCATCGGCCTCTGGGTCGCGCGGGGCGCCCGACCAGGGGCGCGAGGCGATGGCGACCGTGCGCAGCCCCTGGCTGGCGAGCGCCTGGATACGGGACATCGCCGCCTCGCGCGCCTCCGCGCCGAAAGCCGCCCCGCCGGCGGTGACGCAGGCGCCCAGGACCGCCTCGGGCGCGCCCTTCACGATCAGGACCATGCCCTCGGGACCATCGGCCAGGACGGCGCCAAGGCGGCGCTTGTAGTCGAACGGCGCCAGGCCCCTGCGGGTCCAGCCCTTCGCCGCGTCGGGCCGCGCCTTGGTGAGCGCGTCGTCGAGGGAGCCCTTGTCGCCGCCCAGGCGGGCGCAGATCGCCCCGAGCAGGGCGGGTCGGTCGTCCGGCGTCCCGCCTGGCGCCAGCGATCCGGCCAGCTCGATCTGCGCCAGGGTCAAGGTGCCGGTCTTGTCGGTGCACAGTACGGTCATGGCGCCCAGATCGTGAATCGCCGCCAGGCGTTTGACGATCACCTTCTTGTGCGCCATCCGCACCGCCCCGCGCGACAGCGTGACGGTGGTGATCATCGGCAGCAGCTCTGGTGTCAGCCCCACGGCCAGTGCGACCGAGAACATCAGCGACTGGATCAACGGGCGCCCGAAGTAGACGTTGGCCGCGAGCACGGCCACGACCAGGACGGTGGTCGCGCGGGCGACCAGAAACCCAAGCTGCCGAAGGTCGCGCTGGAAGGGCGAAATCTGGACCGCCGCGTTGAGCGACGAGGCCGCTTCGCCAAAAAGCGTGTTCGCGCCGGTGCCGATCGCCAGGGCGATCGCCTCGCCCGTCTGGGCCACCGCCCCGCGGAAGAGGGCGTTGCTCGCCGCCGAGGCGGTGTCGAGCTGCACATCGCCCGGCCGCTTGATCACCCCATAGGGCTCGCCGGTCAGCGCCGCCTCGTTGGCGGTGAAGGCGCTGGCCTCGAGCACCAGCGCGTCGGCAGGGATGATGTCGCCGACGCTCACCCGGAACACGTCGCCGGGGACCACGGTCTCGGCGTCTATGGAGATGAACGCACCGTCCCGCTTGACCTCGGCCTTGGGCGCCACCGACTGGCGGAGAGCCTCGGCGGCCCGCTTGGCCCCGCCCTCCTGCACGGTGTCCAGCGTCACCGATGCGCCCAGGATCAGCAGGATGATCACGGCGCTCGGCGCATCGCCCGTCGCGGCCGACACCACGGCCGCCGCGATCAGGATCAGGCACATCGGCTCGAGCAACCTGCGTGCGATCAAAAGGATGGCTCCGGCGTCTCGCGCCTTCGCATCGGCGTTGCGTCCGTATGTCGTCAGCCGGTCGGCGGCGTCGGCGGAGGTCAGGCCGGCGACGCCGCATCCTAGGGCGGAGGCCGCGGCGGCGGGCGGCTGCTTCCAGAACGCGCCGACGGCCATCTGTCCCTCCGACGGTTTCGCGCCACGAGGGGCAGTAGACGTCCGGCGAGGCGAGCAGGCAAGGTCCGCCGTGGTCGCGAACGGCGCCGGACGCAACCTTGCCGCCTGCCGCGCGACCTGTTCTAATCCGCGCCACAACATCGCGTGACGGAAACAGGGCGGACACACCATGGAAATGCGGGTTCTGGGCCGCACCGGCATGCACGTGAGCAAGTTATGCTTCGGCGCCGGCATGTTCGGCTATTTCGGCAACAGCGACCAGGCCGAATGCAGCGCCATGGTCGACGCCGCGCTGGAGGCGGGCGTCAACTATTTCGACACCTCGGACGTCTACTCCCACGGTGAATCCGAGACCATCCTGGGCAAGGCGCTGGGCGGCAGGCGCGAGGACATCGTCCTGGCCACCAAGTTCAGCCTGCCCATGGACGGCGCCAATCCGAACAAGAAGGGCAATTCCCGCCGCTGGATCATGAGGGCGGCCGAGGACAGCCTGCGTCGCCTCGGCACGGACTACATCGATCTGTACCAGGTCCACCGGCCCGACAGCGCCACCGACATCGACGAGACGCTGGGCGCCCTCACCGACCTGGTCCGCCAGGGCAAGGTCCGCTACATCGGCTGCTCCACCTTCCCGGCCGAGCAGATCGTGGAATCCCACTGGGTCGCCGAAAAGCGCGGCCGCGAGCGGTTCCGCACCGAGCAGCCGCCCTATTCCATATTCGCCCGGCGGATCGAGGCCGATGTCCTGCCCACGGTGCTGCGGTATGGCATGAGCGCCGTCGTCTGGTCGCCGCTGTCGCAGGGCTGGCTGACTGGCAAGTGGCGACGCGGCGCGACGCCGAACGACACCCATCGCCAGAACCTGCAGCCGCACCTCTACGACATGACGCGCGCCGACAACCAGCGCAAGCTGGACCTGATCGAGAAGCTCGATGCGGTGGCGAAGGACGCCGGCATCTCGCTGATGCACATGGCGCTCGCCTTCGTCACCGCCCACCCGGCCGTCACCTCGGCGATCATCGGCCCACGCACCCTCGACCAGCTCGAGGGCCTGCTGGCCGGCGCCGATGTCACCTTGTCGGTCGAAACCCTCGACGCCATCGACCTGATCGTGCCGCCCGGCGCCAACATCAGCCACGACGACGACGGCTACATGGCGCCCGAGATCACCGACAAGGCCCTGCGCCGCCGCCCGAACGCGGAACAGGCGCACGACAACTTCCGCGAGACGATCAACAACATCGAGAAGTACAAGGCGGCGCAACAAAAGACTTAGATGGCCGGGACCGCAGAATCTGGCCCGTTATTGCCTTCTCCCCTTGCGGGAAAAGGTGGCCGAAGGTCGGATGAGGGGCTCTTGGATACTATACAACAATCATAAACCACTTAAGCCCTCGCATCGGCGCGAACCCCTCATCCGTCTGCTTCGCAGACACCTTCTCCCGCAAGGGGAGAAGGAAACATAGCGCCTCAACTTGCCATCATCTCTCGCAGATCAAGCGCGTTCGCGGCGGCCGCGCCGGAGGCCGTGTTGTCGAACACGCACCAGGTCTCGCCCGCCGCGCGCCTGATGTCGGCCGCCAGGGCCCGGAGCGCCGTCGGCTAGTAAGGGGAGTAGTACATGCGCGGCGATCCATGCAAGCGCCAATAGGCGACCCCATTCCACCCTCCCGGCGCGGCGGCGGCCGGGTGGCGCGCTGGATCGGCGCCGACGCGTCCCACGCGATGCGCGACCAGAAGCGCGTCCGCCCCGGCCTCGAACCAGCTCGGATGTCGCGGCTCGCAGACGACGGCCGTCGGCCAGAGCTCCTGGAGGTCGGCGAAGAACGGCCCGGCCACCACGGCGTCGTAAGCCAGGCTGGGTGGCAGCTGCACGAGCAACGGCCCGAGCTTCTCCCCCAGATGAAGCGCCTCGTCGCGAAACGCCGTCACCAGGGATGTCGCATTCGCCAGGCGCGCATCGTGCGTGATCGTTCGCGGCAGCTTCATAGCGAAGCGAAACCGCGGCGGCGTGGCCGCGGCCCATCGGGCGTAGGTGTCGGGCTTATGGCTGCGATAGAATGTGCTGTTGATCTCGACCGCGTCGAACCGCGCGGCGTAGCGCTCCAGGGCCGAGCCTTCGGCGGGAAAATGTTCCGCCAATGCCCGCGGCACGGCCCAGCCCGCCGTACCCACCCTGCGGATCGTTTGGTCCGACGGCTCGGGCGAAGGGACGGATGGTCTGGAACGGGACACTTGCATGCTGCCGCTAACGCTGCATCGCGATCGCCGGTTCGGTAACTGTCCCTCTTCTCCCTCTGGGAGAAGATGTCGCGAAGCGACAGATGAGGGCGTCGCCGCAGCGCTCGTTTTTAAATTGGGGAGCACAGCGCACGGCCCCACGACCCTCATCCTCCGCTTCGCGGGTACTTCTCCCAGAGGGAGAAGAGGGTTGGCAAGGCGCGGTGATCCATGGCCAGGCGGTTGAGGGGACAGGTTAACCGGGTCCAAATCCGAGTCCATCATGGTCGTGCCCGAATGCGATCTGGTCATTGCGACCCATGGCGACAACTACGGTGACAAAGTCATGTATGGTCCGCAAGAGATCTGCACGCCCAAGTATATCTCCCCGCCGTACATTTCAGTCGCACGTCATCCACGCGGTAGGTTCGTCTCGTCCCGAGGGTAACTGTAAGGTCGATATCCAGTGACCTGATTGCCGATGTCATCAGGGCCAGGCGCCGACGTCGCGCGAAAATGCAACGGGCCTCCAGCGCCGAGATCGGTGGTCGCGAGCGTCATGGTTGTTCGATGATCGTTACCGGGGGGTTCGATGCGAGCGTGCCGGAGATACATGGGCCATTGAAAAACCAGGTCCCGTCTGGCCCGCTCTGAAAGAGGACGCCGTCGGCTTGGCAATATTCAACCCCACCGTCCCAGCCAAATGCTGAAACGCTACCGGTGCCATAGCCGTTGGGATACATAGCCTGAGCGCCAACGTACCAGGGAAGGCGCAGTAATCTGACGTTCTCGCAACCTTTGCCTTTGACGGCGCCCGAGTCGATTTGCGGAAGGGCGTCCTCACCTCGCTTTACGTTTCCCGTGCGAAGCCCAAACTCGACTTTGCACTGGAATGGAGATCCGAACCCCCCCTGCGGCGTCAGCGTAATTGTCCCGGTCAATCGGACCTTCGTCTTTTGCGGTGACCACTCATAGGTTTGCGCCTTGACGCTGCCGGCCGATGCAATTGCGGCGCCAGCAAACGCGGCGGCGAGCGCCAATATCATCGAGCGCATGATCTTATCTCCTCATATTCCATTGAACGATAACCTTCGCGCGGGTCACGCCAGCTGGCAAGGACCAACGCTAAGGCGCGAAAGGCGACTTTGGCGATTGCGCTGTCGATGATATGTCGACCCCTCGAAGCCCCGCCGGACGGGGAAGCCCCGCGTGGGTTGCAACGTCCGCGAACACGGCCAGGGAGATCGATCATGTCGTTGATCAAACAAGATGTCCTGCAGTACGCCTACGTCGTCAATGATATCGAAGCGGCGTGTCTGCGCTGGATCGAACTGATCGGAGCCGGCCCGTTCTATCTCAGCAAGCATCACCTGTCGGAGAACGTGACCTATCGCGGCAAACCGTGTGACATGGATGTCAGCTATGCCTTCGGCTATTGCGGGCCGGCCCACGTTCAACTCGTGCAGCAGCACAATGACGCGGCGACCGTGTACCGCGACATGTTCCCCAACGGCCAGGAAGGCCTGCACCATATCGCCTACCTGACCAGGGACTGGGAGGCGGAGATGGCCCGGTACGAGGCCGCCGGCTATCCGGCGCTGCAGACGCTGGTTTCGGCCGCCCGCGTCGCCTACATGGACACCCGCCCCGCGCTCGGCTGCTTCACCGAACTCTACGAGGACAACCTGCAGGTCCGCCACCGCTTCGCCGGCTGGCAGGCGTCGCACCAGTACTGGGACGGTAAGACCGACCCGATCCGAGACATCTACGCCGACTGACGGCCTTCGCCCTGGGGCGCCAGCTTCCGACAGGTTATCCGCACCCCCCGGCACACACGTCGGAGACCCGTCATCCGCCGCCCCAGCGCCCCGGACTATTCAAATTGCAATCTCGTGTATTTTGTGCCACATTGTGGCTCAGAGGTGAAACATGACCGAAAACGCCACAGTCCGCGCGCGCATCGATGAAGCCATCAAGGCTGAAGCGTCCGCTGTGCTCAGCGCCATGGGCCTGACGGTGTCCGACGCCTTCCGCATGATGATGACGCGGATCGCGGCCGAGAAGGCCCTCCCCTTCGAGCCGCTTCTTCCGAACCCCGAGACGATCCAGGCGATGCGGGAAGCTCGC
Organism: Caulobacterales bacterium; assembly: GCA_038206535.1. GTDB lineage: Bacteria > Pseudomonadota > Alphaproteobacteria > Caulobacterales > Caulobacteraceae > Acaudatibacter. The sequence continues at coordinate 24,681 of JBBRAV010000050.1, forward strand.
AAAGGCGGCCTTCCCCGCTTCAAGACCGTCGACGCGCTGTTCGCGGACCTGAATGCGGGAGATTGTGAATTGGGCTGACACCATATCAATACGCCCGTGAATCATTTGAACGTCCGAGCGAGCAAACATTAAGGACGGTATCCAAACAATTTAGAGATTTAGAGAGAAAACCTGCGGTATTTCAGTTAAGGAGCGTGAGCGGAATTGTGTCGCTCGCGACCGCAGCCGCCCCAGTCTCCGATGAAAGTCTGACCCCAGACCCGCTGTTGTCGCTGCAGTTTTATAGTGCCTCCGATTACGCATGTATTGGATCTTGATAGCGTCGCGGTGATTTCCTGGTCTGGCGGTCGGATCCTTGCGACGGGATAGCTGCCTGTTTCCGTTTCCGCGAGCCCAAAACCCTCGATAGTGCCGGAAACCATCGTTGTCTGACCTGTCGGGAATAAAACCACAAGGCTCAAGATTGCAGCGAGAAGAAAAGCCAAAACCAAGCCCAACGCGACCGAGTGATCGGCCCAGAAAAACCGGAGCCGAGCTTCAAGGGCGTTGCCAGGGCTACCCATTTTCGAACTCGCACCCTCCATCGTCGCGAAATCAGATGTCACAGCCGAATGTCCGCTATCGGTCGAAACTCTCCAGTGAGGCGGGTCACGCAAGCCGCCATTTGAAACAGACCGGCGCCGACCCAATCCGTCCACCCGGACATCAACCCCGCGATCTCCCCCTACACCCTCGCGCCCGGCAGCCTCCGTGACGCCCGCCACGCCCCATACGCGAACACGATCGCGCCCGCCCAGATGAACACGAACGACACCGCCGCCAGCGGCGTCAGTCGCTCGCCGACCGCCAGGCCGATCACGAAGCTGACGGTCGGGCTGAGGAACTGCAGGAAGCCGATGGTCGAGAACGGCAGGCGGCGCGCGGTCCAGGAGAACAGGGCCAGCGGCGCCACGGTCACAGGGCCGCAAAGCATCAGCAGCAGCGTCGGGGTCAGGCCATGGCCGAACGCGCCGCCGCCGTGCCGGCTCAGCCAGACCAGGAAGGCGATCCCGGGCACGGCGAGCAGCATGCACTCCACACACAGGCCCGCCAGCGCCTCGGCGTCGACCTGGCGGCGGATCAGGCCGTAGATCCAGAAGGTCGTCGCCAGGATCAGGGCGATGAGCGGCGGATGGCCGAGCGCCCAGGTCTGCAGCGCCACGCCGGCGCCAGCCAGGGCGATGGCGCCGAGGCCAAAGCGATCGATGCGCTCACGGAACAGCAGGCCGCCGGCGGCCATGTTCATCAGCGGATTGATGTAGTAGCCGAGGCTCGATTCCAGGTTGTGGCCGTGGTTGACGGCCCAGACGAACACCACCCAGCCGGTCGAGACCGACGCCGCCGACAGCGCCAGCAGGGCCACCGTGCGCGGCTGGCGCACGATGCGCCACAGCTCGCGGCCCTGGCCCAGGAGCAGGACCAGAGCGGCCGCGCACGGCGCCGCCCACATCGCCCTCTGGCCAATGATCTCCCATTCGCCGGCGCCGGCGCGTTCGAGCGCCATGAACAGGAGCGGCGTCGAGCCCCACAATAGGTAGCAGACCGCGCCGGCGATGACGGCCTGGCGCGCCTGGTCGGGCGCGGTCCGGCCGTCCGCCGACATCAGGCCGCAACCTTCAAGCCAGGACCTTGCGCCCGATCATTCCGCGCTCGTCCAGCAGTTCGGCGATCTGCACCGCGTTGAGCGCCGCGCCCTTGCGCAGATTGTCCGACACGATCCACATGGAAAGACCATTTTCCAGCGTCGGGTCGTTGCGGATGCGCGAGACATAGACCGCGAATTCGCCCTGCGATTCCTTGGGCGTCATGTAGCCGGTGGGGTCGCGCTTATCGATGACCATGACGCCGGGCGCATCGCGCAGGATGTCGCGCGCGTCGTCCTCGTCGAGGTGTTCATGGAACTCGATGTTCACCGCTTCCGAATGGCCGACCATCACCGGCACGCGCACGCAGGTGACGGTCAGGGCGATGTCGGGGTCGAGGATCTTGTGGGTCTCGGTCCACATCTTGGCCTCCTCGTCGGTGTAGCCGTCGTCTCGGAACTCGCCGATGAAGGGGATTACGTTGAAGGCGATCTGTTTTGGAAACAGTTTCGGTGGGGGCGAGCCCAGCACGAACACGCCCTTGGTCTGGTCCCAGAGTTCGTCCATGCCTTCCTTGCCGGCGCCCGACACCGACTGGTAGGTGGCGACCACCACGCGCTTGATCCTGGCCGCGTCGTGCAGGGGCTTGAGCGCCACGACCAGCTGCACCGTCGAGCAGTTGGGGTTGGCGATGATGTTCTTGCGGTGGGCGTAGCCGACATCGTCCGGGTTCACTTCCGGGACGATCAGCGGCACGTCGGGGTCCGAGCGCCAGGCGGAGGAGTTGTCGATCACGATCGGACCGGCGGCGCCGATGCGCGGCGCCCATTCGCGCGAGAAGTCGCCGCTGACCGACATCAGCACCAGGTCGACGGTGGAGAAGTCGAACTGCGCGACATCCTCGCATTTGATCACGCCGGCTTTCCAGCCCACTTCGACGCCCAGCGAATTGCGTGAGGCGATCGCGTGCATCTTGTCGACGGGGAAGTTCACCTCCTCGAGGATGTTCAGCATTTCGCGGCCCACCGCTCCGGTGGCGCCGACGACGGCGACCCTGTATCCCATCTCTGGGCTCCTTGAAGATTTGGCGAGCGGCTCGCTTACGCTTCCGGAGCGGTGGAGGCAAGGCGCCGGCCGGTGAAGCGCAGCCAGGCCACGACGGCCAGTCCCGTCAGCATCAGGCCGAGCGCCAGCCAAAGCACGCCATGAACGTCGCGGTCGCCGACTACGAGCGCGGCCAGCAGGGGTCCCAGCGCCGCGCCCAGCAACTGGGCGGCGCCGCTCTGCAGGGCCGCGCGGCGGCTGGGATCGGCGTCGATGATCATCGGCGTCACGAAGGGCGCCAGGAACAGAAAGGCCAGACCGCCCAGGGCGTTGGCGGCGATGAACAGCCAGGCCGACGCCTGGCGCGAAAACACGTACCAGACGATGAGAAACGCCGCCGAGGTGATCAGGAAGACGGTGAAATAGCGCACCCCGCCGGCCAGGGCGGTGGCCGCGGCGGCGCCGGCGACCTGGGCGACCAGCGATGTCCACAGGGCCGTGCGGGCGACATCGGCGCTCAGCCCGGCCTGATGCGCCAGCGATTGCAGATAGACCGACACCGCGCCGTTGGCCGAGATGTAGATGAGCAGGGCCCCCAGCGCGATCCAGCCCCTCGGCGGCGGCGCGCCGCCCTGGCCGGACGAGGTCTGCAGGGCCGCGAAGCGGCGCGGACCGGTGAGGGCCGGCGCGACGCCCACAAGACTGGCCGCGGCCAGAGCGGCGAAACCGCCGTTGGCCCCGAACCGGGGCATGACCCATAGGGCCAGGACGACGGCGAGCGCGAGTTGGGCGAACACCTGGCTGGTAAAGAAGACCCCGGCCCAGCGCTCGGGCGTCACCGTGCGGGCGATCATGCCCACGGTGATCCACAGCAACAGTCCCTCCATCGCCCCCGCCGCCGCCCTCAGCGCCAGGATCGGCGGACCGCTGGCGCCCAGGACCGCGAGGTCGGACGCGACCAGACCGATCAAAGCCAGCACGCCGATCAGCCTCAAACGCCGAGGTTTGAGCGCCATGCCGGCCAGCCCGGTCACCACGCCCATGCTCAGCAATTCGGCCATCGCGGCCAGGCCGATATCGGCCGCGCCCAGGCGATGCTCGTCGGCCAGGGAGCCCAGCAACACCGGAAGGACCCCCAGCGCCAGCAGAGAAGCGACGCCCACGCCGATCGCGCCACCGGCTTCAAGGGGTGCGAAGGCCGGGCCGACAACGTCGAGGATGGCATGGTCGCGCGGTTCGCTGTGGTCGATGGCCATGGGCTTGGTTCCTAACGGGCGCTTGGATCGCCATATGACCGCTGCCAGCAAAGCGCTCGCAAAATCATGCGGAATGGGCGATGGACTCATCCCGCCGTTCAGGAAAGGATGTTCGCCCCGATGCCGCGCAAGCCCAATTACCAATTCGAACGGCACGAGCGCGATCGTCTGAAGGCCATCAAGGCCGCCGAAAAGGCCGCCCTGAAACGCGAGCAGAAAGAGCGCGAAAAGCCGGCCGAGCCCGGGCCTGACCCCGAATAGAGCGCCCCGGCGCCCCTCAGCGCGCCAGCATCTGATGCTCGATGTGGGCCGAGCCGGCGTCTGGCCAGGCGCTGATCGCGCCGGCCACACGCCAGGCGGCGGCTTCATCGATGCCGCTCAGCCGCAGCACCGCCTCGAAACGGCTGCCGGATGGCTTGAGCGTGAATCCCCGCATTCTTCCGCCGCAGGGCCCCACGGCGCTGGCGACCGCCTCCAGGCATGCCTGCGGCGAGCCCGTGGAGATTGAGAGCACGTGTAGAAGATCGGGTGCGGTATCTGTGCATGTCATGGCTGAAGTCCTTGAGGTTGGCTAAGGACCGGCGGCGCGCATTAAAAAACCCCGCGCCTTGAAAGGAGCGGGGTTCCTGATCTTGCGATCCGTCGGCGTGGTTTCAAGACGCGCGCGTTCGCCCCGCTTCGGTGGGGGTGGTAATCGGCATCATCATCGGTTTGCAGAGCCGCGCCGCGCGCGCGCCGACGACGCCCGCCCATCGGGCGAGCGCGAGACTCACAAGGCTGCCGATTTCCGGGGACATCCCGATACGGTTCTCCAACGACACTTAAACTCTCATACTCAGGTCGTGGACGCTCGACAATCCCCGCCCGCGAGGTCGTCCACCGTCTCGCGCAACTTGGACAACGAGTAGGGCTTGGCGAGGAAACGGCCATCGTCGGGCACGTCGCACTGGCGGACCCGTCCGGCGCCCGAGGTCACGAGCAGCTTGACGTCGGGCCACTGGTCACTGACGACGCGGGCGAGCTCCAGACCGTCCATGCTTCCAGGATCCGATACCCGGCGTCTTCGAGCTCATAGATGCTCAACTCCCGAAGTATTGGCTCATCTTCGACCACGAGAACGGTGTCGGGCGGTTGGCGGATTTCCATCCGCCCGCGAACTGAAAAGCCCCACCACGTTTGCGGGGACGCCAACGTTGGCTGAGGGCCGACTCGACGCGACGCCGCGATATCGAATACCGAAGAGCCAATCAGCCTCACCCCGCGCGTGCCACCCTGGGCGCGACCGCGTTGGCCAGCAGGTCCATCGAGCGCTCCCAGTCCCTGGGCGCATCGAGGTAGTCGTAGCTGTAGACCAGGAGCGTGCCGAATGGCCCGCCCAACCGCTCGAACCAGGCCTCGAGCTTGGCGACGACCGTGTCGGGCGAGCCGACGATCCAGACGTGCTCGGCCGCGTAGGCGGCGTCGATCGCGGCGGGGTCCATCGCCGGATCGTGCATGATGCCTTTCAGGATGCCGAACCGCTCGAACGTCGGCTTGAGATAGGCGGTCCAGGCGTGGCCGTGGCCGCCTTCGATCGCCAGGGCCCGCGCCGCCTCGTCGGTCTCCGCCACGATCACGTCACGCACAACGCGGTGGACCGCGCGGTCATAAGGGCGGCCGGCGGCTTCCATGGCCTGGCGATAGATCTGGAAATGGCTGCGCAGGAAATCGTCGCCGGCGAAGACTGAGGCGGGGATGTAGCCGCGTTGTCCGGCGAAGGCGATCGAGGGCGATGGGGAATTGAGGCCGGTCATGGCCATCGGCATGGTCCCGCCCCACGGGCTCATGTCGCGGATGGATTCATGCGACATCGTCGAGGTGGGATAGCCGGCGTTCCAGAACCGGCCCTGGTGCTGGAACGGCTCGCGCTTCCAGACGCGCTGCATGATCTCGATGGCCTCGAGCATCATGGCGTGGTTCACCGACATGTCGGTGACGCCGCGCAGGGCGCCGTCGCTGGGATAGGCGCCGGTGGCCACGCCCATCTGATAGCGCCCTTCCAGGATCTGGCTCAGCCAGGCCGACTGCACCGCCAGGGTGGCCGGATGATGATAGGGCAGCAGGTGCGCCAGCGGCCCCAGCTTGATGCGCGAGGTCTGGGCGGCGGCGGCGGCGATCACCAGTTCGGGGCTGGGGATGGATTCCCAGTCGAGGGTCGCGTGTTCGCCGACCCAGTATTCGCTGAAGCCGACGGCGTCGGCGTGCACCGCCTGGCGCACCGCCCAGTCGAACACCTGCCGCGCGCTGCGCTCGGGCCGCATGAACGGTGTCTGGAACATTCCGACGTGCATGGCGTCTTCCTCCCCACTTTGTCCGTGGTGAAACACTAGCATGCGTTGCGGGTTTGGCGACGATACCCTCGCGATCGTGGGCGACATCACGGCGCGCGCCTATATGTGAGAGCGGTGTCCGCGAGGGTCAGATGTCGAGCCTGAAGCGATGAAACAGTTCGTTTGCCCATCCTGCGGCGCGGTCAACCGCGCTCCCGAAGGCCGCGATGCGCGGGCGGCCAAGTGCGGGAAGTGTCATGCGACGCTGTTGACCGGGGCGCCCCTGGAAGTTTCGGGGGCGCAACTGAAAGCCCACCGAAAGGCCACCAAGGGGGCGGCCCTGCTGCTGGACGTCTGGGCGCCGTGGTGCGGGCCGTGCAAGTCGATGGCCCCGCAGTTCGCGGCCGCGGCCAGGCTGCTGGAGCCCGAAGTGCGCTTGCTGAAGCTGAATTCGGACGCGGAACCGCAGGCGGCGGGCGAGCTCGGCGTGTCGGGTATTCCGGCGCTGTTCCTGATCCGCGACGGCGAGATCATCGCCAAAACGTCGGGGGCGATGCCGGCGAGCCAGATCGTCAACTGGACGCGGCAGGCGCTGGGGGCGTGAAATAGAATCAACAACTTGAACGACGACCGCGACTGTCCAGCGGATAGTTGGGTGACATAATGTACCGGATAGATAGGTTACACATTTGCCGGTTCGTTGGCCTGCGCCGCATTGCCGTGGCCGAGCTCGGCCACGGCAATGCGGCGCAATCTTTGATTTTTTTCGTCGATCAC
>JBBRAV010000051.1:0-30181 GCA_038206535.1 Caulobacterales bacterium
GATCGAATCGCTGAACTGCTGCACGCGCCTGCCGACGTCATGAGCCGTGGCAGCATCCATCCACGCTTGCGTTCGTCCATCGAAAGCTCGGCCTTGCGGGTGTTCTGAATGGCCAGAACCTTTTGGGTGCGGCTCGGCGACATCGCTGACGCCATCGCCGGAATCGACGCGCTTGTAGCCGGTGTAGACCTTCAAATCTTCAGTCAGAGCTGGCCGATGCAGCGCGCGATCGAACGGGGTCTCGAGATCATCTCGGAAGCCAGCCGGGGCATTCCCGATGAGCGGAAATCGGAGCATCCCGAGGTCCCTTGGGTGGAGATCGCCGGGATCGGCAACATACTTCGCCACGAGTACCATCGTGTCGAACCGGTGATCGTCGGGAATATCACCCAGACCCACTTGCCAGCCCTCGGTCGCGCCGTTCAGCAGATGTTGGCGAGCTAGTCATACGCCACCTGGGACTGGTTCTGCCTTACCGGACCTTCGACAATATCCGGCCGATCCACCACCCCCCGGCTGGGGCCCTCACGAGCCCGCGGGCGAATTGCCGCCGTGAAAGCGTCCGAACAGTCGCGCGGACGCGACACCCATGAGGAGGACGCCCAGTCCCACGGCGATGACGTCCCCGGCGTTTTGCGGATTGAAACTTCCGACGCGCGCGATGAGGAGGTAGGCGATGACGAAGTTGGCAAACCCCCAGAGAACGTTGATGGTGGCGGATGACAGACCTTCACCCGGCGGCCTGGCGAACGGGCTTTGGAACGCCTGCCCCATCACGCCCCTGACGAAATGCGGGACGCCGTTGGTGAGGAATGCGCCCCCGAAAAAATAGGAGACGTCGTGAAGCCAAGCCATGATTTTGCGCACCTTTCCAAGTCACCACAACCCGCCAACATTTGTGGAAAAGAAGCGGGCGGGACGCCCGCGCTCCGATTAGAGCCGAGGCCTTCCCATCAACTTAGCGCCTGTGGGCTTCCAGCCCGCCCTTTGTCTGTCATCCAGGGGCGCAGATCCGGCAGAAAAGATGCGGGCTGGAAGCCCGTGGTACGAGAAAGGGGCGCCTATGAGCACTTTATGCTGGCCCATGGGCGAGACCCCCTGGTGCGGTCCGCGCCGAGCCGCCGTCGCCTTCGCCGCCGCAAAAAAGACCGCCGCAACGGCTGAACAAGGCTGGGGCCGCGCCTATATCGCGCCTGTCGCAGCCTTTGGAGATGACAACCATGAACGCTGACGAACGCAACCTTCTGCAATCCTTCCTCGCCGACCTGGCGAACGCGCCCACCATCACCAAGGACGCCGAAGCGGACGCGATGATCCAGTCCGCGGTGAGGTCCAACCCCAACGCGCTCTATCTGCTGGTGCAGCACGCCATCCTGTCCGACCAGGCGCTGCACGCCGCACAGGCGCAGCTGGCGGCGCAAGGCGGTGGCCAGGGCGGCGGGTCGTTCCTGCCGCAGTCATACCAGCCGCAATCGTTTCAGAACGCGTCGCCGTGGGCCGGCCAGGGCGGAGCGCCGGTGCAATCGAGTCCGTTCGCGTCCAGCAGCGGTCTCGGCGGTTTCCTCAGGCAGGCCGGCCAGATGGCCGCAGGCGTCGCCGCTGGCGATTTCCTGTTTCAGGGTATCGAAAACATCTTTGGCCGGGATCGCTGGTAGACGCCGGCCGCACGCATGATCCTCAGCCGACGCAATCTGTTGGCCGCCACGCCGGGAATTCTCGCCTGGCCGGCTCGGGCGGAAGAGGCCCCGCCGCTGTTGGTCGACTACGAGCGTGAGACCGGCGGCCGGATCGGCGTCTATGCGAAGAGCCTTTCGACCGGACGTGTGCTGGCCTGGCGCGCCGACGAGCGCTTCGTGATGTGCAGCACGTTCAAGGCGTCCCTGGCCGCCCTGGTTCTCAAGCGGATCGACGCCGGTCGCGACAGTCCCGATGTCATGATCCCCTATGGGGCGGCGGACCTTGTCGGCTATGCGCCGGTCGCCAAGCAAAATTTGGCCAGGGGAGCGCTGTCGGTCGGGGAGATGTGCGCGGCCGCGGTGGAGTACAGCGACAACGCCTGCGCCAACCTGTTGCTGGCGCGGGCGGGCGGCCCGGCCGCCCTCACCGCTTTCTGGCGCTCGCTCGGCGATCGCGTGACGCGGCTGGATCATAACGAGCCGATGCTGAACCGCTCGCCGCCCGGCGATCCGCACGACACCACGACGCCCGCCGCGATGGCGGGAAACCTGCGGCGCCTGGTGCTGGGCGATGGGCTTTCACCGGCTGCGCGCAAGAGCCTGACGGGCTGGATGCTGGCCTGCAAGACCGGCGACAACCGACTGCGCGGCGGTCTGCCCAGGACCTGGACCATCGCCGACAAGACCGGCAACAATGGCGCCGACGCGGCCGGCGACATCGCCGTGGTCTGGCCCAGGCCCGGCCGGGCGGTGCTGATCTGCGTCTACACCCAAGGCGGACGCCCGACGCCTCAGCGGCTCACGGAGGCGTTCGCGGATATCGGCCGATGGGTGGGACAGCGCCTGGCGTGATCGATGCCCTCGACGCCGGCGCGCGACACGGGACGGTCAGCCCCACGGTCCCGTCGGCGGACCCGGCGGTTGCGGCGCCGGCTCTCCCCACGGGCCTTGCGCCTCGTTGACGATCGGACCCGACGTCGCGGCCGGGTCGGCGTGTTCGACGATGCGCCCTCCCCCATAACGCTGCAGAGCGGCGATGCGCTTGCCGATCGGGGGGTGGGTGGCGAAAAGGCCGAAGACGCCGGCGCCGTCGTCTTCGAGAAACATGGCGCGCATCGATTCCGGCGCGTCGAGGTGCGTGTGTCCGCTGACCTTTTGCAAGGCGGAGATCATCGCGTCCGGGTTCATTGTCAGCTCCACCGAGCCCGCGTCGGCGACGTATTCACGCGATCGCGAGAGCGCCATGCGGATGACCAGCGCCAGGGCGTAGCCGACCGCGGCGGCCGCCATGGCGACGACCCAGAAGACCAGATTGTTCCCGCCCCGGCCGCGGTCGCGCCCGATGCGCCCGCCGCTCCACCAGATGGACCGGAAGATGATCTGGCAGATCAGGGTGATGATGCCCGCGAAGATCGAGGCGATGACCATTGTGCGGACATCGCGGTTGCGGATGTGGGTGAGTTCGTGGGCCAGCACCGCTTCGAGCTCGTCGCGGTCGAGATTATCGAGCAGGCCGCGCGTGACCGTGACCGAAAAGCGGCCCTCCTGCAGGCCGCTGGCGAAGGCGTTCATGCCGTCCGCCTCGATGATGCGCGCCGCCGGCATTGTCAGGCCTCTGGAGATGCAGAGATTTTCCAGCAGGTTGTAGAATACCGGCTCCTGCGAGCGCTCGACCCTGCGCGCCCCGGTGGCCAGGTCGATGATCGACTGGTTGAAAAAATAGGCGATGGCGAACCAGATCCCGGCGACCAGGATCGCCAGCGGGGCGGAGGCAGCCATCAGGCCGGCGGCATAGGCCAGGTCGCCGCCCGCCGTGCCGGTGGTCGGCAGCATCCGCGCTCCGATCATGCCCAGGGTGATCACGTAGACCATGCCCAGAAGCAGGATCGGGAACCCCGCCAGGAGCAGGCCCGAGCGGATGTTGTTGTTCCAGATGTAGGTCCGCAGACCCACCGCATGCATGGCTGCACGCCCGCCTAGAACTTGACCGGCGGCGCGGTCTGGGCGGCCGCCCTGCCCTCGCCCAGGTCGAAGAAGTCGCGCTGGCTGAAGCCCAGGGGGGCGGCGAACAGCACTGTCGGAAAGCTCTGGGCCTGGGCGTTGAATTCGGAGACGGCGTTGTTGAAGAACCGCCGGGCCGCGGCCAGCTTGTTCTCGATGTCGCCCAGCTGAGCCTGGAGCTGCAGGAAATTCTGGTTGGCCTTGAGGTCGGGATAGGCTTCGGCGACCGCGAACAGGCGCCCCAGCGCGCCGGACAGGGCGTTTTCCGCGGCGACCTTGCCCTCGACACCGCTGGCCGAGGCGGCGGCGCCGCGCGCGGCGATCACCTCGTCGAGCGTGCCGCGTTCATGGGCGGCGTAGCCCTTCACGGTTTCGACCAGATTGGGGATCAGGTCCTGGCGCTGCTTGAGCTGAACGTCGATGTCGGCGAAGGCGTTGTTGGCGCTCTGCCGCAGGGCGACGAGGCGGTTGTAGGCGCCGATCACCATCATTACCACAATCGCGGCGATGACCAGGACTACAATGAGGGCGATCATGAGAAGGTGGGATCCGTAGCAGGGTTGGCCCAAGAGGTAGTGCTGGATCGGCGGGTTCGCCAGTTAACTCGCCGTCACCTTACCTCCTCACCTCCCTCCCCTTCATGGGGAGGGACAGACGGCGAAGCCGCCAGGGTGGGGAAGTCTTGCAAATACAGCGAGAGTGTGGGGTTTCATCGGCGCCTCCCCACCCTGGACGCTGCGCGTCCTGTCCCTCCCCATAAAGGGGAGGGAAGATTGAGGTCTATCTCGGCTTGAAAAGCTTGCTCGAGGGGAAGCCCTTCGGGGCCAGGCGGCCGGCGGAGGCGCGTCTGGCGAGCCAGCCACGCCAGTCGGGCCAGGTGCGGGTTCGGCCGGCCGTATCGGTCCAGCCGGCGCCGGCTTCGGCGTTGAAGATCGTCAGGTCGCGCAGTCCCCCTTCCCGATAGCTCTGCAGCTTGACGCCCTTGCCGCGCGGCATCTCGGGGAGTTCCGCGATCGGGAAGATCAGGATCTTGCCGTTGTCGCCGACCACGCCGACGGTGTCGCCGTCGGCCTTCAGGCACACGGCCGCGCCCTTGGCGTCGACGGTGAGCACCTGTTTGCCGGCCTTGCGGAACGAGACCGCCTCATCCTCGGAGAGAATGAAGCCATAGCCGGCCTTGGAGGCCACAACGCGGCGACGGCCGGGCTTGTGGGTGAAGACGGCCAGGACGTCGACGCGGTCCTCCAGCTCTATCATCAGCCGCAAGGGTTCGCCGTGTCCGCGCGCCGAAGGGAGTTTGTCGCAGGTCAGGGTGAAGAATCGTCCGTCGGAGGTGAAGATCAGCAGCTTGTCGGTGGTCTCGGCCGGCACGAGGAAGCCCAGTTTGTCGCCTTCCTTGAAGGTGAGCGTAGACGGATCTTCGATCCGGCCACGGGCGGCGCGGATCCAGCCGCGTTCGGACAGGATGATGGTGATCGGCTCGCGGGTGACGAACGATTCGAGGACGGCGCCGGCGTCGATCGTCGGCGCCGTCTCGAAGGTCGAACGCCGCCGGCCTACCGCCGTCTCCGCGCCCAGGACCTTGCGCACGGCGCGCAGACCGACGCCCACGAGTTTCCACTGCGCCTTGTCGGAGCCGAGCAGGCCCGTGACGCCATCCCGCTCCTGGGTCAGCGCCGTGTGCTCGCGCCGCAGTTCCATCTCCTCGAGCCTGGCCAACTGGCGCAGGCGGGTGTCGAGGATGGCGACCGCCTGGATGTCGGTGAGCGTGAAGGTCTCGATCAGCTTCGCCTTGGGCTCGTCCTCGAACCGCACGATACGGATCACTTCGTCGAGGTTGAGAAAGACGATCAGCAGGCCTTCCAATATGTGAAGGCGCGCCTCGATCTTGCCCAGTCGGAAACGGGCCCGCCGGACCAGCACCTCGCGGCGATGGTCGAGAAAAGCACGCAAAGCGGCCTTGAGGCCCATGACCGTCGGTGCGCCGCGCGCGTCGAGGACGTTCATGTTGACGGGGAAGCGCGTTTCCAGGTCGGACAGCTTGAACAGGCTCTCCATCATCACTTCGGGTTCGACGTTGCGCGCCCTTGGTTCCAGCACGAGGCGGATGTCCTCGGCCGATTCGTCGCGGACGTCGCCGAGCAACGGGGCCTTCTTGCTCTCGATCAGCCCGGCCAGCTGTTCGACGAGATCGGCCTTCTTCACCTGGTAGGGAATCTCTGTGACGACGATTCGCCATATCCCCCGGCCCGCGTCTTCGCGCGTCCAGCGGGCGCGGGTGCGCACCCCTCCCCGCCCCGTCTCGAAGGTTTCCAGCAGGGACGTGGCCGGCTCGACGATGATGCCGCCGGTCGGGAAATCCGGGCCCTGCACGAGCGCCATCAGATCTCGTGTGGTGACGTCGGGTCGCTCGAGGATCAGCAGGCACGCATCGATCAGTTCGGCGGCGTTATGCGGCGGGATCGAGGTCGCCATGCCGACGGCGATTCCTGAGGAACCGTTGGCCAGCAGATTGGGGAACCCGGCCGGCAGGACGACCGGCTCGACTTCCTCTCCGTCATAGGTGGCGCGAAAATCGACCGCGTCCTCATCGATGCCGTCGAGCAGAAGCTGCGCCGCGGGCGTAAGGCGACATTCGGTGTAGCGCATGGCGGCGGCGTTGTCGCCGTCGATGTTGCCGAAGTTGCCCTGGCCGTCGATCAGTCGGTAGCGCTGCGCGAAATCCTGGGCCAGGCGGACCAGGGCGTCATAGACGGCGACGTCGCCGTGCGGGTGATACTTGCCGATCACGTCGCCGACCACGCGCGCGGATTTCTTCGCGGACGTTTCCGGGTCGAGACGCAGCAGCCGCATGGCGTAGAGCAGACGCCGGTGCACGGGCTTGAGGCCGTCGCGAACATCCGGCAGCGCGCGCTGGGTGATCGTCGACAGCGCATAGGCCAGGTAGCGCCGCGACAGCGCTTCGCTCAGTGGCTCATCGAGGATTCGGCCGCCGTCGCCGGAGGGCGATTGCGGAGGCGGCGGGACACGGGCGTTCATGGCCTCCGTTGAGCGCGAATCACCCCGACGTGTCCAGCCGCGCCTTCAATCCAGGGCATGGCGCACCGTTTGGCCAATGGTCACCTGCCGCCTACAGGCGCCCCGCTTCCTCGAGGCGCTCGATCAGCCAAACGCGCGCGGGCGGCAACGGTCTGTTCAGGGCCGCGAACACGTGGGCCTCCAGGAAGTGTCCGGTCAGGGCGAGGCCGTCGCCGATGTCTCCGACGTCCAGCCGCCCCTGGGCCGACAGGAGGAACGGCGGCAGCCGAAGCAATCTCTCCTTGTAGGGCTCGCCCGCCGTGGCGCTGACGGCCCGGCCGGTGCGGGGGCTGACCCAGACCAGGTCGTCGGCGCCGCCGGTGACGGCGCAACGCGACAGATCCAGGGCGAACCCCAGTTCCTGCAAAAGGCCCGCCTCGAAACGGACGAACACGGCGGGCCAGATGTCGTCATTTGCAAAGGCGCCGCTCATCGCTTCGAACGCCAGGAATGCGCCGGGATGCGGCTCCCGTTCGGGAAGCGCGCCGGCCGTGACGGCCGCCGCCGCCGAAAGGCCGGCCAAGGCAAGGGCGTCGTCGAACAGGGAGGAAGGTCCCTCCCCGACCGGCTTGAGCATCGCCGCGCCCAGCTGGTCCGAGGTGCGGGCGCGAAAGCGAAAGACCACGCGCGCTCCGGGCTGCAGAAACGCGCGCATGCGCCGCGACGCGCCGCCCGCGACATGGGCGGCGAACTTGCCGCGATCCCGGGTCAGGACCTCGACGATCGCGCCCGTCTCGCCATAGGCCCGGGCGCTGAGAACGAAGGCGTCGTCGACGAATTCCATGCGTGGGTAGATGGACGTCTCCGCAGCCCAAAGTCCATCGCCCCGACGTCGAAGCGCCGTGCGGGTGCGCGTTCTCCGAACGGGGTTCCGGCGCCAAAGCTATCGCCGGCTGGGAGAATTTCTTTCTTTGGAATTTCTAAAACCCGGCCCTCTGAGCTCGGTTAAATAAACCAACCGTAATCGTCCCCCGAATTCCTAACGTACGAATAACTAATCCGGCACACAGGAGTTTTGTGGTGTGAAATTGTTCGTTGAGGCTAGTAGTTCGCCAACTTTCGCTCGGAGCGAGTTCAACGAGTCCACACGCTTAAGCTGTGGAAGTTGATCGACACCGGGATAACCGCGAACAACCTTGGGGACTCAATTTAATATGTTCAAAACGAGCGCCATTGCGCCCGGCCGTCGCACCGAGCGTCGCTGGTTGGCCATGACTGTTTCGCGCGGAACGCGAGGCTCCGCGCGCCGTTCCACCGCCTCCCTGCTTCTGGCCGTGACCGCCCTGTCGGGCGCATCGATGTGGGCGCGCACGGCCAGCGCCGAGGCCGATGCGGTCGATGTCGCCGCCGCGGCTGAAACCACCACGACCACGGAAGCGGCCGACACGAGCGTCGGTACGGTCGGCGAGGTGGTGGTCACGGCGCGGCACCGCTCGGAGAACCTTCAGTCGGTGCCGGTGTCGGTATCGGCACTGAGCGCCGATTTCATCAAGAAGACCAACACCTCCAACATCGCGCAGATCTCCCAGCTGGTCCCCAGCCTGTCCTTCACCTTCTTCAATGCCCGGAACGCCAACCTCAACATCCGAGGATTGGGCAACAACGTGGGCCTCGCCAACGACGGCATAGAGCCGGGGGTGGGCTTTTATGTCGACGGGGTTTACTATCAACGACCCGCCACGGCGACATTCGACGTGATCGACGTCGCCCAGGTCGAGGTATTGAACGGCCCACAGGGAACGCTGTTCGGCAAGAACAGCACCGCCGGCGCCGTGACCATCACCACCGAGCCGCCGAAGTTCACGCCCGAATTCACCGGCGAGCTTTCTGGTGGCAACCAAGGCTACTTCCAGCAATGGTACGCCGTTTCAGGGCCGCTCATCGACGACAAGCTGGCCGGCCGGATCACCTTCGCCACCACCACGCACAACGGCTACCTATACAACGCCACCAAGGGCGGCGACGTCAACAACTACCGAGATCTCAACGTTCGCGCTCAATTGCTGTGGACGCCGACGAACAATTTCAAGATGCACTTGATCGGTGACTACAGCAACCAGAAAACCAACTGCTGTGACGAAGTGCTGGCCGGCATTGTTTCGCCACCTAATGGCAAGAGCTTTGTCGGTCTTTCCCAAATGTTCGGCTACACGCCTGTGGTCGACCCTAAAAACCGCATCGCCGTCAGCAATGGCACGATTCACGCCAACCAGGAGAGTGGCGGTGTGTCGGCGCAGGAGGACTGGAGTCTTCCCGGCTTCACGCTCACGTCGATCTCGTCGTGGCGCTTCTGGAACTGGTGGCCAGCCAACGACTCGGACTACACGCCGATCCCGGTGCTCAACGCAGCCCAAAATGGCGACTACCAGGACCAGTATAGCCAGGAACTGCGCATCGCCTCTTCCGGGAGCCACCGGATCGATTACGTGGGGGGTGTGTTTGCCTTCTATGAACATGTGAAGGCTCGGGGTTATACGCAGTACGGTGAAGCCGCGACCGCCTTCCTCCTGAACCCCAAGCTGCCCAGTCTTGTAGCCAATGGCTATACTCTGAACACCTATCCCATCTACAACACCACGAGCCTCGCGGCCTTCGGCCAGGCCACCTGGCACATAATCCCCAAACTAAACCTCACTGGCGGACTGCGCTATACATACGACAAGAAGAGCGGCAGTTACCTCCAGGTCGCTTCGGGCGGCGTGCCGCTCACGGGGGCGTTGGCCGCCCTGCTCCCATTTCGGAATGCGCTGGGCACAGACGACTCATTTTCGCTGTCGACCAACAAAGGCGACCTGTCCGGCATGGTCGACCTTTCCTATCAGGCCACCTCCAATCTGATGGCCTATGTCACCTATTCCAAAGGCTTCAAGTCGGGCGGCCTCAACCTCAATCAGCTCGCACCGACCATACCCCTGATCATAGCGCCGGAATCCATCGACCTGGTCGAAGGCGGGATCAAATCGACCCTGTTCCACCACAGGGTGACACTGAACGGCGATGTCTTTTTCGAAAACGACAGTAACTACCAAGCCAATCTCGTCGACGAAAATCTCCTCAAGCTCTACCTGTCCAACATACCCAAGGTTCAGTCTCAAGGAGTCGAGGTCAATATGAACGCCCAGCCGTTCGACGGGTTTTCTGTCTACACCTCGGCTATCTACGACAAGGCCATCTATGCGGATTACCCCAACGCTCCTTGCGGCCTTGAAAACATCACTCATCCGTTCTGCAGTCTCAGTGGCGCCCCCCTGGCCGGTGTGCCGAAATGGACCATATCAGCTGGTGGAGAATACAGCCATCCCGTTACGTTCGGCGCGCGCGAGGTGTCGACCTATATTGGTCTGGACTACACCTATCGCTCAAGTCTGTATTCGAACGCCACTGACTCAATCTACTCTAAGCTTCCGCGTCTCAGCCTTCTGAACCTTCGCGGTGGCCTTCGCTCTCCGGAGGGGAAATGGGACTTGTATCTGTGGGCAAAAAACGTCTTCAACGTATACTATAATACATTCATATCGGCTGGTATTGGCAATACGGGCGCCCTTGATGCTGGTCTTGGAGATCCGCGCACATATGGGGTGACGCTTCGTTTCCACTATTAGTGACGTCAAATTTGCGGAGTGGGAGTTGTCGACATGAGAAGTCTTAAGTTGGCGCTGATTGACGGTGTGGCTTTGCTGGGAACCGGCTGCTTTTATGCATTGGCGCCGGTATCGATGCGCCTGGGAGATCGGGGCCTGTGGCAACGGCGGGGCGCACTTCGCCGATCTGGTACACCCCGCCGCCGTCCAAGCACACCGTCCAACGCAAGACCCACCGCCCACGCCGGGCGGCCGCCTGACCCGATAACCACCGTCGAAGTCGATGACTGAAATGAAATGCATTGCGAGGAAGACAATATGACCAAATTCAGGATGGGATTGTTGGGCAGCGTGGCTTTGCTCGGTGCTTGCGGTATCTACGCGCTCGCACCTCTGGCGGTGCATCCGGGAAAGTCGGGACCGGTGGCGACGGTCGGCTCCGCGGCCCGGGCCGATACGCCGGACGCGGCCGGCGATCGTCGGGCCTTCTTCGGTGACCTTCATCTGCACACCGGCTACTCGTTCGACGCCTACTCGTTCATGGGCACGCGGATCACACCGGACGAGGCCTACAAATTCGCCCGTGGCCTCCCGATCACCTATCTGGGCCAGACCGTCCAGCGCCCCCGGCCGCTCGACTTCACTGCGGTCACCGACCACTCCGAGTTCATGGGGTCGCTCAACCAGCTGGAAGATCCCGACAGCGCGCTTTCCAAGAGCGATTTGGGGACGCTGCTGCGCACGAAGCCGCTTGCCGGGTTCCTGAAGGTGTTCGCCGCGGGGAACGCCCACAAGGACCTGCCGGAGCTCAACGCCAAGGCCGCGGAAGCCTCGGCCTGGAAGAAGGAGGTCGAGGCCGCCAACGCGAGTTACCTGCCCGGAACCTTCACGACCTTCATCGCCTACGAATGGACGTCGATGCCGCAGTTGAAGGACAATCTGCACCGTAACGTCATCTTCAAGGGCTCCGGCCCGGAAATGCCGTTTTCGTCCAACGATTCGATCAAGCCGGAAGACCTGTGGAGCTATCTCGAAAAGCTTCGCGCCCGAGGCATCGAGGGTCTGGCAATCCCCCACAACGCCAACGCCAGCGGCGGCCTGATGTTCGACTGGAACAACAGCGAGGGCAAGCCCATCGACGAGGTCTACGCTCAGCGCCGCGCCATGAACGAACCCCTGACCGAGGTCTACCAGAACAAGGGCCAGTCCGAGACGGCGCCGGAACTCTCGCCGAGCGACGAGTTCTCCAACTTCGAGGTGATGGAGGAACTGCTCGGCGGGGGACCCAGTCCCGTCAACGGCAGCTATATCCGCCAGGCGCTCGGCCGCGGACTGGTCATCCAGTCCAAGGTCGGGTTCAATCCGTACAAATTGGGCTTCGTCGGCGCGACCGATTATCACAGCGGGCTCTCCAATTCCGACGAGAACGCCTATGCCGGCCAGGGCGCGCTCAGCGTGGACCCAAACGTCAATCTCCCAAGCCGTGACGCAGCCATCAAGGCGATGGCGCCGCGCAAGCCAGGCGACGGCCACCCGAAATCGTTGCAGGAGGCCGCTGAATCCAAGAGCGAGGAAGCCCTCGGCACCGGGGGCATCTACGGTTCGGGCGGTCTGACCGGCGTGTGGGCAGAGCACAACGATCGCGATTCGATCTACGCGGCCCTGCGGCGAAAGGAGACCTTCGCCACCTCCGGTCCGGAGATTCGCCTGCGCTTCTTTGGCGGATGGGACGTGTCGCCCGATGTGCTCGGCGCGCCCGACTGGGTGACCGCAGCCTATCGTCATGATGTCCCCATGGGCGCGGACCTGCCCTCTCGCCCCGCAGCGGCCGACGCGCCCAGCTTCATCTTCCAGGCGGCCAAGGACCCCACCAGCGGCAATCTCGACCGTATCCAGGTGATCAAGATCTGGCTCGAGGGCGGCGACTACCGCGAGAAGATCTTCAACGTCGCCTGGTCGGCCGGCCGCTCGCCCGATCCGGTCACCGGCAAGCTGCCGCCGATCAGGAACACCGTCGATCTCAAGACCGCCACCTACGCCAACAGCGTCGGCGCGCCGTTCCTGCAGGCGGTGTGGCGCGATCCGCAGTTCGATCCCTCGAAGCCCGCGATCTACTATGCCCGCGCCATCGAGATCCCGACGCCGCGCTGGAACACTATCCTCGCGGTCAAGCGCAACCTGCCGCTGCCGGCGCACCTGCCCGCCACCATCCAGGAACGCGCGGTTTCCTCCCCTATCTGGTACACGCCGCCGCCCTCCCTGCGCACAGCCCAGCGCCAGGCCCCCAAGCCTAGACGAGCGGCGGGCTGAACTCGATGACCACAGTCGAACAGGGCCTGCGGTCTGTCGCGCCGTCATCGGCGGCCGGGGGTAAATCCGGCTTTCGCCTAGGTCAGCGGATCGCACGCATAGTCCGCGAGCCGCTGGTGCATTTCTTCCTGGCCGGTCTCATTCTTTTCGTCGCCGCCGACGCATACAAGCGCGAAACCAATGTCTACAGGATCGACATCACTCCCGAACGCGTAGCGGCTCTGGAGCTTTCCTACCGCCAGCAGTTCGGCGCGCCGCCGACGCCGGCGGCGCGCGAGGCGCTGATCGGCCGATTTGTCGACGAGGAAGTGCTGTTCCGCGAGGGGTTGGCCATGGGTCTGGACCGTGGCGACGAGATCGTGCGCCGGCGTGTCGTACAGAAGATGCAGTTCCTGCAACAAGATTTGGCGCCGCCTCGCGAGCCCTCGGAGCAGGACCTGCGAAACTGGTACAATTCCCACCTATCCCAGTACGCCATCCCATCGCGAGTGAGCTTCACTCACATCTTCTTCTCCCCCGACAAGGGGGGTGACGCCGTCGCGCAGGAAAGAGCCAGGGCCGTGCTGGCCCAGCTGAACGGCTCGGTCTCGCGCGCGCCAGAACGCGGCGACAATTTTCCCGACCTCTATGACTATACGGGCTTTGGCCCCAGCGAAGCCGCTCGCCTGTTCGGAGCGACGCCTCTCGCGCAGGCGCTGTTCATCGCCCCGACAGGCCGGTGGGCGGGGCCTTATCAATCGGGCTATGGATGGCACCTGCTGTTCATTTCCGGACGCCGTCCGCCGCAGACCCCGCCGTTCGACGCCGTTCGGGAACAGGTTCGCGCCGACCGTCTGGCCGCCGGCGAGGCGGAAGACAACCACCACGCTTTCGAGGTGCTGAAGTCCCGCTTCGTCGTGGTGCGTCACGATCGGAACTCGCACTCGTGACCAGCCGGCTGCGTCGTCTGCTGTTGATGCTTGCCCTGGTTCTGGCTCCCATCTGCGCGCGGGCGCACGAGGTGAGGCCGGCCTATTTCCAGGTCACTCAGGATGGACCGCATCACTATGAGGTTACCTGGAAACAGCCGACCCAGGGCGACATGGCCCTGCGCCTCATACCACGCCTTTCCAACGGCTGGCTGAACACGGCGCCGCGCGATCAGTTCGCCAGCGGCAGCTTCTTCATCCGCACGTGGTCGATCACCGCGCCCCAGGCCGATCCGCTGAGCGGCGCCACGCTCAGCATCGATGGACTCGACCGGTCGATCACCGACGTGCTGGTGGTGATGCGACTCTCCGAGGGCCGCGAATTGGAATCCATCATCCGACCCGATCATCCCAGCCTGCGACTCTCGTTCGCCACGACACAGGGCCTTCCCGTCCCGGCCTATCTGAGGTTGGGAATCGAGCACATCCTCACCGGCGTCGACCATTTGATGTTTGTGCTTGGTCTATTGTTGCTGGTGGGCATTCGCTGGCGCCTGGTGAAGGCGATCACCGCGTTCACGGTGGCGCATTCCATCACCCTGGGTGCCAGCGCCATAGGCCTCGTCACCGCGCCATCAGCGGTCATCGAGGCGCTCGTCGCGCTGAGTATCGTCTTCGTCGCCAGCGAACTCATTCACTCCATCCGTGGCAAGTGTGGCGTCACCCACCGCTGGCCGTGGGTGATCGCCTTCACCTTCGGCCTCCTGCATGGCTTTGCGTTCGCCGGCGCCCTCGCCGAGGTCGGGCTGCCGAAGAACGCGATCCCGCTGTCCCTGCTGATGTTCAACCTCGGCGTGGAAATCGGCCAGCTGATGTTCGTCGGCGCGGCCATCCTCGTCATTCTCGCCCTGCGGAAGGTTTGGAAGCATCTTCCCCAGGTGTGGGCGCGGCTTTGCCGCCCGACGCCGGCCTACGCCATAGGCTCGTTCGCCGCTTACTGGTTCATCGAACGGGTCGTCATCGCCTTTTCAGCCTAGCCACGGCGCATCTGCGGGGAGAGTCAAGACATTGCGCAAGCCTACGTTCCTTCTCATGTCCGCCCTTCTCGCGGGCTGTACGGCCAGGATCCCCGACAAGGCCGTCGGCCCCTCCGGCGCGGAGCGCGCCTGGGCCTCGCTGATGTGGTACACGCCGACCCGCGCGGCGGGTTGATATGCGCTAGCCGTACAGCACCTTCGCGCGATGCTCGAACGCGCCGATGATCCTGCCCACGGCCCTCTCGAAGTTGGCCGCCAGCAGGCCTTCGAGAAATCGCGAGCCGAATTCGAAGTCGATGTCGAACGCTAGCTCGCATCCGTTCGCATGGGCCTTGAACCGCCAGCGGCTTTCCAGCTTTCGAAACGGGCCAGAGAGAAGGTCGACGTCTATGGCCATCAAGGGTTCGTCCAGGCGCACACGCGTGGCGAAGCGTTCGCGTACGATCGAGAATTTAACCTGCGCCTCGGCGTCCATCGTGGTGACGCCCTCCCCGTCTGTCCTGCGGTTCCAGGCGCGCAAAGCCGTCACCCACCGGATGAACTCGGGGTAGCGCTCCACGTCGCCCACGAGGGCGAAGAGCTGCGCCGGCGCGTAGGGCAAGACTCGCGTCAGGCCGTGGCGCAAGCGACCGTCGGCCCTAGTTCGCGCGCCCGGCGCGCCTGCTGCAGACGCGCGAAATCTTCGCCCGCGTGGTGGGAAGACCGCGTCAGGGGGCTGGCCGAGACCATCAGAAAGCCCTTGGCGCGGGCGATGGTTTCAAGAGCCTCGAATTCTTCGGGCGGCACGAAACGCTCGATCGCCGCGTGTTTACGGGTCGGCTGCAGATACTGGCCGATGGTGATAAAATCGACGCCGGCCGAGCGCATGTCGTCCATGACCTGCATGACTTCCTGTTTGCTCTCGCCCAGGCCGACCATCAGACCCGATTTAGTGAACAGCTCGGGCGCCCGTTCCTTCACGCGTTCGAGCAGGCGCAGCGAGTGATAGTAGCGGGCGCCTGGACGGATCGAGAGATACAGCCGCGGCACGGTTTCCAGATTGTGGTTAAAGACGTCGGGCCGCGCGTCGATGACCCTTTCCGCAGCCGCCGTCGGCTTGCGCAGGAAATCTGGCGTCAGGATCTCAATTGTCGTCCCCGGCGCGGCGGCGCGGATCGCGGTCACCGTGGCGGCGAAGTGAGCGGCGCCGCCATCGGGAAGGTCGTCGCGGTCCACCGACGTGATCACGACGTGCTTGAGCCCCATCGCGGCCACTGCATGACCCACCCGTGACGGCTCTGTTGGATCCAGCGGATTTGGCAATCCGGTGGCGACGTTGCAAAATGCACAGGCGCGGGTGCAGGTTTCCCCCATGATCATCATGGTCGCGTGCGATTTCGTCCAGCACTCGCCGATGTTTGGGCAGGCTGCTTCCTCGCAGACCGTGACGAGCCCGTTGTCCTTCACGATCTGACGCGTGGCGTTGTAGCCCGGCGAGCCCGGCGCACGCACGCGCAGCCACGATGGCTTGCGAAGAACGGGCGTGTCCTCCCTCCCTTGTTTCTCGGGGTGCCGGATGGTGCGGACGGTCGCTCTGTCGATGACGGTAGTCATGGTCGATAGATCGCCTCTCTTGACGCGCGGATCAAGCGGCGGGGAACCAGAAGAGGAAGACGGTTTCTTTTTCTTCGCGTCGTGTGCGTCGATGTGGTTCAAAATGGGCTTTCAGCCGCGACAGGCTGTGTGGCCGCCATCGATGAGCACATTCGACCCCTCTAAAAGCCAAACGACCCTATTCGACGCGCTCCTGGACGCCGCGCGTCGGCACGGACGAAACAAGCCGATCCTCGAAGATCATGAGCGCCACCCTCTTTCCTACACCGACCTGATCCGGGCCAGTTTCGCCCTCGGGCGCAAGATCGCGGCGATGACCGAACGCGGCGAGCGGGTGGGGCTGCTCCTGCCGTCGAGCTCCGCAGGCGTGGTGACCATCTTCGCCCTCCACGCGTTTGGCCGCATCCCGGCGATGCTGAACTTCACCGCCGGCCTGCGAAACCTTCGAGCCGCCGTCAAGCTGGCCGGCGTGCGGCGCGTGCTGACCTCGCACCGGTTCATCGAACAGGGCAAGCTGCATGACGTGATCGATGCGCTCGAAGAGACGTGCGCGATCAACTATCTGGAGGACATCCGAAAATCGATCGGCGGTGTTGACCGTCTCGTGGCGCTTGGATCTTCGCTGCTTGCCCGTCAGACCCGCGCGAAGACACGCCCCGACGACGCCGGCGTGGTGCTGTTCACGTCCGGCAGCTTCGGCGCGCCGCGGGGGGTCGTGCTCAGCCACGCCAATTTGATCGCCAACGCCCAGCAGATCCAGGCTCACATACCACTCGACCCCGAGTGGGTGCTGTTCAACCCCTTGCCGATCTTTCACTGTTTTGGCCTGACCGCCGGTGTCCTGCTGCCGCTTCTGGCGGGGATGAAGGCGTTCGAGTACCCCAGCCCACTGCACGTCAAGCAAATCCCCGCCCTTCTCAAGGATAGCTACGCCAACATCCTGCTGGCCACCGACACCTTCATCAACCAATACGCCCGCGCCGCCGCGCCAGGCGAGCTTTCGGACCTCGAGTTCGTCGTCTGCGGGGCGGAAAAGGTGCGAGGCGAGACGCATGCCCTGATCGCCGAACGTTGCGGCCCGATCCCGCTGCTCGAAGGCTATGGCGCCACAGAGGCGTCGCCGGTGATCGCGGTGAACAAGCCCACCGACAATCGCAAAGGCACGGTCGGAGCGTTGCTGCCGGGCATACAGACACGCCTGGAGTCCGTCGAAGGCATCCCCCGCGGGGGCCGCCTGTTTGTTCGTGGGCCGAATATCATGAGCGGCTATATCGATCCCGCCGACGGATCTCTCGAACCGCCGCCGGGTGGCTGGCACGATACAGGGGACGTGGTCGAGATCAGCGAGGACGGCTGGATCACGATCCTTGGGCGCGTGAAGCGGTTCGCCAAGATCGGCGGAGAGATGATTTCTCTCACCGCGGCGGAGGATCTGGCGACGGGCTTGTGGCCCGACGCGCGGCACGCCGTGATCTCCCAGCCGGATGCGAAGAAGGGAGAGCGCCTCGTGCTGGTGACCGACAGACAGGACGCGGATGTGGCCGCTCTTGTCTCATACGCGCGAAGCCTCGGGTCACCGGAACTCGCGGCGCCACGACGCATCTTGAAAGTTCAGGACATCCCGGTGCTCGGTTCGGGCAAGATGGATTACGTCGCCATCCAGCGGATGGCCGAAACCTGACAGCACTGTATTGCCTTCAGAACATGCTGCCTATTGGCGCCGGCTTGGGTTTCGGCGGCGAGATGTCTTTTTCAAGTTTGTCGAGCGCCTCGGTCAAAGCCTTGTCGCGCTCGGCGAACTCCTCACTGGAGATCGGCTTGTCGGCGCCCTTCGGGGACGGTTCTTGGGACATGACGGGCCTATGCCTTGGGCTTCACGTAAATGACCTTCGGACCCCTGCCGGCGATGAGGAGGCCAACCAGCAGTCCGATCGCGGCGGCCGCGGCGACCGACAAATACGTACGCTCTTCGATCGTGCGCGCCATTTCCCGCGTGAAGCCTGATACGCCGTCATAGACCTTGCCCGCCGTGGAAGCCGCCGATTTCACGTGATCGACGGCGTCTTCCAGTATGTCCTGCGCCGAGCCGGCCGCTTCCTGCGCGTGGCCTACGCCCTCTCGCACGCCGCCTCGAATATACATCTCACGATCCTCGAGGATTTCGCCGGCGGCTTTTTGAAATCTTCCGCCGACCACCTTGGCGGCGCCTTCGATCCGGTTCTCGTTCATGATCTGTCTCCTGCGTGTGGTTTCAACGCAAATTCCACGCGCCGGTTCCGCATGGGCTTGGTCGCCGAAGCGGCGCTAGAGATGCAGGACCATGCCGAACGCGTCGAGCGAGGCTTCGTGCATGGCCTCGCTCATCGTCGGGTGAGGGTAAACCGTGGCGATGAGTTCCGCCTCGGTGGCCTCCATTGTGATGGCCAGCGTGAATCCCTGAATCATTTCCGTAACTTCCGCGCCGATCATATGGGCGCCGATCAGGGCGCCGGTGTCGGCGTCGAACACGGTCTTGACGAAGCCCTCGGTCTCGCCGGAAGCAATCGCCTTGCCGTTCGCCCGGAACGGAAAACGCCCGACCTTGACGTTGACGCCCTTATCCCTGGCCTGAGCCTCGGTAACACCCACCGAGGCGATCTGCGGGGTCGCATAGGTGCACCCTGGGATCGGCGAGGCTAGGTTCGCGGACCCCACCCCGGCGATGTGCTCGATGCAATGGACGCCCTCGTGGCTGGCCTTGTGGGCCAGCCAGGGCGGACCGGCGACGTCGCCGATCGCGAACAGGCCCGGTACGTTGGTGGCGCCGTGGCCGTCGGTGACGACGTGCCCCCGATCGATCTTCAGGCCCAGCGCTTCGAGGCCCATTCCCTCCACATTGGCGTCGATACCCACCGCGACGATGGCAATCTCCGCGGTGAGGGTTTGCGTCTTACCTTCCAGATCGATCTCCATCGTGACTCCGGAACCGGTCTTGGAGAGTTTGACGACCTTGGCGCCCACGAGGAACTTGATCCCACGCTTTTCAAAGGCTTTCCGAGCGGTTGTGGAGATTTCCTCATCCTCGACGGGGAGGATGCGCGGCAGAGCTTCGACGACTGTGACCTCGGAGCCCAGGGCGCGATAGAAACTGGCGAATTCGATGCCTATGGCGCCCGACCCAACCACCAGCAACGAGGCCGGCGCCGTCTTCGGAACCATCGCCTCACGGTACGTCCAGATGCGATCGCCGTCCGGAACGAGCCCCACCGCCGGAATCACCCGCGCCCGCGCGCCAGTGGCGAGGATCACCGATTTGGCGGTCAGGCTACGCGTCCCGCCCGCCTTGAGAGCCACATTGACCTTGGGAGCCGCCTGGCCTTTTTCCAGGGTCGCGGTCCCGTCCAACACCTCGATCTTGTGCTTCTTCATCAGGAAGGCGACGCCGGAAGAAAGCTGCTTGGCAACCTTGCGCGAGCGCTCGATCACCTTGGTGAAGTCGTACGAACGTCCTTCGATCGCCAGGCCGTAGTCGCCTAGATGACTCAGCTGCTCATAGATCTCGCCGGACTTCAGCAGGGCCTTGGTGGGAATGCAGCCCCAGTTGAGGCAGACGCCGCCCAGCGCCTCACGCTCGACGATGGCCGTCTTCAAGCCAAGCTGGCTGGCGCGGATGGCGGTCACGTAGCCGCCAGGGCCCGCGCCGATCACGATGACGTCGAAGGAGTCGGCCATCAGAGCAGCGCCTCGATGGCGCCTTCCAGAGACTTAGGCTCGGCGTTGGGCGCGAACCTGGCGGCGACTTCGCCGGAGCGGTCGACGAGGAATTTGGTGAAGTTCCATTTGACCGCCTCCGTGCCGAGGAAACCCTTCTTCTGGATTTTCAGCCAGGCGTAGAACGGGTCGGCCTTGAGTCCATTGACGTCGATCTTGGCCATCATCGGAAAGTCGACGTCATAGGTCAGGGAACAGAAACTGGCGATCTCCTCGGCGTTGCCCGGCTCCTGGCCCGCGAACTGGTTGCAGGGAAAACCGAGCACTTCGAAGCCGCGCTCGCCGTATTTGCGATGGAGGTCCTCGAGACCGGCGAACTGCGGGGTGAAGCCGCACTTGCTGGCGGTATTGACGACCAGCAACACCTTGCCGCGCCAGGTCTCCAACGGAGCGGGCTGTCCGTCCAGGGTCTGGACCGTGAAGTCATAGGCGTTCATCGCTTGGCTTTCCTTCGCGCGTCAGACGATCATGGTGATCGGATCTTCGATCATCGGCTTGAACGCCTGCAGCCAGCGGGCGCCGGTCGCTCCGTCGACCACGCGATGATCGCAGGTCAGGGTGACGCTCATCACGGTGGCCACGACGACCTGGTCGCCGCGCGCCACGGCCCGTTTTTCGCCAACGCCCACGGAGAGGATGGCGCCCTGCGGCTGGTTGATGATCGAGACGAACGACTTGACGCCGAACATCCCAAGATTTGAGACCGAGAACGTACCCCCCAGATATTCCTCGGGCTTCAGCTTTCGCGAGCGCGCGCGCTCGGCGAGGTCCTTGGCTTCCGTGGCGATCTGCGCGAGCCCCTTGGTCTCGGCGGCGCGGATGATCGGGGTGATCAGGCCGCCTTCCACGGCGACGGCCATGGCTATGTCGGCGTGGTGGTGCATGGCTATGCCCTCGGGCGAATAGCTGGCGTTGGCCTCCGGAACGCGCTTTAGCGCGGCGGCGGCGGCCTTGATGACCATGTCGTTGACGCTGACCTTGACGCCGGAGGCGGCAAGCAGGGCGTTGATCTTGGCGCGGGCGTCGAGCAGGGCGTCGATCTCAACGTCGATGGTCAGCGGGAAGTGCGGCACGTCGCGGAAGCTGTCGGTCATGCGGCGGGCGACGGTCTTACGCATGCCGTCCAGGGGAATGAGATCGTAAGAGCCGGAAGGAATGCCCATCTGCTCCAGCGAGCGCGCCGGGGCGGCTGAGGCAGGCTCGGCCGGCGGCGTACCCGCGGCCTGAGGCGCAGGCGCGGGTGTGGACGCGGCGGCCTGACCGGTCGCTCCATCCAGGTCGCGGCGGATGATCCGGCCGTGCGGGCCCGATCCCTTGAGGCTCGCCAGATCGACGCCGCGCTGCTCGGCCAGGCGCCGGGCCAGGGGCGAGGCGAGGATCCGGTGGTCGACCTTCGCCCGCGGAGGCGGTGGGGCGATTTCCTCCGGCGCCTTCGCCGTTTCTTCCGGTTTCTTCTCAGGCGCAGGCCGCTGGGGCGGCGTGGGCTCGGCCGAGGGCTGCGCCGGGGCGGGGGCGTCGCCCTCCCCGCTCAACCGCGCGATCGGGGCGTTGACCTTCACCGCCTCGGTTCCTTCGGGCACCAACAGGGACTCGATGACGCCTTCGTCGACGGCTTCGACCTCCATGGTGGCCTTGTCGGTCTCGATCTCCGCGATGACGTCGCCGGAGCGGACGGTGTCGCCGACCTTCACGTGCCATTTGGCCAATGTCCCCTCTTCCATCGTGGGCGAGAGGGCCGGCATCAGGATGTCGGTCACGGGGCCTCCTTGGAAAGGTGCGCCAGCTCGGCGCCGTGTCGCTCCCAGTTGCGGCCGTCGAACGCGGTGACGGTGAGGGTCGGAGCGGTCGCCGCGTCGAGACAATGGGCGTTGACCGACCAGCCATCGGGGTTGGAGCGAGGACGATAGAAGCTCTTCACGCCGCACACATCGCAGAACAGGTGACGGGCGGCGTGGGTGTTGAAGGCGTAGCTGGTCAGATGGTCGGCGCCCCGCGTCAGGCGAAATCGGCTTTCTGATACAATGACATGCAGGAACCCGGTCATGGCGCAGATCGAGCAGTTGCATGTCTGAGCTTCGACCATGCCCGGCAGGTCCGCCTCGAACCTGACGGCGCCGCAGTGGCAGCCGCCGCCGCGCCAGGTCGTCGCCGCACCGCTCATCGGTAGCAGACCGCCTTGGCCGCGGCGACGATCTTGTCGACGTTCGGCAGCGAAAGGGTCTCCAGGTTAGCGGCGTAGGGCAAGGGCACGTCTTCCTGGCATACGCGGGCCGGCGGCGCGTCGAGGTAGTCGAATGCGTCTCGCACCACCCGCGCGGCCACCTCGGCGCCGACGCCGAACGGTCCCCAACCCTCTTCGACCGTGACGAGGCGGTTGGTCTTCTTGACGCTTTCGACCACGGTGTCGTGGTCGAGCGGGCGCAGGGTGCGCAGGTCGATCACCTCGGCCTCGATGCCGTCCTGGCTGAGTTTCTCCGCTGCTTCAAGGGCATAACCGACCATTCTCGCGTGCGCGACGAGGGTCACGTCGGCGCCCTCGCGGCGGACCTTGGCCTTGCCGATCGGCACGAGCCAGTCGGCGACCTGGGGGACGTCGAACTCATGGCCGTACAGCATTTCGTGTTCGAGGAAGACGACGGGATTGGGATCGCGGATCGCCGATTTCAGCAGGCCCTTGGCGTCGGCGGCGTCGTAGGGGGCGACGACCTTGAGGCCCGGGACATGGGCGTACCAGCTCGAATAGTCCTGGCTGTGCTGGGCCGCGACTCTCGCGGCCGCCCCGTTGGGTCCGCGGAAAACGATCGAACAGCGGATCTGGCCGCCGGACATATACAAGGTCTTGGCGGCGGAATTTATAATCTGATCAATCGCCTGCATGGCGAAGTTGAACGTCATGAACTCGACGACGGGCTTGAGGCCGGCCATCGCGGCGCCGACGCCCAGGCCCGCGAATCCATGTTCGGTGATCGGCGTGTCGATCACCCGGCGAGCGCCGAATTCCTCGAGCAGGTCGCGGCTGACCTTGTAGGCGCCGTGGTACTGGGCCACCTCCTCGCCCATCAGGAAGACGTCCGGATCACGCCGCATCTCCTCGGCCATGGCGTCGCGCAGGGCGTCGCGCACGGTGGTCTTTGCGTAGGTGACGCCAGGGGGCAGGTTGGTGTCGGCTTGGGTGGCCTTTGGTGCGGGCGTGGTTGTCGCTGGGGTTGGGGTTGGGGCTGGCGCTGGTTCGGCCTCGGGTTGCGCGGCGGGAGACGGCGCGGACGCCGGGCTGGCGTCGCCCGCGAGGCGCGCGATCGGCGCGTTGACCTTCACCGCCTCGGTCCCTTCGGGCACGAGCAGGGCCTCGACCACGCCCTCGTCGACGGCCTCGACCTCCATGGTCGCCTTGTCGGTTTCGATCTCGGCGATCACGTCGCCGGACTTCACCGTGTCGCCCACCTTCACGAGCCATTTGGCGAGGGTGCCCTCTTCCATGGTCGGCGAGAGGGCGGGCATCAGAACATCGGTCACGCGGCGACCTCTACGTAAACGTCGGTGTAGAGCTCGGCCGGCTCCGGCTCGGGGGTGGTGCGAGCGAATTCGGCGGCGTCGGCGACGATCGCCTTGACCTTGGCGTCGATCGCCTTGAGCGCCTCCTCGTCGGCCAGCCCGGCCGTGAGCAGCGCCTCCTGGAGGTGGTCGATGGGGTCGCGCGTCTTGCGCACCGCGTCGATCTCCTCGCGCGTGCGGTACTTTCCCGGAGCGCTCATCGAGTGGCCGCGGTAGCGATAGGTCTTCATCTCCAGGATGAACGGCCCCTTGCCCGAGCGCGCGTGCTCGGCGGCGCGGCGACCCGCTTCCCGGACGGCGACGACGTCCATGCCGTCGACCTCTTCGCCTGGAATGTTGAAGCTGACGCCGCGACGATGGAGGTGGGTCTCCGACGACGAGCGCTCGATGCTGGTGCCCATCGCGTATTGATTATTCTCGATCACATAGACCACCGGCAGGCGCCAGAGCTCGGCCATGTTGAAGCTCTCGTACACCTGGCCCTGGTTGGCGGCCCCGTCGCCGAAATAGACGAAGGCCACCGCGCCGTCCTGGCGATAGGAATTGGCCAGCGCCAGACCGGTGCCCAGGCTGACCTGGGCCCCGACGATGCCGTGGCCGCCGTAGAAGCCGGCCTCGGTGTTGAACATGTGCATCGAGCCGCCCTTGCCGCGCGAGGCGCCGGCGGCCCGGCCGGTCAGCTCGGCCATCACCGACTTGGGATCCATGCCGGCGGCGAGCATGTGGCCGTGGTCGCGGTATCCGGTGATCACCTGGTCGCCGGGCTTCTTGACCGCCTGCATGCCCACGGCGATCGCCTCCTGTCCGATGTACAGATGGCAGAAGCCGCCGATCAGGCCCATCCCGTAGAGCTGGCCCGCGCGCTCCTCGAACCGGCGGATCAGCAGCATGGCGCGGTAGAAGACCAGCAGCTCGTCTCTGTCCGCCCCGGCCGGGGCGGATCTGGCGGCGTCGGCCTTGCTGGAGGTGATAGCGGCCTTGACCGCGGTCTTGCGCGCCATGTCTGACTCCGAACGCCCCGATCCAACGGCGGCGCCAACGCGATGATCAGCGCTGGTCCGCTTTCGTGCGGATCACATAATCCCTGGGATCGACAAAGCCTAGGAGGACGTGCGCGCGCTCTTCCAGCAAATCGGCCGACAGGCTCTGGTCGCGCAACAGGCGGGCTCGCACTTCCAGCTCGGCGCGTTGTCCGCGCAACTGCACGAGCTCGGCCTGCCTGGCGGCCAGCAGCGCCGTGCGCTGGCGCGCGCCCAGCAGGCCGCGGTCTCCGGTCAGGGCGTGAAAGCCGAAGTAGAAGATCAGGCAGGCGAGGAGCGCGGTGGGGAGATAGGTCTGCAGGCGATACATGCTCGGGCGACTCGGCTGGTTAGGAATTGCCTGGATTACAACGCACGGCGGCTTAACCCCAGGCTAACGCGCGGTGGGAAGTGGATCACCGTAAATCACCGTAATAACGGTGAAATAGGGGATGGCGCGGGCGGGGACGGGCAAGGGGTCGGCTGTCTACCGGCGGGCGAAGGGCGGTCCATGGGCGTCGGGATGGCGGTCGAAGGGCGGTCGAAGGGCGGTCGGTTGGCGGTCGAAGGGCGGTCCGATGGCGGCTCGCGGGCGGTCGCCTGTGAGGGAGAAGGCGTATAAGCTGTTGAAACTATAGATTATTTCTGGCGAACTCGGCGCGCCAACCGACGCGCGGAGCGAATCGGGTGGGGCAAAGCCGTCAGCGGGTGTTTCGAAAGCGGACACTTGAATTTCCGGCTTCGGCGCCTGACGATCAGATCGCTCCCGCCCGCGAGATGTGGCGACAGTTATGCGATATGTCAAGTTCCTAACCCTCGACGCCTGATAATCCGGCCGCTAATGGACGCGATATACGGCGGATCTATATTGCATTTCGTCAGAATATTGCGCGACCGTCCCGCGTGCGTGGACAGCGCACATTGGCGCTCCGTCCGCCTCATGATACGGTGGCGCGCATCATGAACGACGCCCCAATTCAGATCCGAAACCCCGATGTCGTGCGGTCCATCCGTGCGCTCGCCGAAAAGACGGGCAAACCGATCACAGAAGCGGTCGCCGAGGCCGTGAGGGCTGAATTGCAACGCCGCGACGCCGTGGACCAGCTGGAATTCAAGCGTCGTCTGCGGGCGATCGACGAGGCGGTCGAGCGCTTCCACGCCCTGCCGGTCTTGGGCCGCTCGCTCGACGTCGACGAAGACACCGCCGGGTGACGACATGGGCAGGCGCGGGAAGGAACCGGCGCCTGGCACGCTGGTCTGAGACAAGGGGACAGTTGAACCTGTCACCATAATCCTCGCCCAGAAACACGACATAGCCGAGTCGCTGGCCTCACCATCCAAGCCGTGCTATTCGCCGGCCATCCAAGGATGAGGACAATGTCGCTCTCGACCAAAACCTATCTGCCCGTCGCCAACATGCTCGGCCGCCCGGCCCAGCAGTTGAACGCGTGTGTGCGGAGGGGGTAGCGGCTGAGACTCACGTCTTAGGATGTAACCAAGAACCCCTCCCGGCTCGGCCTGGAGGGGTTCTTGGTTTCAGACACCCTTTCCAAGGCCGCGCCGGGCGGAAATTTGCGAAAGGATGGCCCCATGAGCGGGTTCGAAACGATCGAGAGTTCAGGCGCGCCGATCAAGGCGTGGACGCGAGGCGTACCCATCGAGGACGCGGCTAAGGCGCAGCTGCGCAATGTCGCCGGTCTGCCCTTCATCCACAGCCACGTCGCGGTGATGCCCGATGTCCACTGGGGCATGGGCGCCACCGTGGGCTCGGTGATCCCGACCGTGGGGGCGATCATCCCCGCCGCCGTGGGCGTGGATATCGGCTGCGGAATGATGGCCGTGCGGACATCGATCCGGGCCGAGCATTTGCCTGACAGCCTGCATGGGGTTCGAAGCGCCATCGAGGCCGTGGTCCCGCATGGACGGACCGACAATGGCGGCCGAAACGACGTGGGCGCCTGGGCCGGGGATCCGCCGGCCGCGGCGATCGGCAAGTGGGCCGAGCTCGAGGCTGGCTACGCCGCCGTCGTCAAAAAGCACCCCAAGGCCGCACATCCGCGCGGGCTCGGCCACATTGGTACGCTGGGGACCGGCAACCATTTCATCGAGCTCTGCCTCGACGAAGCCGGGGATGTGTGGGTGATGCTCCACTCCGGGTCGCGGGGGGTCGGCAACAGGTTCGGCGCCTACTTCATCGAGCAGGCCAGGCAGGACATGCGGCGGTGGTTCATCAACCTGCCGGACCAGGACCTGGCCTACTTTCCGCAAGGCTCGGAGGGCTTCGCCGACTACTTCAAGGCGGTAAGCTGGGCGCAACGCTACGCGCGCGCCAACCGGGAGGTGATGATGCAGGAGGTCCTGACCGTCCTGCGGTCGATCTTTCCCGACCTGACAACCGCCGACGAAGCGGTGAACTGCCACCACAACTACGTGTCGCAGGAGCGCCACTTCGGCAAGGACGTGTTCATCACCCGCAAAGGCGCGGTGCGGGCCGGCCAAGGCGAACTGGGGATCATCCCCGGCTCGATGGGCGCCAAGTCGTTCATCGTCAGGGGCAAGGGCAACCGCGACTCCTTCTGCTCCTGCTCGCACGGCGCAGGCCGGGCCATGAGCCGGAACGAGGCCAAGCGGCGGTTTACCGTCGACGACCACGTTCGGGCCACGCAAGGGGTGGAGTGCCGCAAGGACGCCGAGGTGATCGACGAGACGCCGATGGCCTACAAGGACATCGACGCGGTGATGGCCGCCCAGGCCGACCTGGTGGAGATCGTGCATACCCTGCGTCAGGTCGTATGCGTAAAGGGCTGACGCGAAGCGAGGACCCGTCCACCGTTCAGCGGGCGGGTCCTTCGCGCGTGCTGTTCATCTGCAGCCGTAACCGTCGGCGCAGTCCGACGGCGGAAGCCGTGTTCAGTGGGCGCGACGATCTGGAAGCGGCCTCCGCCGGTCTGGCGCCCGACGCGGAAGAGCTCGTGACCGCCGAAGCCCTGGAGTGGGCCGACATGATATTTGTGATGGAGAAGGTTCACCGCGCCAGGCTTCAACGCCGGTTTGCCCCGCACATCCGCCACGCACGGATCGTTTGCCTGGATATCCCGGACCGCTACGAATTCATGGACGAAGCTCTCGTCCGGCGGCTTGAAACGGCGGTATCTCCCTTGCTCCGCCGACGCGGCTGACCCCAATTCTCCACACCGTCGATTGGCGCAGCTGGAGCCGGCCAACCGCTCGCGCGCGGCCGCGATCCTCGACGAACTGCCGATCGGCGATCGGGAGGGGTTGCGTGTCCCGTCGCCCCGGGGGCTCGCGGGAGAGCTTGCGCGCGTCGACCCCGCCGCCCATCCTTAATGAGGTCATTAATGATCGGGCGCGCCCATGGTTCATGTCGTCACCATCAATCGCCCTGATGTCGTCGCCCTGATCGAAACGGCGGCGCGGCGGCTGACCGGCGGAAACAAGACGCAGGCGGTGGCGCTGGCCATGGAGCGGTTGCTGGCGGGGGAGGATCGCGCGGGGTCACTCTTTGGCGCACATCCAGGCTCCGTACGCGTCGCCGACGGCGTCGATCTCCTGGCGCCTGCGCTGGACGACGAACCCGACGCGCAGACCGGCCTGGAACTTGCGCGTTGAGCGAACGGCTGTTGCTGGACACGCACATCGTGCTCCGGCTCGACAGCGGCTGCGAGCGACTGCGCCGCGAGACCCGTGACCTGATCGACCAATGCTGGTCGGGCGGCGACACACTCTATCTGAGTTCCGTGACGGCCTGGGAAATTTCGCTCCTTGCCGACACTGGGCGTGTCGCACTGGACTTGCCGATCGTGGACTGGCTAAGCCGGTTCATCGCGCGGCCGGGGATCGAACCCGCGCCGCTGTCCTGGCGCGCGGCCGCTGGAGCGTATGGATGGCCGGCGCTGGCCCATCGCGATCCCGCCGACCGGTTGCTGATCGCCACCGCCATCGATCTGGACTGTCCGCTGGTGACATATGACGCGCGCATCGCCGCCTTTGGGCGCGGACACGGCGCCGCGTATGGCTTCAGGGTCGTGGACTGACCGCCGGCCACAGACAAAAGCGCCCGCCGACCTCGCGATCGGCGGCAAGACGATCGCAAAGGGCGACAAGATCGCCATGGGGTGCGTCTCGCGCGCCCGCGACGAGAGCGCCCCTCCCCGGGCCGACCGGTTGATCATCGACCGGACGCGGCCGGGCGCGCACGCCGCCTTCGGCTTGCGCATCCATCGCTGCCTCCGCCGGCGCCTGGCCGAGATGCCGCTGTGGGTGGCGTGGCAGGAGATCCTGGCCCGACGGTCTGCTTTGGCCTAGAGTGGCGGCCTGTCGCGTATGTCGTCGCGCCACATGCCGAATGGAGTCCCAATGGCCGCTTCGGAAAAACGGAATGGCGCCTCCCCCAGGGCGGCGTCCGGCGCGCGGGGGCGGGTTACGGAGGCGGGCCGCTTGAGCCTTCCCGCTGACGTGCGCCGACGGGTCGGTCTGGAAAAGGGCGGTCTGGTGCGCATCGAGGTTGTCGATGGCGTGATCCAGATCCGCACAATGAAGGACGTGATGGAAAAGATTCGCGCCCTGGCCCGTGATACGGGTCTGGCCGAAAAGGCGAGCGTCGCTGATTTTCTCGCGTGGCGAGACGAGGAACGTGGCCGGGAGGCGTCGGCTCTGGCCAAGACGGAACCGTGACCGCGGTCGTCCTCGACGCGTCGGCTATCCTCGCCGCGATACTGGGCGAACCGGGCGGTGATCTCGTCTTCGATGTTCTTGAAGAGGCGATGGTCGGAACGGTGAATATCGCCGAGGTTTATACCTACGCCGCCCTCAACGCGCTCGCGACCGACGCCCTTGACGCCTTCTTTCAGGAAACCGGCGTCGAGATCGTGGCCTATACGCTCGATCAGGCGACCGGCGCGGGCGCCCTCGCCGCGGTTACGCGCAAAGCGGGTCTATCGCTTGGCGATCGGTCGTGCCTGAGCCTTGCGCGGTTGCGGCGAGCCCGCGTGCTGACAGCCGATCGGGCGTGGCTTGGCGTTTCCGGCGACGTCGGCGTCCCCGTCGATCTGCTTCGCTGAAGGCTTGGCCTCCAATACGACACCATCACCGGCGCCCTGCTCGTTGGCGCTAAGCTTGAGAGGAGACCTGTTGTTCTTAGCCTTCTCCCCCGACTCTTCGCACTACCGGATGCACACATCTGTGTTGGAATCGCACAGGCGCTCTATCTTCCTGTTGGCGTGGGGGAGAAGGTTAGATGAGGGGGCGGCGCCGGCGCTGAATTCCCTCGGAAAATGTGTTGCGCGGCCGGACCCTCACCAAACTTGGCGTCCCCGCGAAGAGCGGGGAGAGGGCTTTCGAGCCCGGAATTTCCATCCTCTCTCGCGCTTGACCTGGCGCCTAACCAATCACGGCCGGGCGACGCCCTCGATGTGGCTGACAGTCTTCAAAGGCGAACTCAAGGACAGGCGCAATCATTATGAAGATCTGTGCCTCAGCCGACTGGCCCAGGTCCTGCCGCCTGACGTGGCCGTGACGATCCTCGCCGACCGAGGCTTTGGCGATACCAAGCTCTTCGCTTTCCTGAATGAGCTGGGATTTGCCTACGTCATCCGGTTTCGCGGAAATATCCATGTCACCGCCGCCGATGGTGAAACGCGCGCGGCCGCCGACTGG
>JBBRAV010000052.1:0-30040 GCA_038206535.1 Caulobacterales bacterium
ACCATGGCTATGGCCAGAATCCGGCGCACCTGTTCGCCATCCGCGCACCGACTGCTAAGCCCCCGCAACTCCGCCGCGGTGTAGTCCATCCGCGTAACTTCCAAGGGCGCGCCCATCCGACCTCTCCACCATCCGAATCACGCCATGGAATCGAACCTGCGGCGTCTTGGGAAGACCTGTGAGTCAGCCTCATCGAGGGCTGGTATAAGTGGTTGACTCTACGACGCTAATCGGAGAGAAACCCCTCATCCGGCCTTCGGCTGCCTTCTCCCGCAAGGGGAGAAGGGAATCATGGGCCGATGACACACGTTTCGGACCGATTGGCGAGAAAATGATGTGTGCATCCCCTGGCGCTGATGCCGATGCCGCCGGCGTTCAGCAGTCTCAGGCGGCGAGATCGCCGATCGGCGTCCAGTCATAGCGGCGTTCGGTGAGGCCGCCGCCCCAGCCTTGCACCGGACGCTCGCCGGCCATCACGCCGCCGAGGTGCGCATAGAACGCCTGGGCGCGGGTGTTGCCCGCAAGCACCCAGAGGGTCAGGCTCTCGGCGCCCTGGCCCTGGAAGGCGCGCGCCGCGGTCTGCATGAGGCGACGGCCGAGACCGAAGCCCTGCGCCTCCCGCAGGAGATAGAGGGTATGGATCTCCGCCCGAGGCGCGGCGTCGGCGTCAAGCAGGCCGGCGCAGTAGCCGATCAGCCCATCGGGCCCCTCGGCGACCAGGACCAGCTCGCCCGGGCGGGCGCGCGTCAGCTGCTGTCGCCAGCGGCGCGCGTAGAGCGCCGGATGCATCCGCTCCAGATAGCCGTCGGGCAACAGGCCGGTGTAGGTTTCACGCCAGGCGCGCACGTGCACGCGCGCCAGGCCGCCCGCGTCGCCGGGTCCGGCGGGGACAATGAGGGTGTCGGCGAGGCGCTCCATGACCGTCGGAGCTTGGCGCATCGCGCGCATCCGTCAAGGGGGCGTCACGCCAGGAGTCGTCACCGGGGGCCGGGCGCGGTAGCCTTGCGGCGATGACTTCCTCCGCCGCGCCGATTCCCTCAATGCCCGACGGGGCCGGCGCGACCCCGGTGATGGCGCAGTTCTTCGAGGCCAAGGCGCGGCAGCCCGATGCGCTGGTCTTCTTCCGCATGGGCGACTTCTACGAGCTGTTCTTCGAGGACGCCCACAAGGCGGCCGCTGCGATCGGCATCGCGCTGACCCACAGGGGCACCCACGCCGGCCAGCCGATCCCGATGGCCGGCGTGCCGGCGCACGCCGCCGAGGCCTATCTCGCCAAGCTGATCCGGGCCGGGTTCAAGGTCGCGGTGTGCGAGCAGATGGAGGACCCGGCCGAGGCGCGCAAGCGCGGGGCTAAGGGGATCGTGCGGCGTGATCTGGTGCGGGTGGTGACGCCCGGAACGCTGACCGAGGACGGGCTGCTGGAGGCGCGCGGGGCCAACCGGCTGGCGGCGGTCGCCGTGCGCGGCGGCAAGGCGGCGGTCGCGAGCGTCGAGCTGTCGACCGGCGAGGTCGATTGCCTGGCGGTGGCGCCCGAGGGACTGGCCTCGGCGCTGGCGGCGCTGGCCCCCTCGGAAATCCTGGTGCCGGATCGATTGTTCGCGGACGAGGGCGTGCAGGCCGCTCTGAAGGCCGCCGGCGGCGTGGTGCAGCCGATGGCGAGCGCCCTGGCCGAGCCGTCGGCCGCCGAGGGCCGGCTCAAGCGGCTGTACGGCGTCGACACCCTGGACGGCTTTGGCGCCCTGAGCGGGGCGGAGGTCAGCGCGCTGGGGCTGATCGCCGCGCACCTGGAAACCACCCAGGCGGGCAAGCGGCCTGCCCTGCGGCCGCCCAGGCGGGCGGGCGAGGCCGACGTGATGGCGATCGATCCGGCCACGCGCGCCAGCCTGGAGATCGAACGCAGCCTGTCGGGTGGGCGCGAGGGCAGCCTGATCGGCGCCATCGACCGCACGGTGACGGCGCCGGGCGCCCGGATGCTGGCGTCGCGGCTAGGCCGGCCGTTGCTGAGCCCCGAGGCGATCAACGCGCGCCTGGACGCCATTGCCTGGATGCTCGAGCGCCGGGCGCTGCGCGAAGAGCTGAGGGCGACGCTCAAGGGCGCCGGCGACATGGCGCGGGCGCTGTCGCGCCTCACGCTCGGCCGGGGCGGCCCACGCGACCTTGGTTGTCTCAAGGACGGGCTGGCGGCCGGCGGCGTGATCGCCGCACTGTTCGCGGCCGAGGCCGATCCGCTGACCCCGCCGCCGCCGGAGCTGGCCGAGGCGGTGGCGGCGCTTAACCCGCGCGCCCAGCCGAGGCTGGGTGGGTTTCTGGACACGCTGGAGCGGGGTCTTGGACCCGAGCTGCCGGGACAGGCGCGCGACGGCGGCTTCGTGGCGGCGGGCGTGTCGGAGGATCTCGACCAGACGCGCGCCCTACGCGACGACAGCCGGCGGGTGATCGCAGGCCTGGAGCGGCGGCTGGCGGCGGAGAGCGGCGTGTCGCTGAAGATTCGGCACAATGCGGTGCTCGGCTATTTCCTGGAAGCCACGGCCAGGCAGGCCGAACCCCTGCTCGCGCCGCCCCTGTCGGCCCAGTTCATCCATCGCCAGACCATGGCCAACCAGGTGCGCTTCACCACCGTGGAGCTGGCCGACCTCGACGCCCAGATCGCGCGCGCCGCCGACCGCGCCCTGGCGCTGGAATTGGCGGTCTTCGAGACCTGGCGCGACGCCGCGGGCGCCATCGCCGGTCTGATCCAGGCGGCGGCGGAGGGGCTGGCGCGCCTGGACGTCGCCGCGGGCCTGGCGGAATGGGCGCGCGAGACGGGCGCCGCCCGTCCGGTGATCGACCGCTCGCTCGTGTTCGAGGCGTCGGGGGCGCGCCATCCGGTGGTCGAAGCGGCCGTGAAGCGGGCCGGCGATGCGTTCACGCCCAACGACTGCCGGCTGGACGGCGCAGGCGAGGCGGGACCGCGGCTGGCGATCGTCACCGGCCCGAACATGGCCGGCAAGTCGACGTTCCTGCGGCAGAACGCCCTGCTGGCGATCATCGCCCAGTCCGGATCGTTCGTCCCGGCCAGGGCCCTGCGGCTGGGCGTCGTCGACCGCCTGTTCAGCCGGGTCGGCGCCGGCGACGACCTGGCGCGCGGCCGCTCGACCTTCATGGCCGAGATGGTCGAGACCGCGGCGATCCTGACACAGGCGACGGCGCGGTCCCTGGTGATCCTGGACGAGATCGGCCGCGGCACCGCGACCTACGACGGCCTGGCGATCGCCTGGGCCTGCGCCGAGGCCCTGCACGACCACAACCAGAGCCGGGCGCTGTTCGCCACCCATTATCACGAACTGGCGGTGCTGGAGGCGCGACTGGCGCACGTCGCCAACCTGTCGCTGAAGGCCAAGGAATGGAACGGCGACCTGGTGTTCCTGCACGAGGCGGGGCCGGGCTGCGCCGACCGGTCCTACGGCGTGCAGGTGGCCAAGCTCGCCGGCGTGCCGCCCGGCGTCGTCGCGCGGGCGCGTCAGGTCCTCGATCGGCTGGAGAGCCAGGGAACCTCGCACCAGGGGCTGTCGGAGCTGCCGCTGTTCGCCGCCTTCGAGCCGGCGCCCGCGGCGACTTCGGGACCGTCCCTCGTGGAGAGCGAGCTCATCAAGCTCGACCTTGACGGCATGAGCCCAAGGGAGGCGATGGACGCGCTCTACAGACTGCGAGGGTTGGCGATGTAGGCCGTGGCCGCGACCTTGCGGGGTGTCGGACCTAGCCTGGATGTTTCGCGCGCCAGTCCGTCAACGCGGTCAGGGTCTGTTCGATATGCTCGCGCGCCCTCATGGTTTCATGGGCGAAGATGATCTGGCCATTGGGCGTGATCACGAAGGACGCGCGCGTCGAAACCGGAATCGGTATGGCGGCCTTTGCGTCGTACTGCTTGGCGATCTTGGCCCCCGGATCAGCCGCCACCGGGAACTTTCCCGAGCAATATTCGGTTTCGCGCGAGAACTCCGCCAGTTGGGGCAGATTGTTGGCGGTGACGCCGATCACGGTGGCTCCAAGCGCGTGGAACTTGTCGATGGACTCGGCGAACATGTGAGCTTCCATATTGCAGCCGTCGGTGTGCGGAGCGGGGAAGAAGTAGAGGACTACCGGTCCCTTCTTGAGCGCCGCCTTCAGGTCGAAGGTCAGGGGTTGGCCGTCCAGGTACCCGGAGGCCGTGAATTGCGGCGCGTGGCTGCCGACGGCCAGGGCCGCGAACGCGGCTGGGCAGGTCAGGTTGAGCGCGGCGACGGCGGCGATGGCAAGCAGCTTGTTCAAAGGCAGGCTCCAATCTCGAGGCCTTCCAATTACAGAAACGCGGCCCGCGCGCATAGGGACGGAAAAACGGGCGTTCCGCGCGCGCCTGACCTATATCGACGTTCATGCCCCCCCGGTTGCGCCCTACCCGCCTGGAATATGTCGTCGACGGCTACCGCCTGCGCGCACAGCTCACGGCGGCGGCGTTGTCGGCGATCGGAGACGAGGCCGAGCAGAGGCGCCGCGCGATCGAGGTCCTGAAGGCCGCCCTGTTCCGCGGCCGGATGATCGCCAAGGAACGGCTCGAGAACGGGGCCGGCGGGGTTGAAACGGCGCGGCTTATCTGCGGCGTGACCGACGAGGTGATCCGCGCCCTCTATGATTTCATCACCACGCACGTGTTTCGGTCGCGCAACCCGACGCAGGGCGAGAAGATCGCCCTGATGGCGGTCGGAGGATACGGCCGCGGGGCGCTGGCTCCATTCTCTGATATCGATCTGCTGTTCGTGCGGCCGTACAAGGAAACGGCCCATACCGAGAGCCTGATCGAGTACATGCTCTATGCCCTTTGGGATCTAGGCTTCAAAGTGGGCCACGCCTCGCGCACGATCGAGGATTGCATCAAACTGTCGCGAGAGGACATGACCATCCGCACCTCGATCCTGGAGGCGCGGCTGCTGACCGGCGACGCCGCGCTGGGCGAGGCCTTGCGCCGCCGCTTTCGCGAGGAGGTCGTCAAGGGAACCGGGGCGGAGTTCGTGGCGGCCAAGCTCAAGGAGCGCGATCAGCGCCACGCCCGGGCCGGCGCCAGCCGATTTCTCGTCGAGCCCAACGTCAAGGAGGGCAAGGGCGCGCTGCGCGATCTGCACACCCTGTTCTGGATTGCGCAATATCTCAATCCGGGCGAGGGGCTGGAGGCCGTCATGCGGCTGGAGATGTTCGACCGGCGCGAGGTGCGCGCTTTCATCCACGCCTTCGATTTCCTGGAGGCCGTGAGGGCGCACCTGCATTTCGTCACCGGCCGTCCCGAAGAGCGCCTGACCTTCGACGTGCAACCCGAAGTGGCGCGGCGAATGGGCTACCACGACCGTCCGCGCAAGGACGGCGACAACACGCCCGCCGTCGAGCGGTTCATGCGTCGCTACTTCCTCATCGCCAAGGATGTCGGCGCCTTGACGCGGGTATTCGCCGCAAAGCTCGAAGCCGAACACCTGAAGTTGACGCCCAAGGGTCTTTCGCGGTTCCTGCCGGCGCGGCCGACACGCGAGGCCTTGTCCGACACGGGTTTTCACCTCGAGAGCGGGCGTCTCAGCGTCGAAGGGCCGGTGACGTTCGACGCCGACCCGGTCAACCTGCTGCGCCTGTTCCAGATCGCTGACAGACGGGATCTCGACCTTCACCCGGACGCCTTCACGGCGGTCACTCGGCGCCTGTCACTGATCACATCGAAGGTCCGTCGCGACCCCGCCGCCGCGCGCGTGTTCCTCGATCTTCTGATAAAGGGCAGGAGGCCGCAGCGCACCCTGGAGCTGATGAACGAATCCGGGGTTCTGGGGCGGTTCATCCCGGAATTTGGGCACATCGTCGCCCAGATGCAGTTCAACATGTATCATTCCTACACCGTCGACGAACACACGCTGCGAGCGGTCGGGATCATCAACGACATCGCCGCCGGCCGGCTTGTCGGTGAACTTCCACTGGCCACCTCCGTCGCCCCGCTCATCGAGGACCGAGAAGCTCTGTTCCTGGCCATGCTGTTGCACGACACCGGCAAGGGCGGCGTCGGGGGCCAGGAAAAGGCCGGGGCGCGAACCGCTCGCCAGGCGTGCGAGCGCCTTGGCCTGGAACGCGCGCGCATCGACCTGGTCGCATGGCTGGTCGAGCATCATCTGGTGATGAGCGATTTCGCCCAGAAGCGGGATGTCGCCGATCCCTCGACCGTGGCCGCCTTCGCCGCCATCGTGCAGACTCCCGAGCGCCTGCGTCTGCTCCTGGTGCTGACGGTCGCCGACATCCGGGCGGTGGGTCCAGGCGTGTGGAACGGCTGGAAGGGCCAGCTCCTCCGCGAACTGTACGCCGCGACCGAGACGTTGTTCCGTGGCGGGCGTATCTCCGACGACGCCGGCGTCGCCCGTAGACGCCAGGAAGCCATCGCCTACGACGCGCGAATAGCGCTGGCGAGCGCGGATCCCGATGCGCGCGCCTGGGCGGCCACGATGGAAGACGCCTATTTTGCGGCGACGTCCGCTCACGAACAGAGCGCGCACCTGGCGCTGTCTCGACGCGCCGAGAGAGCGAACGGCGCGGCCGCCGAAGTCCGGGTCCGGACCGATCGCAATGCGGCTGAGATCGTCGTGGTCGCCCCCGACAGGCGCGCCCTGTTCGCCGATCTCGCCCTGACCATCGCGCGCCTCAACGGCAACGTCGTCGGCGCGCGCATCTTCACCTCGACCGCGGGCGAGGCGCTCGACATCTTTCACGTTCAGAATTCGGCCGGGCAGCCCTTCGGCGCCGACAACCCTCGCGCGCTGAACCGCCTGATCGAGGCGCTGGAGCGCGCCGGGCATGGAGAGTTGCCGCCATCCACTTCCAGCCGCGAAGCCATGC
Source organism: Caulobacterales bacterium (assembly GCA_038206535.1). Taxonomy (GTDB): domain Bacteria; phylum Pseudomonadota; class Alphaproteobacteria; order Caulobacterales; family Caulobacteraceae; genus Acaudatibacter. The sequence continues at coordinate 6,874 of JBBRAV010000052.1, forward strand.
TGGCGCGGCCCTCGCCGTTCACCTTCGCGCCGGCCGTGGCCATCGACAACGACGCATCGCAGGACGCCACCGTCATCGAGGCGTCCGGGCGCGACCGGCCGGGCCTTGTGGAGGCGCTGGCGCGAGCAATCTCCGAGGCCGATCTGTCGATCCAGTCGGCCCACATCGACAACTATGGCGAGCGCGCCGTGGATGCGTTCTATGTGGTCTCCGCCGATGGCGCCAAGCTGACGGATAACGCCGGCATCGCTTCGCTGCGCGCGCGTCTCACCACGCTCCTGGAAGCCGGGGACGCCGCCTCGGCGGCCAGCCGCTTGCAAAAAGCGCGCGCGAGCTCGGCCCGCTAGGGCGACACTCATCGCCCAGCGAGCGGCGAAGCGGCGATAAGATGCAATCGGACGGTCAGGCTTCGGCTGGACGTTCGAGGGCGTCGCGCAACGGACCCAGCCAGGGTTCGAAATTCCGCCATTGCCGCAAGGCGCTGCGGAATATGGGGCGGCGCACCTGTTCCGAACTGGGGGTCGACACCGCCCGGTCGTTTTCCCAAAAGCGAAGACAGCCTTCCTCGAACGGCAGACCACAATAGTCCAGCAGGCGGCGGATTTCAGCCTCGGTATTTTCAACGAGACATTCATACTGCAGAAAATGAATCCGGCCGGGCAAGACGGATTGCCAATGATCCATCATACTCACGTAGTGCGTGTAATAGTGCCCCAGATCGCCCAGGTCTTTAGAGAAGCTGGCCTCCATCGGCAGCATTTGCTTATACATGGCGAAGCAGGCCGCCATGGGTTCGCGGCGTATGTCGATGATCTTAGCCCGCGGCAGGATCGAGTGGATCAGGCCCGCTTCGAGCCAGTTGAACGGTCTCTTGTCCACAAAATACGGCCGATCATCATGGCGAAATCCGGCAGCGCGTTCGATGACCTGTGCGCCGAGCGCGGCCAATTGCTCGCGCGAGAGACCAAGAAGACACTCCGGATAGGCATCCGGGGTGGCGATAATCCGGCTGTAGGCGAGGTCCTGCGTGAGGTCGGCGATCACCGGCAGTTCGCTTGTCCCCTCGACAAGGCTATGGCTGGCCAGGATCTGTTCCACGAGCGTAGATCCGGCCCGGGGCATGCCCACGATGAAGATAGGCGTCGGGCCGCAAGTCGCCGCCGGGGCTTGCGCCAAGCGTCCGTTCAGGTTCTCGCGCGTAAATACCGCCTTTTGCCGGCGGACGCGATTGACGGTGGCGCGCGGCTTGTACCCCTTGTGCTTCTCTATCGCGATCGCGCGCGACAGGCGCGCACTCTGCTCGTATGCGGCGAAGCTGGCGGGGAAATCGCCCGCCTGTTCCAGCGTATGGGCCATGGCGTACAACATGTGCATGCGGCTGGCGGGCTCGAGCCCGTTCGAGGCAAGCAGATCGCGCATGGCGTCGATGTCGGACTGGCTGATATACTTGCCTTTGAGGTCGGCCAGTCCCCAGTAAGCCTCGCCCATGTCCGGCTGCAGAGCCAGGCACTGGCGAAACGCCGCCTCGCTCTGATCGCGCCGCCCCAGCGAATGCAAGGCCTGCCCATAGCTGCACCAGTCGCGCGCTTCGCGCGGGTTATCGCGCACCAATTGCGCCAGGACATCGGCCGCCGCGGCGGATCTGCCGGTAAAGCTCAGAGCGTAGGCATGCATTCCGCGGTAGCGCGCGTTGTGCGGAGCACGATCCAACAAGGCTGTGGTCTGCTTCAACGCGACCGTCAACCGGGCGCGATTCTGCAGCAGAGAATCAGCATAGTCCGCGCGAGCGGCAATATAGTTGGGACAAAGCTCAAGGCCGCGTTCAAGCAAGCTCCACGCAGTCATGGTGTCGCCGGCCTGCAGTTCGCGTTGAGCCAGCAACCGCATCGCGGCCACGTCGCGCGGGTTGGCGGTCAGGCGTTCGCGCAGGAAAGCCATGGCTTGCTCGCCCGTCTTTCCCAGCAACATGTCGCGGATCTTCCGTTCCGTCTTCTCCGGCTGTCCGGGCAAGCGCGCGGCGCCGCTCGCGCCTAAATCCACGCCCGCGGATGAAGCAGCTTTCGCCGCCGCCTCGGCCGCTTCGGCGTCCAAGTCCTGATCGGCGAGGCGCAGCAATTGCGCCAGCTTGCGCCACGCCGCCGCGTGATCCGGCTGGCGCGCGGTGCAGTCGCGAAGAGCGTCGATCGCCGCGACGAGCAACCCCATCGCGGCGCTGGTCAGGCCGAGCTCGTACAGGTGGGCCGGCGTGGCGGCGTTGGACCGGGGACCCACAGGCGTAAGATCATTTGTCGGCGCCGGCGTCTGAGGCGACCATGCGGCTTGCGGCGATACCCGGCCGAGCCCCGGCAATCCACTGTGAGAAAGTCGCTGGGCGGCGCCGGCGACTAGGCGTGGCGACGTCAGTTTGTCTTTGTCGAATCGCACGCCACCGCCCTTTCTGGGTCCATGCTCTCGCAAGGACGGGAGACGTATCGCGTGACGGCCACCTCGACAACTCTCAAGCGCCCCGTGCACGATGAACGCGCGCCAGGAGACGAACAAAGCCGTTCCCCACGTAAAAAGGCGGCGGGCCAATGGCCCGCCGCCTCGAGAATCTCAGAAGAGATAGCTCAGCTTAGTTCATCGGGATCTTGTCGATCTTTACGCCCGGCTTCGGATGCGTGGAAGACACGCCGTTGCCCTTGCCAGCTGGCGCGCCTTTGAGCAGCGCACCGGCGTTGATTTCAATATAAGCGTTGCCGCCACCGATCGGATATTCGTTCAGATACAGATACCAAGCTTTGCCCTTGGTATCGAGATAGAACACGATCGGGGTGTTCGTCCATTGCGCGTCGACCGTCGTGACCATTTCGACGACCTTGGTGCTGCCAACCTTCACGGCCAAGCCGCCGGCGGCGTCTTGGTCACCGGCGCAGGTGCTGTTCTGGTGGAAGCCCTGATAGGACACGCCATTCGTGGTGGTCATGGTGACGCCGTCGCAATAGGCGCCGCCGCTGAAGGTGCCGAAGGTGTAGTTGATTTTCGCCGCCGCCGCCGGCGAAGCGAACGCGCCGAGCGTCAGAGCCGCCGTGGCGACCGCGCCGGCCATCAAGAATTTCGATTTCATGTGGTTATTTCCCATCCTCAGGTTGATTGATCGCCGCGCCAAGACCCGCAGCGATCAGTCGAGGCAACACGCCTCCCGCGCACCTAGCCGCAATCTTTCCCGGAGGGCAAGCGCGTCGACGGCGAAACAATAGTGATCACAAAAATTTTACCTCGCCGACCGTCCAATACCGAAGCGGGACATGCCCAAAAACAGTCAATTGAGGGCAGGCTTTGACGCGCAAAGTGCACATTCGCGACTAACCTGCACACCGGCGCGGCGAAATGCATTGCGGCGCGTCGCGAGAGCTGCTCGCTTTCATGCCGATTCTGTCGCGGCCACGTTATCGCCGCCGACAAGCCGCGCCGGCGCCGCTAGCGCGGCCTCACGCTCGTTCGCCACCGCAACATGAGGTCAAGTAAAAAAGCGAGCGCCCTGGGCCAGAATGTGGCGACGGAAAGCGCCTCGAGGTCCTGCCCACGGACGATCCGGCTCGGTGAAACCTCGACAGCACGCCACGGCCGGCATGCCTACGCGCCTCGCCCCGCGTCAGGCGGGCGGAAGGAGGTCGTGGAGAGGGCCAAGCCAGGGCTCATAGCGGCGCCACCGTTCGAGCGAGGCCTTATATATCGGTTGGCGCACCTGCCAGGCGCTGCTCGTGCGCACGACGCGTTGGTTGTCTTCCGGCCGAAGGCAGGCCTCATCCCAGTCCAGACCGAGCGCGGCGACGAGGGCGCGAGACTGCGTCTCCGGATCGGCGACGACCGCCTCATAGTCGACCTCGAATAACCGCTCCGGCGGAAGCGTGGCGCGCCAGTGTTCCATCAGGCGCTGGTATTGCCGGTAGTAAAAGGCGAGGTCGTTGAAATCGAACGGAACGTCACTGCGTGGGTTCAAGTGGGTCGATACGATCGACAAGCAGGTATCGATGGGGTGGCGCCGGCAATGCACCACCCGCGCGCCGGGAAAAGCGATATGGAAGAAGCCGAGGCAAAAGAAATTATAGGGATTCTTGTCGATGACACGCATGGCTCCCGGGGCCAGGCGATCGAGCAACGCGAGGCAGTCGCCGGCGACCGCCGATTGGATTGCGGTTATACGGCCTTCGTCCTCGGCGCAGCCCAGAAGCGGGTCACGACCAGGCCAGAACGACAGTTCGCCCGCCCCGGCCACCGCGGGATGGCTCGACAGTATCTGCTCGGTGAGCGTCGTTCCCGATCGGGGCATGCCGACGATGAGCACGGGCTGTTCGGAGGGATCTCCCCTTGACGCATGGCGCGCGAGAAATTCCGGCGTGTACCGGCCAATCAACGCGTCGACAAAGCCGGCCAACGCCTTGCGGTCGAAGGTGCTGAGCTTTTTTCGCAGAACGTTGGCTTTGCCGATGTGGCGCATAGCCTGTTCATATTCGGCGAGATCGTCGAAGGCCTTGGCGATGCCCAGGTGGAGCTTGATCGCATGCTCGGCGAGCGTGACCGACGGAGCTGCGGCGATCATCCGGCGGATGAGCGGGCGATCATCCTCGGTGAGCTTTCGCGCCCGCGCCAGGTGATAGTATACGCCCGCCCTGTCCGGCTGCAGCGACAGGGCGATCCTGAAGCAATCGGCGGCGGCGTCGAACTGGCCGCCTTCGGCCAGGATGCGGCCCAGCAGGGCGTGCGCTTCGCCGGCGGCCGGATCGGCGGCGACCACCTCGCGCAGCCGCGCCTCGGCCTCGGCCATTCTTTCCTCGAGGACCAGGGCCATGACCTGGTCCATGCGGCGATCGGTCATCGCCGGCGACGACCCGGCCGCGGCGCGGAAATGTCCGATCGCCTCGTCGATGCGCCCTAAGCTTTCCAGTGTCCGCGCCAGGCGGCTACGCGCTTCGGGAAGATCCGCCGCGGCCACCTCGTAGGCCACGAGCGCCTCGCCGATTCGGCCATTCCGTTCGAGAGCCAGGCCACGCTTGAGCTCGTTCGCCGCAAAATCGCGCTCGAACAACGTCGTCTTGGCGTGCGCTTTGCCGGCGCAGCAGTGCTTGTATTTTCGGCCGCTGCCGCACGGACACGCCTCGTTCCGTCCGGGGCCCGAACCCGCTTTCGGTGCGCTAAAGCTCATGGCGAGTGTGTAGGGCAACCCTCAGCGTCGGAACAAGTGCGATCGTCCGGATGTCTGGACGGCCCTAGATGACCCTCTGCTCTCGCAATGCGGCGATTGCGGCGAGGTCATAGCCGAGGTCCCCCAGGATGGCGTCGGTGTGCTCGCCCAAAGTCGGCGGGCGCTGCTCGATGGCGCCTGGCGTTTCGCTGAGCTTGATGGCCGCCCGGGTGACCGGAGCGGACCTCGGCAGGCCCGGGTAGTCGATCGGCTGGAAGAAGCCCATCGCCTGAATGTGGGGGTCGTCGAGAACCTGTTGCGGCGTCAGCACCGGGCCGGCCGGGATCATCGCTCCGCCCAGAATCTCCAGGGCGTCGCTGGTCGTGCGTTCGGCGCACCACCGGCCCATCCGCTCGGAAACGAACGCGCCATTGTCGCCGCGGGAAATATCGTCCTTGAAGCGCGGGTCAGTAAGCCAGAACGCTTCGCCCATCAGTTTGGCCCACCGCGCGAACAAGGGCTGGCCGACCACTTGCACCAGGATCCAGCCGTCGCGCGTCTTGAAAATGTCGACTGGCGCTGAGGTCTGGCCACGATTTCCGGTGGGCCGGCGGTTGATGCCGAGCACTCCCTGCTCGATCAGCACGGAGTTTCCCACGGTCAGCGCGGTGGCCAGGAGCGCACCCTCGACCACCTGCCCGCGCCCTGTCGCCCGCCGCTCCATCAGCGCGAGGGCCGTGCCGTAGGCGCAGTGCGCCGCCGTGGCGAAATCGACCCAGGGCGCCTGAAAGCGATAAGGGCGCTCGCCATCGCCTTCGGAGGTCAGATAGGCCGACCCCGACATTACCTGGCCAATTCCGTCGAACCCGACGCGGTCGCTATATGGCCCGCCCTGGCCATACGCAGTGACCATGGTGAGAATGATATCCGGCTTGATCGCTTTGAGCGATTGATAGTCCAATTTCATCGCAGCCAGGGTCTGCGGGGGCAGGTTGGCGATGACCACATCGGCGGTCTCGACGAGCCGCCTCACGACCTCCTGGCCGGCCGGCTTCATCGGATCCAGCGTCATCCCTCGCTTGTTGCGATTGTTCTGCATGAACAGGGCGCCTTCCTGGCTCACCGTCAGCGGCGCCTGGAAGCGATCCTCACCGCCGGCGCGCTTCTCGATGCGAATGACCTCGGCCCCGAACTCCGCCAACAGGGCGGCGCAATAGGGACCGGCGATATAGCGGCCGAAATCCAGCACGCGCACGCCAGAGAGCACGCCTTGCATGCCGGCGCCTAGCCTTGGTAGCGGCGGTTGAGTTTGCGCATGCCGCCGATCCAGCGATTGTAGTCCCCGGTCTTGCGCCGCATGTATTCGATGACCTCCGGGTGGGGCAGGATCAGGAAGTCCTCCGCCTCGATCGCGCGGACGCAGGCCTCGGCGACGTCTTCCGGCTCGATCATGCCGTCGACGCTGGCGACGCCGTCAGGGTTGCCCGCGGTCATCGCCGTGCGCACCGCCTGCGGACACAATACGGAAACCTTGACGCCGTCGTCCCCGTGGGTGATCGCCAGCCACTCGGCGAGACCCACCGCGGCATGCTTGGTCACCGCATAGGGCGCCGAGCCGATCTGCGAGAGCAAACCGGCGGCCGAGGCGGTGTTCACCAGGTAGCCGCCGCCGCGCGCGACCATGCGAGGGACCAGATGCCGCGCCGCCCAGACGTGAGCCATCACATTGATGTCCCAGATCCGCTGCCAGCCATCGTTCGCCACCTCCGCGCCGCCGCCGATGCCGATGCCCGCGTTCGAGCAGAAGAGGTCGATGGGACCATGGTCGGTCTCCACGGTCTCGATGAGGTATCGTATGTCTGCTTCCAGAGCCACGTCGGTGCGGAAGGCCACGCCGCCGATCTCGTCGGCCACCGCCCGGGCGCCCTCGCCGTCTAGGTCGGAACATACCACAAGCCGCGCCCCCTCCGCACGGAAGCGCCTTGCCAACGCACGCCCGATCCCGTTTGCCGCGCCGGTCACCACCACGATCCTGTCATTGATCCGCATCGCGCAACGCTCCCTATTCTTGCCTTTCTCTAAAGGCGGCTTGCGAGGCAGGAGCAAGAGGCTGGATCGAAGAAAGGCTTGCCCGACGCAGGGGCAGGTCCGGTTGTGTTCAGGCCGAACCTCTAGGAACGCGCCATGAACACCGAAATCTTCGCCTTCACCAAACTCGTCGTCGGCGATCTCGACCGCTGCGCGACGTTTTACGAGGCGGTTTGCGAGATCAAACCCCAGGCTCGCATCCAGGGCGCGGTGGCCGGGCGAGCTATCACCGAGATCATCTATGAGCCGACCAACAAGCGCGGCGCCAGCCTGGTGCTGCTGGCCTATGACGACGCTCCGACGCCCGCGTTCGGCGAGATCATCGTCGGCTTTGCGAGCCCGGACGCCGAAGCTTTCATTGCGCGCGCGGCCGCATCGGGCGGCGCCGTTGTGGAAGCGGTGCGTGACGCCCCTACGCTGAGACTGAAGGTCGGCTTCGCGAGCGACCCCGAAGGCCACCTGATCGAGGTCATCCAGCGGTATTGATCGCCCTTCTCGTAGCGCGGGCTTCCAGCCCGCTCTATTCTGGCGCGTTCCAAAGATTGCGGGCTGGTGGCCCGCGCCACGAGAAAGCGTTCCATGACCGATCCATCCGTTCCGGCCTACGCAGGCCCGCACCGCGTACTGTCCGGCGTGCAGCCGTCCGGCGCGCTCCATCTTGGGAACTATCTCGGCGCCCTGGTGAAATTCGTCGCGCTCCAGAGACAGATGGAGTGCCTGTTCTGTGTGGTGGATCTGCACGCCATCACGGTCTGGCAGGACCCCCGGCAGCTCACCGCGCAGACGCGCGAAATAGCGGCGGCCTACATCGCCGCGGGCGTCGACCCGGCCGTCGCCAGGATCTTTCCGCAGTCGGCCGTTCCGGAACACGCCGAACTGGCGTGGATATTCAATTGCGTTGCGCGGCTCGGCTGGCTCGACCGGATGACGCAGTTCAAGGAAAAGAGCGGCAAGCACAAAGAAAGGGCGAGCGTGGGGCTCTACACCTATCCGGTGCTGCAGGCCGCCGACATCCTGGTCTACAAAGCCACGCACGTACCGGTCGGCGAGGACCAGAAGCAACATCTGGAGCTGACGCGGGATATCGCGGCGAAATTCAACCACGACTTCGAAACGCCGGGCTTCTTCCCGCTCACCGAACCCCTCATCGAGGGCCCGGGGGCCCGGGTCATGTCGCTGCGCGACGGCGCGGCGAAGATGTCGAAATCCGATCCTTCCGACCAGTCGCGCATCAATTTGTCCGACGACGCCGACACCATCGCCAACAAGATCAAGCGCGCCAAGACCGACCCCCTTCCCCTGCCCGAGAACGTGGGGCAGCTGAAGGACCGGCCCGAGGCTGACAATCTGGTCGGCATCCATGCGGCCTTGTCGGGCATGACCAAGGAACAGGTGCTGGATATCTATGGCGGTCAGGGATTCGGCCAGAGCTTCAAGCCGGCCCTGGCGGATCTCCTGATCGCGCGGCTCGGCCCCGTTTCCTCGGAGATGCGGCGCCTGATGGCCGATCCGGCGGAGATCGACCGGGTGCTGGCGACCGGCGCCGAGCAGGCGCGCGCGATCGCCGCGCCGATCCTGGCGCAGACAAAGGACATCGTCGGTTTCTGGCGCGCCGCCTAGCCAGTTGCGCCGGGTGCGTTCGCGGCCCATTTAACGGTCAACGCGAAGAGGCCCGCATGTTCATTCAAACCGAAGCCACCCCCAACCCCAACGTCATGAAATTCCTGCCGGGACGCGAGCTGATGGCGAGCGGCACCCGCGAGTTTCGCGACGAGGCCGAGGCGATGGCCTCGCCGCTGGCGGTCGATCTGTTCGATCTGGGCGGTGTCACGCGCGTGTTCTTCGGACAGGACTTCGTGACGGTGACCATCGACGACGACCACGATTGGTCGCACCTCAAGGCGCCTATCCTGGCCGCGATCATGGATCATTTCAGCGGCGGCGCGCCCCTGTTCACCGGCGCCGCCGCCGAGGCGGTCAATGAGACCGTCTATGAAGGCGAGACCGCGCAGATCGTCGCCGAGATCAAGGACCTGCTCGACTCGAAAATCCGCCCCGCGGTGGCGCAGGACGGCGGCGACATCCTGTTCTCTCGCTTCGAGGCCGACACCGGTGTCGTGTGGCTGCACATGCGCGGCGCCTGCGCCGGTTGCCCGTCCTCGGCCGCGACCCTGAAGTCGGGGGTGGAGAACATGCTGCGCCATTACGTGCCGGAAGTGACCCGGGTCGAGCAGGCGCTTTGACGTTGAAGCGCGGCGACGGTCCTCCCTCCCCTTCATTGGGAGGGACGGACGGCTTAGCCGTCAGGGTGGGGACGTGTCGATGAAATCCCATACAGGCGCTGTGGCGGAGAGACTTCCCCACCCTGGACGCTTCGCGTCCTGTCCCTCCCCATAAAGGGGAGGGAGGGCGTGATCGTCCTTGCGATCGATACCTGCCTGGCTGCTTGTTCCGTGGCGATCGTCGACGGGAACGAGATTCTGGCCAGGGCGTCCGAAGCCATGACTCGCGGCCACCAGGAAAGGCTGGCGCCACTGACCAGAGACGTCATGCAGGCGGCGGGTCTCGATTTCGCGGCCATCGATCGCATCGGCGTCACCGTCGGGCCCGGATCGTTCACCGGCCTGCGCGTCGGTCTTGCGTTCGCCAAGGGGCTGGCCCTGGCGCTGGATCGGCCCTGTGTAGGGGTGGGATGCCTGGACGCCCTGTCCTCGGCCCTCGCGACAGAAGGGTTTCGCGTGGCGGTGATCGACGCCGGGCGCGAGCGCGTGTTCGTGCAGATTTTCGAGGGCGACACAGCGATCGTCGCACCCGACAGCCTGGATATCCACACCGCCGCCGCCCGGCTGGCGGAATTAGTCCAGACCGGCGAGCTCACTCTGACCGGCCCAGGCGCGGCGTTGCTGTCCAGCGTGGCGCCAGGCGCGCGCGTCATCGCGCAAGACGCGGCCTCGCCGGTCCTGGTCGCGAAACTGGCGGCGCGCGCGCCCCTCATCCCTCCGCGGCCGCTCTATCTGCGCGCGCCCGACGCGAGGCCGAAGGCCGCGTGATCGTCGAGCCGATCACGACCGCCGACGTCGAACACGTCGCCGAGCTTCACGCCCAGGCGTTCGCCGATTTTTGGAGCGCCCGGGAAATATCGGCGCTGATCTGCGGCCCGGGAGCGTTCGGACTCCTGGCCCGCGAGGCTGGCGGCATCGCCGGCTTCATCCTTTGCAGGACAATCGCCGACGAAGCGGAGATTCTCACCTTGGCGACCGCGCCGGTCAGACGCCGTTGCGGCGTCGCGAGCGGATTGACGCAGGCCGCCTCGTCTCATGTCGCCGGGCGAGGCGCCTTGCGGCTGTTTCTCGAAGTCGCCGAAGACAATCTCGCGGCGATCGCACTCTATCGACGATTGGGGTTCGCGCGCGTGGGCGTGCGCCTGGGCTACTATTCGCGGCCAGGAGGCGCGATCTCGGCCCTGGTGATGCGCCGCGAACTTAACAGGTGACACGTACCGGTCTATGTTCAGCGCTCGCGCGACAACCGGAGCCTTGCCTTGGACCGACTGGAAAAGATCTGCATCGAAAAGGGCATGCGAATGACCGACCAGCGCCGCGTGATCGCGCGGGTGCTGTCGTTGGCCAGCGATCATCCGGACGTCGAGGAATTGCACCGGCGCGCTCACGCCGTCGACCCTCACATATCCATCGCCACCGTCTATCGCACGGTGCGCCTTTTCGAAGAGTCCGGCATTCTCACGCGCCACGATTTTCGCGACGGCCGCTCGCGTTACGAGGAAGCCGGAGAGGGTCATCACGATCACCTGATCGACATGAAGACGGGCAAGGTCGTCGAATTCGTCGACGAGGAGATCGAGGCGCTGCAGGCGGCCATCGCCAAGCGCCTGGGCTATCGGCTGGTCGACCATCGCCTGGAACTCTATGGCGTGGCGTCGGATGATTAGGCGCCGATGACCACACTCAAGCCGTTCAGGCGGCTCTTCATCAAGACTTACGGCTGTCAGATGAACGTCTATGACAGTGAGCGCATCGCCGATGTGCTCACGCCGCTGGGCTATGGACTGACCGATACGCCCGAGGATGCGGACATGGTGGTGCTCAACACCTGCCACATCCGCGAGAAGGCCACCGAGAAGGTCTATTCCGAACTTGGGCGGATGAAGGCCTTGAAGGCCCAGAAGGCCGAAGGCGGCGGGGCGATGATCATCGCCGTCGCCGGATGCGTGGCTCAGGCCGAGGGCGAGGAGATCATGATCCGTCAGCCCGCCGTCGACTTCGTCGTGGGACCACAGAGCTATCACCGACTGCCCGAGCTGATCGCGCGCGGCCACCGCTCGCGCGGTGAATCCCTGGCGGCCGACTTCGAGCCTCAGGCGAAGTTCGACGCCCTGCCGACCGCGCGCGGCGGCGACGGAGTCGCCGCCTTTCTCACGGTCCAGGAAGGGTGCGACAAGTTCTGCACCTTCTGCGTGGTGCCCTATACGCGCGGCGCCGAATACTCCCGCCCGTCCGGCGCGATCGAAGCCGAGGCGCGCGCGCTGGCGGCGCGCGGGGTGCGCGAGGTGACTTTGCTTGGTCAGAACGTCAACGCCTATGAGAACGACCGGGGCGGCGGACTGGCCGCGCTGATCCGGCGGCTGGCGATGATCCCGCGGCTGGATCGCATCCGCTACACGACGAGCCATCCGCGCGACATGAGCGACGACCTGATCGCCGCCCACGGCGAGGTCGAGGCGCTGATGCCCTACCTGCACCTGCCCGTGCAGTCCGGGTCGGACCGGGTGCTCAAGGCGATGAACCGGGCGCATACGGCGGAGCAATACCTGCGGCAGATCGAAGCAATCCGGGCGGCGCGTCCCGACATCGCCGTTTCGGGCGACTTCATCGTCGGCTTCCCTGGCGAGAGCGACGCCGATTTCGAGGCGACGCTCGAGCTGGTGCGCGCGATCGGCTACGCCAGCGCCTTCTCGTTCAAGTACTCGCGGCGACCGGGCACGCCCGCCGCCGCCATGAACGGACAGATCGACGAGACGGTGAAGGACGAACGCCTGCAACGACTGCAGGCCCTGCTGGCGGAGCAGCAGATGGCCTTTAACCAGAGTCTCGCGGGGCGCACGATCCCGGTGCTGTTCGAACGGCCCGGCCGTCGATCAGGACAGCTGATCGGCCGCAGCCCATACCTGCAGTCGGTGCATTGTCTGGCCCCCGCCGGCCTGATCGGGACCATAGCGCCGGTGACGATCCACGCGGCCACGCACAACAGCCTGTCCGGCGAAATGGCGATGGAGACCGCTTGAGCCGCGGGCCTTCCGAATTCCTGCCGCTGGCCGACGACGCGGTGCGCGCCGTGGCTGGTCCGGGCGGGCGGCATGCGGCGCTCATCGAGGACGCGTTCCACGTGCTCGTCGAGACCCCCGGCGGCGGCGTGGCGCTCAACGGCGAGGCCAAGGCGCGGCGCAGCGCCAAGCAGGCCATCGAGACCCTGGCGCGGCGAGTGGCCTCCCGGCTGGAGATCACCCCGGCTGATGTGAGGGTGGCCATCGACCAGGCCCGCTCCGGTCATCCTCCGGCCGAGGGTCGCCGCGGCGCGGTCGGGGCCAAGACCGCCGGCCAGGCGCGCTATCTGGAAGCGCTGGAAAGCCACGACCTGGTGTTCGGCCTCGGACCGGCCGGCACTGGCAAGACCTTCCTGGCCGTGGCGCACGGCGCCAGCCTGCTGCGATCGGGCCAGGTCGAGCGCCTGATCGTCGCGCGTCCCGCCGTCGAAGCCGGCGAGCGACTGGGGTTCCTGCCGGGCGACCTGACCGAGAAGGTCGACCCCTACATGGCCCCCGTGTGGGAGGCGATGACCGACATCCTGGGCGCCGACAGCCTGCGAAAGCGGCGTGAACGCGGCGAGATCGAGGTCGCGCCGATCGCCTTCATGCGCGGGCGCACTCTGGGCCACGCCTTCGTCATCGTCGACGAGGCGCAGAACGCCTCGCGCCTGCAGATGAAGATGGTGCTGACGCGGCTGGGCGAAGGCTCGCGCATGGCGGTCACCGGGGATCCCACCCAGATCGACCTGCTCAACGCCGGCGATTCGGGCCTGGCGCACGCCGTGTCGCTCCTGGAAGGCGTCGAGGGGGTGGCGGTGTCGCGGTTCACCAACGCCGACATCGTCCGCCATCCGCTGGTGGGCCGGATCGTCCAGGCCTATGACGCGGACGCGACGCGGCGCGGCCGATGATCGAGGTCGAGGTCGCCGATCCGCTGTGGCTGCAGTCGCTGCCCCGCGCCCGAGACCTGGCGCGGGCCGCGGCGCAAGCCGCCTTGAAGGGCGACGCCCGCGACGACGTGGTCATCCTGCTCGCCGACGACGAGACCGTGCGCGAGCTCAATGAGCGCTTTCGCGGCAAGGACACAGCGACCAACGTCCTGTCTTTTCCGGCGGCCACTCACTCCGGCGGCCATCTTGGGGATATCGCGCTGGCCAGCGGCGTCTGCGCGCGCGAGGCGGCGGCACAGGGCAAGCCCCTCGCCGATCATCTGCGCCACCTGGTGATCCATGGCGTCCTGCACCTGTTGGGATATGATCATGTCGACGACGCGGAGGCCGAGCGGATGGAAGCGCTGGAACGCGCTCTGCTGAGCAGCCTTGGCGTAGTCGACCCCTATGCGTTGGGAAACGATGTCCAGCACGCCCGATGACGACGACGACGAGACCGATCCGCAGGACGCCAGACGCGGCCTGATGCGGTCGCTCGCCGCGAGGCTCGGCTTTCGCGCCCAGCGCGCGCGGACGCGCGGAGACGACGGCGAAGGCATGTCGCCGGCGGCCGCGGACCTGATGGATCACGCGCAGGCGTTCCAGCGCCTGACGATCGCCGATGTCATGACCCCGCGCGCCGACATCACCGCGGTGGAGCTTTCCTCGCCGTTCGAGACGGTGGTGGCCGCCTTCGCCGAGAGCGAGCATTCCCGCTTGCCTGTGTACCGCGAGACCCTCGACGATCCGGTCGGCGTGGCGCACCTCAAGGACCTGTTCAAACTTCTGGCCGGTCCGGCGACGCGGGTCGCCGCCGAAGTGGTGCTGCCGCGGATGAAACGCGAAACGCTCTACGTGCCCCCCTCCATGCGCGCCGCCGACCTGCTGGTGCGCATGCAGGCGAGCCGCATCCATATGGCCATGGTCATCGATGAGTTCGGCGGGGTCGACGGCCTGGTCACGCTCGAGGACGTCATCGAAGCGGTGGTCGGAGAGATCGACGACGAGCACGACGAGGCCGCGTCCATCCAGATCGTCTCGCGCGCCGGCGGCGTGTTCGAGGTCGACGCGCGTGTGGATCTGGAGGAGCTGGAAACGGCGCTCGGCCGCCGGCTGACCACCGAGGACCTGGAAGAAGACATCGACACCGCGGCAGGTCTGGTCACCGCGCTCGCCGGCCGCGTGCCGCAGCGCGGCGAGGTCATCGCACATCCGGACGGCCTGGATTTCGAGATCACCGACGCCGATCCGCGCCGCGTGAAACGCCTGCGCATCCGGCCCACGCCGCGCCCGGCGCCGCTCAGCCTGGGTTGAGCCATGCCATGAGCGCCTGGACGGGCGACAGACGCCGGCCCGTGCTCGTCGGCGCGCTCGCCGTATGCGCGGGCGTCGCCGCCGCCTTGGCCCACCCGCCGTTCGGCGTCCTGCCGGGCCTGCTCGGCTATGGGCTGATGCTGTGGCTGGCGGACCGGTCGGACCCTCGCAAACCCCTGCGGTCGGCATTCTGGCGAGGCTGGCTCGCTGGCTGCGGCTACTTCGCGGTCTGCCTTCACTGGCTCGTGTATCCGTTTTTCGTCGACGCGGCGGAACAGGCGTGGATGGCGCCGTTCGCCGTGGTGATCGTGGTGACCGGCATCGCCCTGTTCTGGGGCGCGGCGCTCGCGCTCTATCGGCGGTTCGCGGGAGCCGGCGCGCGGCGCTTGGTGCTGTTCGCCGGCATGCTGGCCGGGTTCGAGTGGCTGCGCGGCCATGTCCTGACCGGCTTTCCCTGGGATCTTCCCGGAGAAACCTGGGCCGCCGGATCCGCGCCGTCACAGGCGGCGGCGCTGGTGGGCGCCTATGGGCTGAGCTGGATCACCGTGGCCATCTTCGCGACCGCCGGCGTCGCCGCCGACGGGCGCGGCGGCAAGATCGCGGCCGCCGGCGGCGCCGCCGCTCTGGCCGGGCTGTACGGGTTCGGCGCGATCCGCCTGGCGCATCCGCCGCCGGCGGACCCCAAGGCCCCGCTGATCCGCCTGGTGCAGCCGAACGTCAAGCAGGAGGCGCGCTACGACCAGGCCCTGTTCGTGCGGATCCTTAACCAGTACGCTTCACTCACGCGCAGTCCGACGGCGCGGACCCCCGACATCGTCGTCTGGCCGGAAGGCGCGATCCCGGCGGCGCTGGAGGACTATCTGGCGCCGGGAACCTGGACGGCGCGAGAGGTTGCGCGCGCGGTCGGGCCGGCCACCACCCTCTTGCTCGGCGGCTATCGCTTCTCCGGCAATCCGTCGAAGCCGGCGAGCGCCTACAACAGCCTGGTCGTCGCCCGGCCGGCGGGGGACGACCTGAAGATCGAAGCGCTCTACGACAAGTTCCGCCTGGTGCCGTTCGGCGAATACATCCCTCTGGACAGTCTCGCCGGCAAGCTGGGAATCAAGGAAATGGTGCACGTCGGCGACGGTTTCGCTTCAGGACCCCGCCCCCGTCCGCTGACGCCGCCGGGCGTGCCGCCGGTGCAGCCACTGATCTGCTATGAGGTGCTGTTCCCCGGATTCACCCGCGAGGGGGCGGCGGCCAGCGGCGTGCGCGCGCGGTGGATCGTCAATGTCTCGACCGACGCCTGGTTCGGCCCAGGCGCCGGCCCGCTGCAGCACTTCAACATCGCCCGCTACCGCGCGATCGAGGAGGGACTGCCGATGGCGCGTGCGACGCCGACCGGCGTGTCGGCGATGATCGACGCTTTTGGCCGCGTGGCCACGGGTGAGAGCCTGGGAGAAGGCGCCCATGGCGTCATCGACGCCCCCCTGCCCCCGGCCCTGCCGCCGACGCCGTTCAGCCGGTGGGGCGATGCGGGTTTCTGGCTGATGATGCTGGCGTCGCTGGCCGGGGCGCGATTGCGTCAAACCCCTACCGCAACAGGCGCAAGATCGTGACCGAACGACCCATCCGCACGTTCGGGAGGATCAAGTCGCGGGCGATCAAGGCGCGACAGGCGGCCCTGCTGGAGACGCTGCTGCCGCGCCTCGCGGTTCCGGAGGCGCCGTTCGAGCCGCGGGCGCTCGCGCCCGGCGCGGCGGAGGTGTGGCTGGAGATCGGCTTCGGCGGCGGCGAACATCTGGCGGGGCGGGCCGGCGCGCGGCCGGACGTTCTGTTCCTGGGCGCCGAGCCGTTCCTCAACGGGGTGGCCAGCGCCCTGCGGCATATCGAGGAGGGCGGCCTCGCCAACGTCCGCCTGCACGCGGGCGACGCGCGCGAGTTGATGGCGCGGCTGCCGGACGCCAGCCTCGATCGCCTGTTCATCCTGTTCCCCGACCCATGGCCCAAGGCGCGGCACCGCAAGCGCCGCCTGGTCGGGCCCGAGTTCATCACGGAGGCGGCGCGGATCCTCAAGCCGGGCGGCCGGCTGCTGTTCGCCACCGACTGGGAGGACTACGCCAATCAGGCTCTGCTCCGCTTCCTGGCCTCGCCGGACTTCCACTGGACCGCCGGCAAGGCCGATGACTGGCGCCGCGCGCCCGCCGACCACGTGCCCACCCGCTACGAGGCCAAACGCCTCGGAGACTGCGCTCCGCTTTGGCTGGCGTTCGATCGGCGGTAGAGAAGGGGCATGAAGTTCCTCGATCAGTGCAAGATCTACATTCGCTCGGGCGACGGCGGCGGCGGCGCGGTGTCGTTCCGCCGCGAGAAGTTCATCGAGTACGGCGGCCCCGACGGCGGCGACGGCGGCCGGGGCGGCGATGTGTGGATCGAGGCCGTCGATGGCCTCAACACCCTGATCGACTATCGCTACCAGCAGCATTTCAAGGCCAAGACCGGCGTCCACGGCATGGGACGCAACCGCCACGGGGCCAACGGCGCGGACGTCGTGCTGAAGGTTCCGGTCGGCACGCTCGTCCTGGAGGAGGACCAGGAGACGGTGATCTGCGATCTCGACAAGGCCGGGATGCGCGAATTGCTCGCCGCCGGCGGCAACGGCGGCTGGGGAAACACCCAGTTCAAGGGTCCGATCAACCAGGCGCCCTACCGCGCCAACCCCGGCCAACCGGGTGTCGAGAAGGAGATCTGGCTGCGCCTGAAGCTGATCGCCGACGTCGGCCTGGTCGGACTGCCGAACGCCGGCAAGTCGACCTTCCTGGCGGCGGTGTCGGCCGCGACGCCGAAGATCGCCGACTACCCGTTCACCACCCTGACGCCGAACCTCGGCGTCGTCGACCTGTCTTCGAACGAGCGCTTCGTGATCGCCGACGTGCCGGGGCTTATCGAGGGCGCGTCCGAGGGCCTGGGCCTGGGGACGCGGTTCCTCGGACATCTCGAGCGCACGGCGGTGCTGATCCATTTGATCGACGCCACGGCCGACGATCCCGTGGCCGCCTGGCGCACGATCCGCGGCGAGCTGGAAGCCTACGGCGAGGGGCTCTACGAAAAGCCCGAACTGATCGCCCTCAACAAGGTCGACGCCCTGAGCGCGGATGAACGCAAGGCCAAGGCCCGCGCGCTGAAACGCGCCGCCAAGGTAGCGCCGCTTCTGGTCTCCGGCGTATCCGGCGAAGGCGTCAAGGACCTGCTGCGCGCCGCTCAC
The DNA here is from genome assembly GCA_038206535.1 of Caulobacterales bacterium. Lineage (GTDB taxonomy): Bacteria > Pseudomonadota > Alphaproteobacteria > Caulobacterales > Caulobacteraceae > Acaudatibacter. Next base: position 24,939 of record JBBRAV010000052.1, read on the forward strand.
GCCCGGGTGCTCGAACGCAACGCGCCCGCGATCGACGCGCCGGCCGGGGAGAGCTGGCGGCCATGAACCCCATCGGCGAGGCCCGGCTGATCGTCGTTAAGGTCGGATCGGCCCTGCTGGTCCAGGGCGACACCGGCGCGCCAGACCAGGCCTGGCTGAGCGATTTCGCCGCCGACGCCGCCCGCCTGCATGCGCGCGGGCAGAGGCTGGTGGTGGTCTCGTCCGGCGCCGTGGCGCTGGGACGCGGCCGCCTGGGGTTGGGCCGCCGGTCGCTGTCGCTGGCGGAGAAGCAGGCCGCCGCCGCCGCCGGCCAGTCCCTGCTGATGCGCGCCTGGGAGGAGGTGTTCGAGCCTCTGGGCATCCGCACCGCGCAGATCCTGCTGACGCCCGACGACACCGAGGTGCGCCGCCGCTTCCTCAACGCGCGCGACACGCTGGAGACCCTGCTCGACCTGGCGGTGACGCCGGTGGTCAACGAGAACGACACCGTCGGCACCGAGGAACTGCGCTATGGCGACAACGACCGCCTGGCCGCCCGCGTCGCTCAGATGATCGGGGCCGACGCCCTGGTGCTGCTCTCCGACATCGACGGCCTCTACACCGCCGATCCGCGCCGCGATCCGTCGGCCGAGCATGTCGCGGTGGTGAGCGACATCGGCCCTGCGATCGAGGCCATGGCCGGCGGCGCCAACCCCGGCCACGGCAGCGGCGGCATGACCACCAAGCTGGCTGCGGCGCGCATCGCCGCCAGCGCCGGCTGCGCGACGCTGATCACGCTGGGCCGGCGGTCGGGGCCGCTGAGAGCGGTGGAGGACGGCGCGCGCGCCACCCTGTTTCAGCCGCGCACGACCCCGGCGGCCGCCTACAAGGCCTGGATCGCCGGCTCGCTGGCCACGCGCGGCGCGGTGATCGTCGACGACGGCGCGGCGGCGGCGCTGCGCGCCGGTAAGAGCCTGCTGGCCGCCGGCGTGCGCGAGGTGCGGGGCCGGTTCGGCAAGGGCGACGCCGTCGTCGTGCGCGACGGCGCGGGCGCCGAGATCGGCCGCGGCCTGGCGCGCTATGACATCGAGGACGCACGCCGCATCGTCGGCCTGCGATCCGACGCGATCGAGGCGGCTTTGGGGTATGGCGCCGGCCCGCTCATCCACGCCGACGACCTGGCGCTCGCTCAGTCGGTCCGGGAGACGGCCTAGGCATGTGGCGCGCCGGTCCGGCGCCCCGGGCGCCTGTCGCCGGACGGCCGCGCGCGCTGCGCCTGGGGTTCGATCTCGCGCCCGGCATGCGCGTGGGCCTCTATGGCGGATCGTTCAACCCCGCCCACGACGGCCACGCGCACGTGGCGCTCACGGCTCTGAGGCGCCTGGGTCTGGACCGAGTGATCTGGCTGGTCTCCCCGCAAAATCCGCTGAAGCCGGGCGACGGCGCGGCCTCCCTGGCGCGGAGGATAGAGGGCGCCCGGCGCCATGCCTCGGGGCCCTCGATGATCGTGACCGGCGTCGAGGCGCGGCTCGGATCGCGCTACACGATCGACACGATCCGTGCGCTGAAGGCGAGGTTCCCGGCGGTGCGGTTCGTCTGGATCATGGGCGCAGACAATCTGGCGAGCTTCCACCGCTGGCGGGGCTGGACGCAGATCCTGCGCGAACTCCCCGTGGCGATCGTCGCGCGGCCTGGAGACGCTCTCAAAAGCCGCCTCTCGCCGGCGGCGCGGCGCTTTGCCGGGGCGCGCCTGCCGCAAGGCGCGGCGCGCACGCTGGCGGATCGCGCGCCGCCCGCGTGGATCTATTTGAGCGCCCCTCTCAACCACGCTTCGTCGACGGTGCTGCGGAATTCAGATCGAGAAAAGACTTAACCACGAAGGACGCAAAGGACACGAAAGGAGCCCGGATCGGACCGCGGGCTTCCAGTTCTCGTAGCGCGGGCGTCCAGCCCCGCCCTTGACCGTCATCCCGCGGCGCAGAGAAGACGCGGGCTGATAAACCCCGCGCTACGAGAAGGCGGCGATTCTAGGCCAGTAGGGGGATGGCAACAAACCGGCAACTTGCGGGCAGCGTTCGGCAACATCAGGGCAGTAAATTGGCAAATTGCCGGCAACAAACAGGCAGCTTCCTGGCAGCGGACGGGCAGCCGGATGGCAAGATCCTGGCAACACTCGGCAATGTCCCGGCAACCGCCTTTTCATAAGATCCTTTGTATTTATTGTGTATTTTCATAAAATCGCCGCCTGTCCGGATTTCACGCCGCGGCGACCCTTCGAAGAAGACGCCGCCGACACACATATTGCAATTATTTTCGTTTTTGTCAAGCGCGCGACGCGGATAGCCATGGCTTTTCGCCGCTGCTAGGCTTGTGGCGATGAGCAGGCTGATCGCTTCATGTCTGGTGACCTTAACGATCGCCTGCGCCGGGGCCGCCTCGGCGCAGATCGAGCCGCCGACCACCGTCTCGCGTATCGACGTGTTCGAGCCGACCCCCATCCCCGGCGCCCCGGTGACCCGGGAGGCCATTCCCAACAATGTCGCCAGCCTGGGCGCGGCCGACATCGACCGCACCGGCATCCCCAGCATCACCGGCGCCATCCTCGAGAACGTGCCTTCGGCGACGATCAACGACACCGAAGGCAACGTCTTCCAGCCAGACATCGTGGTGCGCGGATTCACGGCGTCGCCGGTGGCCGGGACCCCGGAGGGTCTGGCGGTCTATGTGAACGGCGCGCGCTTCAACGATGCGTTCGGCGACACGGTGAACTGGGACCTGATCGCGCCGCAAGCCATCGAGAGGGCGGACGTGGAGGCGTCCAACCCGCTGTTCGGCCTCAACGCCCTGGGCGGCGCGGTCGACGTGCGGCTGAAGACCGGCTTTTCCGGGGCCGGCGACTCCATCATGGTCTATGGCGGCTCGTACGGGCGCGCGTCGGGGAGTTTCGAGTTCACGCGCCGCGCCGGACCCTTCGCGCTCTATGTGACCGGCGACGACACCCATGATGACGGGTTCCGCCAGACCAGCGCCTCCGATGTGCGACGCATCTATGTGGATCTGGGTTGGCGCGGCGATGCGGCCGAAGTCCACCTGAACGCCACCGGCGCCGACAACGTCCTGGGCAATCCCGGCGCGACGCCGGTGCAGGCCCTGAACGCCGACCTGGCGAACATCTTCACCGCGCCCAATTCGGTGACCAACCAGTTCGCCGCGGCGAACCTCAACGGTGTCGTCAAGCTGAGCCCCGAAACCTCGCTGCAGGCGGTGGGGTATTTCCAGACCCTCACCCAGCGCGTTCCCAACGGCATCACCGAGGAGGTGGCGCCCTGCAACGACGGCACGGGCCTTCTATGCAACGACGACGGCTCGGTGGTCACCACCCAAGGGGGCCGGCCCGTGGCCGATTTCCTGAACGGGGCCACCTATTCGGGCCTCAGCGTGCAGACCCTGGTGACGCACGCTTACGGCGCGTCGATGCAGGTCGTCAATTCGGGCGCCTTGGCGACCCACCCCAACCATTTCGTCGCCGGCTTCAGCTACGACGGCTCCGACAGCGTGTTCGCCGGATACCAGGCCATCGGCGGCTTCGATCCATGGTCCCGCGAATACCTCGGGCCGGGGGTCATCCAGGACCAGCCGAGCGAAGGCGTCAATCCGGTGCGGGTGCTGGGCGTGACGCGGTTCTGGGGCGTCTTCGCCAGCGACAGCTTCACGCTGGCGCCCGGTCTGACCGTCGACGTCGCCGGCCGCTTCAACGACGCCCGCATCGGCCTGGAGGATCAGCTCGGCGGCCCGGTCAACGGCCTGCACGACTACCAGCGCTTCAATCCCGATGCCGGCCTGACCTGGCGCATCGCCCCGTCGCTGCAGGCGTACGGCAGTTACGCCGAGACCAACCGGGCGCCGACCCCGCAGGAACTTTCCTGCGCCAGCGCCGCGAACCCGTGCAGCCTTCTCAACTTCTTCGTCGGCGACCCCGACCTGAACCAGGTCGTCGCGCACACGTTCGAGGGCGGCCTGAGGGGCGCCGCCGACCGCTTCCTGGGCGGGCGTCTCACCTGGAACGTCGATTACTTCCACACCGCCGACACCGACGACATCATCTTCGAGGCGACGGCGTACAACCCCAACCTCGCCTTCTACGGCAACGCCGGCAAGTCCTTGCGCCAGGGGGTCGAGGCGAACCTGCGGTATCGGAGCCGCCGGCTGCGCGCGAGCCTGGGCTACGCCTTTACCGACGCGACCTTCCAGACGGCGCTGCGGCTGAACAGCGGCAGCAATCCCGCCGCCGACGCCGACGGCATCATCCAGGTCGAGCCGGGCGACCACATTCCGGGCATTCCCGCGCATCGCATCGCCCTGACCGCGGACTACGACATGACGCGGGCCTGGACCGTCGGCGCCTCGGTCGTCGCCCAAACCAGCGCCTGGCGTTTCGGCGACGAAGCCAACCTGACCAAGCCGGTCGGCGGCTATGCGGTGCTGAACCTCAACACCGCCTTACGTGTCGGCAGTCACCTCACGCTGTTCGCGCTGGTCAATAACGCCTTGAACACGCGCTACGACACCTACGGCTCCTTTGGCCCGGTGGGCGATGTGCCCTGGCCCATGGTCCCAGGCGGGGTGAGCGATACCCGCACGGCCAGCCCGGGGACGCCGATCTCCGGCTACGGCGGCGTGCGCGTGAGCTTCTGATTCCCCTTGCGCGCTGCGCCGCGACGCGCGGCCGCGCCGACCCGGCCGCCGGTTGGCGGCAGGTCCGCCGCGGGCATGGCCTTGATGTCCCTCGGAGGGGCGTCGCCGATCATCTGATGCGCGGCGCCCGCGATCGAACAGGTGGAGTTAAGGTTCAGCAGGTCGCCGGTGAGCCGGCCACGGCGCCCGCGGTTCCCGGCTGTAGACCCCTCACGCGCGCGGCGCTCAGAGAGGGTGAATCTGTGTGGCGCTCCGCGGGGCCGCCGCGGGGCCGCATGATCGTTTGCGCATTTGATGGCGAGTAGGCCGACGGGATTGCACCGCCGGCCTCTCTCAGAACCGTGCGTGAACCTCTCGGCTCACACGGCTCCCGTCAGACGAACCCGCTGGTCACGCCCAGACGCCAGTGTACGAAGAGATCAGCTTTT
>JBBRAV010000053.1:0-28865 GCA_038206535.1 Caulobacterales bacterium
GAACAGCTTCGCGTTACAGTCCGTCGGCATCGGGGGCATGGCTCACGGGCTTCAAGAATCCGATAACTCGTTGTGGTAGATGAATTATCTCAGATTCTCGCCCCCGATGCACCCCTCACGTTTGAGAAATCCAGGTTAGAGATGGCGAGGCGTTCGAGAAATTGCGCGATCTGGCTGTCCCCAAACTGTTCGAGGGGCGAAGCGCCGGCGACGCCGTGCGGGTGTGGGTGCCGGGCTGCGCCACGGGCGAAGAAGTCTACTCACTCGCGATACTGTTACGAGAGCGAATGGACACCTTGACGGTCACACCGCGAGTCCAGGTTTTCGCGACGGATATAGATGAGGTCGCGCTCGGCGTCGCCCGCGCGGGCCGATACCCGGAAGCTCTGCTGGACGGTGTATCTGCCGAACGTCGAAATCGCTTCTTTGTGCAGGACGGTGGCAGTTACGCATTGACCCGGGAAATCCGTGACTTGTGTATTTTTTCGCCACACAGCGTCATCCGCGATCCGCCATTTTCGCGACTGGACCTGATTTCATGCCGGAACCCGTTGATCTACTTGGGGCCGGAAGTCCAGAATCAGGTGCTGCCGACCTTCCACTACGCATTGCGTGCGGGTGGTTATCTGTTCCTGGGCCTATCGGAAAGCATCGGCAAATTCGCAGAGCTCTTCGAACCGATCGACAAAAAGCACCGGATTTTCCGTAGCCGCGACGACGTGACCGTGGCCCCAAAGCTGCCGTTGTCGATCCGCAAGCATCCCGGGCTCGCTCCCCCGGAGCGGGAGCGCGGCCAGACAGGTACAGGATCGGGATTCGCGCTGCGGCAAGCGCTCGAATATCAAGTGCTCGAACGGTTCGCGCCGGCCCACGTGCTCGTTAATCGAGACGGTGACATCGTCCACTTTTCCGCGCGCACCAATCGATATCTGGAACTCGCGCCTGGAGTCCCGACCCGCCAGTTGTTGTCACTTGCGCGCAAGGGGCTACGGCTCGAACTGCGGTCGGCGTTCCGCCAAGCCGTTGAATCCGGGAACAGTGTTACGCGCGAAGCCGTGCCTGTCACGTCCGAGGAGGGCCGGGTCCAGCGCGTCCGCATCTGCGTCGAACCCCTGCTCGACCGCCGCGAGGGAGCGCCACTTTATGTTGTCGTATTCTCGGACGAGGGGCCGTCAATCGGCGCGGAAGACGTCAAGCATCTGCTGGCCTCGGACACCAGCGCCGCGTTGGTTCTAGAGCGCGAGCTGCGCGACACCAGAGAGCGGCTACAGTCTTTGATTGAAGAGTATGAGACCGCATTGGAGGAGATTCGCTCGTCGAACGAAGAGTTACTATCTGTAAACGAAGAGATGCAGTCGAGTAACGAAGAGCTTGAGGCTTCAAAAGAAGAGCAACAATCCCTCAATGAAGAGCTTAATACCGTAAATTCCGAGCTCATGGTCAAAGTAGATGCCCTGGACAGAGCGAATGGTGATCTGCAGAATCTGTTCGAGAGCACCCAGATTCCGACAGTGTTCCTCGACCGTGACTTGGTCATCCGTAGCTACACGCCGTCGGTCAAGGGGCTTTTCAATATCCTCCCTGGCGACCGCGGGCGGCCATTGACCGACCTGAGTAGTTGCTTGCCGCTGCCAGGTTTCGTCGAGGATATTCGGTCCGTATTCGACGCCGGCGCGTCTATCGAACGGGAGGTGTCCGATCTGGGCGCCGGACGGCACTACACCTTGCGGATCGCGCCATACCGCAATTTCGAGGGGTCAACGGAAGGGGTCGTCATCGCCTTTATCGATGTCACGCGGTTGACGGAAGCGCAGACGCACCAGCAGACTCTGATAGCCGAGCTGAACCACCGCGTGAAGAATATGCTTCTGGTGGTGATCGGGATCGCTCAGCAGACACACCGCTCGGCGACGACGCTCGATGCCTTCCTGCAATCCTTCGTCGGCAGGCTGCAGGCGATGGCGAGATCATATGAATTGCTGTCGCGAGAAAATTGGAAGGAAAGTTCTCTGGAAGAGTTGGTGCGGACCGAGACCTCCCCGTTCGGCATGGAGCGCATCAGTATTTCGGGTCCGCAGGTCAGACTGCAGCCACGGCAAGCCCTGTCGCTGGGAATGGTGCTGCATGAACTGGCGACGAACGCGGTGAAGTATGGAGCCTTGTCCACGCCGTCGGGAAAGGTTTCGATCGATTGGACGCAGACAAGCCTCGCGCCCAGCAATTGCGTTGATCTCCACTGGCGGGAAACCGACGGTCCCCTTGCGCCGGCCGCGGAGCGGCACGGTTTCGGACTTAGGCTGATCGAGCGAGAGACATCCTACAATCTGCACGGGACGGCTACGGTGACCTTCGCCGTTAGCGGCGTGGAAGCCCAAATCAGCTTCGCCCTGGAGGACCAGTGACGGCGACCGTTCGCCGTTTTCGGGCGCGCGTCGTGGGGATGAGTGGCTGATCGCCAACGAGATTGAATTGGCGCTGTACGCGGCCGTTGCGACAGTCTGCGCCCGGTTGGTCAGCCCCGCGACGCCATCGATCCGTTGGTCTCCCAGACGGTGGACGTGCGGCGCTCGACATAGCTCTTCCTGGAAGGGGGGCATTTCACTGTCGCGACGCAATGGGCGAACGTGGTCGCTGCGTAAACGCGCCTGTAGGACCTTGGCCGCCGTAGGGGCCGTCCGTTCCTTGCCATGAAAGGAGCGGACGGCCGATCTCTACGCTGCAAGTTTCGCCGCGGTCCGCGCTACGAGTTCACCTTGGTGCCTGGCGGCCGCCATTTCGTTCTCCGACGGCCGACGCGTGCCGTCGCCGCCGGCGACGGTGGTGGCGCCGTAGGGGGCGCCCCCGGTGATTTCGTCCATCCGCATCTGGCCTTGGAAGCTGTATGGCAGACCGACGACAATCATGCCGAAGTGAAGCAGATTGGTGATGATTGAAAACAAGGTGGTCTCCTGGCCACCGTGCTGCGTCGCCGTGGACACGAACGCCGCGCCCACTTTGCCGTTGAGCTTGCCGCTCGCCCACAACCCCCCGGCCTGATCGAGAAACGCCGCCATCTGCGAGGACATGCGGCCAAAGCGTGTGCCCGTGCCGATGATAATCGCGTCATAGTCAGCGAGATCGTCGACGCGCGCGACCGGCGCGGTCTGGTCAAGCTTGAAATGCGCGGCTTTGGCGACTGCCTCGGGCGCCGTTTCGGGGACCCGCTTGATGTCCACATGGGCGCCGCCGGCGCGGGCGCCGTCAGCAATCGCCTGCGCCATCGTTTCGATATGGCCGTAGCTAGAGTAATAGAGAACGAGAACCTTGGTCATGTCTAACTCCATCTAGAATTCGAGGGATAAGGGTCAGGCGACATCGACGACGATGATTTCGGCGTCCTCTGTAGCCGTAATACGCAAGATTTCGACTCCGCTGATAGCCGCGCCATCGCGCGTGTCGACGTGAACGCCATCGATCGAGACCGCGCCGATCGCGGGGACCAGATAGGCCTTTCGGTCCCCGCCCAGAGCATAGTCGACGCTTTCGCCAGCTTTAAGCGTCGCGCCCAGCACCCGGGCGTCGGCGCGGATTTCCAGCGCGTCGGCGTCCTCCGCGTAGCCGGACGCCAAGGTCACCAATCGGCCGGAACGGTCTTGCTTCGGAAAAGGCCGCGCGCCCCAGTGCGGCGCGCCCCCGCGACCGCGCGGCTGGATCCAGATCTGGAACAGGGTCGTCGCAGTGGTTTCGCGATAGTATTCGCCATGGACAATGCCTGAGCCGGCCGACATGACCTGCACGTCGCCAGCCTCCGTGCGTCCCTTGTTTCCGAGGCTGTCCTCGTGGGTTATCGCGCCATCGCGAACATAGGTAATGATTTCCATATCGGAATGCGGATGGGGAGGGAAGCCGGTCGAAGGCGCGATCGCGTCGTCATTCCACACCCTCAGCGCGCCCCAGCCCATGCGAGCGGGGTCCATGTAGTTGGCAAAAGAGAAATGATGTTTGGCCTTAAGCCAGCCGTGATCGGCGCCGCCGAGGCTGCTGAACCGTCGAAGATCGATCATGTCCGTGTCTCCTGGCAGGTGATCTGCTGTTGGAAGACCGAAATAGAAGTGCCGCCTAAGGAAATAAATAGAAACAATGGAATGTCATCGGTTCCTAAAACGTCATGATTAATCTTCCTGATTTCGAAGGATGGGCGATCTTCGCAAAGGTAGCGGAAACCGGATCGTTTGCGCGGACCGCCGAAGCCTTGGGCCTTGCGAAACCGACGGTTTCGAAAACGGTGTCGCGGTTGGAAGCGCGACTTGGCGCCACCCTGTTCAACCGCACTTCACGGCGAATATCGCTAACGCAGATCGGCCGGGCGGCGCTCGAACGCGCCACTCGAATGCTCGCTGAAGGCGAGGCGATCGAGGCGGAGGCGCTCGCGCAGTCGCTCGCTCCCCGCGGCCGCGTGCGGCTCGCAGGACCGATGTCGTTCGGCATCAGCCATCTCGCGCCGCTGCTGCCGGAGTTTCTACGGCGCTATCCTGAGATCGACATCGATCTGCACCTGGGCGATGAGATGGTGGACCTGGTCGGGGGCGGCTTCGACGTGGTGGTGCGGATCGCCGCGTTGGCCGATTGATCTCTGCGCGCCCGTAGTGTCTGCTCGGTCGAGCGACCGCTGGTGGCCTCGCCCGCCTATCTCGACGCGCACGGCCATCCGACTCACCCGCGGGACCTCTCGACACACCAGGCGTTGATCTACACAAACGTCGTGTCGCCAAACCTCTGGCGATTCTATCACGCGCGAGAGGGCGAATACGCGGTTCCCATGAGCGGTGCGCTGGCCGCCAACAATGGCGAGGCCTTGATGCCGGCGTTGCACGGCGCGTTGGGCATGGCCGTCCTGCCGGAATTCATGGTCTGGCGCGATCTTGCCGAGGGGAGGCTGGTAGAGGCGCTGCCTGACTGGCGACCGAGACCGGTCTCCATTAGCCTGGTCACCCCTCCCGGCGCTGCGCGTCCGACGCGGGTGTCGGTGCTGCTCGACTACCTCGCCGCCGGTATCAAGGCGGCCCAATGGGCGCGCGGGAGTTGAGCGCGGAGCAAGCTATGTCTGCCGCACTTGATCAGCTAATTGTCGGCGCGGCGCTACGCCGGCTCGCGAGGATGGAATTATGGCGCTGATTCATTGGTCTAAGACCGTGAGCGACGTGTTCGCGAACGGGGCCGATTGGAGCGGCGGCCACGCTCCCGGCTCCAATGACCAAGCAATTCTCGATGCGCCGGGATCAACCGCCTACACGGTCAGCGTCACCGCAAACGCGACCGTCGCCGGCGTCCAGACGGCGGCCAACGCGCTTCTGGATATAAAGGCGAACTTCAGCGCCTCCGGCGGCACGGGCTCTGGCGTAAACGCCGGTGCTATTCGCATCGAGAATGGCGGGACGCTAACTCTGCAGGGAACCGTCGTTAATTCCGGGTCGATCGAGATCTTTGGCGCCGTCTCCACCACGACAATCGTACTCGGGAGCGGCGGCGTCTCATTTGAAGGCGCCGGGGCCGTTTTCCTCAATTTTACCGGCGGCAAATATCAACAGATCGTCCCCGCAGCGGGCGGCTCCGTGCTCACATTGTCCCAGCGAATTAGTGGACAGGGCCTGATAGGAGGGGCTGGCCTCAAGATCGTCATCAAGGTCGGCGGAGGATTCATAGAGGCGAAGGGCGGCCTCCTGACGATCGACACCGGCGCAAACACCATCGTGAACGCCGGCCTGATCGATGCTGAAGGTTTTCCCAGCTATCCTTACGTGCCTGGCCGAGGCGTCGTCGAGAGTCCGGTCGAGAACACTGGTGTGGTTGAAGTGGATGGCGCCGGCGCCACCATGACTTTCGAAGATGCCGTCACTGGCTCGGGACGAGCTGTCGTTGCGGGTGGTACTTTACGATTTGACTCGTTTTTTAACCAGCCTGTCGAGTTTACACCGTCCAAAGGCACACTCTCGCTTGGCCAATCGGTTACCTACACAGCTTCGGTGAGTGGTTTTTCGGCCTCCGGTGGCGAATTCCTCGACCTTGGCGACATCGATTTCGTTGGCGCGGGCGAAGCGCGATTTAGCGGTGGATCGCATAGTGGCATACTCACCGTGAGCGACGGGACTCACACGGCGAATATTCACTTAAGCGGCGATTTCTCCGCGTCGATTTTCACCGCGAGCCGTGACGGGGCCGGCGGAACACTGATTACCGCCAGCCTCAAGTCGATCAACTGGCTGACCGCCTCCAGCGGCGAGTTTCAGACCGCGGCGAATTGGGTCGGGGGTATTTCGCCGGGATCGGACAACGACGCGATCCTGGATGCCGCCGGAGGCGCGTCTTATGTCGTCACATCCGTCGCGCCGCAGACAATCGCCGGGTTGCAGAGCGCCGCCAATGCCCGGCTTGTGCTGTCGGCGGCGATGACGATCACCAAAGGAACCGACGGTGGCGTCGTGGCGGGTGCAATCTCATTGGCGAATGGCGGCCGACTGACAATTGGTGGCGTCTTCGACGACACCGCTTTCATCGGATTGAGCGCGCCGACAAGCCTTTCCGAACTGGTCATCGCCGGCGCCACGACGCTGACCGGTGGCGGCGCGATCTACATGGGCGACAAAACAGGTAGCGCTATCTCAGGGGCGTCCATGTCCGCGGTGCTCACCAACTTCGCCGACTTGATCGCCGGAGCGGGATTCATAGGCTCAGGCGGTCTGACACTGATCAATCAAGCGGCCGGGCGCATACTTTCGGATGTGACCGATAAGACGCTGATCATCAACACGGGCACACACACGATCGTCAACGCGGGAATTTTGACAGGGGCGGGCGGCGGCATGCGCGTCATGAGCGCCGTCGAAAATGACGGCCTGGTGAAAGCTGTGACGGCGCTCACCTTCAGCCGACGTGTCGCCGGCACGGGCCATGCCATCGTCGCTGGGGGAACATTGCGGTTCCTAGGCGCCTTCAATCAGGGCGTCACATTCGTAGGTTCGGGCGGCTTGCTGGGACTGACGTATTCGCGCTTCTACCCCGCGACCATCAACGGCTTCGCCACGAACGGCACAGACAAGCTCGATCTCATGGACATTGCATTCACCGGCGCCGACGAAGCGACGTTTAGTGGCAATGCGGCGGGCGGCCTGCTCACGGTCGGGGATGGGACCCACACCGCCCATATCCATTTGCATGGCAACTATACCGGGGTCACTTTCATCGCGTCCTCGGATGGACAGGGTGGAACGATGGTTACCGACGTCGCCAAGTCACGCGCGGCGGTGCAGTCTTTCGTCGCCGCTGTCGCTAGCTACGCGGGCGGCTCCGGAGCGCCGCTAAACACGCAGTCGCCTGGAGAGCCGCCCCTGAGCCTCGCGGTCAGCCCGCGCCATGTCATCCAGCCGTAGGCGCCGGTCCGGACAACAGTCTCCTTCGATCGATGATCGCGTAGGCGCCCGCCAGATTCTCGCAGGCGCCGCGCAAGATCGCCGCCTGGGCGTCCGGCAACGTCTCGCCAGTCTCGCGCAACACCAGCATCCGCCAGTCCATCGGAGGTCCGAGCGCTGCGCCGGATTCGCACACAGCCCGCAGCAGGCGGGCGCTGGCAGGCCCTGATCGTTCCAGGACAGCTTCAACCCTCGTGCTCGCCTGGTGCCGAATGTCGGTAAAGGTCTCCGACGAACGCGACGTATCTACCCGAGGCGCAAAATCCGCACAGCCGCCGATCGCCCTGTGCAAAATGGCGGTGTCATCCTGCAGCCGGCGCACCGCCTCGTGCGCCTTGGCGCTGAGCTTGCCCCGCCCCTTCATCAGGTCGAATATATCCTGGCGTCTGGCGCGCGTGACGCGCCCGGCCGAATCGGATTCAACCAAAACCATCTCGTTCGCCGGAAGGCCTAACGCCGGGCCGTCCACACCCCATCGCAGAGGCTCTTGCTCGGCAATGCGCTCTCGCTCTCGCTCGATCGCGCGGCGGAGCGCAATCTGCGCGGGTGTGGCGGGCCGAAGCGATTTTCGACTGCGTCCCATCGCCGGTCAAACCACGATCGCGGGCGGGAGGCGCATGAGCAGTTCGTGCGCTTCGCAGTATGGGCCGCGGTCCGCGGGGTTGCAGCAGGACCTTGTCTGCCAACTCTCGCCTTCGACCGGAAAAGCGCACTCACCGGGCAAGCGGGACAGCCACGGGCGCGGGGCGGCCGCCAGCTCGATGGAGGGCTCAGGCGGCAGAGGCGTTTTACATACCGCGGCGAAAGGGAGATGATTATCCATAGGGAGATATATTGCATAATGCAATTTTCGAAGCAAGCAAAATATTTGCAATTTGCCTGAAGACGAACGCCCCCTCCCTTTGCATAATGCACCATGCCCAAAGAACCCGAACGAAATCACCTCAAGGCTTGGCGCGAGCACCGCAAGATGACCCAAGCCAAGCTCGCGGAAGCCATCGGCACCACCGGCGCCGTGATCAGCCTGCTGGAAGCCGGCGAACGGCGGCTGTCGGACAAGTGGCTGCTGAAAATAGCCCCGGTCCTAAGGACGCGGCCAGGCCATCTGCTGGAATTTGATCCGGGCGAAGCGGAAAACGATATCCTTGAGATCTGGGCCGAAATCCCCGGGCGGAGCAAAGATCAGGCGCTCGAGGTCCTCAAGACGTTTCGCGCCAAAAAGAACGAGCCTCCGGAGTCGAAGCCGGATCAGCTCAAGAGCGTCTAGGCCTCAGGCGGAGCCCAAAATCGCTTTGACGGATCTCAGCCGCCGCTTGCGTGGCATCGTCGATGTCAATCTAGACAATACCGGCCAATCCGAGAGCTCCGCAGGCAGCCAGCAGCCATATCGGATTTAACCTTGTCGTATAGGCGACCACGCCGGTCGCGATTGTCATGCTCGCCAGGCGTGCGACGGAGTTCGTCGCGCGCGTCACAAGCCAGGCACTGGCGGCCACCAGACCGACCGTGACTGGCGCAAGGCCGCCCGCCAGAGCGATTCGCCAGAGGGCCTTCTGGTGGCGGTCCCATACTTTCGCGACCCAATAGGCGAGCAGACAGGAAAGCCCCGACATCGCCAGGGTGGCGGCGACGGCGCCCGTAAGGCCCGCCGCCTTCCAACCAACAAGCGTTGCAATCATGAAATTGGGGCCAGGGGCGGCCTGGGCGATCGCAAACAGCGCTGCGAATTCCCTGTCGGACATCCAATGGTGCGCCTCGACAGCCTGCCGGTGCATCTCCGGGACCACGCTGTTGGCGCCGCCGAAGGCCAGCATCGATAGCATGGCGAATTGCAGGACGAGCTCTGGGATGCGATCGAACAGCTTCATCGCGCCCGAGCGCCTCTAGCGTTTAGCCAGACCACCCCCATGCCGATCGGCGTCAGCGCCAGCAGAACCGCGGCCAAGGACAACTTCAGCAAGACGATCCCCGTGAAGGCGAGCATGATCGTCGCCGAACCGGAAATCGGCCGTCTCTTGACGAGGGGCCGAGCCATCTGGGCGGCCGTGGCCCAGAAAAGTCCTGCCGCCGCGGCCCCATGCGCCGGCATTGCGCCGGGCCCCCCCGGCTTCGCCAAATCGCTCGTAAAGCGTTGCCAGGACGAGCACGATTCCCACCTGGGTGGCGATCAAGCCCAGCAGCGCCACGACAGCGCCGCCGGCGCCGGCCGATCGCGCACCGACCACTACGGAGATATTGACGACGTTGGGGCCCGGCAATGACTGACAAAGCGCCAGCGTTACGTTGAACGCGTCTGGCGACATCCATCCCTTCGTCTCCACCAGCACGCGCTTCGCCCATGGCAAAGCGCCGCCAAAGGCCGAGAGCCCGATCGGCAGGAATCCCGAAGCGGTTCTCTATGAGCCTCCGATTTCAAGTCGGGCTCCAAGAATCCATCTTCGGCCACATGCCGGAATATGCAAGACGCCGAATCATGGTGAATTGCATATTGCAATTTCCACGTAGTATGATATTTGCAATATGCGATCTCTTATGAAGGCTTGTGGAAGGCGTATGAGTGGTCTTGGCGGATTCTCGTGGCGCGCGGCTGCGCGCGCTCGATGCGAAATTGCTTGAACTCAGCGCCCATAGGAGGACGTCGCCAGATGGTATCGACGACGATGGCGGCCCGCTGTGCTATCTGGCGACCGCCATCGCGCGCAGCATGTCGGAGTGGAATGAGATCATGCGTGAAATGGGCGTCGAAAAATCCTCAAGGCTTGAGCCCCGTGTTGCGGGCGTCTTGGCGATCGAGAGCGTGTTCGACGCGCTGCTCGACGGACCCTCGCTCGGCGTCCTGCTGGCCGCGTTCGAACTGGAGGCGACTCCCCGTTGAGCCCCGCCTATTTTCGCCATATCGGCGGAGCGGTGATTGCCGACCATGGCGCGATCAACCTTGCGCAAGCGCGAGCCCTGACCATCTTCTACAAGCGAGAATCTGGATCACAAACGCGCCTCGCTTCAGCCGAATGCCGGCGTCGCGCAGCAGCGCTGGAGCGTGCGGTCGTTGCTGCGTCGGACTGGAGACGCGCGGCCGGATGGGCCGAGCCCGATCTTGCCGATCGCATGCCACCGTCGAATGAGCTGGCCGGCGGGGGCCCAACTCAACTGCGGGGCGATCCGTGAAGTCCTTCGCCGGCATTCCGAGGAAGGCGCAGAAAAAAAGCCAGCGAGATCAAGGACACCAGTCCTATCACTTCGAACGCCGGAGCGATGATCTCCGCGGTCAACCGTGTCGTATGGGCGCGCATCAGAAACAGGTGCAAAAGCAGTGCGGCCATTCCCACGCCGATGCTCTGCGACACCTGTTGGCCCATCGTCGACAGGGTCGAAGCGCGGCTCATCTGGGCATGATCGACATCGGCGAACGCCATCCCATTGAGGCTGGTGAACTGCAGCGAACGAAAGAATCCGCCGGCCAGCAGCACGGCATAAATCATCCATAGCGGCGTAGCGGGGCGAAACAGGCCATAGGCCATGAAACTGACCGCCACGACCACGGCGTTGAAGATCAGGGTGGTCCGAAAGCCGAACCGGGCGAGAATGGGGGGCGCGGCGGTTTTCATCGCCAGGGCCGCCGCGGCGCTGGCGAACGTCATCAATCCCGCCTGAAGCGCCGAGAGGCCAAACGCCACTTGAAGCAGAAGGGCCAGAAGAAACGGCGTCGCGCCGATGCCCATGCGCATGAAGGATCCGCCGATGACCGAAGCGGTGAACGTACGGATCCTCAAAAGGTCGAGATCCAAAATGGCGTGCTCGACGCGCGCGGCATGCCGCCAATAGAGAAGCAGGCAAGCCGCGCCGCCGATCATCATCGCGGCCACCATCCAGTTGGGCAATAGCCCGCGCCCAAGGTTGTCGAAACCATAGACGACGCCCGCCATCCCCATCCCGGTCAGGACAAGGCCTGTCCAGTCGAGCGGGTGGATCCGGTCTTCTTTCACATCCTTGATGAACTTCGAGACAAGCATCACGCCGACGAGCGCGACGGGAAGGTTGAGGAAGAATATCCAGCGCCATGAACCATAGGTGACGATCAGCCCGCCCAATGGCGGCCCGAGGACCGGCCCAAGCAACGCAGGCATGGTCAGCACTGACATCGCCCTGACCAGGTTGTGCCGGGGCGTCGAACGCAGGAGCACGAGCCGGCCTATTGGGCCCATCATCGCGCCGGCCGCTCCTTGACACATTCGGGCCAGCAAAAGTTGGGTGATATCGTTCGCGAAGCCGCTGGCGGCGCAGGCGCTCGCATAGGCGATGATGGCGACAATGAACACTCGCCTTGCGCCGAAACGGTCGGCGATCCACCCGCTGATCGGCAAACAGACGGCGCCCGCCAGAAGATAGACGGTGATCGCCGCGTTGAGGCGGATCGGATCCTCGTGCAGCGAGCGCGCCATGGTGGGCAAGGCGTTGGCGACCACGGTCGCATTAAGCGTCTGCATCATAAGCGCGCCGCCGATGATCGCCGGTACAAGCGATGAAAAGGGCTCGGTCGCCGGCGCAGCGCTTGGCTCGCCGGGCGCGGAGGCGCCTGTCATAGGCGATGATCCGCCATCCTGCGAAGCGCCATCGACACGGCGGTCGGAATTGTCCCATGGCGGCGCATCTGCGCCGACACGAAAGATCTCCGGCCGTTCAGTCGGCCGCGAACATCAGCGCCTTGCCGACTGTGAGGGCGGTCTTTGCCGCCAGCGCGCTCTTGGCCTCTTCGTACTCCGCCGCCAGCCGCGCCACCAGTTCCCCAGCGCCGACGACCTCCTTGACCGCGCCGATTCCCTGGCCGCAGCCCCAGATGTCGCGCCACGCCTTTGCCTCCTGGTTGCCGCCGGAGCCGAAGTTCATTTTCGATGGATCCGATTGCGGCAGGTTGTCGGGATCGAGGCCCGCGCGCTCGATGCTCGGGCGCAGATAGTTGCCGTGAACGCCGGTGAACAGATTGGTGTAGACGATGTCCTCGCCGCCCCGATCAACGATCATCTCCTTGTAGCCGGCCGCGGCGTTCGCCTCCTTCGTCGCGATGAAGGCCGAGCCGATATACGCCAGGTCGGCGCCCATGGCCTGCGCGGCCAGGATCGCCGCGCCGTTCGCGATGGCGCCCGATAGCGCGATAGGCCCGTCGAACCATTCGCGCAGCTCCTGGATCATCGCGAACGGCGAGAGCCGGCTCGCATGGCCCCCGGCGCCGGCCGCCACCGGGATCAATCCGTCGGCGCCCTTCTCGATGGCCTTGTGAGCGAAGAAATCGGAGATCACGTCGTGCATCACCACCCCGCCCCAGCCGTGGACGGCCCTGTTCACATCCTCTCGCGCGCCAAGAGAGGTGATCACCACCGGCGCCTTGTACTTGGCGCACAGCTCCATGTCGGCCTCGAGCCGGTTGTTGGTCTTGTGCACGATCTGATTCACTGCGAACGGCGCGGCGGGTGTGTCCGGGTGCGCGCGGTCCCAATCCGCCAGTTCCTCGGTGATCCGCGCCAGCCATTCATCCAGTTGCGAAAGCGGCCGCGCGTTCAGCGATGGAAACGAGCCGACGACGCCGGCTTTGCACTGGGCAATGACGAGATCGGGGCCCGAAACGATGAAAAGCGGCGAGGCGATGACCGGAAGGCGCAAACGATCGCGCAGGACGGGCGGCAGAGCCATGACGAACGGATATCCCCTGGTGTGAACGGCGTTCACGCATAGCGCTTGGAGCGGCCCTGGCAAGAGGTCCGCCGCTGCGGCGCCTCAGCGCATATTTGCGGTCATCCCCCAATGCGGCGATAAAGGTCTTGCGGGCGTCCCGTCCGCGACGGATCGATCATGCGCATTCTCGTCACCGGCAGCGCCGGCTTTATCGGCTTTCACCTCAGCCGGCTGCTACTGGCGCAAGGCCATGAGGTGATCGGCCTCGACGGGATGACTCACTACTATGACGTCCGCCTCAAGCAGGATCGGCACGCCCTACTGAGAGCTCAGCTGGGCTTCACCGAGGCCATCCAGATGCTTGAGGATGACGCCGCCCTGCAGGCCCTATGCGACCTCCACGCGCCGGACATGATCGTCCACCTCGCCGCGCAGGCGGGAGTCCGCTACAGCCTGGAAAACCCGCGTTCCTACGTCGACACCAATGTCGTGGGCACGTTCAACGTCATGGAGGCCGCCAGGCGGGGCGCCGTCCGCCATCTGATGATCGCCTCCACGAGCTCGATCTACGGCGCCAACGAGGCCATGCCTTTCTCGGAAACAGACCGCGCAGATACGCCGCTGACCATCTACGCGGCGACCAAGAAGGCGACCGAGCTGATGTCCCACAGCTACAGTCACCTCTGGAAGATCCCGACCACGGTCTTCCGCTTCTTCACCGTCTATGGGACCTATGGCCGGCCGGACCTGGCGTTGTTCAAGTTCGTGAAAGCCATCGAGGCCGACGAGCCGATCGATGTCTACAACCACGGCGACATGCAGCGCGACTTCACCTACGTCGACGACCTGGTGAAGGCGATCGCGCTGTTGGCGGACGCGACGCCGGTTGAAGGCGAGCCTGTCGCAGGCGACTCCTTAAGTCCGGTGGCTCCGTGGCGGGTGGTCAATATCGGCGCGGGTGCGCCGGTGAAGTTGCTCGACTTCATCGCCGAAATCGAAACCTGCCTCGGCCGGCAGGCCAGGCGAAACTATATGCCGATGCAGCAAGGCGATGTGCCCGCGACCTGGGCCGACGCGGATCTCCTGCGCACGCTGACGGGATATCGCCCGGACACGCCGGTTTCGGCGGGTGTCAAGGCGTTCTGCGAATGGTATCGCGACTATTATGGGTTGGAGCGCGCCTCGCGCTAGGGACCGCGCCCTCTGCGAGGGATGCGCGCGGACGCCGTGCGCGCTAGTGTATAGGCCAGAGCCGGGCGGACCGGGGCCAGCAATCGGGAATGTTCGTAAAGTCCATGTCGGTGCTTCATCCCTCCGGGAATCCCATCAAGGTCGGCGTGCTCGGCCTTGGCTATGTCGGCTTGCCCTTGGCCGTGGCCCTGGGCGGCGCCTATGAGACGCTCGGCTTCGACATCAACGAAAGGCGCATCGCGGAGCTCAAGACGGGCAAGGACCGCACGCGGGAGGTCGATCCGGCCGCCCTGACCGGCCGAACCCGCCTGACGTTCTCGTGCGCGCCGGCGGAGCTGAGGTCGTGCAATGTCTTCATCATCACGGTCCCAACGCCGATCGACGCCTTTAAGCGGCCCGACCTCGGGGCCCTGCTAGCCGCCAGCCGCACGGTCGCCGAGGCGTTGAAGCCCGGCGACGTGGTGATCTATGAATCGACGGTCTATCCCGGCGCGACGGAGGAAGACTGCGTGCCGGTACTCGAACAGATCTCGGGCCTGACGTTCAACCGCGATTTCTTCGCCGGCTACAGCCCTGAACGGGCCAATCCGGGCGACCGCGAGCATGGCCTTTCAAACATCATCAAGGTGACCGCCGGCTCGACCCCGGAGGCGGCGGCGTTCGTCGACGCCCTCTACGCGACGATCATTCCGGCCGGCACGCATCGGGCGAGCTCGATCCGGGTAGCCGAGGCGGCGAAGGTCATCGAGAATACCCAGCGGGATCTCAATATCGCGCTGGTCAACGAACTGTCGCTGATCTTCCACCGCATGGGCCTCGACACGCTCGAGGTTCTCGAAGCCGCCGGGACGAAGTGGAATTTCCTGAAGTTCCGCCCCGGCCTCGTCGGCGGCCACTGCATCGGCGTCGACCCTTACTACCTGACCCACAAGGCCGAATCCGTCGGCTATCTGCCGCAGGTAATCCTCGCCGGACGCCGGATCAACGACGGCATGGGCGCGCAGGTCGCCAACCAGCTTGTCAAGGCGATGGTCAGGCGGCGCATCCACGTGGCAGGGTCCCGGATCCTGATCCTGGGCCTGGCGTTCAAGGAAAACTGCCCCGATATCCGCAATTCACGTGTCATCGACGTCGTCAATGAACTCAAGGGGTTCGACGCGGAAATCGACGTCCACGATCCCTGGGTCAACACGGACGAGGCAGAACAGGAATACGGATTGCGGCCACTGGAGCGACTGGCGAGCGGAGCCTACGACGCGGTCGTCGTGGCGGTGGCGCACGATATCTTCCGAGACATGGGCGTCGACGCCCTCCGCGCTCTGTGCAGAGCCGATCACGTGATCCACGACATCAAGGGAATCCTGGCCAAGGATGACGCCGACCTGAGGCTTTAGGCAGGCCCCTCGGCCGGGGCCCAGGCGCCTACCGCGCCGTCGCCTCCACAAGATCGGCAAGACGTTCGGCCGCGTCCGGCACGGCGACGCGGCGAGCGGCGGCGGCCATTTTCGCCAGCCGGCGAGGATTGCCGAGCAGTGCGGCGAGGGCGGCGGTCAGGGCCTGCGCGGTGAGATCGTCCTCGCGCGCGATCTCCGCGGCGCCGGCTTCGGCCAGTACGCGCGCGTTCTGGCCCTGGTCGTCGTCGAGCGCGATCTTCAGCGGCACGAGGATGGAAGGCCGGCCGGCCACGGCGATCTCGCTGACGGTGGACGCTCCGGCCCGGCCGATCACCAGGTGCGCCGTCGCGAGACGACCGGCCATGTCGCGGAAGAACGGCGCCACCTCCGCGGGGACCAGGGCGTTGGCGTAGACCCGGCGCGCCTCGTCCATGTTCTCAGGCCGCGTCTGCTGTTGCACCCGCAGACGCAGGCGCAGGTCCTCAGGCAGGGCGGCGACGGCGGCGGGCACCAGTTCCGACAGGAACCGCGCGCCCTGGCTACCGCCGGTGACCAGCAGCCGCAGGTCGTGCGAGGGCGGCTCATAGGCCAGACAGGCGAGCGCGCGGATCTCCGGTCTGACCGGGTTTCCGACCACCACCGCGCGGGCCTGGACTCTGGGCCTGGCCTTGAGCAGAGTTGGAAAGGCGCAGGCGACAGCGCTCGCATACGGCGCGATCAGGCGGTTGGCGCGGCCCGATACCGCGTTCTGCTCGTGAATGACCGTGCGGCGGCCCTGGCTAAGCGCGCCGATCAGGGCGGGAAGCGACGGATAGCCGCCGAAACCGACCACGATCGCCGGATCGACGAGGGTGAGCGCCGCCCTCGCCTGGATCACGCCGCGCAGGATCGTGAATACGGACTTCGAGAGCGCGATCGGGTCGCGCCCCCGAATCGTCGCGGACGCAAGGGCGATGCGCTTTTCTGCGGGAAAGGTGTCGCTCAGAGCCTGCGCGCGCTCGTCCGTGGCGAGGACGACCCGCCAACCTCGCGCGTTTAGCACCTCTGCGAGGGCCTGGGCCGGGAACAGATGCCCGCCGGTCCCTCCCGCGGCGATCATCACGACTCTGCGCGAGGCGAGACTGTTTTCAGCCAAGCGGGTCGACCACGGCGAACCCGTCGCCGGCGCTATAGGCGCCCGGTCGCTTGCGTGTCAGCGCGAGGGCCAATCCAAGGGTCAGGCCCATCGCCAGGGTCGATGAGCCCCCGTATGAAATAAACGGAAGGGTCATGCCCTTGGTCGGGATGAGGTCGAGATTGACCGCGATATTGATGAACGCTTGCATTCCCACCAAGACGAAAAGGCCGGCGGCGGCCACCTGTTCGAACGGATCGCCCAGTTTCATGGCTTTGAAGAGGCCGCGCACGACGAGGAACGCAAAGAGCGCGATCAGGGCCAGACACATCCACAAGCCATATTCTTCCGCCGCCGCCGAATAAGCGAAGTCGGTGTGCATGTCGGGAATGCCCTGCTTCATCACCCCTTCGCCCGGGCCGCGACCGAACGCGCCGCCGTTGGCGATGGCTGCGGCCGCGCGGTGAACTTGCTGGGTGTCACCCCCGTCGTGGCCGAGAAACCCGTCGACCCGGGTGGCCACGTGCTCGAACAGGAAGTAGGTGCTGCCGAGGCCGAAGACGGCGATTCCGCCCATGATGGCGATCCACACCATGGGCAGCCCGGCCATCCAGAACGCCGCGCCGAAGGCGACGGTGATCAGGACGGTCTGGCCGATGTCGGGCTCGGCCAACAACAGCCCGACCGCCAGTCCATAAAGCCCAAGCGCGATGGGAATGCCGGGCACGCCCTCCCCCTTGCGGCCCTCGGCGAACATCCATGCCACAAGAATGATCAGCGCCGGCTTCATGAACTCCGACGGCTGCAGGGTGAAGCCCGAGATCTCCACCCAGCGGGTCGCGCCCTTGGCCGCGTGGCCCAGGAGTGGCAGAGCACACATCGCCAGGATCGAGACAATGTAGACGACGAAGGCCGTCCGCCTCACGCCACGCGGCGACAACAGGGATGTCGCGATCAGGATCACCGTGGCGCCGGCCGCGAAGATGCACTGGCGAACGGAGAAGTGGTAGGGCCAGGTGATATTCAGGCGGTGCGCCGCCGCCGGGCTGGTGCCGAATTGCAAAAGGACGCCCAGGCAGATCAGGGCGACGGTGGCGCCCAGAAGCCAGTGGTCCGTCGTCCACCACCAGACACCCAGGCGGGTGCGGTCCGACCGCGGAAAGGCATGCGTCTGCGTGCTCATGAGCGGGCCTCAAGCGACAGGGGGACGAGGGCATGGACGGCGGCTCGGAAAGCCTCGCCCCGCTCTTCGAAATCGGCAAACTGATCGAATGACGCGCAGGCCGGCGAGAACAGCACGATCGCGGGTTCACCGGCGCGCCGCGCGTCCTCGAACGCCGAAGCCACCGCCGCCTCGACCGTGCCCGACAAGGTCGCGCTCGCGCGGTCCCGAAGCGTCCGCGCGAAGTCGGCCTGCGCTTCGCCGACCAGATAGGCCTTGATGACATGGTCGAAAAGGTCGGCGAGTGGCTCTATTCCGCCCGTCTTAGCGCGCCCTCCGGCGATCCAGTAAAAACGCGGAAACGAACACATCGCCTGGCGAGCGGCGTCGACGTTGGTCGCCTTGGAGTCGTTGATGAAGCGCACGCCGCCCAGGGTTCCGATCGTCTCCATGCGGTGCGCCAGGCCCGGGAACGTCATCAGGCCCTCGACGGCGTCGGCGACCGAAACGCCAAGCGCACGCGCGGCGGCATAGGCGGCGGCGGCGTTCTGCCAGTTGTGACGGCCCGGCAGCGAGCGCGCGACATTGAGGTCGGCGATCTGCGTCACCCGGCCGTCGGTGGCGTCATAGAGCACCCCTTGCAACACATAGATTCCTCTACCCATGCATTTGCGGGCGCTGACCGGCCAGATGGTCCGCCGATTCGCCGCGGTGATCTCGGTGCAAATTTGCTGGCCCCAAGCGTCGTCGACGCCGATCACCGCGGTATCGCCCTTGCCCTGGCCCAACAGGATCCGCCGCTTCGCGGCCACGTAGCGCTCCATGTCGCCATGACGCTCGAGATGATCGGGCGTGATGTTGAGAAGAATGGCGACGTCGGGCTTGAGGCTGGACGTGAGGTCGAGCTGATAGGACGACAGTTCCAGCACATAGACGGCGCCGCCGTGCATCGGTTCGAGGGCAAGAACACCGGTACCGATGTTTCCGCCGATATGGGTGTCGCGACCCAGGTGGGCGAGCATGTGCCCGATCAGTGCGGTCGTGGTCGATTTGCCGTTGGTGCCGGTGATCGCCACGACCTTCGGCCGCTTGTGTTCGGGCGCGGCCGCCACGGCCCGGGCGAAGAGTTCGATGTCGCCGATCACCTCGACGCCGGCCTCGCGCGCCTTCCTGACGGTCCAATGCGGCTCGGGGAAATACAATGGAACGCCGGGCGACAGCACCAGGGCGGCGAATTGGGCCCAGTCGGCGACGCTGAGGTCGACGAGGTCGAGCCCCTCGGCCTGCGCCAGCGCCCGCGCGGCGGGCCGCTCGTCCCAGGCGGCCACACGAGCGCCGCCGGCGACCAGCGAGCGCGCGGCCGCGAGCCCGGAACGGGCCAGGCCGAACACGGCGACGGTGCGCTCTTCGAAGCAGCCGACCGGAATCATCGCGCGCCTGACCGCCTCCCCTACCGCAGCTTGAGGGTCGCGAGACCCAGCATGGCCAGCATGACCGCGACGATCCAGAAGCGGATCACCACGGTGGGCTCCGACCAGCCGAGCTTCTCGAAGTGGTGGTGGATCGGCGCCATGAGGAATACGCGCCTGCGCGTGCGCTTGAACCACAGGACCTGGATGATCACCGAGGCGGTCTCGATGACGAACAGGCCGCCGACGATGGCCAGGACGATCTCGTGCTTGGCGGCCACGGCGACCGCGCCGATCGCGCCGCCCAGGGCGAGCGAGCCGCTGTCGCCCATGAAGATCCGGGCCGGGGGCGCATTGTACCAGAGGAAGCCAAGGCCCGAGCCGACGATCGCCGCGCAGATTACGGCCAGGTCGCCCACGCCTGGAACGAAGTGGAGCTGGAGATAGCGGGAGAACACGAAGTTGCCGGCGAGATAGGTGATCAGGCCGAAAGTGGCGGCCGCTATCATCACCGGGACGGTCGCCAGGCCATCCAGGCCATCGGTGAAGTTCACCGCATTCCCGGCGCCGACGATCACCACGGCGCCGAAGATCAGGTAGAACCACGACAGTTGCAGCACCGCGACCTTGAAGATCGGAAAGGTCAGGGAGGTCGAGAGCGCGGCGCCTTCGGTCGACACCTGCCCAAACCGCACCATCAGGAATACCGCCAGTATGCTGACACCCGCCTCGACCGCGAGGCGCATGCGGCCCGACACGCCGGCCGTGGTCTGCTTGGTGACCTTGGCGTAGTCGTCCATGAACCCCAGGCCGCCGAACGCCAGGGTCACCAGCAGCACGACCCACACATAGACGTTGCTGAGATCGGCCCAGAGCAGGGTGGCGACGGTGATGCCCGCAAGGAACATCAAGCCGCCCATGGTGGGCGTGCCGGCCTTCTCGGTGATGTGACGGGCGATGCCGTCGCTCCGGATCGGCTGGCCCTTGCCTTGCTTGGCCTGCATCCAGCGAATGAAGCGCGAGCCCATGGCGACGACGACCAGCTGCGAGGTGGCCACCGCCATGCCGCTGCGAAAGGTCAGATACCGCAACAGGTTCATGCCCGGGACGACGATGTGATGGGACTGAAGCTCGAGATAAAGCCAGTAGAGCATCAGCCGCCTTCACGCTCGCGAGCACCCGCGCCGAGCGCCTTCACCAGCAGATCCGCGCGCGACGCGTTCGACCCCTTGATCATGATCGTATCGCCGGCCCGGAGGGCCTCGATTAGGACTGGGGCCAAACTCCGGGCGTCGGCCGCCCAGCCGCCGCGAACAGCGCCCGGCAAGACGTCCCAGAGCGACCTCATCAATGGGCCCGCGCAGAATACAAGATCGATCCCGGCCGCCTCGATCGGGTCGGCCAGGGCGGCATGGAACGCCGCGGCACTATCGCCCAGTTCGAGCATGTCGGTGAGGGCGACGATGCGCCGACCGGTCGTCGCCCGGCCGCCGAGGCCGGCCACCGCCGCGATCACCGAGACGGGACTGGCGTTATAGCTCTCGTCGATAAGAGTGACGGCGCCGCCGGCCACCGGCGCCGAGCGCACCGCACCGCGACCGGCCAACGGCTCGAACTCTCCCAGGGCGGCCACGGCGGTGTCGAGATCGACGTCGAGGGCCCGCATCATGAGCAATGCGCACAGACTCATGGGCCCCCAATGATGGCCGGACTGTCGGATAGGGAACTCGACCGCGCGTCCGTCGACACGCGCCTCCACCGACGCGCCGCCCGGCGCGGTGGAGAAGCGGATAAGCTGGGCGTCGGCCCCCTGGGCCTTGCCAAACACCCGAGTCTTCGCGCCCGCGCGGCGGGCGGCGGCCTTCAGGTGGTCGAACCAGCGATTGTCCCCGTTGAGAATGGCCGTCCCCCCGCGATCGAGGCCGGCGAAGATCTCGGCCTTCGCCGCCGCGATGCCGGCCTCGCCATCGGAAAAGTTCTCGATGTGGGCGGCGTCGACCGTGGTGATGGCGACGGCATGCGGCTGGACCATGCGCGAGAGCGGGGTGATTTCGTCGGCATGGTTCATGCCGATCTCGAAGATCGCCCGGCGGGTCGACGCGGGCATCCGCGCCAGAGTCAGCGGCACGCCGATGTAGTTGTTGTAGGATTTGACCGACCCGTGCGCGGGACCGGCCCGTTCGATCCCGGCGCGCACCGCCTGCGTGACGCTGGTTTTGCCGACCGAGCCGGTCACGGCCCCGCGCCGAGCGGCGCGCGCGCGCGCGCGGGCCGCTTCGCCCAGCCGCCGCAGGGCCTCGAGCGTATCGTCGACCACGACACAGGGCCCCTGCTCGGGGCGTGTGGTCAACGATCCCGCAGCGCCGGACGAGAGGGCCGCGGGGATGAACTCATGGCCGTCGCGAGCGCCGGCGAGGGCCACGAACAGGTCTCCCGCCTCCAGGGACCGCGTGTCGATGGAAACGCCGGTCGCGGCGAAGGCGCCCGTCGCCCGGCCTCCGGTGGCGGCCGCGATCTCGTCGGAGGTCCAGAGCGGTGCGGTCACGGAGAGATCACCCACGCCCCTCCCTCCCCTTTATGGGGAGTGACAGACGGCGAAGCCGTCAGGGTGGGGTAGTGTCGATGAAGCCCACACAGCTGTTGAGTCCGCCAGACTTCCCCACCCTGTACGCTTCGCGTCCTGTCCCTCCCCACAAGGGGGAGGGAGGAAATGAGTTGGTTACGCATGACCCAGGGCCTCACGCACTTCCTGGACGTCGTCGAACGGGTGGGTGACGCCCGCGATGATCTGGCCTTGCTCGTGGCCCTTGCCGGCGACGACGAGGATGTCGCCGTCGGCCAGCATGTCGGTCGCCGCGCGGATCGCGTCTCGCCGACCGGCGACTTCGCGCAGGCCGGACCGCCCCGCCATGATCTGCGCGCGGATCGCCTCCGGCGCTTCGGAGCGCGGATTGTCGTCGGTGACGATGGCGACATCGGCGAGCTCGGCGGCTGCCGCGCCCATGAGCGGACGCTTGGTCCGGTCACGGTCGCCGCCGGCGCCGAAGACGACGATCAGGCGGCCGCGCGCGTGCGGGCGCAGTGCCGTCAGCACCGCGCTCAGGCCATCGGGCGTATGGGCGTAGTCGACATAGGCTTCGCCGCCGCCGGCCTTTTCGCCGACGCGCTGCAGCCGTCCGGGCGCGCCTTCGATGTGTTCGAGAGCCGCCAGCACCGCCTCGACGCTCTCGCCGGCGGCGATGCAGAGGCCGGCCGCGACCAGGGCGTTGGAGGCCTGGAACGCGCCGGCCAGCGGCAGGGCGATCCGGTACGCACGCCCCCAGGCGCTCACCGACAGCCGCTGTCCGCGCGCCGTGGGCTCGCTGCCGGTCAGGATCAGGCCCTGCCCCCTGGCGCCCACCGACATCACGGTGTGGCCATTGGTCACCGCCGCGGCGGCGAAGGCGGAGTAGGCGTCGGAGTCGGCGTTGAGAACGGCGGCGCCGCCGCGCGGCAGCAGGGTTTCGAACAGGCGCAGCTTGGCGGCCCGGTAGACTCCCATGGTGCCGTGGTAGTCCAGATGGTCCTGGCTCAGGTTGAGGAAGCCCGCGGCGGTCAGCCTCACGCCGTCGAGGCGCCGCTGATCGATGCCGTGCGACGATGCTTCCAGCGCCAGATGGGTCACGCCGCGCTGGGCGAGGTTGGCCAGCATCTCGGCGACATCGGCGGCGTCAGGCGTCGTGAGGCCGGGGGGCGAGAGTTGCTCGTCGCCGGCGCGAACGCCGAGGGTTCCCATGCTGGCCGAAGACCGGCCGCAGGCGGCGAAGATCTGGCGACAGAAGCCGGCGACCGAGGTCTTGCCGTTGGTGCCGGTGACGGCGACGCACACCGCCGGCTGGCATCCATGAAAGGCGGCCGCGGCCAGGGCGTAGGCCCGGCGCGGATCACCGACCCTGACGACCGGCGCGGCGACGCCGGGAATGTCCTCGTTGGCGATCACGGCCGCCGCGCCGGCGGCCAGGGCCTGCACGACGAACGCCTTGCCGTCGCCCTTCGAGCCCGGCAGGGCTGCGAACAGATAGCCTGGCCTCACCCGGCGGCTGTCGGCGGTGACGCCGCGGATGACCGGGTCCACCGGCGACTCCCGGCGCAGCAGGTCCGAGAGCCTTAAGGACGTCATGGCTGGATCGCCCGCAGGATGGCTTGGTCCACATCGTCCTTGCCACGGCCGGGCGCCGGTTCGTCGCCGGCGGTCGCGATCCGACGCGCGCCGAGGAACGGCGCGATGCGCCGGATGACCTTGCCGGCGATCGGCGCAGACACGGCGCCGCCGGTGGTGTATCCGCCGGTTTCGGCGGTGACGCGTGGCTCGTCCATCATGATAAGGACGTAGTAGCGGTCCTGGTCGAAGCCGCCGTTGGTGGGAAATACGGCGGCGAACGAGGCGAGGTTGCGCTTGCCGGCGTCGTAGCGCCCATTGACGAGCTTGGTCGCCGTGCCGGTCTTGCCGCCCACCATGTAGCCTGGGGCCAACAGGTCGGCCGGCCGGCCGGTGCCGTTGGTGGCGTTCAGGCGCATCAGGCCCAGCATCACCCGCGAAGTCTGCTCGGAGATCACCCGGTGGCCGGGCGCGGGCTGCTGGCCGGCCTCGAGCTTCTTGAGGGTCAGGGGCCGATAGACGCCGCCGTTGAGGATCGACGACATCCCGCTGGCGATGGCCAGCGGACTGACCGACAGCGCCTGGCCGAAGGCGTTGGTGGCGACGATGTTCAAGGACAGCCGCTTGGGCAGCAAGGGGCGCGCCGACTCGATGAGTTCGCTGGGCGCCTTGGCGTAGAGGCCAAAGTCGCGGAAGTACTTCCGCATGCTCTCCGCGCCGACCGACACCGCCATCTTCGCGGCGCCGATGTTGGAGGAGTGGGTGAAAACCTCCCACAGCGGCAGGCGGCAGTCGCCCTTGTCGTAGTCGTGGATGATCTGGCCGGGCAGGACCAGGGGCGAGCAGACGTCGAACACCGTGTGGATGTTGACCTTGCCGGTATCCAGGCCCATCGCCAGGGTGAACACCTTGAACACCGATCCGGGCTCATAGACGGTCTGGGCGGCGTGGTTGACCATGTTGCCGGGGTCGGTCTTGCCGATGTCGTTGGGGTCGAACGCCGGGTAGCTGGCCATGCCCAGGATCTCGCCCGTGCGCACGTTGATCACCATGCCGACCGCGTCCTTGACGGCGAAGAAGTCGCCGGCGGTCTGCAACTCGTCCTGCAGCGCGCCCTGGACGCGCAGATCGATCGAGGTTTCCAGCGGCGCCCGGCCGGCTTCAGTGCGAATGTCGCTGTCAAACGCGCGTTCGAGGCCGGACATGCCCTGGCCGTCCTTGCTGGCCAGGCCGATGACATGGGCGCCGGTCCGGCCGAGCGGATAGGCGCGCGCGCTTTCTTCCTGGAAGGCGACGCCCGGCAGGGCCATGTCGTGGATGGCGTTCTTCACCTCAGGCGTGAGGCCGCCGATCAGATAGTACGACTTGTGCCGCTCGTCGAAGGCGGCCGCGAGCCGTTTGGGCGACAGCATCGGCAGGGCGACCAGCAGGGCCCGTCCGGTGGCGGCCGGGTCGGAAACGTCCTTGGGTTGGATGTAGAGTCCGTAGTGGACGAGATCCATGGCCAGGACCTGGCCGTTGCGGTCCAGCAGATCGGACCGCGCGTTGGGCGTGAGCGAACCGGCCCTTTCGCCGCGCCCAAGGCCCGACCACAGCGAGGCCTTCGCGGCGAACAGGCCCAACGTCAGGAATCCGGCGCAGAACAGCGCCATGACGAAGAAGATCCGCAGGCGCGCCTCTTCCTCGGCCGCATGTTCGGAACCCGCCGCTTCGAGCCAGCGCGGCAGTCGCGCGAGCAGGCGCCGGAACGGCCATTCCGACGGCTCGGCGATGTCTTCAAACGGCGGATCTGCGGTCGTCATGACTTTTGCTTCTGAGGCGCGGCGATCGGCGCGGGGGCGCTGGCGACTCCCGGCAGGGCTTCAAGGCTGATGTCGTGCTTGGGATCCACGGGCTGGAAACCAAGATATTGCGTCGATAGGCGCTCGATTCGGCTGGGATCCTCAAGATGCGCGATCTCGGCCTTCAACAGATGAATGCGCTTGTCTTCATCGCTGATCTGGCTCTCCACGCCGGCGATTCTCGCCGCTTGCGCGCCGGCGAAGGTGGTGAAGACGTAAGAGCCCAGCGCGAGCGCGCCGACGATGACGACCGCCAGAAGCTCGATCACCCGAAAGCCGCGCAGGCGGCGATTGAAGACACTGGCGAGGATCATGCGGCTAGCCTCCACGGCGGCGAATCGGTGCGAATCGCCGCGCGCAGTTTGGCCGATCGCGCCCGCGGATTGGCGGCTATTTCCGCATCGCCCGGGCTGCGCGCGCCGTTGTGCAGGAGCCGGAAGCTCGGAGGCGGACCACCGGCGCGCGGCGGCGCATGCCGCGAGCCTTCGCCCTCCCGGCCCGCGCGCGCGTTCAGGAAGCTTTTGACGATGCGATCCTCCAGGGAATGGAAGGTGACGACGGCCAGCCGGCCGCCGGCCTTGAGGGTGCGTTCTGCGACGGCGAGGCCCGTTTCGAGTTCGCCCAGCTCATTGTTCACCGCGATCCGCAGGGCCTGGAACACGCGAGTGGCGGGATGGGTTCTGGCGCCGCGCCGACCGCCCAGCGCCCGCTCGACGACGTCGGCCAGATCGAGGGTGCGGGTGAAGGGCGTCTCCGCGCGCCTGGCCACCAGCGCATTGACCACACGGCGGGCCTGACGCTCCTCGCCATAGGCGTGCAGGATGCGCGCGAGCTCGGCCGGCTCGCCGTCATTGACGAGGTCGGCGGCGGACAGCCCGGCGCCGCTCATGCGCATGTCGAGGGGACCGTCGCGCATCAGGGAAAAGCCCCTCTCCGCCTCGTCGAGCTGCATCGACGACAGGCCCACGTCGAGGGCGACGCCGTCGGCCCGGCCTTCGCCGACCACGTCCAGCATGGTCGAGAACCGCGCCTCCACGAGCCGGAACCGCCCAAGGGCGTCAAGCGCGGTCGAAAAGCGCTGGGCGCTCGGATCGCGATCGAAGGCGACGACCTCGGCGCCGGCGTCGAGAAAGGCGCGGCTGTAGCCGCCAGCGCCGAAGGTGCCGTCGACGATCAGCAGGCCGGGGCCCGGCGTCAGGGCCTCGAGCACCTCGGCGAGCAGGACGGGGGTGTGCGGAGCCTCGCTCATGCGACCGCCCCCGCGCGGGCCTGCCGCTGCTGGGTGCGATAGGCCGCGAGGCCCTCGCGCGCGACGTCCCGCTGGCGCGCCCAATGGGCCTTGAAGGCCTCGCGCGACCAGATCTGGAAGCGGTCGCCCAGGCCCACGACGGTCACCGCGTCGGTGAGGTCGAACTGCTCGCACAGGGTTTCGGGCAGGGTGATTCGTCCGGCGGGGTCGAACGACATCTTCGCCATTCCGCCCAGCACCATGGTCTCCAGCGCCGAGCGCAGCGGATCGCCGAACGGAAGCTCGTCGATGACCTTGCGGTAGCTCTCGAACAGCGGCTGTCCGCCGCCCTCGATGCAGTCGGCCTCGATCGAGGGAAAGCAGAACACGCCGTCGAACGGGCCGGCGACCAGGGCGCGGAATTCCACCGGCAGAACGATGCGCCGCTTGGCGTCCAACTGTTTCTCGAACGTCGAGAGAAACACCGCGCTCTTCCCAGACAACCCACGACGCCCAGCCTCGAGCGACACAATTGGGTTACCATGGCCTTAATTGGGTAGCAATGACACCAAATGCCCTTTTTTGGGATCATGCACAGGTTTTCGCGCAACCCCGAGCGCGGCGATTACTTGAGAACGTAAGGAGAACTCCGGGAACTGAAGATTTCGCGCCGGACACAAAGCCAATAGACTCAATACGTTCGGGTCATGTGCGAGTCCGCGGACGAGCGGCGCGGCGTTGCGCGCCGCCCCTGGCCTGCTATGAAACCGCTCTCCCGATCCCAAAAACCCGAGTTGCGCCGATGTTCGCCCAGTCCGTCACCTTGAGCCGCGTGAAGCCGGCGGCCACCGTGGCGGCGAGCGCCAGGGCGCGGGCTTTGCGGGCGGCGGGGCGCGACATCATCTCGCTCGACGCCGGCGAGCCGGATTTCGATACCCCCGACAACATCAAGGAAGCCGCGATCAGGGCCATCCAAGAGGGCAAGACCAAATACACCGACGTCGACGGCATTCCCGAGCTGAAAGCCGCCATCTGCGCCAAGTTCGCGCGCGAGAACGGCCTGGCCTACACGCCCTCGCAGATCAGCGTCTGCCCGGGCGGCAAGCCGGTGATCTTCAACGCCATGATCGCCACCCTCAATCCCGGCGACGAGGTGGTGATCCCGGCGCCCTATTGGGTCAGCTATCCCGACATGGTGCTGCTGGCCGGCGGAACGCCGGTGTTCGCGCCGACCACCGCGCAGGCCGGGTTCAAGCTGCATCCGGCGGACCTGGAAGCGGCGATCACGCCGCGCACGAAGTGGCTGATCCTCAATTCGCCGTCGAACCCGTCCGGCGCGGCCTATACGCGCGGCGAGCTGGCGGCGCTGGCGGAGGTGCTGCTGCGGTATCCCCACGTATGGATCCTGACCGACGACATGTACGAACACCTGGTATTCGGCGACTTCGCCTTCACCACGATCGCGCAGGTCGAGCCGGCGCTGTACGAGCGCACCCTGACGATGAACGGGGTCTCCAAGGCCTACGCCATGACCGGCTGGCGGATCGGCTATGCGGGCGGGCCCGAGCCGCTGATCGCCGCGATGCGCAAGGTGATCAGCCAGACGACCTCCAACCCCTCCTCCATCTCGCAGTGGGCGGCGGTCGAGGCGCTGAACGGGACGCAGGACTTCATCAAGCCGCGCGCCAGGGCGTTCGAGGAACGCCGCGACCTGGTGGTGTCGATGCTGAACCAGGCCAGCGGCCTGCATTGCCCGACGCCGGAGGGCGCGTTCTATGTGTTCCCCTCCTGCGAGGGGCTGATCGGCAAGACGGCGCCCAGCGGCAAGACCATTGTCGACGACTCCGACTTCGCCACCGAGCTGCTGGATAGCGAGGGCGTGTCGGTGGTGTTCGGCGAGGCGTTCGGCCTCTCGCCCTTCTTCCGCATCAGCTACGCCACCGCCCCCGCCCTGCTGGAAGACGCCTGCGCGCGGATCCAGAGGTTCTGCGCGGCGGTGCGGTGAGTCATCCACCCTTCTCCCCTCGCGGGAGAAGGTGTCAGCGAAGCTGACGGATGAGGGGGTCGCGCCGACGCGTGAAATCAAGTCATCAGGTGTATTGGGATAGTCTCGACGAGCCCCCTCATCCGGCCTTCGTGTCCAGCGGATAGTTGGGTGACATAATGTACCGGATAGATAGGTTACACATTTGCCGGTTCGTTGGCCTGCGCCGCATTGCCGTGGCCGAGCTCGGCCACGGCAATGCGGCGCAATCTTTGATTTTTTTCGTCGATCA
>JBBRAV010000054.1:0-27924 GCA_038206535.1 Caulobacterales bacterium
GAGACCTCCCGGACGCGGTCGACCGGCGCCTGGGCGAGATCGAGACGGCGATCGGCGCCATCGAGGACCGCCCGGCGATCTACGATGCCGGCGACATCGCCACGGCCGGCGCCTTCGTCAGCCTCGACGGCTCGGGCCGGCTGCGCATCGAGCGCGGCTATGTCCGCGCGGAAGACGAGGTCGTGTTCGAGCCCGAACCGGTTGCGGCCGCCGACGAAAGCGAACCGTCCGCTCCGCCAGCGGGCGGGGACGCTCCGATCGCGGCCGCGGATCCGCCGCCGCCCGAACCGGCCGAGGAGGACGAGGGTCCGCGGCCGATTCCGGACCGGCTGCTGACCGAGCTCACCGCATGGCGCACCCTTGCGCTGCGCGACGCGCTGGGCGCCGACCCGGCGACCGCTTTCATGGCGCTTCTGCATGTCCTCTGCCTGAAGCTCTTCTATCGCTACGGATCCGACTCCTGCCTGGAGATCGAAGCCAAGAGCGTGGTGTTCGGCGCTCAGGCGCCGGGTCTCGCCGACACAGCCCTGGCGGCAAGGGTCGATGAGCGCCACCGCCGCTGGGCCGCGCAGCTTCCCCCCGAGCCCGCCGATCTGTGGGTGGCGCTGATCGCCCTCGAGCGCGACAGCCGCGAGGCTTTGTTAGCCCACTGTGTTTCGCTCACGCTCAACGCGGTCCACGAGGCATGGAACCGGCGTCCCCGGGCGATGGCGCACGCCGACCGGTTGGCAGAGACCCTCTCGCTGGACATGGTGACGGCCGGCTGGATCCCGACCGTCGACAGCTTCTTCGGGCGGGTCACCAAGGCCAGGATCGTGCAGGCCGTGCGCGAGGCCAAGGGCGAGGCTCAGGCCGATCTGATCGCGCCCCTCAAGAAGGGCGATATGGCGGCGCGCGCCGAAGAGATCCTCGTCGGATCCGGCTGGCTCCCGGAACCCCTGCGCACCGCTGGTGTGGCGTTGTCTTTCGCCGCTCCCGCGTCCGGCGGCGAGACCGCCCAGCCATCGATCGCAGAATCGGCGGCTCCCGAAGGCGTAACGGCCCTCGACGCTGACGGCGCGCGAGCCGACCCTGGTGCGTGGCCGACGCCGACCCACGCGATCGCCGCCGAATAGGCGCTCGTCCACTGGATCATCAGGGACTCGCCGGCCCGGCGGGTCCCTTTCTTTTTTTATGGACCGCACATGCAGGAATCAGCGTCAGACTTGGCGCGCCGTCTGGCTTTTGACGCCGAGGCGGTGTGCCGGCATTTTCTCTCCAACGGACGTCGCGACGGCCGCTATTGGCGGGTGGGCGACGTGCGCAACACGCCGGGACGATCGATGTTCGTCCGCCTGGCCCGGACGCAAAGCGGCCGGGGCGCCGTCGGCAAGTGGATGGACGCCGCTACCGGTGAGCACGGTGATCTTCTCGACCTCATCCGCGAAAGTTGCGGTCTCGTCGATTTCAAGGACGTGGTCGACGAAGCTCGCGCTTTCCTCAGCCTGCCGCCACAGGCGTGCGAGGTGGACGACCGGCGGCGCCGGCCCAGTCCGGCGCACACCGGATCGCGCGAAGCCGCGCGGCGGCTCGTCGCCATGACCCGACCCATCAAAGGGACGCTCGTGGAAACGTATCTGCGCAGACGCGCCCTTACGGCTTTGCACGCAACCGGCGCGCTGCGCTTCCATCCGCGCTGCTATTATCGCCCCGACGAGCATTCGCCGACCGAGATCTGGCCGGCGATGATCGCTTCGGTCACCGACCTCGCCGGGCGCCTGACCGGCGCACACCGCACCTGGCTCGACCCTGGCGGTTTTTGCGAGGCCACCCTCGGCAAGGCGCCGATCGACACCCCCAGGCGGGCGATGGGCGACCTGCTCGGCCACGCCGTGCGCTTCGGCGTGGCGGGCGAGGTGATGGCGGCGGGCGAGGGCATCGAGACCATGCTCTCCTTGCGGTGCATCCTGCCGGACCTTCCGATGGCGGCGGCGCTGTCGGCGGCGCATCTCTCCGCCCTCCTGTTCCCCGATACCTTACGCCGGCTCTATATCGCCCGGGACGACGATCCGGCCGGGTATGGCGCCACGATGGCCCTGATCGCGCGGGCGGCGGAGGATGGCATCGAGCCGATCGTGCTCTCGCCCCGCCTGGAGGACTTCAACGAAGACCTGCGGCTGCTGGGTGTGGGCCATCTCGCGGCGGCTGTGCGGGGGCAGGTCTCGTCGAGGGACGTGGCCCGGTTCATGCATGTGGCCGCTTGAGAAGCGATCGACAGGAAGATGCGCAGACGGTCCGCCGCGAGGTGAGGATCAGGGTTTTCCTTTGGCGTCGGAGAGGACCGCGCCCACGGCCTTCCCGAGAGGGCGACCTGGTGCGGCCAACGCTCCGTCCCGGCAATGGCGCGGGGCCGGCTATTTTCCGTCGCGCCCTTTAGGGGCGCTTTACATCGCCAGGCAAAATAGCCGGCCCCGCGCCATCCTCCGCTGGCGCTTCGGCCCTTTGGCTTCGCCGCGGGTGCCGGGACGGAGCGTTCGCCGCCTTTCGTCGCCGTGAAGGCCGCGATGGGCGCGGCCGATCCTCATCTGAAGGTAACCCCCATGACCCACGACCTCGACGACTTCGAGCCGCCGCACGCCCCCTCCCCCACCGACCATGTCCTCGCGCAACTCCAGCTCCACGGCTACCGGCCCTTCCCAAACGAGGCGGACCCAAGGCCCCTCCCCGACACTCAGCGCCTCGCCGGCGCCGCCGCCGACATCTTCGACGCCCTGGTCTCGGCCTTGGCCGACACCCGCCTCGAGCCCGACCTCGAGGACCTGCTGTGGTCGAGCGTCAATACCTTCCATCGCGCCGTGGCCAGGATCGAGCGGGCGCTCGACGACAACGAGCGGGCGCAGAAGCGCGGCCAACGCGAACAGGACGGCTCGGAAGTCCGCTCGGTCGAGCTCGAACGCCTTCTCGCCCAGGGCGAGGCTTTGATCGAGCGGCGGGACTGCCTGGAGTTCCTGCGCGATCAGGCCGCCGACCAGTTCGAGCGCCAGGCCGGTATTCCCTGGCGGCCACGCGCCGGGTCGATGGTCAACCATCGCGCCTTGACCTCGGCGGTGATCGACAGCCGCGACTTCATCGCCGCCAAGCGCCGCGCGCACAACGAGGTGATCATGCCGAAAGGACCCAAGGTCGCCTTCACTGGCGGGGTGGATTTCAACGACCATCACCTGATCTGGGACCGTCTCGACCGGGTCCGCGCCAAGCACGCCGACATGGTCCTGCTGCATGGCGGTTCGCCCAAAGGCGCCGAGCGCATCGCCGCCTGCTGGGCCGACAACCGCAAAATTCCGCAAATCGCCTTCAAGCCCGACTGGACCGCCCACGCCAAGGCCGCGCCGTTCAAGCGCAACGACCGCATGCTGGAGGTGCTGCCGATCGGTGTGATGGTCTTTCCCGGCACGGGCATCCAGGACAATCTCGCCGACAAGGCGCGCAAGTTCGGCATCCCGGTCTGGACGTTCGGCGGCGCGTGAGCGCCGCCGACTCTCAGCAAAGTCGCGGAGGCGCCTTTACCCAAAGCCGGATCGCCGGCCCTCAGCAAATTCGTCATTGCAACTGTGGACGGCGATCAGACCGGCCCCGGCGTTAGACCTGCACGCCGACGAATGGTTACTTGATCGGGCGGAATTCGAAAGAGGCTCTGGATGGCCAAACTGGCTTCATCGCAATGGTGGTGGTGGAGGCGCGCCCGTCCGACTATTTGTCACGGAGACGCCACCATGCTCGTCATCGGCCTCATCCCCGGGGTCATCGGCGCCCGCTTCTTCTGCTGGCTGCTCTTTGCCCTCGCCGTCTATGCGCCATCTGTTCTTTCAGGCCTCACCGCGGGCGTCGTCGCCTATCACGGCGGGGCCGGCGACGTGGTCTCGATCGTCCTTGCCCTTCTCGCCGGGGGCGCCGGCTTGGCGATCGGCCAGATCGCCTTCGCGAGCGCGCGAACGCCGCTCGTGCGCGGCGGTCGCCATCCTCTATGCCGCGCCGGCCGCCATAGCCGGCTGCCACGCGAGCTTGGGGCTCGCGCGCCTCGTCATCCCGTCCGAGGGTTGGCGCGTGGCCTTCGCTGTTGTCGGCGCCGCGTTCGTCGCCGCCGCGGCTTGGGCTCGCCTGGGACGGTTCACCCCGACGACGGCCGGACGGGGCGTTGAGACGAGTGCTCGTCAGCCTTGGTCGCCGTTGCGCTTGGCTTGGCGCGAGGCAGGGGTGAGCGGAGCGCCGCTTCGTCAGCGGGGATGTTGATCGGCTCAATGCCGGGGGTCGATCGTGCGAGCACGACTGTCGCGGTCGCTAAAAGCGCTTCGAGGAAACCTCCATCTCGGCGAGCGCGGACGGTGTCGGGCTTGGCGGCGCCTGTCGTTTGGTCGGGCGCGCAACAGCACGGACATCCTTTGTCTACGCCGGGGTTTGCGTCTCTTCGCCTGATGCGGCCGGCCTCTTGAAGAGGCTCACCGGTATGGGCCATCGCGTCTCTCATGCCGCTGCGCGCACGCGAACCCCGGGCCTCTCTTTTCTGGCTTGATCTGGCCGAAGGCCGGCTGCGCCTCGATCGCCTCGCCGCAACGGCGGGTCGTGACTTTCTTCCCCTGGACGTCCACCCCGCGGGGCAGGCCCCGCGGGGACCCCGGCTCGCCCATTCCTCGCGAGACAAGAAAGTCCCGCCGCCGCCGTCCTTCGCTTGCGCTGCGGCCCCGCCGCGCGGGGTGCGTCGTCGATCGCCTCCGGCCGGACGATCGCCATCGAGGCCGCGGTGGTCGCGGTCCCGAAACAGCAAAGGAGACATCACATGGCCAACATCGGTTCTTTCAAGAAGTCCGGCGCCGAATATCAGGGCGAAATCGTCACCCTCAGCCTTCAGACCAAGGGCGTGCGTATCGTTCCCGAGCTCAACCGCTCCAGCGAGAACGCCCCCAGCCACCGGGTCTTTGTCGGCCGCGCCGAGATCGGGGCCGCCTGGTCGAAGCGCTCCAGCGAGGGGCGAGACTATCTCTCGCTCAAGCTGGACGATCCCAGCTTCAACGCGCCGATCTTCGCCAACCTCTTCGATGACGAGGACGCGGAGACCTTTACCCTGATCTGGTCGCGCCAAGCCAAGCGCAACGGCGACTGACCCGCTTCGCCAGCGCCCCGCCCGGTCCGCCGGGCGGGGTTGTCGCGTCCCAGCAGATCGTGGCCACGAAGGGATCGAGCGCCGAGATCGCACAGTCATTCGTGCACAAACCCCCCAAATCCGGGGTCGCTTGGACCAAGACCTCATAGGGCGGGCGTCCCGCCTTCCTGCTCAAACGCCACGACCCTTGGCGTTCCCCACCCCATCCACGCGACCCTGACGGAGACTGAAGGCGGCGAGAGCCACGCGCCTGCTCCGGTCAGTATCGACAGCGAACGAAGCGGCGCCAGCCTCCTGCCGTTGAGGGGCAGCGTTTTCTTTAAAGATCCTTGCCTGAACCGCGCGCAAGCGGGTGTCCGCGCGCCTGGCGCGGTCGCCCCCCACCTTTCCTCGTTGGTCATCGCAACGCCGATTCCACACTGTCGACCGCCATGCGCCGCGCCGGGAGCGCATGGCGTCCACCCGCCATATGATGGGGTCGGACGGCTCACCCTGTCCGCTCACCTGGATCGGGCGCCGAGAGCGAGGGCCGCCCGTGCGACGCTCAACCACCCTCCTGGTCGTCGTTCGCGGTCGGTGTGTACAGCCGCTGAATTTCCACCTCGAGCCAACGCTCGGCGCTCGCATCGCGCCTTTGCAGATACTCGCGCAAGCGGTCGAACCCCTGGCGCAAAGACTCCAGGAAATAGCTCGCTGGTATCAGCGACAGCTGGTCGCCGACATCCTTCTCGAACTCCTGTAGCGCGATCCAGAGGATGGTCGAGGCCTTGTTGTCGACGGCCCGCATCGCGGTTTCCCGAGAGCCGAGCAGCAGACCCAGGGTGATCGCCACCGCGTCGGTGTCGGTGGCGCGCCCGAACAGGCGGACTTTCTCGAGGTCGAGCCGCCCACGCCCAGCCTCGAAGTCTTCGTAGGTCCGCAAGCCGATCCCCATCGCCGCGGCGACTTCCGCCGCCCTCATGCGTCTCTCGAGGCGAATGGACTTTACGATCAGGGAAAGCAGCCGGGCCTGTCTGGCCAGGCTGCCGGGGGGCGAGCTCGCCATACGCACTCCTTGGCGCCAGCAAATCAACTCCAGTGTGACGCTTACCCTGTCGCCCGCACCGCGACGTGTCAGCGTATTGTCGCATGTTTGTTATTTTCCACGGAAGGCAAATGGCGGGGCGTTGCCCCTTGTCGCCGACCCCATGCGTTTCCGCCTCAATTTGCCGGCCGGCCGCCCGATTCGGCGCGGGTCCGTCCGCAGTGAGATCCGGGTCGACCAACCGTTTTACCGCGGTCGCATGTGCAGTGGCCGCGGGCGCCGCTCCATGCGGGCCGACGCCTCGACAACCTCGGCAGCGCCCGTCAGGCTCGGTCCTCTTCGATGGAGCGCCGTTGAGCCGCGACCGCAATCCCTATGAACGCACACTCGACATCCTGCGGCGGCGCCTGCGGGCTGGCGCGCTCGGACATGGCCAGCCCCTGCACATCCTCACGCTGGCTGAGGAACTGTCGGTCAGCGCGACCCCGATCCGCGAGGCGCTGGCGAGGCTCGCGGGCGAAGGCCTCATCGATCGCGCCGCGACCGGCTACGTCACGCTGCGTCACGACGCAGGCAGCGTGTCGGACCTTTATCATCTCGACGAGGTCTACGCGCTCGCGGCCCTGAGCACGGCGCGCCGCCACCCCGCCAAATCCCCTCCCGCCGTCAAACACGACCTCGACGACATCGCATACCTCGAACGCACAGAGCGTATGCTCGCGCGCCTGGGCGGGGCGCCGAACCTTGCTCTTTGCGGCGCGCGGCGCGGTTTGTGGGACCGTCTGGCGCCGTTCCGGGGGGCCGAGGCCTGCATTCTCGATGGGCTCGACGGCGAGATGACGGCGCTGGAACAGGCGGCGCCCCACAACATTCGCGCCGCGGCCATTCGCGCCTACTATCGACGCCGGATGCGCGCCGCGGCGGCTATTCGGGACGCGGCAATGCGTTGAAATATTTATCAAATATACCTTGAATATACGTCAGTCACGCCGTCTCGTTGGACGGTCGCAAACCAGCGACACTCAAACCAGGAGGCTTCGATGATCGTTCGTCCAAAGACCAAACTCATCCGTCTCGGCCGGGCCAGAGTGCTGACCCGCACGAGCGGGCTTGGCCACGTGCCCGAGCTCGACAACCCGATCGAGCGCTACATGTGATCGGGGGCCGGCGCGTCCCGCGGGCCGCGCCGGCCAACGTCACCCGCCCTAAGTCGGCCGGCGACAAGGCCGCGCCATTCTTCGCTTGGACCAAACCGGAGGGCGAAATGCGCCTTTTCCTGGCCGACAGCGTTCACGCCGTTCACCTTCGTGACGACCTGGTCTTCCTCGACACGAGGGCCGACGCCTACTTCTGCCTGAGCGGCGTGCTGGACATCATGGCCGTCTCGCCGCACGGCGAGGTCGACATCGCCCATGCGGAGACCGCCGAGCAGTTGCTTGAAGCCGGTCTGCTTTCGGACCGCTCGCCACGCGATCGCCAGCCTCCGCCACCCTACCCCACCACCTCGTCCAGGCTGACCTGCGCCTACGGCCCACCTCCGTTCGGCGCCTGCGCCGCGGCCCTCTCGGCGACATGGTCGGCGGCGCGAGCCTTTCGCCGCCACAGCTTCGAGGACCTCCTCCAGGATGCGCCGTCGGCCGCGGCGTCGGCGCGCGGACCTTCGGCGCCGCTTGTCCAAGCCGTGGCCCAGTTCGAGGCTCTCCGCGCGTGGTTGCCGCTGCAGGGCGAATGTCTGATGCGAAGCTTTCACTGTCGCGCCTTCCTGCGGGCGCGAGGATTCGACGCCCTTTGGGTGTTCGGGGTTCGCACCTGGCCCTTCAGCGCCCACTGCTGGCTGCAGGTGGGCCGCACCGCGCTCGACGACGACCTGGAACGCCTGACCGCCTACACGCCGATCATGGCGGTCTAAAGGGCATGAGCAACTACATTGTCCTGATTTGGCGGGACGAAGCGGCCGCGTCGGCGGCTGCGATCAAGGCGCGCCTCGGCCAGGACGCCAGCCTGAGGCTCATCGTCGACAGACAGGCCATGTCTGTGTTCCTCGATCGTGTGCGGCCCTTGAGGTGCGTCCAACTGCCTGGACAGACGGGTGTGGTCATAGGGTCCACCTTCGACAAGGCCGAAGCGTTCGCTGGACGCGGAAGGCTCGCCGACCTCAGTCGAATGCACGCCCCAGACCCCGTCACCGTGTGTGGGCGACTGATCGCCCAGGTCTGGGGCGCCTACGTCGCCATCTTACCAGGCGCCGACGGCGCGCCCAACGTGTTTCGCGATCCCCTCGGCGGCCTCGAATGCCTGACCTGGGACCGGGAGGGTGTCTTCGTAGCCGCTTCCCGCCTTGACCCCATGGCCCCGCACGCGCCACGTGCCGCCAAAGTCGACTGGGCGGCGATAAGCGCTCTGCTTCGGCAAAAGAATCTCTCGAGCGTCACGGTTCCCCTTCTGGGCGTGCGGGGCGTGGATCCCGGCGCTCTGCTTCTGGCGGACGGACGCCAACGGCGTCTCTGGCGACCGGCCGACGTCGCGGCGCGCAATCATGCGCGCCGCGACGTGCATCCGCGGGAACTGGCTGCGGTGATCGACGGATGCGTCGCGGCCTCGTCGAAGGGGCGGTCGGGCGTGCTCTGCGAGGTGTCCGGCGGCCTGGACTCCGCCATCGTTCTGGCGGCCCTCTGCAAGGCTCGCGCGCCGGTCGTCGGGGTGATCAATCACTACTGGCCCTATCCGG
This sequence comes from Caulobacterales bacterium, assembly GCA_038206535.1. Taxonomy (GTDB): domain Bacteria; phylum Pseudomonadota; class Alphaproteobacteria; order Caulobacterales; family Caulobacteraceae; genus Acaudatibacter. The sequence goes on from JBBRAV010000054.1 coordinate 8,890, forward strand.
AAGCCGACGAGCGCACCTTCGCTCGCGCCGTCGCCGAGCGCGCGGGCCTCACCTTAACCGAACGCGCGCATGGCCTCATGACGCTCGATGCCGAAAGACTCGGCCAGATCGCTGTCGCCGCCCGGCCCAGTTTCAGCGCGGCGGATCCGGACTACGACGCGGACATGGCCTCGCGCCTTCAAGAGAGCGGCGTGGATGCGCTCTTCACCGGCCAGGGCGGCGATGCGGTGTTCTACCAGATGGCGACAACCGCCCTGGCGGGCGATCTCCTGCGCGGAGTGCCCTGCGGCCGATCGCCCCTGATGGCCCTGACGCTGCTGGCGCACCGGACGAGACGGACCGTCTGGAGCTTGGTCGCCGAGGCGCTGAAGACCTGGCGAGCTCCGCTCGCCCTTCACCCATCGGTTTCCTTCCTGTCCTCCGCCCACGCCGCGCTGAAGCCAGGCGATCGCCACCCCTGGCTACAGGATCTCAACGGCGTGACCCCCGCCAAACAGGTGCAGATTCAGGCGCTCACCAACAACCAAAGCATGTTCGGCGACAGCCTGCGGGCGCGATCGGGGCAATTGATCCAGCCGCTGATGAGTCAGCCGGTGGTCGAACTGTGCCTTTCCATTCCGGCGCCGATCCTGGCCATCGGGGAGGTGGATCGCCCCTTTGCGCGCGTCGCCTACGCGGATCGCCTGCCCCCGGTGGTGCGAGACCGGCGCTGGAAAGGCGATCTTTCCGTTTTCTTCGCGCAGAGCATGGCGCAGAACTTGCCGTTCCTGCGCCCCTTCCTGCTGGAAGGCCAGCTCGCATCCCACGGTCTCATCGATCCCGCGCGGCTGGAGCCTATCCTCCATCGTGACGAACTGATCTGGTTCGATCACGCCGGTGAGCTGACGATCGCCTTTGTCCTGGAGGCCTGGGCGCGCTGGTGGGAAGCAAGTCTCGCCGCCAATCCTGGGGCGCCGGCGAGGTCGCTCGCTACGGCTTGAGCACGGCCGGCGGACCTATGGACTGGGCGAGGAAGGCGAACGCCCGGGCGTACTCGTCCCGGACATTGGCCGGACTTGTGACGATGTGGCTCTCGCCATGATAGATCAACAGCACCGCATCCTTGTTCAGGCGATAGAGGCTCGTGAACATCTGCTCGGCCTGAGCGGCGTCGGCGTCCTGGTCGCCGATCAGCAGCATGACGGGCGCCACGATGCGGTCGACGAAAGCGATAGGACTGTTGCGGCGATAGCGTTCGGGATCGCTCCAGGGCGGCCCGTTCATCCTGGCCTGTCCGGTCTCCGACCAGCCCGCCGATCCCATGACCGACAGGCCGCCCTCGGGGACCGAATAGTTGTAGGGACCGAGCGTCGCGTAGAAGCTGGTCAGGTCACTGATAGGGGCGCCCGCGACAACCGCCCTGAAGCGGCGGCTTTGGGTCGCCAGCGCCAGGGCGGCGTAGCCGCCATAACTGTGCCCCCACACCGCCAACCGCGCGGCGTCGACTGGGGCCTGGGCGGCGGCCGCATCGACCACCGCCAGCACCTGGTCGGCCAGCTTGTCCATCGGCTCGCGCCCCTTGGCGTAGGGCAAGCTTGGGACGAGCACGGCATACCCGGCGCCCGCCAGCAGCTGGGCATTGACCTGGAGGCGGCCGAAACCCAGCGCCTGATCGGGTGGCGGCGCCGTATTGTCTTCGCCCGGATAGGGGGCCACCACCAGTGGCGGCCTCTCGTCGGGACGACGTCCAGGCGGCAGGTAGAGCCAGCTGGTCAACAGCTGGCCATCCGGACCCTTGTGACGCACCGCGCGCACCGTCGCCGGGTCGACGGCCTCGAGCCGTCCATTGAGCGTGATGAGCGTGCGGTCGGCTTGACCGGGCCGGCGCAGCACAAGGCGTTCGACGCCGTGATCGTCGGTTGCCGAAACGATTACGGTGGCGAGGCCTGGGTCCGCCGCCAACACGGTTTCGCGGGCTTGCAGCGGAAGGCGCCACCGCGCGGAACCCTCGAAGCGGCTCATGATCCCGTCCGATCGCACCACCAAAGCCGAAGGCGAGGGCGGCGCCAGGGCGAGGCGTTCGGAGTCGGAGGCAGGTCTGACATCGAGGACGTCGTCCAAGCCCGCGCGCAGCGGGCGCGTCTCACCGTCGAGGCCGATCCGCCAAAGGGACTGCCCATCACTCACTGTCACGCTGTGGGCGTCCGCCGCGACGAGGCGCGGCGCTGGCGACCCCAGGGAGGCGGTCAGGACCCTGGGCCCCGAGGCGGACAGGGCGTACCAGTCGGCGCGGCCATCGCCGCCTGCGCGTCGGGCATAGAGGATGGGCGTCGCACCCAACCAGCCGCCGGCGGCCCGTTCGCCATTGTCGCGCGTCTTGATCAACACCGGGACGAGGCCGTCCATCGCCGCGGGCGCGGCGCGGCCTGTTCGCGCGCCGACGAGCTGGAAGCCGCCGCTGGATCCCTCGCCGCCGTGTCGGGCATAGACCAGCAAGCGATCGCCCTTGGGCGACCAGCTCAGCAGGCCCTGCAGGATGTCGCAGGCGGGGCACGGGTCGACGGATCGACCGGAGTCCAGATCGACCAGCAGAAGCTTTCGACGGTAGAGCACGGCGCCGGTCGACTTCAGATCGTCGGCCTCCTGTAGGTCTTCACCATTGCCCAGAACCGCGACCGACCGTCGGTCGGGCGCAAGTTCGAAATCGAAAAAATCGCCGCTGGCGAGGATGCGCGCGCGACCTGTCGACACCTCGACCAGCATCAGGCGTCTGGGCGAGGCGTGAGGGCGCACGGTTCGGTAGCGCCCACTGCCGATGGCGGTGACCGAGAGCCGGCCCGCCGCCATCTCGGCCCAGGCCGCCGTCAGGCGCGCCTGGCCCTGCCAGCCGAACCCAAGCCGGTGACCGACAGGGCTTTGCGCCTGGGCGATGACGAGGAGCTCGTTGTCGTTGCGCCAAGCGATCTCTCGGCCCCATTGCGGCAGTTCCGGCGACAAGCCTAACCAACGCGTAGCGCCGCTGGCCAGGTCGACCACCCCGATCTCCCAGGCGTGGCCGGAAAGACGACAAACCGCCATTTGGGCGCCGGAAGGCGAGAGCGGGCCGCCGATATAGCCGGATCCGGCCGCCTCCCGCAGCAAGGGGCTCACGGTCCCACGGCGCAGATCGACCTTGCGCAGGCTGCCCAAGCCATAAAGCGACCACCAGTCGAGATCGTATCGCGCCGCCTGATCCCAGGCGCGAAACGTCTGGATGATGGCCCATCGCCCTGCGGCCGCCATCTGGACCGACCCCCGTTGCTCGCTCCGTAAGAGGTCGTCCACCGTGAACGGGCGGGCAACGGCCACGCCGCAGGGGCAAAGTGCGCAGGCCAGCGCCAGCGCCAGAGAGCGTCGCATCGGAACTGTCCTTGAAGTCAAAGGGGCGGGGTCGCCGAGGCGGCGCTACCAGGCCTTGGTCATTTGCAACGAGACAACCCGCCCCAGGGCGGTGGCGTTGGCCGGATCGTAGCCGACCCCGAACGGCGAATTGTAGAAGGGCGGGTCCGTGTCGAGGAGATTCTGGATCGTCAGGCCCACGGAAAGTCCATGTAACGGGCCCTTGAGGGCCTTCGGCTGCCACCGGGCCTGCACATCGGCCGTGGTCCAACTGCCGACACCGCGGCCCGTTGGATCGCGGCTGGCGCCGAGGAAGTTCACACTGACGCTCGCGGCCACCTCGCCATGCGTCCAGCCCGCGGTGGCTCGTCCCCGCAGGTCGGCCGGATACCCCGCGATGCCCGCCCGCTGATCGGCTATCGACAAGGGCGTTACCTTCAGCACGTAGCGGTCCAACCAGGAGAGATCGGCCTGCAAGTCCAGCCGATCCGACCCGAACGTCGTGGCGTAGGCGGCGGTGAAGTCGACGCCTGCCACATCCAGCTCGCCTGTGTTCACATAGCGTGCGTCGGCGACGGCGCCGTAGGCGGTCGCGGGAAACAGGGTGGGCGCAATCGCCGCGGGGTTGGAGAGCAGCGCATTCACCAGGGCCAGGTCCGCCGGGTTGGTCGCTGGACTGACGAAGGTGCGGAAGGGCGCCAGCTCCGGATCGGTGAGCACCGTCTCGAGGTTGTCGAGCGCCGGTTGTGCGATGCGGTTCTTGAAGTCGGTGTCGAACCATGTCGCGGTGACCTTGAACCCCGCCAGTTCCGCGGGCGAGAATTCCACGCCCGCCGTCCAGGAGGTCGCCGTCTCGGGCTTCAGGCCTGGATTGCCGCCCAACAGAAGCAGGCTGAGAACATTGCCGCTCGGGCCGGGCAGGAACGCGGGGGCGATGATGTAGGGGTTGGTCAGTTCCGGCAGGCTCGGGGCACGGAAAGATGTGCCGTAGCTGGTCTTGACCGCGACGCCGGTCAGCGGCGACCAGATCAGTCCGATCTTGGGATCGGCCGTCCAGCCGATGGCCTGATAGGACTCATAACGCCCTGCCGCCGACAGCTCCAGGCGCCGGATGCCGGGAACGGCGTTGGCGGCGCCGACCACCGGAATGTTCAGTTCGGCGAAGGCGCTGAATACGTCGCGACCGACGTTCTGGCTGGTCAGCGGCGTCGCGGTGGCGTCTGCCTGCAGCGTCTCGCCGCCGGTCTTCAGCGTTTCGCGCCGAAGCTGCCCGCCAAAGGCCGCCCGCACCGGCCCGCCGGGGAGGTTGAAAACTGTCCCGTCCGCCTGGAGGTTGAGGGACATGGTCTGGCCCCTGTTTTCGCGGTGATCGTAGCCTGAGCGGATGAAGTTGAGGATCGAGGCCGCGTTGGACCCCTGGCCGATGAACGGATTGAAGAAACCGTCCGTCGCGGTCTTGAACGCCGTCGCCGGATTGTCGGGGATATTGCCGAGCGCTTCATCCAGAAAGGCGCTGTCGACGACATTGGTCAGGTTGGTGACGCCGTGCTCCTGGGCGAAGGCGCCATAGGCGTCGAGTCGCCAGCCGGCGGGCAGTTTCGCGTTGGCGCCGATGCTGAACGCCAGGCTTTCCGAAACGCCGTCGGTGACCGTTCCGCCCAGCTCGTTGGCGAAGGAATAGGCGATCAAGGTGGAACTGCCGCCGGTGGGCGAGAGAAAATAGGGGTTGGCCGGCGTGATGGTCAGACTGGCCGTCGATGGCGTGCCGATCGAGTGGAAGGTTCTGCGGCTGTAGCGCGCGTCCGCCGAAATCTCGACGGCGTCGCCAAGATCCTGGCTCAAGGCGGCATAGACACTGTGCCGCTCGGTATCGGGCAGCAGGTCGTAGAGGCTCTGTTGATTTTCGAGGTTGACCTTGTCCGGTTGGAGATCGCCGGGCGTCAGATGCGTCCCGTCTTGGCCGGCCGGGATGGCATAGAGCGGGACATAAGCCGTGCCCGAGGCGTTCAGGCCAAGCACATTGCCAGGCTGCGCGTAATATCGACGCCAGTCGCTTCCGCCGAGGCTTCGCAGGTCGGCGTTTCCCGCGAAAACGCGTTGATTGCCCGGAAGGGCGTCGTGCGCCTGATATTCGTAAGCGATCAGGGCATGTCCGCTCGACCAGGTTTTCCCGAACGTCTGCGCGATCTGTCGCTCGCCATAGCCGCCCGCCGCGCCCCCCAGCATCCCGCGCGTCTCGGCCCCGTCGAAGTGCGTGCGCAGCACGATGTTGACGACCCCGGCGACAGCGTCCGACCCGTAGAGCGCCGAGGCGCCGTCCAGAAGCACCTCGATGCGCTCCACCGCCGCCAGGGGGATGGACGAGACGTCCGCGAAATCGCCGTTCGACCCTGTACCGGCCATGCGCCGGCCATTGACCAGGACCAATGTCGCCCCCACGCCAAGACCGCGCAGATTGACCCCAGTCGCGTCGGCGGTGTTGGCTCCGCTCTGGTCGACCCGCGTGGAAGTGGCCTGTTCGCTCGCGAGCCCGCCGAAGGCCTGCGGCAGAGCCGAGAGCGCGTCGGCGACGGTGCTGTAGCCGGCGCGGTCGATATCGTCACGGCTCATGACCATGACCGGCGAGGCGCTCTCGCGCACGCCGCGGATATGGCTGCTGATCACGACGACCTCGTCGACCAAGGCCGCCTGCTCCTGGCTGGGCGCCGCGGAGACGGGCGGGTCGTCGAGCGTCGCCGAACCGTTCGCCGGAAGCCGACCGATCCCACCGTTCGCGATCGGGGCGGCGACCGGCGGGGTCAGCGCCGCGTTCGCGCGCCGCAGGATGATCACGCCCGGGCGGGTGCTGTGCGCCTCGAGACCGCTGCCGGCCAGTAACCGCGCCAGCGCCTGATTGGCCGTGAGCCGACCACTGACGTTCGGGGCCATCAGACCCGCCACCAAGCCGCTGGTGAAGAAAATGCGCAACCGCGTCTGGGTCGCGAGCGTCATCAGGGCCTTGTCGAGGGGCCCTGCCATGACCGAGATCATCGTGGCGGCCTCGCTCGTCGGGACCTGCGGCGCCGCCGAGGCCTGACCCGCGAAAGACTCCAGCGCCGAGGCCGAGACGACGCAACCGACAACAAGACACCTTACGACACGACCCATGGGCGCTCACCCCTCGGTCGACCGGACCGTCGATGTGACGGGATCTAGCGGTCGAACCTTGTGGATGAGACGCAAATGGTTCCCCGAACCCCTAAACGGCAGTGGGAAAAATTTGGGATCACTCTCGTTGGGCTTGGCGCGGCCGCAGTTCGACGCTCCCGTCGGCGCGATGGGCGACGGCCAGGTCGAGACTTTCGGACGCGGCCGTGACGAAGCCTTCGACGTCTCCGGTTTCGAACGCGCCGTTGATCCGCACGCCGCCCGGGGTAGCGGCCGCCAGCGCGATCTTCTTGCGGCTATAGCGGTTGACCTCAGCCACAGCCAAGGCGAGTGGCGTGTCACGGAAGAAGATGCGGCTCGTCGTCCAGGCCGTGGCGGCCTCCAGGTCGGCGCGAACTGGGATCGCGTCGCCAGGATCGCCGTCGATGCGGATTTTCTGCCCTGGACTAAGCGTCCAGCCGCCGATCCCTGCATCCTTGGACGTCACCTGGACGCGACCTTGGGTGAGCGTCACTTCGACGGCCTGCGTTCCGCGCCGGACGTCGAAGCGTGTGCCGACGGCGCGAACCTGGACGCGTCCCGCATCGACGATGAAGGGGCGGGCGCCGTCGTGGGCGACTTCGAAGAAGGCCTGGCCTCGCGCGAGCGTGAGCCGCCGCGCGTTCTTTTCGAAGCGCACCTCGAGCCGGCTGTCGGTGTCGAGTCGCACCGACGACCCGTCCGCGAGGCTGATCGTCGTCTGCTGTCCCACGCCCGTGCTGTAGCGCTCCCCCCGCGCACCGAAGATCACGATGGACGCAATCCCCAGCAGGGTGACCGCCAAGGCGCCCCCATACAGGCGGCTCCGTCGCTTCGCCAGAGCGTCCGCCACCCCCCGCCACCAGGGTCGGCGGGTCATCGCCGCGCGTGTCGCCGCCCGGATCTGCGGATCGTCGCGTAGCGACCGGGCCAGGCCCGAGAGGCTTTCGATCCGCTCATAGGCGGCCCGGTTCATCGGATCTCGTCGCCAGGCGAAAAAGCCTTGAAGAGACGCGTTGGAGATCCGCGTGTTGTTCAGCCGGGTGAACCAGGCCGCCGCCTCGTCGGTCCTGAGGCGGTCCTCTCGCTGTTCATCGGTCATGACGCGACCCGTCTAGTCCTTCAGGGCTGTGGCGCAGCGCGCGAGGGCTTTCCGCATCCTCCACTCCACGGTCTTGACAGACAGGCCTCGCAGACGCGCGATCTCGCGATGAGTGAGACCTTCCACATGACTCAAGATAAACACATCGCGCAACTTTGGCGGCAGAGCCAGCACGATCTGTTTCAGAACCAGCGCCCGTTCTTGGGAAGGCGGGATCGAAACGGCGTCGGTGTCGGCCCCCCGATCGAGCGCATCGCTCTCACGCCATGCGCGCCGGTGATTGTCCGTGGCAAGGTTGTTTGCGACGCGCATCAGCAAGGCGCGCGGGTGTCGCGCAGGCGCCGCGCCATCGCCGCGCACGAGCTTCAGATAGGTCTCCTGCGCCAGGTCCTCGGCCGCCTCGATGCCGTATCGGCGCCGCAACGCCGCCGCCAGCCAGCGGTGATGGCGCTGGAACAGGGTTTCGAGGGCGCGACTGGATGCGCGCTCCGCATCGATGGGGTGTCCAAAACCGTCCATTGCGTGGTCCTGCCTGGGTAGGTCACGCAGAATCGTACATTTTTTAGGTCTTGGTAAGACGTAAACCGTAGGAATATTGCCTCGTAAGGCCTGTGTGGGGCGCCATCGCTGCTCAACAGTCTTCGCCGTTCCAGGCGAGATGTGTTGATGGCGACTCTGCGGAGACAGGTGGGTGCGATGGTTCGTCACCATCGCGAGCATGCCGGCCTGACGCAGACGGAACTGGCGGAACGCGCCAACAAATCCCTTGAGACGGTCGGGAAGGTCGAGCGAGGCGCGGTTGCGCCGAGTTTCGAGACGCTCTCTGACCTGTCCAACGCTCTGGGTGTTTCCGTCCGCGATCTATTTGGCTCCGGTGACTACGCCGCCAAGGCCGGCCGCAATGACCCGCTTGTGCGGCTCATTGAGCGCGTGTCCGGTTTGAGCGATGGCGATATCGAGTGGGTCGACCGCCTGGTCACCGTCGCGCTGGCGCGGAAGTCCCGCGCCTGAAATCCGCGGGCGATTCACGTAAAATACCGAAACATTGACCCGAAAGTCCGCGGTCGCTCGCTGAACATTCAGCGAAACGGCCGTCTGCGCGATTCGGCGGGTGCGCCCGCTCGCCCGTTCTGGCGCCATCGGCCGATGGCGGCGTCCGACGTGCAGGGGGGACGCGACACTCCCGGACGCGCGCGCGACCGGGGAACCACCGCCTGCACCGCCGCGGACTACGCCTGGGAGTTCCTGCGGCGAAACCCCGACTACCGGGCCGAATTCGCGGATCGGGCGCGCCATCGCCACGACGATGGTCTTGGGGTCGACCCGCGATGGGGCTTGCGGTTCGCCGCCGATCCGATGTCGAAGGCGCCCGAAGCCGACGTGTTCTGGCGTCCGGACGTGGCCCCGGGGATCGTCTTGCCTCTCGAGGCCGATGCGCGCGCGGGCGCGCGGCCTTGGCGCCCGCTCCAGACGATCGGCGACGAAAGGCGGGCCGAGGACGGCTGGCATCTGCGCCTGCGAAATGGCCTGCAGCTGCTTTTGCGCGGCGGGGCCCGACCGGATGGGCCGCTTGTCGTGGTTCTGGCCTTCGATCGGGATTTTGGCCTGCGGCTGCGCGCGGCCCAGTCCCTCAACCGCACGGTCGGCCCGCCGAAGACCCGACTGACGCCCGCGCGACGGCGACGGTTGGACCAGGCGCTGCGCGCCCTCGACGGCGCGATGGAGAAGGACAGCTATCGCCAGATCGCCCGGTCGCTGTTCGGAGACGCCGTCGTCGAACGCGAACCCTGGAAGACGGCCTCGGTGCGCGACGCGACCATCAGGCTCGTGCGCACCGGCAAGGGTCTCATGCGGGGCGGTTATCTCCAGCTCTTGCGGGGGGGCTTCTAGACCGAGGGGTGGCGAAATCGGCGGGAACGCCCCTTCGCCATCCACCCCGCCGCCTCGCCTCCCCCAGGGTGATCGAACGACGCCGCCGACCGGCGGCCCTGTTCGAAACGCGCCAAGGAGACGCCCCCCATGCCCGATCCCCTCGCCGGCTTTCCGCCGCGCTATCTGCGCACCCCCGAAGCGGCTCGATTCCTCGGCCTTTCAGGGCGCACCCTCGAGAAGCATCGCACCTACGGCACCGGCCCCCGCTACGCCAAGCTCGGCGGCCGCGTCGTCTACCGGATCGACGACCTGCAGGCCTGGGTCGCCGTCGGCGCCAAGGCCTCGACGTCCGACCCGGGCGCCGGAACGGTGCTGCCGGCCAAGCGGCATGCCGCCCTCGCACCCGGCTATGCCGGCCCGGCGAGCCGCTGACCCTCCCGCCAGCGAGCCGATCGTCATGCCATCGCCTCGCCCTCCCACAGTCCCGCGCCCTGCGGCGGACGCGGATCGCGAGCCGCTGGCGCCGTTTCGCACCGTGCCGGGCAATTTCGCGGTGCGCGACGCCCAGGACCTGATGGCCTATCCCTTCTTCAGCCTCGCCAAATCCCGTCGCACCGCGCCGATCGATTTTCGTCTCGGCGAGACATCCATCCGAGTGGAGGCGGTCCCCGAGCACGGGATGGCGACGATCTGGGACGCCGACGTGCTGATCTGGGCGGCTTCGCATCTCGTCGAGGCCCGCGATCGGGGCCGGCGCACGTCGCGCCTGATGGCGACGACCCCGTACGAGATCCTCACCTTCGTCGATCGCGGCACGAGCGCGCGGGACTATCAACGGCTGCGAGCGGCGCTGGACCGGCTACAGGCCACGACCATCGCCACCACCTTGCACCAGCCGACCGAGCGGCGGCGGCATCGCTTCTCCTGGATCAACGAATGGAAGGAGACCGCCGACGCGCGCGGCCGCGTCCAGGGCGTCGAACTGGTTCTGCCTGACTGGTTCTACGCCCAGGTCCTGAACGAGTCCCTGGTCCTCACCCTCGACCGGGCGTATTTCTCCCTCACCGGCGGACTGGAGCGCTGGCTCTATCGCCTGGTGCGCAAGCACGGCGGCTGGCAGGCTGGCGGCTGGAGCTTCGATTTTCGCCACCTGCACGCCAAGTCCGGCGCCCTCTCGCCCCTGAAGCATTTCGCCTACGACCTGCGCGACATCGTCGCCCGCCAGCCGCTTCCCAATTACCGCTTGAGCGTCGAACGCTGCGCGCGCGGCGCCGACCGCCTCGCGTTCGTTCCCATCCTGCACGACCCGCTCGATCGCGCCGTCGCGCGGCTCCGCGGCGTGGCCGAACCTGGGCAAAAGCTGTGAATCGCCGCGTGCTAACGAGGACGCCGGGTATCGTGCCATCAGGGACCCGATCCTCGTGCCATCAGGGACCTGAAAAGAGGCTAAGTCATTGTCCTCAGGGGGAAATTCGGGCTCGTAACGCTTCTAACCTAGAATCCTTCGGATTCTATCTAACGCCCTTCCCCCGCATGGGCGCCGTCCGGCCGCTTCATGGCACCCTGCGTGGCGACGCGCCCATATTGCCCGGCGAGGCCCTCTCGGTCGCCATCGAGGGGCTGCTGTGCGCCGCCCCTCGGCCGCTTACCGCGCTGGTCGCCCCGGACACGGCACGGATTTCGGTCCAGCCGTCGCCGTGCGTCGGTTGGACCGCCAGCGGTGTCGTCGACTTGATCGCCGAGGGGCGCCGGGTGATTCCAGGCATCGTCGTCCGCATCGGTCTCGATCGACGCCTCGCGCGCGCCGATGTCGTGCGGACATCGGCCGAAATGCTCGCCGACCATGACCCCGCGCTGCCGGAGGTTCGTTTTGGTCAGCGCAGGGTGTTTCGCCGACGCGGCGCGCTGCGGTCGCCTCGTTTCGGAGATAACGCCGCCGAGCGTGGCGGCGTGGGCGATCATGGCGTTCTCTTGCGACGTCGAAGATCTCGTCCGATGAACGCGCGCTCACCCCGGCTCGCCGTCGCCGCATGCCCAGACGATCCGCACGCTCGGGCGCTTGCGCCGAAGCCGTCGTGCCCGGGATCCATGTCACCGGACGTTCCCGCTTGCTTGGCGATCGCCGTCCCGACGGCGCTGCGCCGACGGATCAAGGTCGCCCCATTCCGACGCGCGTTCGCCGTCGCTGAGACGCCGCGCGGCCGCCTGGTCCGCGCGTTCGTGGATCGAAACGGACCAGCCTCGTGACCGCGCCGGATACGCTCACCTTTGTGGAGCTGATCTGGTTGGAAAAACGGATAGAGCACTGGATCCGGTTTGGCCGTTCCGTCGGCGAGCAGATCCTGGACCGCCGACGGCGCGTCTTGAGTTTCGCGCCCGACAGCGTCTTCGCCTACGTCCGCTGGGCGTCCAACGACTACGGCACCGCCGTCTCGCGGATCGACATCGTGCGCGCCGTCGCGCCCGGGGACGACGTCTCGACGATTCCGTTCGTGAGGCCGGGCGGTCAGATCCTGCTGCGCCTTTCCGGGTGGCCCAAGGTCGAGCGTGTGCTGCAGGCGATCGACGCCGTTGAGCGGGCCGGCGTCAATCCAGCCGACGCCTGCCCTGATCATTGGCGACATGTTCACCTTCGGCTCGCGGTCGGCGAAGCGCCGCGCCCCTACACGCGCGAGCGCCACCGCGCCTGGCTTCTGCGGCGGAGGATGGGCGCATGATCCGCCTTGGCTGGGTCGTGGCGACGACGCTCGCGACGCTCGGGATCAGTGGGTCGGCGGCGCTATACCCGGCGCCCTGGCTGATCTGGAATGCGAGCGCCAGCACGCCCATCGGGCTCTACGCAGTGCATCCGATCGGCAGTCCGCATATCGGCGATCTGGTGGTGGTGACGCCGCCGCGACGGCTGGCGATGTTCCTCGCCCGGCGTCGCTATCTGCCCAGAGGCGCGCCGCTCCTCAAACACGTCGTCGCTCTGCCTGGTCAGACCGTCTGTCGCACGGATCGCACGATTACGGTCGATGGCGCCGTGGAGGGAGACGCCCTCGCTCGCGATCGGCGCGGCCGGCCCCTGCCTGTTTGGCGTGGTTGCCGCGCCGTCGCGACGGGCGAAGTCTTCCTGATGAACCGCCGGCCGGACTCTCTCGACAGCCGGTATTTTGGAGCATTGCCCGGCACGTCGATCGTCGGTCGCGCCGAGCCCGTGTGGATCATGGGGCAGAAATGAACTCGATCAATTCCCCCACGTGTCAGGCAAAGTCGCTGCACCCACTCAAGTTTTTTTTCTGCCTCGTTCCGGCGGTCTCTTGGTCTTCGACGCGATCAGCGCCGATCGCGCAGCGCCCCAAACGGCCCTTCTGGCGAAGCGGAAGACTGGCCATTGCCATGCTGGTCTGCGGCCCCGGCGTGCACGCCGCGCCGATGGTCGCACCGTCCCAACGCATCTCGTCGCTGTCCGAACAGGTCGCGACCTTCGTCGACGAGGCCGCTAAGCGCTTTGCCGTGCCGGCGGCCTGGATCCGGGCCGTGATGGAGGTCGAAAGCAACGGAAAAATTCACGCCCTCTCGCACATGGGCGCCATTGGACTGATGCAGATCATGCCGCGGACCTGGGCCGGACTGCGGGCGCGATACAGTCTGGGAGACGATCCTTTTGACGCCCACGACAATATCGTGGCCGGTTCAGCCTACCTTCGGGACCTTTGGGACCGCTACGGCGCGCCCGAATTCCTCGCCGCCTACAATGCAGGTCCCAGGCGCTACGAGGAACATCTCGCGACGAGACGACCGTTGCCCACCGAGACACTGGCCTACCTCGCCAAGCTCACGCCGGCGCTGACCAGCGACGCGATTGATGGCGTGATGGGCGACGCCTCGGTCGTCGGTTCGTGGGCCGAGGCTCCGCTGTTCATAGACCATCTCGCGGACAATTCCACGCCATCAGATCCACACCGCATGCCGTCAGCTGGGATCAGCGCAGATGACCATCCGGCTGCGTTCGCCGCGCACTCGGACGGACTGTTTGTTGCGACACGCGATCAGACATTTCGGCCATGATCGCCTCGACGCTTGATTGGTCCGGCACGCTCATGGGTGAGACCTTGGGGCGTACGAGGTGACACCCTACAAAGACGGCAAGATAAAGCGGTGGCCCGCCGCCGGACCTTGGGTCCTAACCTGTTGTCTGCACATTGCTTTTTGGCCTCTGCGGGGAAAGCCCGAATTGGGCGGCTGGCGCTCGAGCCCATTTGCCGTTTGTTTTCAACGACGCGAGCGCCAGCCGTACCGATCGGCGCGCGAGACAAGGTCGCCGGATCCACGCCGGCGCAAGCCTTTTTGCGCCGCGCTGCGATGATGTGATTTGGTCTCTTGCGGGTCGCGATTCGGCTGCCGATCGTCCCGTCATGACGCGCGACGAGAACGATTTCAGAGTCCGCCCCGGCAGGGTCCGAGACAGCGGCGCCCGGGCGGGAGCGGCGGCGCGCGGACGGCCGGCGAGCTTCGTCGGCCAGGTGCATCAGGCGATCGCGCGCGCGGGCGGGAACCCGAAACGGCTGGCCGGAACGGTGAAGGGAAGCGACCGGTTCAACGCCCGCGGCCGCGGCGCGGCGGTGGCGGCGAGGTTGAAGGATCGCGGCGCCTGGCGGCGGGACGCGAGCGGCGCGCGATCGCGCTCGAGACGGGTGGCGGTGAAGGCGCGGGTGGTGAAGCTGAACCCGCAGCGGGGCGCCGTTCGCACCCGCGCGTTCGTCGGCGCCAAGGGGGTCGACGCGCATCTGCGCTATCTTCAAAGGGACGGGGTCACCCGCGACGGCGAGAAGGGCCAGCTCTACTCCGCCGAGCGCGATGTCGAAGACGGTCAGGCCTTCGTCGAGCGCGGCCGGGAGGACCGCCACCAGTTCCGCTTCATCGTCTCGGCCGAGGATGGGGCCGAACTCTCCGACCCGCGCGAGACCACCCGCGATCTGATGAAGCAGATGGAGGCCGATCTCGGAACCAAGCTCGACTGGGTCGCGGTCGATCACCACAACACCGGCCATCCCCACACCCACATCCTCCTTCGCGGCGTCACCGAGGACGGCAAGACCCTCAACATCGCCGGCGACTATATCGCCCATGGGATCCGCGCGCGGGCCGGCGAGATCGTCACCCTGGAGCTGGGGCGCCAGAGCGAACAGGACGCGGCCAGGAGCCTCGAGCGGGAAGTGGACGCCGACCGCTTCACCCGGCTCGATCGATTGCTCCTGGACGAGCAGAAGAGCCACGAGTTTTCGGACCTTCGCCCAGACCCGGACAGTCCGGACGCTTTACGCCCGGACCGGGCGCTCTTGATCGCGCGGGCGCGAAAGCTGGAGCGGATGGGGCTGGCGACCCGGATCGAGACCGGTCGCTGGCATGTCTCGTCCAAGGCCGAACCGGTCCTGCGGGACCTGGGCGAGCGCGGCGACATCATCAAGACGATGCACCGGGCGCTGGCGCGTGAAGGCCTGGCCGAGGCCCGCCATCCCGCGCGGTACGTACTTCACCGCGACGCCACCACCGAGCGGATCACCGGACGGGTGCTCGACAAGGGGCTGGCCGGCGACGAGATGGGCGAGCGGGTCCGCCTGGTGATCGATGGCGTGGACGGGCGCGTGCATCATGTCGAACTGGATGCCAGCCACGCCGAGAAGATCAAGCGGGGCATGATCGTGGCGGCCGGTTCGGCGCCGCAGAGTCCGCGCGCCGCCGACCGCAACATCATGGATATCGCCGGCAAGGACGGCGTCTATCGTCCGTCGGCGCATCTGGCGCGGGCCAGCGGCGCCATCGCGCGCCAGGGCGGCGATCCCGAGGCCTTCGTCCGCTCGCACGTCCGGCGCCTGGAGGCGCTGCGGCGGGCCGGCATCGTCGAGCGGATCGACGCCGATCATTGGCGTGTCCCCGCCGACTTGATCGAGCAGGGCCAGGCCCATGACCGCGCCCGCGATGGCGCGAACATCCGTGTGAGCATCCTCTCGCCCACGGGTGTTTGCCAGCAGATCGGCCATGACGGCGCGACCTGGCTCGACCGCGAACTGATCTCAGCTCAGCGCACCCCGCTCGCGGACGAGGGCTTCGGGCGGGAGGTGAAGGCGGCGCTGGAAAAGCGCAAGCACACGCTGGTGGCTGGCGGCCACGTCACGGACCTGGGCGACGGCCGACTCCGCGCGCCGAAGGACCTGATCCAGCGGCTGGAGGCGGTGGATGTCGAACGCGCCGGCAAGACGCTCGCCGCCGAGCGCAGGCGGGCCTGGCGCCCCGCCGTCGCGGGCGACTACGTCGCCGGCCGGCTGGTCGGGACGACCCAACTCTCCAGCGGCCGGTTCGCCATGATCGACGACGGCCTCGGGTTCAGCCTGGTCCCCTGGCGTCCGGCCCTCGAACAGCATATCGGCCGGCACATCTCGGGCGTCTCCATGCCCGGCGGCAACGTCCACTGGTCGTTCGCGCGGGCCCGCGGGTTGGGGCTCTGAGCGTCTCAATATCCGTCACGATCTGACGGACACCTGTGTGTGTCACTGGCCGCAGTGCGATCGATTGCACCGGAATGTCGGTGTTTGCTCAGCCCAGCTGGAGCTTCCGCGCCGGTTCGTTCCGTTGACGGGCGGCGCGCCCAGTCACAGCACATCTTCACCACCGTTAGGAGCATGCGCGGCGCGGAGGCGTTCGACACCGGGTTAAACCGCTTCATGGCCGCATTCGGCGCCCGGACGCGAAGCGACCTCGTGGGCGAGCGGCGCCTGGCCGTCGACGGCAAGAGCCTGTACGGAGTCTGGGACATGGGAAGCGCCCACCTGTCGCCGCTGAAGGCCAATGTCTTCGTCTGCGAGATCTTCATGAGCCTGACCCCGGCGCTCGCGGCCGAGGCGACGGAGCGGGCCTCGATCAGACCGGCGCGGTGGCGAGCCGCCTCCATGCGGGCCTGCCTCTAGTTCTTTCCAGGGCCAGGATTCCCAGGCAGATTCGAAACCCCTGCCAGGGGTAGGCACGGTCGGTCATGTTGGCCCGCACCTTGCCAAGCTCGTCGCCGGCGACTGGATCGACCGGAACGACAACCTCGCCATCATCGGCGCCACGGCGTCGGCAAGAGATGGATCGCCTGCGCTGGGCCACAAAGCCTGCCGCGACGGCCACTCGGTCTTTATCAGCGCATACGCCGGGGTTTCGAAGGCCCTCGCACGAGGCGACGGGCGCCGTGCCCGCTTTTGAGCATCGATGCTCGACGCGTTGTGTCCGCGACCTGACATTCACCGCCCAGCTCTTGGTGTATATCTAGCCTGCGAAATTCCAGCTACGATCCGCTAGACTCTTGCGCAGGGCGCATCAAAGACAGGCGAAAAAATCCGGGGACGGCAATGGCAGCGAATGGACGGCCCACGATCTGCCAACAGAGAGTGAGCGCGTGGGGGTCTCCGCTGACATACTGCCGCCAGGGGACCCGCTCAAGATGCGCGGAAGGTTGATCATTCGCGTTTTGAGCGCGTTGCCGCGCATCAAGAATCCGTTAATCCGCCTTGGTATCGGTTTGGCCTTCGTCGCCGTTGCCACAGTATTGCGGCTCGCGATTGGGCTGATAGATCCCGGCAGCGCACCGTTCACGATTTACTTTCCGGCCCTGCTGCTTGCGTCGTTTCTCGGCGGATGGCGCGTGGGAGCAATCGCCGCGGCGATTTCAGTGCTCCTGGCCTACGTTTTGTTCGTCGTTCCGACGGATGGCCTGCTGCATCCTAGTCTCGCCAAGGCGGTGAATGTCGCGCTCTATGCCGTCGCCT
This sequence comes from Caulobacterales bacterium, assembly GCA_038206535.1. GTDB lineage: Bacteria > Pseudomonadota > Alphaproteobacteria > Caulobacterales > Caulobacteraceae > Acaudatibacter. Next base: position 26,176 of record JBBRAV010000054.1, read on the forward strand.
CGGCCGCAGTTGTCGCGATAGCGGAGTGCGCGGCCGCGCTGACTGATGACTTTGCGCGAAGCCGAGCAGAGCTGCGTACACGCACGATGGAGTTCGACGGCTTGTTCGGAATGATGTCCGAAGGGTTTGCTCTCTGCGACGCGATCCGCGACGAACGGGGGCGCCTGGTCGATTACGTTGTCGCGCAAATGAACCCGGCGTTGCTAAAAATGTTGGGTGTCGGCCCCGAGGCGATCGGCGGCAAGTTCAGCGCCGTTCCAGGAGATCAATCGGCGTGGCTCGAGCTATGCGACCGTGTTCTCAAGACCGGTACGCCCCACTCGTTTGACTATCACAACGCCCAGACTGGACGCTGGCACGAAGTCCATATCAACCGTGTCAGTGACACGCGTATGGCGCAGCTATTTTTCGACGTCACCGAGCGGAAGGAAGCCGAAGCGCACAATGCTCGACTCTTCGATGAGCTGAACCACCGGGTGAAGAATAACCTCGCCGTCGTGTCGGCCATTCTTGGCATGCAGGCGCGCGAAGCGGAGCCGGTCACTCGCGCCAACCTCATGAAAGCGGTCGATAGGGTTCAATCGATCGCGGAGGTGCATGGAAGTCTTTCGCATGGCCGCCAAGCCGGACGGGTGGATTTCGCCGGCTATTTGCGCGGCCTGTGTGATCGTCTTTCGGCGTCGCTTCTGGCGGATGACCGCGTAGAGATCATGGTCGAGACGACGCCGATGGACATCGACGCGGAACATGCGGTGCCACTAGGAATGGTGGTCAACGAACTGGTGACGAACGCCGTCAAGTATGCCTATCCGCAGCCACAGCGAGGCGTGATTAGCATCTGCCTCAAATCTTCGGATCGAGGCGCCGTCCTGTCCGTCGGCGACTCTGGGCGTGGACTGCCTAACGACGTGGAATCCAAAAGCGGCGGGCTAGGCTTTTCGATCATCCGTTCGATGATCCGCCAAGTGGGTGGAACATTGAACATCGACCGTCATTCGGGTACGACGTTTGAGATCGTGTTGCCCAGGGACTGAACGAGAGTTGTTTTAGATGATGCCGAGTACCATGCTTTTCATTGTTGAAGACGAAACAGTTATCGCACAGTTGCTGGAAGACGCGCTTACCGAGGCTGGCTATGAACTCTTTCTCGCAAACGACGGGCAAAAAGCCCTTCATGAGATTGAGGCAAACGTTGATCGGTATCGCGGGATCATTACTGATATCAGGCTCGGATCCGGCCCTGACGGGTGGGAGATCGGGCGCTGCGCCCGCGAACTCTCTCCGCATGTACAAGTGATCTACACCAGTGGTGACAGCGGCGCCGAATGGGCGTCAAAAGGGGTGCCGAACAGTTTTATGATAACCAAGCCCTTCGCCGTTGCCCAGATCGTCACCGCGATCTCGACACTTCTGATTCAGGAAGACACGCGGCTAGGGGGCCAGCCCAGGTAGAGGGGGGCTGAAGCGCGGCGACCGATGAGTGGGCGTTCGCTAAAGGCGGGCGCATCCACGAAGCCGCCGCGTCGGCCGGAAGTCTGCCGTATGGCGCAGAATCGCGAAACTCTGCGAGGATCTGGCCCGGCCGGTGGGGCGATCTACCACTGATTAATACCAGCCCTTCTAAAGATTGACACACGCCCACTCGCGGGCGCCGATCGATCGGATGCGGTCGGGGTCGTTGATCAGGAAGCGCCAGGCGCTTTGGCAGGCGTCGAGGATGTCGTCGTATGTAGGCCAGACCAGAGCACA
>JBBRAV010000055.1:0-26232 GCA_038206535.1 Caulobacterales bacterium
CCGGTGCTGCAAGTGGGCGCCGAGACGCGGCTGCTGATCTGCGGACAGGCGCCGGGAAGGCGCGTCCACCTAAGCGGCAAGTCCTTCGACGATCCGTCCGGCGATCGCCTGCGCGGCTGGCTGGGGGTCGATCGGGAGACCTTCTACGCTCATCCGGCCGTCGGCATGGCGGCCATGGCCTTCTGCTACCCGGGAACCCTGGCGGGCGGCGGAGACCTGCCGGCGCCGCCGCGCTGCGCGTCATTGTGGCGTTCGCGCCTGCTCGCGGCCTTGCCCAAGGTCGAATTCACCCTGCTGCTGGGCCGCCCGGCCCAGGTCTGGGCCCTGGGACAACGCGCCGGCGCCACGATGGACGCCGCCGTGCGCGCCTGGCGCGAGACCCTGCCGGACGTGCTCATGCTGCCTCATCCCTCCTGGCGAAACACCGGCTGGCTGAACCGCAATCCCTGGTTCGAGGAAGAGGTCACGCCGTACCTGAGGGACCGCGTCGCGCGGCTGCTGGCCGCATGAGCCGGCTGGTCGCGATCGTCCTGGCCCTCTGCCTGGCCGCCTGCGCCCCGACGCTGCAGCACGCCGGCAAGCCGGATCTGACCTTCTCCGGTCCGCGCCTGGAAGCGAAGGATGTCGTCAGTTTCGACGGCGCCAGGCTCGGTCTCAGCCGCTGGGACGCGCAGGGCGATCCATGGGCGGTGATCGTCGGCGTGCACGGCATGAACGACTACGCCAACGCCTTCCACCTCGCCGCCCGCTATTGGGCGGCGGAGGGGATCACCACGCTCGCCTACGACCAGCGCGGCTTTGGCCGCTCGCCCCGGCGCGGCATCTGGGCGCCCGACGATCTGCGCATCGAGGATCTGCGGACGGTCGTCGCGCTGGCGCGGCAGACTTACCCGCGCGCCGTCGTCGCCGTCGCCGGCGAAAGCCTGGGCGGCGCCGTGGCCATCGAGGCCTTCGCGTCAGATCGCCCGCCCGCCGCCGACCGGCTTATCGTGCTGGCGCCGGCGGTATGGGGCTGGCGGACCCAGCCGCTGACCTATCGCATCGCCCTGTGGATCGCCGACCACACCGTGCCCGGCAAGGTGTTCGAGCCGCCCGCCTCGCTGGTCCGCGCGGTCTCGCCCACCGACAATCGCGCCGAGATGTTCATCATGGGCTATGACCGGAACATGGTCTGGGGCGCGCGCACCGACGCGCTTTATGGCCTGGTCGACACCATGGACCATGCCTGGCATGACGTCGGCAGGCTGCGCGCGCCAACCCTCTGGCTCTACGGCGCCCGCGACAGGATCGTGCCGCGCAACGCCACCGACACGGCGATCGCGCGGCTGCCGCCCGGCGTCCGCACCGCCTGCTACGCCGAGGGTCACCACCTGCTGTTGCGCGACGAGCAGGCGCTCAACGTCTGGCGTGACGTGGTGTCGTTCATACGCGAGCCGGCCGCCCCTCTGCCGTCGGGCGCGCCATCGTTGCCGTGCGCGCCTCGACGACCGTGACGGCGTCGATGTACAACACCGCAAACTGAGGGAGCGAACCATGGGACGAATGACAGGCAAGGTGGCGATCGTGACGGGCGGCGCCTCGAACCCGGGGCTCGGCTACGAGACCGCCGTCACGCTCGGGCGCGAGGGGGCGAAGCTGGTGGTCACCGACGTGAACGTGGACGGCGCCGAAGCCTGCGCGGCCAGGATCCGCGCCGACGGCGGCGAGGCGATCGCCCTGCATCAGGACGTCACCAGCGAAGAGGGCTGGAAAGAGGTGATAGCGAAGACCGTGGACACCTACGGCCGCCTCGACGTCCTGGTGAACAACGCCGGCATCGCTGTCCTCAAGCCGCTGGAGGAGCTTTCGCTGGCCGACTGGAACCGGCAGATCGCCACCAACCTGACCAGCGTCTTCCTGGGCTGCCGGTACGCCGCCGCGCCTATGCGCGCCTCGGGCGGCGGTTCGATCGTCAACATCTCCTCGGTGCTCGGCCTGATCGGCCTGCCGGGCTGCGCGGCCTATGGCGCGGCCAAGGGCGGGGTGCGGCTGATGGGCAAGTCGATCGCCGCCGACCTCGGCAAGGACCAGATCCGCTGCAATTCGGTGCATCCGGGCGTCATCTGGACCGGCATGCAGGACCAGGCGCGTGGCGGCAACCGCGCGGCCGCCGACGAGGCCGCCAAGTCGATGCCGCTCGGCTTCGTCGGCGAACCTTCCGACATCGCCAATTGCGTCCTCTACCTCGCCTCCGACGAGTCCCGCTACGTGACCGGGGCCGAATTCACCGTCGATGCGGGCATGACGGCGATTTGACGCAGCGATCTCGACGAGCTGTCACTCAGGGGGCGCAATGGCACGACGAATGCTCGAAATCTTGGTCGGGATGCTCTTGGCGGGGTCTGCGTCGGCGGAAACTTCGCCGGCTCGCCCGGCCCAGTCGGGCGCAGCGCCGCCCGCTCTGGCTGCCGCGCCCGCCTCCAGTTGCTGCCGCCTTGCGGCGGCGACTCCGGTGGTTATCGAGCTTGCTGAAGATGTGAGCAGCAAACGATACAAGCGGGGCGACACCTTCGCTATCCGGCTCGGCCAGACCATCGTCGTCGACGGCCATACGCTCATCCCGGCAGGCGTGATCGGACGCGGCGAGGTTGTTGACGCGGCTCCGGGCGGCTTGGCGGGGCGCCCGGGCAAACTAATTCTCGCGGCGCGCTTTATTGATTACAATGGCTTGCGTGTGCCGTTGCGTGGATTCAAGCTCGCCGCCGGCGGGCGAGACAATGGCGCGTTGGTCCTGGCCTTGTCCGACCTACCCGATGTCGGGATCCTGTCTCTGGCTATTTCAGGTGGAAATATCGACTATCCGGCCGGCACATGGGCTATCGCAAAGATCGCCTCGGACACCGATCTGTCGGCCGCATCGGCGATAAACGAGGCCCAAACCACGCCCGCGCCGGAAACAAAGCCATGATCACACGCGGCACGTTCGCATTTGCGTTCGCCTTCACGCTCGCCTCGGCTGGGTTTGCTCAGGCGGTGCGCGCCGACAGCGCCCCAACTCTGCCCACGAGTGTCGCTGCCTCGACAGGTGCGCTTCCGTTGCCTCCGCCCGGCAAGGCCCTGGTCGTGTTCTTTCGACCCGCGCGCTTCCAGGGCGCCTTTACTTGGTACAAGATCCGAGAAAACGGCGTCTCTCTCGGGAAGATGTGGGGCGGGACCTTTATCGTCCAGGTCGCCGAGCCCGGGCCGCACACCTACACGGCCGCCACCGAGAGCCGCAATACGCTCCACCTCGAAGTTGACGATGGCGAGACCTATTACATCCGGTGCTCAGTTCAGATGGGCGTGCTGATTTACGAGCCAGATATGACGCCGTCGGATAAGGCGACTTTTGAAAAGGAGCGCAAGCACTTGCGTCCGGCCGCCAAGACCTTGCCGACCGACGAACACGCCGCGCCGACGTCGTCGCCAAAATAAACGTCGGGCGACGCGATCACTGGCGGGGTTGTTCCTCCTGCGCCTGAGGCGTAGAGGGCGGCGCTTCCCTGCAATGGCCATCTCTCCGAGACATCATGAGCGTATTTGATTCACCCGCCTTCGCGGGCCACGAAGCCTTTCACGCCTTTCATGACGAGGCGAGCGGCCTGAAGTGTTTCATCGCGGTCCACTCGACCGCGCGCGGACCTTCGGCCGGCGGCTGCCGGCGGTGGGCGTATGCGGACGAGCAGGCGGCGATCGACGACGCCCTCAACCTGTCGAGGGCAATGTCCTACAAGAACGCCGTGGCCGATCTGGAACTGGGCGGGGGCAAGTCCGTGATCATGGCCAGGCCCGGCGAGGAGAAGACCCCGGCCTTGTTCGAGGCCTATGGCCGGGCGGTCGAGGCGGTCGGCGGCCGCTACTGGAGCGCCGAGGACGTCGGGGTTTCGCCGGGTGACCTGGCCCACGCCCGCAAATGGACGCGCTACGTGGCGGGCCTCGAAGGGTACGCGGCCGCCTCCGGCGACCCCAGTCCGGTCACCGCCGAAGGGATACGGCGCGGCATCGCGCTCTGCGTGCGGCGCACGCTCGGAACCGACCTCGAGGGCGTCACCGTCGCCATCCAGGGCGCCGGCCACGTGGGCGCCTATCTGGCGGAGAAACTCGCCGGCGACGGCGCCAGGCTGGTGATCGCCGATATCAACGCGGCGGCGGTCGACGCGCTGGCCGCTCGCACCGGGGCAAGCGTAGTGTCGCCGGACGCCATCCTGGACGTCGACGCGGACGTCTTCGCGCCGTGCGCGCTGGGCGGCGCCATTACGGAGGCCGCGCTCGATCGCCTGAAGGGGAAGATCATCGCCGGCGGGGCCAACAATCAACTCGCCGGCGCCGAGGTTGGCCGGAGTCTCTACGATCGCGGGCTGATCTATGCCCCGGACTTCGTGATCAACGGCGGCGGGATCATCAACGTCGCCGCGGAGATCCGCGCCCTCGAGCGCCGCGAGGCGCTCGACCCGGCCTGGGTGGAGACGAAGCTCGCGCGGCTGATGTTGACCCTGGAGGAAATCCTCGACCGCTCGCAGGCGGAGAACCGCCCCACCCACGAAATCGCGATCGAAGTGGCGCAGGCGCGTATCGCCGCGGCGCGGCCGCGCTGAGCCTCAGGCGAGAAACCCCGCCTCGGCGAAATCGACCATCCTCCGCAACAGGGTCTCGGTGTCGCTCTCGCGGGTGACGCCGTCCGAGAGGATGTGCAGCCGATCGAATTCGGCGAAGCGGTTGTTGTGCAGCATGCCCAGCGCAAAGTGCAGGCGCCAGTAGACCACCTCCGGCGGCAGGTGGGGCAGGGCGCCGATCAGGGCGTCGGCGAAGCGGCGCAGGTGCGAGACGTCGGTCGACAGCACCTCGCGCATGGCCTCGGTCCCTTCGCTACGGGCGCGGATAATGAACTGGACGGCGATACGTCGCTCATGATCGGGGCTCGACCAGCGCAGGGGCGGTGCGAACAGGGCGGTCAGGATCGCGCGCACCGGCGGTTTGCCACCGTGGGCCGCCGCCGCTTCGTGCAGCATGCGAGCCCGCTCGCGGTTGAGCTCGGCCGTACGGCGCCGGAAGATCTCGAACAGCAGAGCGTCCTTGGAGCCGAAATGATAGTTGACGCTTGCGAGGTTGACCCCGGCCACCGAGGTGATGTCGCGCACCGACACGCTCTGGAAACCGTGCAGGGCGAACAGCCGCTCGGCCGCGACCAGCACCGCCGCCTTGGTGGCGGCGTCCTGTTCGGGGTCGGGCGCGTCGATCACGGGCTCCGGCGGCGGGGTCATGGTTCTGCTCAAGGCCTCTAGTGGCCGCCGTCCACGCGGATGATCGCCCCGGTGGTGAACGAGGACGCTGGGCTGGCCAGGAAGAGGGCCGCTGTCACGATCTCCTCGGGGCGCCCAGGCCGGCCCAGCGCGTTGTCCGACCTCTCTCGCGCCTCGGGCGTCCAGGCCTTGGCTATGTCGGTCAGGAACGGCCCCGGCGAGATGGTGTTGACCCGAACCTTGGGGCCGTATTCGCGCGCCAGCGACACGGTCATCGCGTTCAGCGCCGCCTTCGCGCCGGCGTAGGTCACCACCTCCGGCATCGGGATCAGGGCGGCGTCGGAGGAGACGTTGATGATCACGCCGCCCTCGCCGTCGGCCATACGCTTGGCCACCTGCGAGGCGAGACGGAACGGACCCTTGAAGTTGAGGTTCATGACGGCGTCGAAAAGCGCCTCGGTCACCTGGTGCGAGGGCTCCCGGGGCGACATGCCGGCGTTGTTGACCAGGATATCGATCCGGCCGAACTCGGCGTAGACCACCTCGGCCAGCCGGTCCATGTCCGCCCACCGTCCGGCGTGCACGGCCACCGCCAGCGCGCGCCGGCCCAGCGCCCGCACCTCCGCCGCGGCGGCCTCGCACGCCTCGATCTTGCGGCTTGCGACGATCACGTCGGCGCCGCGTTCGGCGAAGGCCCGCACCATCCGAAGCCCCAGTCCCCGGCTGCCGCCGGTGATCAGGGCGATCTTGCCGGTGAGGTCGAAATAGGGATCGGGCGTCATGGATGTTCTCCTGGGATCTTCTCTGCCGCCAAGGCGCGCTGATAGCCCTCTCGCGCCTGCATCGCGTCGAAATACGGGACCAGCCTGGCCGGAAACAGTTCGGCCATGTCGAGGCTGGCGGCCAGCTTCATGGCATAGGCGAACGAGATGTCCGCCATGGTGAAACGCCCGGCGCAGACAAAGCGCTCGCCGGTCATGGTCGCGGCGGCCCTCAGGCGCGAGCCGAACCATTTGCGATAGTCCTCGGCCGCCTGCGTCGCGCGCCGCTCAGGCGGCTCCAGGCGCGTATAGCGCAGCACGATCGTCTGCGGGAAGGTGAGGGTGGCTTCGCCCATCACCAGAAAGTTCAGATAGTCGGCGTAGCCCGGCTCATGCGGCTCGACGACCAGATCGGTCGGACCGTAGCGCGTGCCCAGGTAGTGGGGCATGGCCGAGCTTTCGGTCATCCGCGCCTCGCCATCGAACATCACCGGCACGGTGCCGAGTGGATTGAGCGCGTGATAGTCCGGGACGCGCGAACGCGGCGGGAACGGAATTACCGCCAGCTCATAAGGCAGGCCCATTTCCTCCAGCGCCCAAAGCGCGCGGAACGAACGCGCGCCGGCGCAGTGGTAGAGCTTGATCATGTCCGATCGGCACGACGTGTCATAGCGGTGTCGGACATGGCGCTCTCCTCCTTGTCCGCTTAACCTACCAGCATGAACGACTTGTTTGAAGCGGCCGCTTTGACACCCGCCGCCCCTGGCCCCCTGGCCGATCGGCTGCGTCCGCAAAACCTCGACGAGGTCGTGGGGCAGGACCACTTGCTGGGTCAGGGCGGACCCATCCGGCGCATGGCCGAGGCGCACCGGCTGTCCTCGATGATCCTATGGGGGCCGCCCGGCACCGGCAAGACCACGATCGCCCGCCTGCTGGCCAATGCGGCGGGCTACGAGTTCCAGCAGCTGTCAGCGGTGTTCTCCGGCGTGGCCGACCTGAAGAAGGCGTTCGAGACCGCGCGCGGCCGCCGCGCCGCCGGTCAGTCGACACTGCTGTTCGTCGACGAGATCCATCGCTTCAACCGCGCCCAGCAGGACGGCTTCCTGCCGTTCGTAGAGTCCGGCGTCGTCACCCTGGTCGGCGCGACCACCGAAAATCCGTCGTTCGAGCTCAACGGCGCGCTCCTGTCGCGCTGCCAGGTCTACGTCCTTCGCCGCTTGGACGAGACGGCGCTGTCGGCCTTGCTGACCAAGGCCGAGACTTTCGAGGGACGTCCCCTGCCGCTCGATCCGGCCGCGCGCGAGGCGGTGATGGCGCTGGCCGACGGCGACGGGCGCTATCTGCTGTCGCTGGCCGAAACCCTTTTCAACATCGCGCCGGACCACCCTCTCGACCCGGCGGGCATGGGACAGGTTCTGCAGAAGCGCAGTCCCGCCTACGACAAGGACCGCGAGGAGCACTACAACCTGATCTCCGCCCTGCACAAGTCGGTGCGCGGGTCCGATCCCGACGCGTCGCTCTACTGGCTGGCGCGCATGCTCGACGGCGGCGCGGATCCGCTGTTCATCGCGCGCCGACTGGTGCGCATGGCCAGCGAGGACATCGGCGCCGCCGATCCGCTGTCCCTGCTCGTCGCCACCGCCGCCAAGGACGCCTACGATTTCCTCGGCAGTCCCGAGGGCGAACTGGCGCTCGCCCAGGCTTGCGTTCACCTCGCGTGCGCCCCCAAGTCCGTCGCCGTCTACAAGGCCTTCGGCGCCGCGCGGCGCCTCGCCAAGCAGACCGGCTCCCTGATGCCCCCCGCCCACATCCGCAACGCCCCCACGCGGCTGATGAAAGACCTGGGCTATGGGTCGGGATACGCCTACGACCCCGACACCGAGGAAGGCTTCTCCGGCCAGAACTATTTCCCCGAAGGCGTCGACCGCCCTGTCTTCTACCGGCCCAAGGGCGAGGGCGCCGAAGCGCGAGTGAAGGAGCGTCTGCAGCGATGGGCGGCGCTGCGGGACAAAGCCGGGTGACCCGGCCCCTCACACCCGAAGACATCGCCTTCGTGAAATCCCTTGTGATCTACGAGGACGCCAACGTCCTGGCCGTGGACAAGCCCGCTGGTCTTTCGAGCCAGGGCGGCCGGATCGACGCCAATACGCTGGACGATCTGCTGGGGGCCTTCGCCAAATCCAACGGCAAGCGGCCAAGGCTCATCCACCGTCTGGATCGCGATACGTCCGGTGTCATACTGACTGCGAAGACGAAGCCCGACGCGGCCTTCCTGGGCAAGGCGATGATGGCGCGCAAGATCCGCAAGACCTATCTGGCGATCGTCGAGCCGGTCGCGCCCGAGCCGCGCGAGGGGCTGGTCGAGGCCGCGTTGCGCCGTGAGGATGTGGGTCGTGAGGCCTACACCCGCGTGTGCCCCGCCGATCATCCGGACGCCCAGTCCGCGCTCACCCGCTATCGGACCCTCGCCGAGGGTCCGGGCGCGGCTCTGGTCGAGCTTTCGCCGCGGACCGGACGCATGCACCCGCTGCGGGTGCATCTCGCCTCGATCGGGCGCCCGATCGCCGGCGACCCGCGCTATGGCGGCGCGCTGATGCTGGCGGGCGCCCCGGTCCCGCGCCTGATGCTGCACGCGGCGGAGCTGGTCTTCCCGCACCCCGCCGGCGGGGTGCGCCGCGTCTCCGCGCCCGTCCCCGCCGACATGGCCGCCCTGATGGCCCGATGGCCGCCTTGCTGACGCACCGGAGGGCTCGGTTCAGAACGTCTGGGTGAGCACGCCGATGGCGATCAGCGGGACCCCGACCAGGGCGATGGCGTTCAACAGGCCGAGCGCGAAACGGTCGACGACAGAGATGATGGCGTTGGCGGACATGGTGTTTCCCTTGAGCTGATGTCGGTGACGGCGAGCCGCCGTCCATGGCCAAGGGAATAGGGCCGTATCGTTTATCGTTCAAATTAATTATTGTTTATCGATATTACCTTATCGTAATACATTAAATGCTCGTCACATGGCGCTTTTGCTGACGCCGACCAGCGGAAGAATGGCTGCAGACTGACGAGCACATTGAGCGGCGTCCGTCCGCCGACCGAGCCCGCATCCGTCGAGAGCGCGATGACCACTGCGTCGGCAGGTCTCCATCGAAACCCGAACCTCGCCAAGGTCATCGATGGTCCGGGCGCTGACGAGCACGCCGTCGGCATCGCCCTGGCCGCATCGGGGCCGCCTTCTGGCCACCCGCAGGCCGCCGACCGGCAGCGATTTGGCTCCATTCTGGCCGCCGGTTGGCCGCCGGTTGGCCGCGGATTGGCCGCGGATTGGCCGCGCCGTGACCGCAACGGTCAGTCCCCGCTCGCCATAAGGATCTGAGTTCGCTCAGTATTTCGGCATGCTGTCATTTCCGTGCGCAGGCGGTTGGCCTCCAGCAGGTTGAGCCGCGCCTCCTTTACGCCGGCCGGCGTCTCCAGCGCCTCGCTGTCGCGGGCCATGCGGATGAGCGCATCGATGATGATCTGCGGTTCCGCCTCGTCGGCCGTCTCGCGCGCCAGGCGTAGTTCGGCGATGCGCGCGGCGACATCGTCGCGTTTGGCCAGCCGGCAGGCGTGCGCGCGGTCCTGCGGAAAACCGGCGTCCTCGAAGGCGTCTTGCAGGCTCGCGCCCTTGGCGCGGGCGGCGGCGAAGGCTTCGTGTTGCGGGTTTTGCAAAATTGGTATTGGGTAAGTCCTCGGCTTGCGCATGGGAAGGCGGCGCCGTCTTCAGGGCATGAAGTTGCGTATCGCAAATTTATTGCATAATGTCAAGGCGTGTGGCCTCGGCAATTTCGCCGGTCGCGCAAACGGTTCTTCGTCGTGTATGCTTGGCGATCCGATGTTGGACGAGGCCGGTCCGGGGGGCATGGACAAAAGGGCGTTGAGCGAGCGCGATATCTGCAGCCAGTTCATCACGCCCGCCTTGCACAAGGCTGGCTGGGACGCGGCGCCGCAGATTCGCGAAGAGGTCAGCTTCACAAAGGGGCGGATCATCGTGCGCGGTCGTCTGGCGGTGCGCGGGCGGGCCAAACACGCTGACTATATCCTCTCCTACAAAACCAACATCCAGCTGGCGGTCATCGAAGCCAAGGACAACAGCCACGGCGTCGGCGACGGAATACGTCTCCAACATCGATTACTTCGGTGAGTCGGTCTATTCCTACACCCTGAAACAGGGCGTCAGCGACGGCTTCCTGGCCCCCTAAAAGGTGGTCAAGGTCCATATCGACCGCGACGTCGCCGGCTATCGCCCCGAAAAGGGACAGGTAGATCGCGACGGCGAGGAGGTCGAGGACCGCATCTACAACGCCAAGGATTTCGACCGGACCCTGGTGCTGGATGACCGCACCCAACTTGTCGCGCGGAAGATCACCGAGTTTCTCAAGGAGACCGGCGACCGTTTCGCCAAGACCATCGTCTTCTGCGTCGAACAGGAACACGCCGGCCGCATGCGCCAGGCCCTGGTCAACGAGAACGCCGACCTCGTCGCCGTCAACCACCGTTACGTCATGCGTATCACCGGCAACGACAAGGAGGGGCAGGACCAGCTCGACAACTTCGTCGATCCCGAATCCCGCTACCCGGTGATCGTGACCACCTCTCGCCTGCTGTCGACCGGCGTCGACGCCCAGACCTGCCGCCTGATCGTGCTCGACCGCGAGGTCGGCTCGATGACCGAGTTCAAGCAGATCCTCGGGCGCGGCACGCGGGTGCACGAGGACACCGGCAAGCTGTATTTCACCCTGATCGATTTCCGAGGGGCCACCAACCATTTCGCCGACCCCGATTTCGACGGCGACCCGGTGCAGATTTACCAGCCGGGACCTGACGAGCCGATGGCGCCGCCGGACGGGGGCGACGACACCCTGATCGACCCGGACGGCTTCGGTCGAGGGAATGTGTCGCAGAGCGTTGAGGAATACGAAGTCGTGAATGGTGCCGTTGTAACGTACGGCGGTCACGTCTACCCCGGCCTCCATCAGCTTGCGGGCGTAGGCTTCGATCCACGTTCGCCCGCCACTTCGATTGAAATGGAAGGTCGAGCACTTCTTCTGGTCGATTGTCTGCTGCGCCTGCATGGATCGTCGCGCCCCCGTGGCGCCTTACCGAGGGGCGGACTGTCGCAGCGACAACTGCGTCGCGCCCGCGAGTTCATCAGCGAACACTTCGCGGAAGACATCAGCCTGCAGGATCTCGCTGAACTGACCGGCCTGACCAGCAAGCACTTCTCCCGCGCCTTTACGCAATCGACGGGTTTGCCGCCGCACCAATATCTGATCGGACGGCGCATCGAAGCGGCCAAGCGCCTGCTGCTCGATTCGACAATTAGCCTCGCCGACACCGCGCTTGCGTGCGGTTTTGCCGACCAGAGCCATTTTACCGCCGCCTTCCGCAAAGCCCTTGGCGTGCCGCCAGGCGCCTGGCGGCGGGGCCAAGCAACCTGACGATGGATAAACACCAAACCGGCTAGCTCGGGCGTCCGTTCCCCGCGCGAGCGGGGATGAACCGGACGATGTGATTTCCGCGAGCCGGTACGCTTGGCCCTGAGCAAGGCGTTCGGCAGCAAGGGAGGCTTTGCCCGCGACCCTCGCCATGCGTTCGGGACGTTTGCTCAGCATCCGATAGGCGTGGCGCGGGGTCCATGGTGGCCGAGTCGGGAGCGACGTCGATCCGACCCGTTTCTCGCGCGAGCAAGGACGAACCGTCGACGCTTGAAGCTGTCGGCGTCGGATCGCGCGGGCGATTTTGCGCGAAATGGCGGCGATGCGGCGATTTTTCCGCCGCCGTGGTGAGGCGGCACGGGCTTCGCGGCGTCTGACATGTGGGCGCTTGTCGCGACCAGTTGCATAGCAGGCTTTGCAGATGAAGAACACCGACCGATCGGTCACGGACCGAAGCCTCCCCGGCGGGCGCTCACCGATGAGGCGAACGGCCGATTCGCGCGTTTCCCGGACGCTCCTCATCGCCGGCGCCACCTTGTCCCTCGGCGCGGGCGCCGCGACGGCGGGCGTCATGCTCGGCGCGCATGTCGGCTATGAATCCAGCAAGACTTCACAAGCAGATTTCGTGGCGCTGGAATCCAAGATCGGCCGTAAGCTCGCCATCGACAGTGACTACGAAGACTGGGAGGCATTTCCCGATATATCGCGTGTCGACTGGGATGTTCGGAACGGCAGACAGAGTCTGCTGTCCTGGCGGGTGGTTTTTCAGGGTGGTAAGCCGATCCGGTGCGCCACGGCCGTCGCCATCACCGCGGGGACCTATGACACCCAGCTCGCGCGCCAGGCCGCCGCGATCAAGGCGCTGAGAGTTCCAGTGCTGGTCAGGTTCAACTATGAGATGACCGACAACGCCGAAAACACCTGCTTCACGGGCTTTCCGGTCAGGCAAAACCTGCCCCTCGCCGGCGCTCGTTACATCGCCGCCTGGAAGCATATCGTCGACGCATTTCGCAATGCCGGCGCCAGCAACGCCAAGTGGGTGTTCGCGCCGAGCGCCGACGCCTACGAAAAGGGGCATTGGACGCTGTTCTATCCGGGCGCGACCTATGTCGACTGGATGGCCGCCGATCAGTACAACAAGACCGATGTCCCAGCATCTTTCGCGACCGATACGGGCGTGATCGCCTTCTATGACGCGGCGGCCCCGCTCGGAAAACCGTTGATGATCTCTGAAACCGGGGCAAACAACGATCCCAAACTCAATCCGGACGCCCAGACACTTTGGCTGACGACCTTGCGAACATTCTATAAGACCCATCCCTCGCTTGCGGCCTTCGTCTACTGGGATAATCCCGGCGGCTTTCTACAGACTCATCCAAACTACGGGGGTTCTGGCTATGTACTGCAGGGAGCGGGACTCGCGGCGTTTCAAGCCATCGCCAGCGATCCGTATTTCAAATGAGACAACTCCGCATGCCGCCGTGCTATTGGCGTTCATTGAAGGCCGCCGCCGCGCCGGTTGAACGGCCGGCGCGCCGGGAGCGAATCGCCTCTCGATCGATCTGGCGCTGCACGAGACCTCATCGGCCGTGGGAAGGCCTTGCTGCCCCAACGCCCTCGTCGGACGCCGGCTGCGCCTCTTGCGGCTGGAGCAGGTCCAACGAAGTTGTCGGCGTCGAAGCTACGACCGCCGCCGACCCCGTGCGCCGGCGAGATGATCGAGACACGGCCCCGGGCGTACAATCAGATCGGGAAACGAAACATCCATGATCCTCACACATCCCACCGGCGCGCCCATCAAGATCGCGGTGCTTGGACTTGGCTACGTCGGCCTTCCCCTCGCGGTCGCGTTCGGCGGAAAATTCGACACCGTGGGTTTCGACATCGACGAGGACCGGATCGAGGCATTGAGGCGGGGCGAGGATCGCACCCTGGAGGTCGATCACTGCCAGCTGATGAAGCGCACACGGTTGACGTTCTCAAACGACGCGGCCGACATCACGGACTGCAATGTCTTCATCGTGACGGTTCCCACGCCGATCGACACCCAGAAGTCGCCCGACCTCGGCGCCATGTTGGCGGCGAGCCGCACAGTGGCCGGCGTGTTGAAGCGCGGCGACATCGTCATCTATGAGTCCACGGTCTACCCAGGCGCGACCGAAGAAGACTGCGTACCGGTTCTGGCGCAAGGTTCGGGCCTGACGTTCAACCGTGACTTCTTCGCTGGTTACAGCCCCGAGCGGGCCAATCCTGGCGACCGCGACCACAGGCTGTGCAACATCATCAAGGTGACTGCCGGGTCCACCACCGCCGTGGCGGATTTCGTCGACGATTTGTACCGAACGATCGTCCTGGCCGGTACGCACAAGGCCAGCTCGATCCGGGTCGCCGAGGCGGCGAAGGTCATCGAGAACACTCAGCGCGATCTGAATATCGCGCTCGTCAACGAGCTCTCGATGATCTTTGCGCGCATGGGCCTCGATACCCTGGAAGTGTTGGAGGCGGCGGGCACGAAATGGAATTTCCTCCCCTTTCGCCCAGGACTGGTGGGGGGCCACTGCATCGGTGTCGATCCTTACTATCTGACGCACAAGGCGGAGTCGCTCGGATATCTCCCGCAGGTCATCCTGGCCGGCCGTCGGATCAATGACGGCATGGGCGCTCATGTCGCCAGCCAGCTGATCAAGACCATGGTCCGGCGGCGGATCCATGTCTGCGGCGCCAGGATCCTGGTGATGGGCCTGGCGTTCAAGGAAAACTGTCCGGACATCCGCAACTCGCGGGTGATCGACATCGTCACCGAGTTTCTGGACTTCGAAGCCGTGGTCGATGTCTACGACCCCTGGGTCGATCCGGACGAGGCTGAGCACGAATACGGCTTGCGCCCCATCGCGCAGCCTGCGAACGGCGCCTATGACGCCGTTGTCGTGGCCGTCGCCCACCGCACGTTCCGCGACCTGGGGGCGGACGCGATCCACGCCCTATGCAAGCCCGACCACGTCATCCACGATATCAAAGGCATTCTCCCAAAGGACAGCGCCGACCTGAGATTGTAGTCTCCGTTTTCCCCAAGCATGGGAAAGCGCGACTCTGACGCCGGCTGTGTCGGGTGGAAGGGAATGCATTCTCGTTCACGTGTCCACCAGGCCCCGCGATCGGAAGATCGATCAAAGGGTCGCGGGTAATGTCACTATTTTAATGTGATGTGAAAATCACGTTGTCGGCGCGAGCATGGCTATCGATCTCGCGACTCCAGGCGGCTCCGCTCAGTTCGACGCGGCGCCCGATCGAGGCGCTTTTGGGCGGAAATACTTGGCTCAAGAGGAGAATTGCCGCGCGAACAGGCGATCTTCTTGCGCGGGAAGCCCGATTTTTTTCTCAGGTATCGGCCGCCAAAACTGAATACCGTCAGGCGTGGGCCACTCGCCTGGCTCTGGGCGGCGCCTGACTCTTGCCCGCTGTTATCGGCGCTCGCCGCGCGCGCGGCCGCCCGATCGAGCTGTAGTCGAAGCCGGCCTGTTCCATCGCGCTCTGGTTGAATACGTTGCGCAGGTCGACGACGGTATTCCCGCGCATCCGGTCGCGCAGCCATTCCGGGGCCAGGCCGCGAAACTCGTTCCATTCGGTGATCACAACCAGACCGTCGGCCGCCGCGACCGCGGACGCCGCGTCGGTGGCGTAGAGGACGCTCGAGGGCAACATCGTTCTCGCCTGATCCATGCCGGCGGGATCATAGGCGACCACCATGGCGCCTTCCTCGACCAGCCGATGCACGACGCCGAGCGAGGGCGAGTCGCGCATGTCGTCGGTTTCCGGCTTGAAGGTGAGCCCCAGCACGGCGACGCGTTTGCCGCGCACCGAACCGCCGAACGCGGCGATGATCCGACCCGACATCGACGCCTTGCGCGCTTCGTTGACGCTGACGACGGTCTCGACCAGGCGGGACGGCGCGCCTCCATCCTGTGCGATCCGCATCAACGCCTGGGTGTCCTTTGGGAAGCACGATCCTCCAAATCCGGGCCCCGGGTGGAGGAACTTGCCTCCGATCCTGCGGTCCAGGCCCATGGCGCGGGACAGGTCGTGCACGTCTGCGCCGAGAGCCTCGCAGATGTCGGCCATCTCATTGATGTAGGTGATTTTCATCGCCAGGAAGGCGTTGGCCGCGTACTTGATCAACTCTGCCGTCTCCAGTCCGGTGAACAGGATCGGTGTCTCGATCAGGTTCAAAGGCCGGTACAGCCGCGCCAGGATTTCGCGCGCATGGGCGCTCTCGGTTCCAATCACCACCCGGTCCGGCCGCATGAAATCCTCGATGGCGCTGCCTTCGCGCAGAAATTCGGGGTTGGAGGCGACATCGATCTCGAGGTCGGGGCGCAGATCGATCATCATGTCCTGGATCCGACGGCCGGTGCCGACAGGCACCGTCGACTTCGTCACTATGATCGCCGGCCCGGTCAGCGCCGCGGCGATCTGCGACACGGCTTCGAACACGAAGGTAAGGTCCGCGTGTCCATCACCGCGTCGCGAGGGTGTGCCGACGGCGAGGAACACGACGGCGGCGCCGGACAGGGCTGTCGCCAGCGCGTTCTCGAAATGCAGACGACCGGCGCGCGCGCCATCGGCGACCTGCTGGCCCAGGCCCGGCTCATAGATTGGGATGATCCCGTTCCGCAGCGCGGAAACCTTCGCCTCGTCGGCTTCGACGATCGTGACGTCGACGCCCATCCGGGCGAAACAGGCCCCGGATACCAGCCCCACATAGCCGCCGCCGACAATCACGATCCGCATGGACGTACTCCCATCGCCAAGGAATTGGCTCAAAAACTCAGGTTCAATTTGATCTTCACCAGGCTGGCCCAGGCGCCCTGCCGGCTGTCGAACGCCGGTCCCGCGCGGAAGCCGCCGGCCACGAATTCCAGGTCCACCGCGTCGTTGGGGCGGTGGCTCACGACGAGATCGACTTCGTCACCGATGTCGTGGGCCACCCCATTGGGATCGATGCCCAGGTAGGCGCCGGCGATGCGCGTGTCCGCCACCGGCTGGCGGTAGTGGTGCCACACCGTCTCGATCGAGTCGCGCACGGTCACCGGAGCGCCCAACGACACCGTCGAGATCGCCAGATTGGACAGCTCCGGGCGCAGAACTTCACCGTAGTAATGAAAGCGACCCAGGCCGCGGAACTTGCCGGCGTTGGCGTCCAGCCCGCTCTGCCGGAAGGCATAGGCGAGCGCGCCGTCCGCCGCGCGGTGACCCGATCCGTCAGCATATCCCAGCGTCAGATAGAACGTCGGTCTGAAGGGAGATTCGAGCGTCACGGAGGCGTCGTAGGCCCAGCCCCGCACCTTCTGGCTCGCAACCTGGGTGACCATGTCCTGGGTGGCGCTGACCGGCGTGAACGTCCCCGTGGTCTGTGTCCCGGTGACGCCGGCGACGTCGCCCGAATAATAGACCTTCAACGGAAACCCGCCTTTGAAGCGCCCGCGCGCGCGCAGCCCGAACCAGGTCAGATTGGACTCGCCTTGATCGTTGACGTCATGCGCCACCACGCGATTCTCGACCATTTCGTGCGACCGGTCGTTCTGGTCGAGAAAGTAGGCCTCCAGCGTCTGCCGCGGCGCCCACGACCATTGCACATTGCCCAGAACGCGCACGACTCCAGGATCACCGAGCGGCGTGGGAGCGAGCGTCGACTTGTGGCCGAGTTCGCGCCCGACCCCGATGAACGCGGTTAGATTGCGGCCGAAATAGTGGAGCCTCACCGAATCGAGATTCTGGTTCCACCACCACTCGCGCTCGTCCTGATAGAATTGTCGCCCGACCTGCAGGGCGAACGGGGTGCCGAACAGCCGTGTCTTGATCAGCCAGGCCTGGCTCAGTTCGATCCCGCCGGTCGTCGACGCCCCGCCACCCTCTCGATAGACCGTCGAATCGAATTGCGGCGTCAGGCTGACGAAGGTCGCCAGCGTGTCCGACAGCGCCCAGATGTCGTCGACCTCCAATGAGGGCGAGGTCTTGATCTGATCATCGCCACCGCCGTCGGTGAAGGCATAGTTGCTTCGCCATTGCGCCGGCGCGCTCAGTTCGCCGCCGATGATCATCGGCTTGCCGAACACATTGACGGTCAACGGGTTCGCCGGCCGCGTCTGGTCCTGAGAGATTCCCAGCGAGCGTGCGAGATCGACGATCGACGCCGGCTGAGCATCCGGATCCGGTGCGGCCAAGGCCGCGCTCGCCCAGGCGGACGCCAACAGCCCACCGGCGGCGATCCAGGCGTGGTTCAACGTCCGAGCCAATGCCGCATGCTCCTGACCGTGATCATGGCGCCGCGGCCGAGAAGGCCGACAATTGTGTCCAGGGCGTCGAAGCCCGGCCCATCGAGAGTTGCGTGATGCAGCATGAGGCCGACCGGCCCGGTTTCGGCGGCCAGAGCGTGCGCCAGCGCCGCCTCGAGCCTTTCCTGCCGCCTCGCCTTCTCCCAGTCGAACGTGACGTGCAACTGCGCGAGGCCCGGCCCGACGCCTGGCGGCGGGCCGTCGGCCGACACCATCGCGAACCCGAGTTCGGGCAAGTGGGCCGTGGCGCCGGCCGAGCAGCGATTCCAGGGGGGTGTGAAGATCGGGTCGGTATCGCCGAGATAGGCGCTCAGCAGCCGCCGCCCGACCGCGATGTCGCCACACTGTTCGTTCGTCGACCGCGTCGGACCGAACTCGCATTTTCGTTCGCCCGTCGGCTCATGGTTCTGATGCGAATATCCGTGCTGGTGGAAACCAATGCGAGGACTGGCGACGCGCCAGGCGTTGAGCCGGGTCGCCACCGACACATCGAGCGCGCCCGGGATCACGGCAAGGTCGACGGGGCAGGCGTGCCGGCTGAAGATCTCCAGCATGCGGTCTAGCGCTTCCATCTCCCAGCCGGCGTCATCGTCCCGAAAGAACACGTCCAACGGTGCGTCACGTCGATCGAGCGCAACCTCCAGGGCCTTCACGCGACAAGGTCCTTGAGCAATTCCGCGCTGACGGCGGCCCCGTCCATTTTCAGACAGGCCCTGTCTCGCTCGATCCGCGGGCGTAGCAGACGCTCCGCGAGCACGGCGCCGTCGAGGCCGTCTTCGGCCACCCATTCGCACAGGCCCAAGGCGCGGAACCGCTCGGCGCGAACCGTCTGTTCGGTCTCCGTCGCGCGAGCGAACGGGACAAACAGCGCCGGTATTCCGGCCTGAACGATTTCCAGCGCGCTGTTGTAGCCGCACTGACTGACCACCCGGCCCGCGGCGCGCAATGACGGGGTCATGGTCGCGACCTCGCGCACCAATTGCAAGCCGGGCACGCCACGCGCCTCCTCGACCAGCGACCACCAGTGCGACTGGGGGAAGAGGGGCCCCGCGATCAGCCTCATCGGCCAGCGCCGCGCGCCCCAGAGACGCGGCTGTGCGGCCAGAGCCGTGCGGTAGAGATTTTGGCCCACCGCGCCGCCACCGGCCAACACCAGCGTCGCATCGGCCGGCGTTCCATCGTCAGTCGGCCCACAAAGCGCTTGCGACACATAGCCGGTGTGGAAGATCGGAGGTTCGAGCGCGACGCCCGGTTTGAAGCTTTCCTCGATCCGAAAGATCTGTTCGTCCGAATGCACCAGCACCAGATTGAACATCGCGTTGAGCTTGGCCGCCGCCTGGTCATCATGCCGCGCCTGATCGGCCTTGCCATTGACCAGCACGTCGCGGACGCTGCACGCCACCTTCCCGCCACGGGCGCGCACGGTGTCGATCAGCGGATCGATCTCGACCGCGAACTTCTTTCGCCCAAAGGGATAGAGCTCCACGACGAGAAGGTCCGGCTGAATCTCGTGCGCCAACTGAATAAGGCGGCCACGGCGCGCGGCGAAGGTGGCGCCGATGTCGTCTCTCGCGGTGAGAGTGCCCCCTTCGGCCATGGCGATCGGCGGCAGGGATTCGAACCGGACGCCCTCTGGCGGCGCGATCCCGGCCGGCGGTCGACCGCCGCTCACGAAGGTAACGTCGAACACTTCGGTCATCGCGCGCGCCAGAGTCATCGAGCGCACGAAGTGGCCCAAGCCCACGGAATGCTGGCAATAGATCATCGCGCTGGGTTTCATGGTCGTCTCCGTTCGTCTCAAAGCTCACGGCCTTGGGCGGACCCCGCTCGGCCGGGCGCGGGTCTAGGCCGATACCTTCACGGCGCGCGCTTCGAGCTGGCTCAGCCGGCCAGCCTCCATGCGCAGTCGAACATCGGCGAAGTGCTCGGGCAGGGGTTGGTGGGTGACGATGACAATCGTACGCCGGCCTTTTTCGCGGGCCAGCGCTTCGAGCATGACGCCCGCCGACGCCGGATCGACGTTGGCGAACGGCTCGTCCAGCAGCAGGATAGGGCGATCGGCCGCGAGGGCGCGCGCCAACGCCAGGCGGGCTTGTTCCCCGCCGGAGAAACCGGCGCCCGCCTCACCCAGGGCGGCGTCCAGACCGCCCCGCGCCAGCAGGGTCTCGGCGAGCGACACCGCCTTCAGCGCCTTCCAAAGCCCGGTGTCATCGGCCGTCACGCCGCCCATCGTCAGCCAGGATCGCACCGTGCCCGACATCAGCGGCGGCGCCTGGGGACTGATGGCGAACTGCGCGCGCAGGCTCGCGAGATCCCAATCCTGGTAGTCATGCTCGTCCAGCCGGATCACGCCTCTGACCGGGTCGAATAACCGGGTGAGCAGCGCCAGCAACGTCGACTTTCCCGCCCCGCTGGGTCCTTCGATCGAAATGAAAGCGCGCGCGGGCAGGGTAATGTCGTCGAAATGGAACGCGCGCCCGGCTTCGTAGGCGAATTCCGGGGAGGCGAGGGTGATCAGTCCGCGCGCCCGCTCGGTCTTGAACGTTCCGCTCCGGTCGAGACGCTCGTGGCGATCGAGCAACTCTGTCAGCCGGGCGGCCCGCGAGGTGGCGCCGGTAACGGCCGAGGCCAGATCATTGATCTTTTCCAACGGCCTCAACATCTGGTTGAGATAAATGACCGTGATGGTCAGGCTGCCCGCGCTGAGGTGGCCTTGAACCGCCAGGAGGCCGCCGCCGCCCAGGATCAGCGCGGCGACCAGTCCCCGGGCGATTTGCATGGTTCGTTCGAGGCGAACCGCCGCCCAGGACTCCGCGACTCCCGCCGCCAGGCTGGCGCGGTTGAGATTCGCGAACTGGATGCGTACGTCACGCTCGGCGCCGGACGCCTGAATGAAGGAGAGGGAGCGCAGGATCTCCTGAGCCGCGCCGGCGACCTTGCCTTCCTGTCTGCGTTTGGCGCCCGAGGTCGCGTTCAACGGCCGCGCGGCAAAGCGCACCATCAAGCCAAGCATCACGATGGTGAGGGTTGCGATCAGGCCAAGCCACGGATTGATCAGCAGCATGGCGATCAGGGTAAAGAGGAAGATCAGGCCGTAGTTGAGGATCACCGGGCCCGTTCTGGTAAACAGGCGGGCGACTTGCTGCACGTCGTCGACCAGGCGCAGTCCCAGCTCGCCGCTGCGATCGGCGGCCCTGCAAAGCGGCGTCAACAGCATCAACCGGTCGAGGCAGATGAGCCGCAGGTCCATCGTCATGCGCTCGGAAATGCGTGCGCTGATCTGCTTCTGGATCGCGGACGAGACGGCCGAGAGCGTGGCGAGCACGGCCGAAGCCAAGGCCAGCAAGGCGATCAGCTCCATCTTCGGCAGATGAGGCATGGGCCAGCCGTGCCGGTGGCCTTCGAGGATCCCGTCGATCACCAGCTTCACCGGAATCGGCGCCAGGACCGGCAGGCCGGACGCAGCCAGCGTCATCACTATGGCCAGGGAAACCCTGCCACGCTGTACGGCGAGCACGGGCCAAAACCTTCGGTAGGTCGCGCAGACGCCGAACTGCCGGCTAGGCAAGCTGCACCCCCAGACCTTGGACCGGGCTGGGAGGGGCGACGCCATGGCGCGCATCATGGTCGGACCCGTCGCAATGTTCACAGTCGATCAGCGCGTGCAGTTTGCGCGTGGTCGTCCACAGATCGAACTCGCTTTCGAGCAAGGACCGCCCGGCCAGGGCCATGCGATGGGCCGAACGCCTGTCTTGCAGGGACGCGGTCATGGCCCGCGCCAAGGAAGCGGGGTCTTGAGGCGGCGTCAGGCGCCCGGTCTTGCCTGGCCGCACTAGCTCTGGGATGCCCGACACATCGGTGGACACCACCGGCACGCCGATCGCCATCGCCTCGGCGATCACGTTTGGAATGCCGTCGCGGTCGCCGTTCTGCTCGATGCGGGGCGCGAGCGCGAAGAGGTCGGCGAGCTTGTAGAGTTCGATCAGGTCCTCGTGCGTCATCGCCCCTTCGAGCGTCACGATCTCCGACAGGCCCGCGGCGTCGATCTGCGTCTGCAAGGCTTCGCGCAGCGGCCCCTCGCCGACGATCTTGCAGCGGAAGGCAAACCGTTGATCGCGCAGCATCGCGCAGGCGGCGATCAGATCGTCGTGGCCCTTCTTGGGGACCAGCCGGCCCACGGAGAGGATCAAGGGCGTCACGCCGACGGTCACCCTGTCGGGGTCGCGGGCCGCAAACAGGCCAAGGTCGATCCCGTGATAGACAAGATTGATCTTGCCCCAGTCTTCTCCGGCGAGATCTTCCAGGTAGCGCGCGTTGTAGCCGGTGCAGGTGGCGACAAAGGTCGCCGCCCGCACGCGCCGCCGGATGACGGGTCTGCGCGTGAGATACAGATCCTTGGCGTGGGCGGTGAAGCTGAACGGAATACCCGACATCAGGCTGGCGAAGTGCGCCACCGCCGACGGCGCGTTGGCGAAATGCGCATGTATCCGGCGGACGCCCTCGCGGCGACAGATCGTCGCGACGAATCCGGCTCGGATGAACTGCCGCCACACCGATAGTGGATTGGACGATTGCAGAGACCAGACGCAGGCCCTCGCGAAGGCGCCGGTGTAGCGCACGGGCGCGGTCCTGATCGCCGCAACGTGGGCGCGCACCAGCGCCCTCCACTTCTCAGGTCCGTGGTCGGATGTCGCGTGGATCGGGGCGGCCACTTCGGCGACGATCGGATGATGCGGCGGCGGCTCGGGCGTTAGCAGAGAGAAGATGTGCAAGTTGGCGCCCAGACGCTCCATGGCCCGGATCTCGTTGACGATGAAGGTCTCCGTCAGGCGCGGGTAGCGCTTCATGATATAGGCGACCGGCTCCGGGACCTCGGCGCGAAAGGCGGGGGGGTGTGTCGTCGTCATGCCGGCTTTCCCATGGGGCCACGGAACATCGGCTGGGCCGCGAACGCGCGAAGAGACAAAAGATATTCGGCGACACGTCGGGCCCCGTTGAGGTCCAGCGAAGCCCAAGCGGACGCGGGGGGAGGGGGCGAAGCAAGCGCGTCCGGAACCATCGTCGCGAGGGCGGCGGCCAGGCCCGGACCGGCTTCCACGGACCGGACCACACCCATACGGGCCAGCTGGGTCGCGCGCAGTCTCTGTTCGGCGCGAGGAGCGGCGCGGGGGACGAGGATCGCCTTTTTGCGCTCGGCGATGATCTCGGCGCTGGTGTTGTAGCCCGCCATCGCCACGATGAGATCGGCGGTTCGCAGGCTGGGGACCAAATCAGTCGTGTAGCCGATAAACTCGACATCGTCGCGGCCGGCCGCCATCATCTGCAGCGCGCGGCTCTCGTCGCTGGACATCAATGGCCCCGTGACGATGGCCGAATAGCGGTCGGATTTGGGCATCGTCGACAGCGCCTCGAGGTAGGCGCTCATCAGGAAGAAGCCGTCGCCGCCACCGCCGGCCGTCACCAGAATTGTCTCCCGCCCGGCCGCGCGAGCAACATTCCAGCACGGGGGGGGGGATGCTGGATCGTCCATCGCGGGGGCCGGGCGAGAGTCCGGCGCCGCCACGACGTGTCCGCAATAACGGACGTTTAAGGCGGCCCGGCCGGTCATGCCGTAGCCTTCGACGACGTCGAAGTGCACGCGGCTGCCGTATACCAGAATGTCGTCGTAGGCTTGGTCGAGCAGGGCGTGGATGTCCTGCTCGCGCCAGAGTTTGCGAACGATCGCTGGACTGTCGAGGATGTCGCGCAGGCCGAGCATGACCCGGGTGTGCGGCATTTCGCGGCGAATCAGCGCCAGAGTGGACAGCAGTTCGCCATTCATGCCCGCTGGCGCATGGTCGATCAGAAAGACATCGGGCTGATGTTGCAAAACCAGCTTGAGGATCAACGCTTCGCGATAGCCCTTGGTCAGGCCGAAGCAGCTTTTCCGGTCGCGCGATTCGTAACGCTCTGCGCCGACCTTCACGACGGGGGGCAGCGCCTGTACGTTCAATCCCGGCGGCAGGGCCCAACAGGTGATAACCGGAGAGCCGGTCAGCAGGTGAACGACGAATTGCCCGGGAGTTTCCAGCAGGCGGTGGGCGATCGCGAGATTGCGACGCAGGTGGCCAAGGCCGAAAGTATCGTGCGAATACAGGAAAACCGTTATGGGACCATCGTTCGCCGAACCGCCGCGCCGCTCGAGTTCGATGCGGCGGGCTTCGGGCGGCCGGGATAGTGTGCGACCGTTGACGGCGAACTCGATGCTGGTGGCTTGCAAAGCCGTACCTCCGACTGGATGGCGACGAACGCCTACCTGTCAGACGTCGCAGTGGTCGCGGTCCCTCACCCGGCTAGCGAGATTAGTTGTCGGGGCGCCGGTTTGAGCGACGCCGCGGCGACAGATCTGGCCGGCGTTTTTTTGGACAAGCGCGCCGCGCTGCTCCGCTATTTCACACTGCGCCTCAATTCCGAGGCGGAGGCGGAGGATGTCGTCCAGGATATCTATGTCCGCCTCGCGACGGTCGAGATCGGGCCAATCGAGAACCCTGTGAGCTATCTCTATCGCCTGGGCACCAATCTGATGCTCGACCGCGTCCGCAAAAGTCGGCGGACCGAGGCGCGAGACGACGCGTGGCAGGAAAGCCGTCATGTACGCGCGGGCGGCGAGGATATCGCCAACGAGCCGCCGGCCGACGCGGTCGTGGCCGGTCGTCAGCGTCTGGCGAAAATGCTGGACGCCCTGGAAACCCTTCCCCCACAAAGGCGCAAGGCTTTTCGGCTGCATAAGCTGGAAGGATTCAGTCACGCGGCGACGGCGGAGGCCATGGGGATATCCCGCAGCGCCGTGGAAAAGCACATCATGGCCGCGCTGGGCCAGCTCATTCCGATTCTTCGCGAATGAGACGCATGCATTTTTTTCATCGGAGGGGGTGAGGGGGTGCGGGGATTGTGTCGTTAATATGGTAGGCGCGCCCTCTTTGGCGCGTCATCCTCTCGGGTAAAGAGCGTAACGAGTGAACGATTTCGGCGACATGAACCACCCGGCGACGCACGGTCCCGAGTCGCTGAGCGATGAGGCGGCCGCCTGGGTGATCCGTGTCCAGTCCGGCGACGCGACGGAGGTCGAATGGCTGGCTCTCGAGTCCTGGCTTCGGGGCGACGTTCACCGCCGCGAGGCGTTCGACGAGGCCGAGCGGCTCTATTTCGAATTCAGCGACCGGGCCACCGACCTACTGGCCTTGCCGCAAGCCCGGCCCGACGCGGCGACGCCAAACCTCGGCGCCTATCGCCGCAGACGCGACATCGTAAAGTCCCGACCGACGCGCCGGTGGTGGCCGTCGGTGGCTGTGGCCGCGAGCGCCGTCCTCGCTCTCGCTGGAGCGTGGCTGATGCAGCCCTTCGGCCCGTCCGCACAAACCTACGCCACAGATGTCGGCCAGCGGCGTGAGATCGCCTTCGCCGACGGCAGCCGCGTGGAGCTGAACACGGGATCGCGCCTCATCGCGTGGGTGGATCACCGCCATCGTCGGGTCACCCTCGAGAGCGGCGAGGCCATCTTCGACGTTGCCAAGGATCACGCCCATCCGTTCGTCGTCGCGGTGGGCGATCAGAAAGTCACGGTCGTCGGAACACAGTTCGACATCCTGCGCTATGGCGGCCTCGTGGCGGTGACGGTCAACCGGGGCCTCGTCAGGGTTCAACCCGCCAACGATGCAACCGCGGCCGCGGTCAGGCTGGGTCCGGGGGATCAGTTGCGGCACGTGGAAGGCCAGACAGCTTCCAATGTTCTGCGTGTGCCGGCCGACGACGTGCTCGCCTGGCGCAGCGGCTATGTCGTTTACAGCAACCGGACCTTGGCCGAGATCACGCTCGATCTCAGCCGCTATTTCGCGGTTCCGATTCGCGCCCAGGGATCCGCGGCGCGTCTGATGTTTTCTGGGGCGCTGAAAATCGATGACGAGGACGCGGTCATCCGCGCCATCCAGGGTTTCCTTCCGGTAACGGCGATTCACTCCGCGAGCGGGATCATGCTAATAGGGCGTTAAAGTCACCGCATGAGGGTCGCGTGCTTGTACCCGTCGAGGCGCGCTCCGAAATCGGTCTTGCCAGTCGTGATCGCGGCCGCCTCGCTGTGCTGCCTATTGGCGTCCGCCGCGGAGGCTGAGGACGAGCGCTTCTACTTCAGGATTTCCCGGGGCTCCTTGACGTCGGACCTGATCGCGTTCGCGGTTCAGGCCAGAGTGTCCCTGTCGATGACAACGGTGGGGCTTTGCAGACCGACCTCGGATGGCCTCCACGCCCATCTGACCTTGCGTGAGGCCCTCGGCCAACTGCTGGCCGGAACCGGGTGCGATTTTCGCATTCTCGACGGGGGTGCGGTCGTCGTTTCCGCGGCCCGCCCGCCCCCCCCCCCCCCCCCCCCCCCCCACCC
>JBBRAV010000056.1:0-25712 GCA_038206535.1 Caulobacterales bacterium
CCGAAGAATCGCGGATGACCACCCACCGCCCGTCGTGACGGCCCGCGCAGCCGCTCGCTCGCTACAGCGCTGTTGGGAAGCGCGCTTCGCGAGCGGCTCCGCTACCGCCCGCAGCTACACCACGTCCCGGGACACGACCGGGGAACGCCAGCGCGTTGGCCCCAAAATATAAGCAATTTCAAGCGGCCCTGGCGGAGAGGGAGGGATTCGAACCCTCGATACCCTTGCGAGTATGCCGCATTTCGAGTGCGGTGCTTTCAACCGCTCAGCCACCTCTCCAGGTCGTGGGACGGGGCGTCGTGGGCCCCGGCGAGCGAAGGCGCGGACCCTAACGGCGGCCGCGACGCGGTGCAAGACCGCTTGCATTGGGAAGCTGGTCAATAGCCCAAGCGGGTCGGCTCGGCTGAGCCGCTCCGCGGGGGATCAGCCGGGCGCGCGGGCGCTGGCGGGCGCCCCCGCGCTTGCCGGCACGGCCCCCTTGGCCGTCGTGGCCGGCGCGGCGCTCGTTGCCGGTGCGGAGACCGCTCCGTCCGGCGCAGGCGCCGCGGCTCCCATCGTCGCCGGGGCGGAGGCCGCGCCTTGCGGCGCCGGAACGGGCAGGGTGGAACCCAGCGAATGCAGGTAGGCGATCACATTGATCCGATCCTGCGGCTGCTTGAGGCCGATGAAGGACATCTTGGTGCCGGTAATATAGGTCTGCGGCGCCTTGAGGAACATGTATAGGTGATCGTAGTCCCAGACCGGTTGCTTCGCGGCGAAGGCCATCATGCCGGCCGAGTATGAAAAGGCAGGATGGCTCCCCGGCTTGCGTCCGACAACGCCATAGAGGCCAGGGCCGATATTGTTGGTTCCGGAGGCGTCGAAGACGTGACACGACTTGCACGCCGTGGTCTTCGCCTCGCCGGCGGCGACATCGGCGGTCTTCAGCACGGCGCCCCAGTCTGGGGGCGTATCGGCGACTTCGCCGCCGCCCGCGGCGTCCGGGGCGACGGTGATCGCATATCCGACCTTGGTCGGAGGCGACGTCTCGAACAGTTCGGGAATCACAGCGTTGAGGCCCACGATCAGCAGCGCCACGGCCAGGATAGCCGCGAGAATCTTATTGGTCGTGAGGTCGCTCATCGCTCTGGCTTGGATCCCTGGAAAATTGCGCGCGGTAGGGATCGCCGTCTCCCCATCCCGCCCCTGGTTGCGTCGGCGTCTCTTACACGCTACCGGCCCGGGCGCAAACGCCCATTGCGCGAAGCGCGCGGCCCAATGGAACCATGACTCCGATCGTGCTCATACCCTCTCGCATGGCCGCCACGCGGTTGCCCGGCAAGCCGCTGGCCGACATCGGCGGCGTCGCCATGATCGTCCGCGTGCTGCGTTGCGCCGAGCAAGCCGGGGTTGGTCCTGTCGTGGTCGCCGCCGGAGATGTGGAGATCGTGAGGGCGGTGGAGCGCGCGGGCGGTCATGCGGTGTTGACCGATCCAGAACTCCCGTCCGGCTCCGACCGGGTCCTCGCCGCCCTGGGGGCCGTGGACCCGAGGGGGCGCCACGACGTGGTGATCAACCTGCAGGGCGACATGCCTTTCGTCTCGGCCGATCTCCTTACAGATCCGGTCGCGCTCCTCGCATCGCAGCCGGTCTGCGATATCGCCACCTTGGTGGCCGCCGCGCCGGAGACCGATATCGACAATCCCCATCTGCCCAAGGCCGTGCTTGCCATGGGTGAAGGTGAGCGGGTCGGTCGCGCTCTCTATTTCACCCGATCCACGCTCTACGGAGTCGGGCCTGTCTGGGGCCACTACGGTGTCTATGCCTACCGGCGCGAGGCCTTGGCGCGGTTCTGCGCCGCGCCGCCCTCGCCTCTCGAACGGCGGGAAAAGCTCGAACAGCTGCGCGCGCTCGAAATGGGCCTGGCAGTCTGGGCCAGCGTCACGGACGCCGCGCCGATCTCTGTCGACACGCCATCGGATCTGGAAGTCGCGCGCGCTTTCGCGCGCCAAATGGCTGGCGGCTTTCGATGAGCCGGATCGCCTTCCAGGGAGAGCCTGGCGCCAACAGCGACGAAGCCTGCCGCAGCTATTTTCCCGACTACGAGCCGGTGCCGCACGTCGCGTTCGAGGACGCGTTCGAGGCGGTCAAGCGCGGCGACTGCGAACTGGCCATGATTCCGGTGGAGAATTCCATCGCCGGCCGCGTGGCCGACGTCCATCATCTTCTGCCGCTCTCGGGGCTGAAGATCATCGGAGAGCGCTTCAAGCCGATTCGTTTTCAGTTGATGGCCAATCCCGGCGTGGCGCTGGAAGACGTGCGCACCGTCGCCAGCATGCCAATCGCGCTGGGGCAATGCCGCAGGATGTTGCGGCGGCTGGGCGTGCGAACAGAGCCGGCGGGCGACACGGCGGGCGCGGCCAGGGCGCTGGCCGCTCGACCCGATCCGCATCGCGCCGCGATCGCCCCGGCGCTTGCGGCGCGGCTCTACGGTCTGGAGATACTGCTCACCGACATCGAGGACGAGGCGCACAACACCACCCGCTTCATCGTGATGTCGGCCGACCCCAACCCTCCCGCTCCGCCCCCCGGGGTGGGCTGCGTGACGAGCTTCGTCTTTCGCGTGCGCAACATTCCGGCCGCGTTGTACAAGGCCCTGGGCGGCTTCGCGACCAATGGCGTCAACATGACCAAGTTGGAAAGCTATATGGAGAACGGCGTCTTTTCCGCGACTTTGTTCTACGCCGAGGTGGACGGGCGCCCGAACGACGCGGGCTTGGCCCTCGCATTCGAGGAGCTCGGCTTTTTCAGTGATCACTTCGAGATACTCGGCGTGTTCGCCGCCGATCCGTTCCGCGCGCTCTAGGCGGATCGGCCGGCGACCGACCGCCGGCGGCGAGCCGCGCCGCTCTTCGCCGTCAGGTCGTCGGTTCGGTGGGTTCGGTGGCTTCCACCGCGGGATGGTGCACGACTCGGGACGCCATCCAATCCATCGTCGCCAGCAGGACGCCGGAGATGACGAAGGTCAGGTGGACGATGACCAGCCACACATATTTGTTCTGATCCACGACCACGTGCGGCTGGAGAAGTTGCATGAAGGCCCGCAGCAGCGCGATCGCCGATATGGCGACGATGGAGGCGATCACTTTCAGCTTCAGTTCCGAAAAATCCAGCGTCCCCATCCAGTCGGGCCGGTCGGCAACATTGGCCGACTCCATCTTCGAAACGAAGTTCTCGTAGCCTGAAAAGGTCACCAGCACGATCAGGTTGCCGGCCAGCGACAGGTCGATCAGCGACAGGGCCATGAGGATCGCGTCCTCGGAGGTCATGGACATGATGTGCGACAGCTCGCCGACAAGCTCTCGCAGAAAGACCATCAGCAAGGTGGCCAGCGCGATCACCAGCCCAAGATAGAACGGCGCCAGCAGCCAGCGGGAAGCGAAGAGGGTGGATTCCAGACCTTTTTCCAGGAAGGTTCTCTTTTTCATCCGCTTCATATCAGCCTTCCTCCGCCCAGGCCTTGATAAGCTGGTGGGCAATGGCCAATGCGCCAGGCGCCAACGCATCCGGCACGCCGCCGGCCAGCAGTGAGCGTGTTTCCTCGCGGGAGAACCAGCGCACCTCGTGAATCTCGACGTTGTCGGGAACGGCTTCTCCCTCGGCGACCTCGGCGATCAGGCCGATCATCAGCGACGACGGATAGGGCCAGGGTTGTGTCGAATGGTAGCGGACGCGCGTCGCGCGCAGACCGGCTTCCTCGAACAGCTCGCGGGCGCAGGCTTCCTCGATCGATTCGCCCGGCTCGAGAAAACCGGCCAGCGCCGAGTACATGCGCGGCGGAAAGTGCGCGCCTCGGCCCAGGAGGCAGCGCTCACCGCACACGGCCAGCATGATGACCACCGGATCGGTGCGCGGAAAGTGCTGCGCCTCACAGGTTGGGCAGATACGCTTCCATCCCGCCTCGGCCACGACGCTGGGCTCGCCGCAATTTGCGCAATGTCGATGGCGGCGGCGCCACTCGAACATGGCTCGGGCGGTGGCCGCGATACCGGCGTCGCCCGCCGGCAGAGCCGTGGCGATGGTTCGCAGATCCTCGAATCGGCCGAGACCCCCAAGCGGTCCGTCCGCCGGGTCGGCGCTGGTGTCGATGTCGACGGCGAACACCGCGGCGCCCTGCCAGAGGCCCATGAACAGTAGCCGCTCGGGGCCGCCCGACAACTCGCGCGCCATCTTCGCCGGCAGATAGGACAGCTGGACGCCCCCGTCCTTGGCGGTCTCGACCAGCGGCTTGCCGTTCCACATGGCCATGGCCAGGCACTCGGGCGAGCCCAGCTGTTCGGAGATCCACGCAGCGTCGCCGCGCTTGTCACTGGCGCGATCGAGGGGGTTGCCGGCGAAGACGTTGGAGAATGCGGTCAGGGTCATCGCTCTTTCTTAGGATGTCCCCGCCCGCCCGTCACCCTTGCGCACGGCCGCGCCTTAGGTTCACGCGTCCAATGCCAATCCTTTTCTCGTCGAAAGGTTCAGTGCGAGTTCGCCCGCTTGCGCCGGCGGCATAGCCACGCGATATAGGGGGTGGAGATCGGCGATGGGCGAAGGCCTCGCCAACCCGGTCAGGTCCGGAAGGAAGCAGCCGTAACGAGATTTACTTCGGGTCGTCTGCCGGTCTCCACCGCGACCCCTCCAAACCGTCCTCCCCGCCGGGACATCGATGACCGATCTGGACCTCACGCTCGAAAACGAACGACCCGAGCGTGACGAGGCGACGAGCGACATGTTCGGCGGGTCGGCGCCTGCGATGTCCGAGGCGTCGCAGAGCCAGACCGCCTACAAGGTGCTGGCGCGCAAGTACCGTCCCCAGACCTTCGAAGATCTGATCGGCCAGGAGGCCATGGTCCGGACGTTGAAGAACGCGTTCGCGACCGGGCGTATCGCTCATGCGTTCATGCTCACCGGCGTGCGCGGCGTCGGAAAGACCACCACAGCCCGACTGCTCGCCCGCGCCCTCAACTACGAGAGCGACAGCGTCCATCGCCCCAGTGTGGAAGACCTCGCCGTCGAAGGCCGTCACTGCAAGGCGATCGTCGATGGACGCCACCTCGACGTGCTCGAACTGGATGCGGCCAGCCGCACAAAGGTCGACGAGATGCGCGAACTCCTGGACGGCGTGCGCTATGCGCCCGCCGAAGCGCGCTACAAGGTTTATGTCATCGACGAAGTGCACATGCTCTCCACGCAGTCGTTCAACGCATTGTTGAAGACGCTGGAGGAACCGCCGCCGCACGCAAAGTTCATCTTCGCCACCACCGAGATCCGCAAGGTGCCGGTGACCATCCTCTCGCGCTGCCAGCGCTTCGACTTGCGCCGGGTCGAGCCGGCGGTGCTCAGCGCCAATCTGGCGGCGATCGCGGAGGCGGAAGGCGCGCGGATCGACGGCGAGGCGCTGACCTTGATCGCGCGGGCCGCCGAAGGCTCGGTGCGTGACGCCCAGTCCCTCCTCGATCAGGCCATAGTGCAGGCCGACGCCGGTCAGGCTGTCACCGCCGCGATCGTGCGCGACATGCTGGGCCTGGCTGATCGGGCCCAGACGATCGAACTCTTCGAGAAAACGGTGCGCGGCGAGGCGGGTGCGGCCATACAGGCGTTCCGCGCTCTTCATGGTTTCGGCGCCGACCCGGTGACGGTGATGCTCGACTTGCTGGAGCATTGTCATGGCGCATCGGTGGCCAAGGCCCTGGGACCCGACGCCCTTACCCTACCCAGGGACCAGGCCGCCCGGCTTGCCGCCCTGGGCGCCGCCTTGTCCGCGGGAACGTTGTCACGGCTCTGGCAAATGCTGCTCAAGGCCCATGACGAAGTGCGCAGGGCGCCCCATGCGGCCGCCGCCGTCGAAATGGTCCTGATCCGCCTGGCCTATGCGGCGGACTTGCCGGGGCCCGAGGATGCGCTCAAGGCGCTCCGCGCCGGTGACTCGCCCGGTCCGACAGGGCGTGGACTTTCCGGCGGCGGCGGCGGCGCGGGGGCGGTCGCCCGCGCCGCCGCGCCGCAGCCGCTCGCCCAGCCCCAGACCTTGCCCACGCCGCAGTCGTTCGAGGACGTGGTGCGCCTGATCGATGAGCGGCGCGACATTTCCCTGCGACTCGATGTCGAAAAATATGTCCGGCCGATCAGTTTTCGCCCCGGCGCGATCACCTTCGAACCCGTTGCCGGGGCGCCGGTCAATCTCGCTCAGCGGCTGGTGGCTCGGCTCAAGGAGTGGACCGGCCAGCCGTGGCTGGTGGCCGCCGAAGGCGGCGGCGGCGCGGAAACCCTGCTGGAACGGCAGAAACGCGCGCAGACCCAGGCCTGGGCCGAGGCCGTCGCCGAACCCTTCGTGCAAGCGGTGATGGCGGCGTTTCCGGGAACCGAAATCCTGGAGGTCCGCCAGATGGCCACGCCCGAACCGGCGGCGCCCGGCGATGACGACGATGAAGAGGACTAGCCCGCCGTGAAGGATCTCGGAAACCTGATGAAACAGGCCCAGGCGATGCAGGCCAGGTTGCAGGACGCCCAGGCGCGCCTCGCCGAGAGCGAGGTCGACGGCGCGGCCGGCGGTGGTCTCGTGCGGGTGACTCTCAAGGGAACCGGTGAGCTCGTCTGCCTCGTCATCGAGGAGACCCTGGTCAATCCCGGGGACGGCGAGATCATCGCCGATCTGGTGATCGCCGCCCACGCCGACGCCAAGCGAAAGCTCGACGCGCGCCAGTCGGAGGTCATGCGCGACATCGCCGGTCCCCTGGCGGGGCTGCCTGGAATGCCCGGATTTTGAGTCGGGGCCCGGCCTGATGGCCAGCTCCGCCGGCCCCGAGATCGAGCGACTGATCGCCCTGCTCGCCAAGCTGCCCGGGTTCGGACAGCGCTCGGCCCGTCGCGCGACGCTCACGCTGCTTAAGAAGAGGGAACAGCTGCTCGCTCCGCTAAGCGCCGCCCTCGCCGATGCGGCGGCCAAGGTGCGCGTGTGCGCAACCTGCGGCGCGCTCGACACCAGCGACCCTTGCGCGATCTGCTCTGATCGCACGCGCGATCACAGCCTTCTTTGCGTGGTCGAGGAGGTGGGATCGCTTTGGGCCATGGAGCGCGCCAATGCGTTCCGCGGCCGATACCATGTGCTGGGCGGCCTGCTGTCGGCGCTCGACGGCGTCGGTCCCGAAGCGCTGCGAATTGGCGAACTGCTGCGCCGCGCCGGCGGAGAGGAGGTGCGGGAAGTCGTCCTCGCCCTTCCCGCGACCGTGGACGGCCAGACCACCGCCCACTACCTGGCCGACCGCCTCGCCGGGGCCGACGTGTCCGTCACCATGCTCGCCCGCGGCGTCCCCGTCGGCGGCGACCTCGACTGGCTCGACGACGGCACCATCGCCCAGGCCATGCGGGCCCGACGACCGGCGTAGGCCGGGGCCGCCGCTCCGCGTGACGGACGAACTGGCGCACCAGCCCGACTCCGCCTATGGAACGGATCATGAATCCGCTGCCTTGGATGCTGTTCGCCGCCGCCGCCGTGTCCGCGCTCGGGGCCGTGGTGTGGGCGATGTCCGAGCGCGGACGCGCCGGCAGGGCCCAGGCGCAGCTTGCCCTGCTTCAGTCCCAATCGCTCTCCAACGGCGAAATCCTCAGGGCTCAGGCCGCGCTGTCGGCCAACGCGGTCGCCGAGGAACTGGTCAAGCGCGCGACCGAGACCTTCAAGGCGCAGGACACCCTGGCCCAGGCCAAGCTGGAGGCGCAACTCAAGCCGGTGGCCGACACCCTGGCCAAGTTCCAGGTCCAGGTCGATGCGATCGAGAAATCCCGCGCCGAGGCGTCGGGCGGACTGAAGGCGCAGATCGAACAGCTGCTCGCCGCCTCGAACGCGACGCAGGAGGAAGCGCGCAAGCTGTCGGCCGCCCTGCGCCGCGGCGCCGGCGTGCAGGGACGCTGGGGCGAGCAGATGCTGCGCAACGTGCTCGAAATGGCCGGTCTGCGCGCGAACTTCGATTTTCAGGAGCAGATGCACGTCGACGCCGACGGCTCGGCCCATCGCCCCGATGTGGTGGTCAAGCTTCCGGGTGGCGGCATGTTCGTGATCGACGCCAAGTGTTCTCTGACCGCGTTCATGGAGGCTCAGGACGCCGTCGACGACACCGTTCGGGAGGCCGCCTTCGTGCGTCACGCCCTGAGCCTGCGCACCCATATGCAGGGCCTGTCGGCGCGCGCCTATTGGGACAAGCTCGACAGCTCACCCGACTTCGTAGCCATGTTCGTCCCCGGGGACGGCTTCCTCGCCGCGGCTCTGGATCGCGCGCCCGACCTGATGAGTCAGGCGATGGAGCGGCGCGTCATCCTGACCACGCCGACCACACTCTTCGCTTTGTGCAAGGTCGTGGCCTACGGCTGGCGGGTCGAGAAACAGGCCGTCAACGCCGCCGAGATCGCGACGCTGGGGCGCGAGCTTTACAAGCGCCTGGCTACCATGGGCGACCATGCGCAGAAGGTCGGCAAGTCGCTTGAAGCCGCCGTGGGGGCCTACAACAAGTTCGTCGGCTCTCTGGAGTCTCAGGTTCTGACGCAGGCGCGCCGCTTCGAGGATCTTCAAGTCGACCACGAGGGCAAGGACATCGACGAACTCACACCCGTCGAGACCAGCGTCCGCGAGCTGGTCAAGCTCGCCCCAGCCTTGACGCTGGCGGAGGCGGCGCCTAATTCCGCATCATGAGTATCCGCCGGATTCTGACCGTCGACGCCGACCTCGCCGCCTTGAAACAGGTCTCCAAGCCGGTTGCTGGCGTGGACGACGACTTGCGCGCGCTGATGGATGACATGCTGGAGACCATGTACGACGCTCCCGGCATCGGCCTGGCCGCGATCCAGGTCGGAGTTCCCAAGCGGGTCATCGTCATGGACATGTCGCGCGGCGAGGGCGCTCCGCGCGATCCGCGCTATTTCGTCAATCCCGAGATCCTTTCGGCCTCCGAAGAAACCATCCCGTATGAAGAAGGCTGCCTGTCGGTGCCCGACATCTTCGACGAGGTCGAACGTCCGGCCC
The DNA here is from genome assembly GCA_038206535.1 of Caulobacterales bacterium. Classification (GTDB taxonomy): domain Bacteria; phylum Pseudomonadota; class Alphaproteobacteria; order Caulobacterales; family Caulobacteraceae; genus Acaudatibacter. Next base: position 9,035 of record JBBRAV010000056.1, read on the forward strand.
GCGTACGCCTGCGGTACCTGAACTATCAAGGCGAGCTCGTTGAGGAAGACGCCGACGACCTGTACGCGACCTGTATCCAGCACGAGATCGACCACCTGAACGGCGTGCTTTTTCTCGATCACCTTTCCCGGCTGAAGCGGGAGCGCGCCATCGCCAAGGTCAGGAAGGCCGCGCGCGTCGACGCCTAGACAGGCTCCGCCCCATTTGGGGGCGGAGGAGACCTCAGAGTCCAAATGCGCATCGCCTTTCTCGGCACGCCCGATTTTGCCGTTCCCTCACTCGCCGCCCTGATCGAGGCCGGCCATGAGATCGCCTGCGTCTACTCCCAGCCGCCGGCGCCGCGCGGCCGGGGCCAGGCGCCCCGCCCGTCGCCCGTTCACGCTTTCGCCGAGGCCCACGGGCTTGCCGCCCGCACGCCGGTCTCGATGAAGGACGCCGGCGCTGTCGAGGCCTTCCGCGCACTCGACCTCGACGCTGGGGTCGTGGTGGCGTTCGGCCAGATATTGACCCCCGCCATTCTGGACGCCCCGCGTCTGGGCTGTTTCAACCTTCACGCCTCGCTGCTGCCGCGTTGGCGCGGCGCCGCGCCCATCCAGCGGGCGGTCATGGCCGGCGATACGGTGACGGCGGCGCAGGTAATGCGCATGACCCCCGGCCTCGACGAGGGCCCGGTGCTCGGCTCGACCCCCCTGCGGATCGACGCCCTGGAGACGGCCGGAACCCTGCACGATCGCCTGGCTGTCGCCGGCGCCGAGTTGCTGGCGCGCGTCATGCGCCTGGTCGCCGAGGGATCCGCCATCGCCACCCCGCAACCGGATGAGGGGGCGACCTACGCCAGGAAGATCAGGCCGGCCGAGGCGCGCATCCGCTGGGACCGCCCCGGCCGCCGCGTCGATCGCCACATCCGGGGTCTGTCGCCGTTTCCCGGCGCATGGTTCACCGTCGCCTCGGAGCGCGGCGAGGTTCGCGTGAAGGCCCTGCTCTCGACCTTTGAAGACGTCGACGGCGAGCCTGGCGTCATCCTCGACGAGCGCCTCCTGGTGGGCTGCAAGGACGGCGCGGTGCGCCTGCTGCGCGTTCAGCGCGAGGGACGCGCGCCCCAGAACGCCGCCGACTTCCTGCGCGGGTTTGCCATCCCCGTGGGGACCGTGCTCGCCTGATGCCCCGCTATCGGCTGACGGTGGAATATGATGGCGGTCCCTATCGAGGCTTCCAGGCCCAGGCGAACGGGCCGAGCGTGCAGGCGGCGATCGAGGCGGCGGTCCGCGGCTTTAGCGGCGAGGCCCTTCGCATCGCCGCGGCCGGCCGCACCGACGCAGGCGTCCATGCGCTCGGTCAGGTGATCCACCTGGATCTGCGGAAGGACTGGCCAGCGCCGACGGTGATGAACGCGATAAACGCCCATCTGGTCCCCCAGCCGATCGCGGTGGTCCACGCCGAACTGGCCGAGGCGGACTTCCATGCGCGGTTTTCCGCCACGGGACGCCGCTACATGTACCGGATCCTCAACCGCCCCGGCCCTCCCGCCCTGAACCGCGGCCGCGTATGGCATATCAAGCAGCCGCTGGCGGTCGAGCCGATGGCGCGGGCCGCCGAGCAATTGGTCGGCCTTCACGACTTCACCACGTTTCGCGACTCCGCCTGCCAGGCGAAGTCGCCGCTCAAGACCCTCGATGCGGCCACGGTCGGCGTGTTCGGCGGCGAGGTTCGCCTGGAATTCGCCGCGCGCAGTTTTCTGCATCGCCAGGTTCGTTCCATGGTGGGCTCCCTGGCGCAGGTGGGTCTCGCCCGCTGGTCGATTTCCGACTTCGCCGCAGCGCTCGAAGCGCGCGATCGCGCCGCCTGCGGGCCGGTCGCCCCGCCGGATGGGCTGTATCTGGTTTCGGTCGACTACTGAGGCGACTGGCCGAACGCGGCGAAATAGTCCGCGATGATCCGCCGATAGACGCGCGTCAGCGCCTCCACGTCGGCCACGGCGACCTGTTCGTCGACCTTGTGCATGGTCGCGCCGACCAGTCCGAACTCCACCACCGGACAGAGCGCGCGGATGAAGCGCGCGTCCGACGTTCCGCCTGTGGTCGACAGGTCCGGCGTCAGGCCCGTCTCGGCGGCGACCGCGCTCGCCACCACGTCGGTGAAAATTCCCGGAACCGTCAGGAACGGTTCGCCGCTGATCCGTGTCGTCAGGGTCAGGCGCCCGGCAAACCCTTCGCCCGCCGCGGCGGCTTCCTCTTGGAGCCACGCGCTCAGGCTCGCGCCGCTGTGCGATGGGTTGAAGCGGATGTTCAAGTGCGCGCTCGCCCGCGCCGGGATCACGTTCGACGCCGGATTGCCGACGTCCACGGTCGTCACTTCGAGGTTGGACGGCTGGAATCCCGCGTAGCCTTCGTCCAGCACTCGCGATTGCACCGCCGACAGAAACCGGATGATCGGTGGCAGGGGATTTGCCGCGCGGTGCGGATAGGCGACGTGGCCCTGCACGCCCTCGACCACGACCTGAGCGCTCACGCTGCCGCGCCGTCCGATCTTTATCATGTCGCCGAGGGTCTGGCTCGAGGTCGGCTCGCCCACCACGCAGTGGTCGACCACCTCCCCCGCCGCGGCCAGGGTCTCGACCACCGCGCGTGTGCCGTCCTCCGCCACGCCTTCCTCGTCGCCGGTGATCAGCAACGACAAAGACCCCCTCGCCGCGCCTTCTGCGATGGCCTCGCCCGCGGCGGCGATGAATGCCGCGATCGCGCTCTTCATGTCCGATGCTCCGCGCCCGAACAGGATTCCTTTCTCGACCGCCGCGGCGAAGGGATCGTGCGTCCAGGCGCCCGCATTGCCGACCGGCACGACATCGGTATGGCCGGCGAAGCACAGGTTCGGTCCCGCCGTTCCCCATCGCGCGTAGAGGTTCTCGATTTCGCCGAACCGCATGCGCCGACAGACGAAGCCCAGTTCCTCCAGCGCGTTCTGGACTATGTCCATCGCCCCCGCGTCCGCCGGCGTCACTGACGGTCGCCGGATCAGCTCCCTCGACAGGGCGATGGGATCGACGCGATGGAGATTGGTCACATCACTCCCTCAGCAGCTCATTGATGCTCGTCTTCGATCGCGTCTGGGCATCCACCGTCTTGACGATCACCGCGCAGGCCAGGCTTGGGCCCACGCCGTGGGGATCGGGCATCGCGCCAGGCGCCACGACGGAGTAGGGGGGCACGAAGCCCCGGTAGATCTCGCCGGTCTTGCGATCGATAATCCGGGTCGAGGCGCTGATGAAGACGCCCATGGACAGGACCGCGCCCTCGCCGACGATCACGCCTTCGGCGACCTCGGAGCGGGCGCCGATGAAGCAGCCGTCCTCGATGATCGTCGGCGCCGCCTGCAACGGTTCGAGCACGCCGCCGATGCCTGCGCCGCCCGACAGATGCACGCCCTTGCCGATCTGGGCGCACGAGCCGACCGTCGCCCAGGTGTCGACCATGGTCGCCTCGCCGACATGGGCGCCGATGTTCACGAACGAGGGCATCAGCACCACGTTGCGGGCGATGTGCGCCCCGCGTCGCACGATGGCGCCGGGGACAGCGCGGAAGCCGGCCGCCTCGAATTGCGGCGCCTCCCAGCCCTCGAACTTTCCAGGGATCTTGTCCCACCAGGGGCCCAGCTCGCCGCCCACGGCGCCCGCCCGCATCACCTGGTTCGCGCTCAGACGAAACGACAGCAGGATCGCCTGCTTGAGCCATTGGTGAACGATCCATTGGCCGTCGATTTTTTCGGCGACGCGCGCAGCGCCGGCGTCCAGGCGCGTGATGGTCTCCTCGACCGCCGTGCGGATCGGGCCCCGTGTCTCGGCGCCGATCACTTCGCGCGCTTCCCAGCCGGCCTCGATTTCGGTGCGTAGATCGTCGAGCGTGAAGTCGGAGGTCACGGCGTCTCCTTGATCCGGGCGCGATTGAGAAACGAGGTGAGATGCTCTGTGCGATGGTGAACGAACGGGGCGTCGGACTGCACGGACTGAGGTCCGACCAGAACCGTGGTCATGCCGAGTTCCGCCGCCGGGGCCAGGTTGCGTTCGGAATCTTCGAAAAACGCCGTACGCGCCGGCTCGATGGCGTGCGCCTGGACGATGCGCTCGAACGCCAGGGGCGAAGGCTTGGCCTCGAACGCCGCCGAGCCGATGTGGAAGACATCCTCGAACAGGTCCGCGATACCCAGATGGTCGAGCACGCGCGCGGTGTGGATATCGTCGGCGTTGGTGAAGATCAGCCGCCGCCCCGGCAGTCGCGACAGGGCCGCGTGCAGCGCATGATCGGGGATGAGCCCATCGAGCGGCATGTCGTGGAACCGCTTGTGGTAGGCGTCCGGATCGACCTGGTGATGCAGCATCAGCCCTCGCAGCGTGAGGCCATGCTCCACCAGGTATTTCTTCTGCAAGCCGTAGGCATCCTCGCGCGAAAGGCCGGTCAGCTCCGTCACGAACTCCGTGATGCGCGGCTCCATGAGGTCCGCCAGGCCCGACTCCAGCGGATAGAGCGTATTGTCCAGGTCGAAGAGCCAGGTCTCGACGTGGCGCAGATCGGCGCTCACGCCCGCACCAGCGTCCCGGCGCCGTGTTCGGTGAACAGCTCGACCAGGAGGGCGTGAGGCCGCCGGCCGTCCAGGATCACCACCGCCTCGACTCCCGCCTCGACCGCCGCGATCGCGGTTTCCAGCTTGGGGATCATGCCGCCGGTCGCCACGCCGGCGCTGATCGCCTCGCGCGCCTGTTCGACGCTCAACTCGCGGATGATCTGGCCGTTCGCATCGAGCACGCCGGCGACGTCGGTCAGCAGCAGCATGCGTTTGGCCTTCAGCGCTCCGGCCAGGGCTCCGGCCACGGTGTCCGCGTTGATGTTGTAGGTCTCACCGGCCGCGTCGACGCCGATCGGCGCGATCACGGGGATGTAGTCGTCGGTGGAATTGATCAGGCCCTGGACGAGCTTGGGGTCGACCACCGTCGGATCGCCGACAAAGCCCAGGTCGACGATCTCTTCGCCGTCCGTGTGCGGTCCCTTGCGCGATCGTGTGGCTTTTTCCACCGTTATCAGCCGCGCGTCCTTGCCGGAGAGGCCGACGCCGCGCACGTCCGCGGTGGCGCCGGCCTGGGTGATCCAGCTGGCGATCTCCTTGTTGATCGCGCCCGAGAGCACCATTTCAGCCACTTCCATGGTGGCCGCGTCGGTCACCCGCAGGCCGTCGATGAAGGTCGACCTGACGCCCGCCTTTTCCAACATCCGCGATATCTGCGGTCCGCCGCCATGGACCACGACGGGGTGCACGCCCAGCAGCTTCAGCAGGACGGCGTCGGCGGCGAACAGACGGGCCAGGTCTTCCTCGCCCATGGCGTGGCCGCCGTATTTGATCACCACGGTCTGGCGGTCGTAGATCTGGATGAATGGCAGCGCCTCGGCCAGCGTCTTGGCCGTCGCCCAGCCTGCTTCCTCCGCGAGTTCGGCCCCAGGTTCGGTCACGAAAACGCCGCCTGGGCGATCTCTGCTCGCAGTTCGGCGAGGCCGTGACCTTTCTCGGCGGACGTCGCCAGCACGCGCGGGAAGGCGGCCGGCCGCCTTGCGATGGCGGCCTGGGTCCGGGCCACCATGGCGTCGACCTCGGAGGCCTTGAGCTTGTCGGCCTTGGTCAGCACGATCTGATACGACACCGCCGCCGTATCCAGCGCATCCATCGCCTCGCCGTCCGGCGGCTTCAGGCCGTGGCGTCCATCGATCAACAAATAGACTCGCCGCAGGTTGGGCCTGCCGCGCAGATAGGCCCGACCCAGGTCCTGGAACTTGCGCGCGACGCTGCGCGAGACCTTGGCGAAGCCATATCCCGGCAGGTCGACGAGCCGCAGGCGGTCGTCCAGAAGGAAGAAGTTCACTTCGCGTGTGCGGCCCGGCGCCGTCGAGGCCCGCGCGAGGCCGTGGCGACTGACCAGGCCGTTGATCAGGGAAGACTTGCCGACGTTGGACCGGCCGGCGAAGCACACCTCCGGCAGATCGGGCGCCGGCAGCCCGTCCACGCTCACGGCGCCCATCATGAACGCCGCCGGCCGCGCGAACAGCACCCGCGCGGATTCCAGGCCTTCGGGGTCAAGCGCGTCTTCGGCCACGGCAGTCACCCGGTGGCCTCTCGCCGGCCTCTGAACCGGTTGATGAAATCGTCGATCGGGTTGTCGACCTTGAACCGCCGCATCATCAGGTACTGCTGCACGATGGTGATCAGGCTGCTCCATGTCCAATAGATCAGCAGGCCGACCGCATATTGCGCCAGGATGAAGGTGAAGAAGATCGGCATCAGTTTGAACAACATCTGCTGCGTCGGATCGATCCCGGTCTGCGGCGACATCGCCTGGCTCAGCAGCATGGAAAACCCGTAGAGCAGGGGCCAGACGCCGACGTGCAGCAGTCCGCCCAGTATGCCGCCGATGATGGGCGTCATCGACGGATCCCACGGGATCAGGCCGAACAGATTCATGATGGTCGTCGGGTCCGGCGCCGACAGGTCATGGATCCAGCCGAAGAACGGCGCGTGGTACATCTCGATGGTGACCGTGAACAGCTTCGTCAGGGAGTAAAACACCGGGATCTGGAACAGCACCGGCAGGCAGCCGGTGATCGGATTGACCTTTTCCCGCGCGTAGAGGGCCATCATCTCCTTCTGCTGCGCCGCCGGATCGTCCTTGTGCTTGGCCTGCAGTTCCTTGAGCTCGGGCTGAATCTTCTTCATCTTCACGCCCATCTCGAACCCGCGGTTAGCGAGCGGGAAGGTGATCAGGCGGATCACGACGGTCAGCATCAGGATGGCGACGCCGAAATTGCCGACGTGCTGATAAAAGAAGTCCAGCAGCAGGAAGATGGGCTTGGTCAGGAACCAGAGTATGCCCCAGTCGACGGCGTCGTCGAACCGGGGCGCGCCCAACGATTTGCCATAGGCGTCGAGCACCGGCACGGTCTTCGCTCCGGCGAACATGTGGACGACCTCGACGATCTGCCCCCCGGCGGCGATGGCGCGCGGCGCGGCCAGGTAGGCCGTCTCATAGAGTTCAGGGGCGCCGACGGCGCCGGGGGCGGAGCGCACCGTGGCGCCGAAGCGTTCCGACTGCGCTGGAATGAACGCCGTCATCCAATACTTGTCGGTGACGCCCAGCCAGCCGCCCTTCGACTGCCAGTTTAGTTCGTCCTTCTTCTTCCAGTCTTCTCCCTTCTTCTTCCAATCCTTGTAGGTGGTCTGCCGAAGATCGTAGTGGTCCAGACCCAGAACGCCGATCGCGCCCTCGTGCACGATGTTGCTCTTGCCCAGACCCTCCGGCAGACCGATGCGCTTGATCGAGCCATAGGGCGTCAGCGTCACGGTCGCGGCCGTGGGATTGGTCACCGTGTCGCTGATGGTGAACATCGCCTTGGCATCGACGTCGATCCTGCGCGCGAAGCTCAGGCCGTCGGGCGAGCTGTAGGTCAGCACGACCGGATGACCGGGAGACAGGGTCTGACCGGAGGCCAGCGTCCAGACCGTATCGCTGTTGGGCAGTCCCGGCAGGTTGGCGCCCAGCCAGCCGGTTTCGGCGAAATAGGCGTCCGCCGTGCCTTCGGGCCGCAGCAATTCGATGCGCGGCGAGGTCCTGGCGACCTCTTTATGGTAGTTGTTGAGGAAGAGGTTATCGAACCGTGCGCCCTTGAGCGACATCGAGCCGGACAGCGCCGGCGTCTCGATGGCGACGCGGGGGGTGGCGGCCAGCGCCTGGCCCTGGGTCAAGAGCGGCCTGGCGGCGATTGGGACTCGCGCGAGCTGCGTCGCGGCGACGGTCTTGGCCCGCGCGGCGGCCGCCTGACGCGCCACCGGCTCGATGAAGAAATAGCTGTAGCTGGTGTAGGCGAACAGAAGCACGAACGCCACGGCGACGAAGGCGATGAGATTCTTGTTTTCGTTATCCATGGGCGTTGGGGTCTGGCCGGGTGAGAGTGCGTTGAGGCGGAAGCTCGCCCAGGCTGGCGCTTATAGGTCGGCGGCGAGCCTTATCAGCGCGCTTTTCACATCGTCAAGCAAACGGGGCCACGGTCGCGTCGCAATCCCGCCGCGGGCGATGAAGACATAGTCGCAGCCCGCTTTCACGTGATCGGGGGCGACCAGGCGGGCCGCCTCCCGCAAACGCCGTTTCGCGCGGTTGCGCTCGACGGCGCCGCCGATGCGGCGCGTCGCGGTAAAACCGATCCGCACGAGCAAAGCGCCGTCTTGTCGATTGCGACCCTGTGCGACGATCGCGCCCTTGGGTGCGACGGATCCCCTGGCCGCGGCGAGAAAATCGGGCCGCTTCCTCAGGCGTTCGATCGGCGGCGTGTGGCTGAAACCTTAAGCCGTCAGGTGCTTGCGGCCGCGGTTGCGGCGGCGCGCGACGATCTTGCGGCCATTCTTGGTGGCCATGCGCGAGCGGAATCCGTGACGGCGCTTGCGCACGAGCCGGGAGGGTTGATAGGTGCGCTTCACGACGAGGCTCCAGTCCAAGTGAGCGGGCGCAGATAGGGGAAAGGGGCCGTCCTGTCAAATGTTTCCGCGCCGGCGCCGTCGCGAAACACGCTCAAGACAGGTCAGGCCGGATCACCGCTTTTCCGATGACCTCGCGGTTCGCCAGCAGGTCGAACGCGTCGCGCCATCGGAAAAGCGGCAATTCGGCATGCACGCGAGGGCGGATACGGCCTTCCCCGGCCAAGGCCCAGACGGCGTCGCGGTTCTCCACGCCACGCTCGGGAAACCGCCGGCCATATTCGCCGGCGCGAACCCCGACGACGGAGAACCCTTTGATGAGCGGCATGTTCGCGCTGATGCTCGGGATCCGCCCCGAGGTGAAGCCGACGACCAGCAGGCGGCCGTCGAAAGCGATGCAACGCACGCTCTCGTCGAAGATGTCGCCGCCGACCGGATCATAGACCACGTCCGCGCCGCGGCCGTCGGTGATCGCCTTCACCGCCTCGCGGAAGCCGTGCGTGACGTTGACGGTGGCGTCCGGAGCGTAGGCCGACCTGACGACCTCGAGCTTGGCGTCGGAGGCCGACGCGGCGATCACCCGGCATCCCAGCAGCTTGGCCAGGTCGACGCAGGCGAGGCCCACCCCGCCGGCCGCGCCATGCACCAGCACCCATTCCCCAGGCTGCACGCGCGCGCGCCGCACCAGCGCCACATAGGCTGTCAGGTAGGCCGCGCCGAGGGCGGCGGCCTCGGAATAGGAAAGCCGAGAGGGTTTGGGCCGGATCTGGCTGGTCGCCATGACCGAATACTCGGCGAAGCCGCCGGTCTTGGCGCCGCCGACGACGGCGTCTCCCACCGCAAAGTCCTCAACGCCTTCGCCGATCGCCTCTACGTCGCCGGCGACCTCCATGCCCGGAATGAACGGCAGCGCAGGTTTGTGCTGGTATTCGCCGCGCGTCATCAACAGGTCGGGAAAGTTGACCGCGGCGGCGCGCACGCGCACGCGTACCTCGCCGGCCCCGGGCAAGGGCGGCGGCGCCTCCGCCAACGCGCACCCGGCGTAGTCGGGCGCGAGCCGGTCCACGACCAGCGCCCGCATCCTCAGGGTCGCGCCGCGACGAAGGCGTCTCGCGTAAGGCCGGCGATCTCCCGGCACGCCGCGTCGGCGGCGGGGACGGCGCCGCTGAAGGCGGTGAAGGCGTGCGCGAGATGGTCGTAGCAGCGATAGACCGTCGGCACGCCGGCCAGACGCAGGCGCCGGGCGTACTCTTCGCCCTGGTCGAGCAGGGGGTCGAACCCGGCCGTGGCGATAACCGCCGGCGCCAGGCCGGTCAGATCGCCCTCGCGTCCGGGCGACAGCAGCGGATTGGTGGGTGAATCCTCGGGCCCCATGTAGTGGCCCATGAACCATTCCATGGTGGCGCGCGAGAGGGGATAGGCATTGCCGTAGGTGGTCATCGAGGGCGAGTCACTGGCGACATCCAGAGCCGGATAGATCAGCAGCTGCATCACCGGCTGTGGCTCGCCGGCGCGTTTCATGTCCTGGGCGATGATGGCGGCGAAGTTGCCGCCCATGGAGTCGCCGCCGACCGCGACCTTGCCGCCCGGCGCGCCGAAGCGGTCGCTGTTGGCTCGCGCCCATCGGTAGGCCGCGAGCATGTCGTTCAGGCCGGCCGGGAACCGGTGTTCCGGCGCGAGGCGGTAGTCGACCGACAGCACCGGGCACCGCGCGATCCTGGCAAGGATGGTGCAGAAGACTTCGCAGGTGTCGAGGTCGCCGATCACCCCGCCGCCGAAGTGGGCGTAGACCATCAGGGGCGCGTCGGGGTCCTGGTCCTTGGGATGGTACGACCGAGCGGGGACGTCTCCGGTCGCGCCCGGAACACTGAGAGCCTCGATGCGCACGCCGGCCTCGGGCGTTCCCTGTACGGGCAGAAGGCTCTGGGCGCTGCCGGCGCGGGCGACATCGGCGGGAAACGCCGACAGCGCCGGTCCCTTTGCGCCCTGAGCCGCGAGGAACTGGAAGCGGGGATCGAGCGTCCTGCCGCCGACATGCACCACGCCGCCCCCGGAAAGGATGCGCAGGATCGGTCGCGGCAGGCCCAGCAGGGCGCGCAGCACGAACTTCTGCACGGCGGGATCGGCCATGGCGTCAGCTCTCCACGCGCGGCAGGGCCGGCAGCCCTCCCAGGATCAGTCGCACGACAAACTCCGTCGCCGCGTCCACGTCGACCGGCTGGCGCGCGATCATCCGGTCGCCGATCTCGCGGGCGACCGCGATGCAGCTGGCCGCCAGGAAGTCGAGGTCGACCTTGGGCGCGAGGCCCCGTTCCATGACGTTGGCGAACACCGAGCGGACCTCTTCGAACACCGCCAGGATTTCCGGGGTGTTGCGTACATGCGGCGCCGGCTCCTTCGACCCGAGCGGCATCCAGCTATGGTGCTCGCTGGCCATGAAGTCGAAGTAGGCGCGCACGGCGGAGCGAAGGTAGGATTCGAAATCGGTCGACTGCTCCGACACCGCGTGCAGGATCGGCCGGAACCGGCGCGCCCCGTCGTCGGCGAGGGCGTCGAACACCTCCTCCTTCGACCGGTAGTAGTTGTAGAAGGCGCCGACCGAGAGATTTGTGCGACGGATGATGTCGCGCACCGTCGCCGCGTCGAAGCCGATCTCCCCGAACACCTCGCGCGCGGCGTCGAGGATCGCCAGGCGGTTGGCGAGCTTGGTCTGCTCGCGCTTTCCGGGGTTCAGGTATGCGACTTCAGACATGGGCGGCGAAACAGTATCCTGACTGCGCCAAGGATCGACGAAGCCGCCGTCAAAGTCCATCGCCTTGAGACGCTGCTCAAACCGTCCGCTTGGCGCGGTCCTGGGCGTTGGCGCCCTGGATCATGGCGCGGGCCTGCGTCCATTGTTCGTCGGTCCAGTCGGCGAGCTGGCCGAAGGAGCCGCCCCCGGCGTTCCACGCCCCGCCGTCGATGGCGATCGTCTGGCCGTTCACATATTCCGACATCGGATGCAGCAGATAGACCGCCAGGTTGGCCAGCTCCGGCATCTCGCCGACACGGCCCATCGGATTGCCGGCCATCGACCGGCTCGTCTCGGTGCTTTGTCCCGGGCTCAGCCGCGCCCACGCCCCCTCGGTCGGGAATGGTCCCGGCGCGATGGCGTTGAAGCGGATGCCCTTGGCGCCCCACTCGACCGCCAGCGACTGCGTCATCACGTTCAGCCCCGCCTTGGACATGGCCGAAGGCACGGTGAACGGGCCGCCCGACCACACCCAGGTGGTCAGGATGGAGATCACCGACGCCTTCTTGCCCTCGGCGATCCAGCGCTTGCCGGCGTCCAGGGTGACGAAGAACGAGCCGCGGAAGACGATGTTGGCGATCGCGTCGAACGCCTTGGGGCTGAGATCCTCGGTGCGGCTGATGAAGTTGCCGGCCGCGTTGTTGATCAGGCCGGTCAGGGCGCCGCCGTCGGCCCACACCTGGTCCATCATGTCGTGGATCGCTTCGGGCACGCGGATGTCGCAGGCGATGCCGGTGATCTTGCCGCCGTGCGCGGCGCGCAGGGCGTCGGCGGTCTCGTCCAGCACGCCGCCGCGCCGGCCGCAGATATAGACCTCCGCGCCCAGCATCAGGCAGGCTTCGGCCATCACCTTGCCCAGGCCCGTGCCGCCGCCGGTGATCAGAATGCGTTGGCCCTTCAGCAGGCCGGGTTTGAACATCAGGTCGTCGGGTGTCATGGGCGCGTTTCCTCAAAGCTTTTGCGCACATGGATGAGCCTTTCCGTGCGTCGGTCAAGTGCGGATCGGTCGCGCTCCAGGGCAATCGGGTAATCAACGCCATGGGTGCGGCCGCGCGGCGAAGCCAAGAAAAGCCGTCCGCGGATGACGCAGATTTGCGCGGATGGGGGAGCCGCTCTCGGCCGACGCCGCGCATCAACAACCCGAAATCCATACTGAGCTCTTGATCTGCGATCATCTGCGTCATCTGCGGAAAAAAATACGGCTTTGCCTTGTTCAGCCGATGGCCCTGGGTGGCGCTTTGGCGGGGCGTCCAAGCGTGCTAGTCTCGGCCCTTCGGTTCGATCGAGACCACGGAGGCCGGCATGCCCGCCATCATCCTCGCCGCCGTCGTGGCCGGCATGCCGGGGGCCCACGCTCCGCTGACCGCCTTGGACGCGCCGCCCGCATGCGCCGACGGGTTGGTGCGCAAGACGGCCGACGACGGATCGGCCCAGGTCAGGAGACTGGGTGAGCTTCCGCCCGCCGTTCTGATGCACACGATCCTGCGTGAAGCCGGCGGCTGCAGTCTCGCCGAGGTTCGGTTCGCCCCGGGCGTGTGGCGGAACCTGCAGGTCGGCGCGGGTCCGACCACGACTCAGCCGGCGAACAGGGCGGCGCCCGCCCCACGGCGGTAGTCGCGGCTCGTCATCCCAGCCGCTCGATCAGCGCCATGGCGCCGGCGGGCGCGCGCACCTTGCCCGAACTGATGAAGAACGCAAACACGCCAAGGCCCGTGGCCGCGCGCGCTTTGAAACGCGCCGCCCAGGCGTCAAGGCCGGTCGATTCGTAGCAGGTCTCGATGTCGTCGGCGCCGCGCATCAGGCGCGCGTAGACGAAGTCGGCGGTCACATCGGCGATCATCGGATAGGTCGCATGGTCGGCCAGGCAGATGGCGACGCCATGGTCCCTGCAGAGCGCCACGAACGCCGCGTCCTGGAAGCTTTCGTGGCGCACCTCCACGCAGTGACGCAGATCCCGCCCGTCGAGTTTTCCGGGCAGCAGCTCCAGGAACGCGGCGAAATCCTCGCGCGCGAACGCCTTGGTGGCCATGAACTGCCACAGGATCGGGCCGAGCTTGTCGCCCAGCTGGTCGATCCCCTGGGTGAAGAACCGCTCGATCGACTCGCCGGCGTCGGCCAGCACCCGTCGGTTGGTGCAAAAACGCGACGCCTTCACCGACAAGACAAAGTCGTCGGGCGTGTCCGCCGCCCATTTGGCGAAGGTTTCGGGCTTCTGTGAGGAGTAGTAGGTGCCGTTGATCTCGATCGCGGTCAGCCGGCGGCTGGCGTAGTTCAGCTCGTCGGCCTGCCGCGTCCCTTTGGGATAGAAGACGCCCCGCCACGGCGCGAACGTCCAGCCCCCGATCCCCACGCGAATGTCGCCGGCCATGTCGTCTCCCGCGCATCCCAGGGAAAGGTTGAAGCGCCAAGATACCCGCTGTAGAGTCCTTCGACCATCGCTACGGAAGCGCGTTCGCGTGTTTCCTTCTCCCCTTGCGGGAGAAGGTGGCTGCGAAGCAGACGGATGAGGGGTTCGCGCCGACGCGATCGTCTAAGCGTTTGAGTTCATTCGGATAATCACTGAGAGCCCCCTCATCCGGCCTTCGACCACCTTCTCCCCCAAGGGGAGAAGGCTCTCCCGGGCCGACCCCTCCGCTTCGGTTCGACGGGCGATGACGCGCGGCGCGTGCGCAGGGAGAGCTGGGATGACCACCAAGATCCTGACCGGGACCTATACCGCCGGCTACACGCTGTCGCGGGCCTATTCGATGCTGTCGATCACAGGGAGCGGTCTTGTGGAGGGCGTTGTTGGTGTGGCTGGAGCGCCTGGTGAGGCCGGTGGCGCTGGCGGCCACGGGCTCGATCTGCCGTTCACCGCTTATCTCGACAATGCCGGCGAAATCAAAGGCGGCGACGGCGGGGCAGGTGGCGCGGTCGCATCGCCTGGGTTCGGCGGCGCGGGCGGCGTGGGCGGGGTCGCTCTCAGCGTCAGGAGGACCGCCAGCATCTACAACGCCGGCACGGTAAGAGGCGGCGATGGAGGCGCCGGCGGCGACGTGCTCCAGCCTTATGTCTTCGGCTATAATGCCGGGGGCGAGGGTGGCGCCGGGGGTGTAGCGATTATTATTGCGCACGGTGGCAGTCTTTTGAATATCGGTACCATACGTGCCGGATCCGGTGGACCGGGTGGACACGTCCCCTATGACCTCGGCGATGGCGTCGGCGGCGCCGGGGCCGCGGCCGTCAGTGGGGCCGGGCGCGGGACGCTCACAAACAGCGGCTTGATTTTGGGTGGGACGGCCGGCGGCGCCGGCTCCTACCAACCCGCCGCCGCTGGTGGCGCAGGCATCTATTGGCTAGGCGTCTCCACCATCCTCAACGCCGCCAGTGGCCGTGTTGTGGGCGGCGCCGGCGGCGGCGGCGGCAAGGCGACCGGCGGGGTTGGCCTTCATTTGGCCGGCAAGGCGATGGTCGTAAATCAGGGAAGAATAAGCGGCGGTTACGGAGAGCCGGGGAGCTCGAGCTACTATTCGAGAGGGGGCGCTGGAGGCGATGGCGGCGCGGCGGTTTGGCTTGGAGCCGTTGGCGGCATCGAAAATACCGGACTTATAGTTGGCGGTCAGGGTGGGGGTGGCGGCAGGGGAAACATTACCGGCGGGAACGGCACCAGCGGCGGCAACGGCGGCGCCGGAGGCGATGGAGTGGTGTTGGCCAGTGGCGGCACGATCACCAATAGCGCCACGATCGAAGGCGGTGACGGCGGTTCCGGTGGCTACGGTTACGCACTGGGTTATGGCGGCTCGGGCGGCGTCGGCGTCGACATGTTCGCCGGTGGATGCCTGACCAATGGCGGTCTGATCGCCGGCGGCGCCGGCGCTTACTACGCCGGCTTTCGTAACCAAGGGGCCGGCGGCGGCGTTGGAGTTTTCCTCCATGCCGGCGGGACTGTGACCAACACGGCAATTGTCAAGGGCGGCGTTGGCGGGGCCGGATATTCCACCACACGCTATCCGCCTAGCGCCGGCGGCGTAGGCTTGGTCATGGACCTCGGGGGTACGCTATCGAATGCCGGAACGATCGCCGGCGGCGTGGGCGGGGTGGCGCATAAAGGGGGCCAGGCCATGAGCGGGAATGGCGTGGATGTGGGCGGCGCGGGGATCGTGAAGAATGGCGACGTTGGAGTCGCGACGGCCGCGATCTCCGGCAACATCGGCGTCTACGCCGGCGCCTCGAGCGCGGCGACGGTGACGAACTATGGCGCGATCGAGGGGATCGGCGGCGTGGCCGTGCTGTTCAAGTCGGCGGCCGACGCGCTGATCGCCGAGGCGGGATCGACCTTTGTCGGTGTGGCGCAGGGCGGCGGCGGCATTCTGGACGTGGCCGGCGGCGTCGGCGCCATCACCGGGCTCGGCGGCGCGGGAACGCTCTCCGGCGCCGTGGCGCTGAGGTTCAGCGGCTTCGGGTCCTACGTCATCGGGGCCGGCGGGACCTGGAGCCTGTCCGGGACGAACGCCCTGACGGCTGGCCAGACGGTCACGAACCAAGGTACGCTCACGGTTCAGGCGGGCCAGACGGTCAGCCTGGCCGATGGCGTCCTGGCGAATCTTTCGGCCTCGAGGCTGACCGGGGGTGTGTTCGACGTCGAAGCCGGCGCGATCCTCGACCTTCCCGACGACACCTCCATTGCAATACTCGCCACGACGCTGATCCTCGACGGCGCCGGATCGACGGTGCAAGGGCTCGATACGGCCACCGGCCTGGAGGTCGGTCTGAAAGACAGCCTGGCGACCATCACCGCGTCCGGAGTCTTGGAACTGCTCGGCGGCCGCAATTTCGTCGCGCGCAACGGCCTTACGAACATGGGCGGCCTGCGGCTCGCCGGCGGGACGCTCTCCGGCGGCGCCCTGACCGACACCGGCAGAGCAACCCTCAGCGGAAACGGCCTGGTGACGTGCGTGTTCGCCGACGGCGGGGCGGTGACCGCGACCGGCGGAGCGCTGGCGTTTTCTGCCACGGGCGACGTGTTCAAGGGCGCGCTCGGCGGCGTCGAGATCGACTTCACGGGTGGAACGGACCTGCTGGCGGCCGGGTCGAGCCTGACGGCGGGGACCGTGGCGCTATCGGGCGGGGCGGTGGTGACCGTGGAGCCGGCGCTTACCCTGTCAGGCGCGCTCCGCGAGACCTCGGCCACCCTGACCCTGGCGGGCAAGACCCTGACCCTGAGCGGGGCGGCGACGCTGGGCGCGGGCGCGGTTGTGAACGGGTCCGGGAAGCTGGCGATCGTGGGCGCGGGGACCGTGCTCGGCGCAGCCGGCGCCGGCAAGGCCGTGGTCGGCGTGGCGGTCGGCGACAGCGGATCGATCGAGGCGGCGAGCGGGACGCTCGACCTGACTCAGGCCCTCACCG
>JBBRAV010000057.1:0-25445 GCA_038206535.1 Caulobacterales bacterium
AGCGGCGGCGCCGCTCCGGACCCGTGATCAGGCTCGTGTGAACCATGCCGTGCTGCTATCCGCGCTGCTAACGACGACGTTAGCCGCGCAGCATCACCGCTCATCCCACCCGGACAAGACGGCCTTCACCGGAGGGGTACCTTATGTCCGACGCAGGCGAGGCCTGTTTGGCTCTCCATGATCGCGAAGTGCGGAACGTCGAGGCGAAACGCATCCAGTGCGACGAAATTTGGAGCTTCTGCTACGCCAAGCAAAAGAACGTCGCGACGGCGAAGCGCGCGCCCGAAGGGGCCGGCGACGTGTGGACGTGGACGGCGCTCGAAGCACAATCGAAGCTCATGATCGGCTATTTTGTCGGCGACCGTTCGGGCGCGTCTGCAATGGTCCTCATGGACGATCTCCGCTCCCGGCTTGCGAACCGCGTCCAGCTGACGACCGATGGCCACAAGGCCTACCTTGAAGCGATCGAAGGCGCGTTCGGCGGCGACGTAGACTATGCGCAGCTGATCAAGCTCTATGGCGACGCCCCTGAGGCGGCCAAGGGCCGCTACA
The DNA here is from genome assembly GCA_038206535.1 of Caulobacterales bacterium. Classification (GTDB taxonomy): domain Bacteria; phylum Pseudomonadota; class Alphaproteobacteria; order Caulobacterales; family Caulobacteraceae; genus Acaudatibacter. The sequence goes on from JBBRAV010000057.1 coordinate 553, forward strand.
GCCCGGCCGAATGCACCGGGATAAAGAAGGTACGGGTCGAAGGCGAGCCAGATCGCGACCACGTTTCAACGTCTTACGTCGAGCGGTCGAACCTTTCGATCCGGATGCAGAACCGGCGATTCACGCGGTTGACGAACGCCTTCTCCAAGAAGTTCGAGAGCCACGTTCACGCGCTGGCGCTCTACTTCGCCTTTTACAATTTCGTTCGCATCCACAAGACGCTGCGCATGTCGCCGGCGATGAAGGCTGGCGTGACGGATCGGCTTTGGTCGATGGAGGATATCGCCAACCTGATCGATGCCCGCGCGCCCAAGGCGGCGCTTGGCACTCGCGGCCCGCGCGGACCCTACAGGGCGAAAAAGATAGATTTGGCAAACTGAGACACTACCCAATCCGCACCCGCCCCCTCCCAAGTTCGACCTCGATGACGGCGCCGCCGCCGCCTCGCCCAGGATGCGCCTCTCCACCCCCCGCGGTTCAGCGGGGGCAGCATGGATCGTGGTCAATTCACGGTGATGTTGTTCTCCACCCAGGTGGCGCCGCGGGCGGACCAGGCGGTGCTCGCCGCGATCTGACGGTCGTGTAGCGAACGCACCGAGCCGGTGAGCTCGACCTTGCCGTTTCGCGCGCTGACGTGGACGAGTTCGGGATCAAAAAACCAGGACCGATGCAGGGCATGCTGGATATCGTCGCTGATGGTGAGCGCGTTAACCTGTGGCTTGATCGTGAGCATGTTGTTGACGTGGGTCACGCCGACCAGCCGGCGAACATCACCTTCGGCGGCTTCTTTCTGGAAGTGCCATTCGACCTCGCCGGTGAGGGTCACGACGCCCTTTTCGACTTTGACCCCGATGAGGTCTTTGGGGACCATCGCATCCCAGGCGAGCTGACCGACAGCGGCAGCGGCGATCTCCTCGTCTCGGCGCCGGAACTCGAACGGTAAGCGCACCTCGACTTCCTCGGCGACGGCCTTGACGCCCTTGACCCTCTGCGCGGCACGCTCGGCGGCATGTTTCTCGGCATAGCTTCGGACATTGCCGGTCAGGGTCACGACCCCGGCCCGCGCGGTGACGCCGATATGGGCGGCGGCTACGCTGGGCTCCCAGCTGAGCTCTTCGAGCACGGCCGCTTTCACGGCCTCGTCGGAAGCATTATTGGCAAGCGTCATGGGAACTCTTTCGCTATTGAAAACGGGATGTCGCCGCAAATTAAGGCTCGGAGCACCTATCGGGTTTGTAAGCTGAGCGTCAGCCCCGGAAAATACTGAGGAGCCTACACTCAGCTCTCGGAAATCCTTTGTGTCGTCGGGCGACGGAGGCTCGGCTTAAGGCTCGGCGTTCGCCACGCCCTCAAGTGAGGCGGCAGCGAGCGCCAAGCGCGCCAGAGCGGGTATCGACGTCGCGCCTGTCTTCCTCATGATCGAGGCTCGATGAGTCTCGACTGTCCGTTGGCTGACGCCAAGATCGGCCGCGATGATCTTGCTCGGTTGACCGGCGACGACGAGCTCCATGACCTGGAGCTGGCGGTTGGTGAGCCGGGACACGGCAGCTGCCGCAAGCCGGCTCAAGTTCCCGCTTTCCCGCAGTCCGTGCGCCCGGCGCAAGGCGCGTCCGACGCCGGCGAGCAGAGCATCGGAGTCGACCGGCTTCTCGAAAAAGTCGTCCGCGCCCGCCTTCATTGCGGCGACCGCGGTGGCGATATCGCTGCTGCCGCTGATCATCACCACGGGCATCTCGTCCCACGCGCTCCGCAGCCGCTCAACCAGCTCAAGCCCGTCCATGGCGGGCATGTGCGCGTCGAGCACCAAACAAGATCGGGGCGCTGGCCTATAGGCGCTCAGAAACAACTCGCAGGACTCGAAGTCCCGGACGGTCCAACCCACCGCATCCATCGCCCCCTTGATGTCGGACCGAACGAAGTAGTCGTCGTCCACCACGAACACGGTGGGCCTTGGCTCGGTGTCCTCGGACGCGTCGTGAGGCTGGGCGCCGGGAAGCGCGACGATCGGGGGCTGGTCCACTCGCCCAACCAGACGCGCGCCGACCTTTGTTCTCGTCGAATGACCGGCGTGCGTAACTTTTTCGACGTTGTGAGTCGGTTTCAAGGGCACACTCGGCCGGCCTACTCTTAAGTGAGTTGCCCGACACAAGCCGAACGGGTGGACGGGTGCCGACGTTCCCGCGTAAGCCGCGATTGTCGGCCAATCACGATGCCAGGGGCGGACCCCACGCCAATCAGGGCTTCGCGATCCGGAGAGGGGCGCTGCTCCCGAGCATGATGAGTGGCGACCGATTGCGCCGAACCCAGGCTCCGCTTTGCCACCATCGTCGAGTCTGGCAATCGCGTCATATGCAATGCGGCGCGCACCGACCAACGTGGCACGATCCTTCTGCGCGGCATCAGCGGATGGCGCCCCACTCCGTATTTTCCGAGTCTGCCGCGCCAATGAAGTCGGCGTTAAGCTGGTTTTGGACAGCCACGCTCGGGACGCCGTCGCGTGCCCGGGACGCCGTCGCGTCCATGGTTAATCGGATTATATCTGAGGAATACTGTTAAAATGGTCATGGTTTATGCCGTTCCAATTCTGCTGGCCGCCGGTTTCTTCATGCTGTTCGCGACCGTAAAAATACTTCGTCAGTACGAACGAGCCGTGGTGTTCACGCTCGGCAAGTTCCAGGGCGTCAAGGGTCCCGGCCTGGTTCTGCTGGTTCCATTCATTCAGGAGATGGTGCGCGTCGACATGCGCATCCAGGTGATCGAGATTCCCACCCAGGACGTGATCTCGCGTGACAACGTCTCGATGAAGGTCGACGCCGTGCTTTATTTCCAGGTTGTTGATCCGGAACGGGCCATTATTCAGGTCCAGAACTACATGCCCGCGACCAACATGCTCGCTCAGACGACGCTGCGCGCGGTCCTGGGGCAACACGATCTCGATGAGATGCTCTCGGAACGCAAGAAGCTCAGCACCGACCTGCAGGCCATTCTTGACACCCAGACCGAGACCTGGGGCATCAAGGTCAGCAATGTCGAGATCAGGACGGTCGAGCTGACCGAGAACATGGTCCGCGCCATCGCCAAACAGGCCGAGGCCGAACGCGACCGTAGGGCCAAGATCATCCATGCCGAAGCCGAGTTCCAGGCCTCGCAGACGCTGGTCAACGCCGCCACGATTCTCTCCAGCATCCCCGCCGCGATGCAGCTTCGCTATCTGCAGACCCTGACGGAAATCGGCGCCGAGCAGAATTCCACCATCATCTTTCCGATGCCGATCGACATCATCAAGCCGTTCCTCGATCTGCAGGAGAAGGCGGCCAAGCGCGCCGGCGCGAACGGCGACCCGGGGATTGCGTCGGCGGTCGCCGCGCCGCTAAGCGCCTAGTCCGCGCCTCATGGCCAATCATCCGTTCCACAGCCACAGTTACAGCCAAGTCGGGAAGGTTTCATGATCGATATCGAGCTGATCCAGCCAGGCATTATAAAAGTCGTGGCGCCGAAGACATTGAGCGCCGATGATTTCAAGGACCTAGCCCCGAGGGCCGACGCCATCATCCACGACGGCGGCAAGTTCCGGTTGCTGATCGACGCCTCCCAGTTGGAAGGCTGGGACGACATCGCCGCGTTGGAACAGCACGCCGCTTTCGTGAAAGCCCATCAGCAGAGTGTGGATCGGATCGCCGTCATCGCGCGGCACGAATGGCAGCATTGGCTGGTCGGCGCGGTCAAAGTCTTCCTCCACCCGGACGTCAAGGTGTTCGACAAGGACGACGCCGATCAGGCGCGCAAGTGGATCGTCGATTGAACGGCGGATGGCGTCGCGACGCGGCCGGGCGTTCATCCGGACAACACGGAGAGAACGATGCTCAAGCTCATTGAAGGCCTGGCGCCCGGGGCGATCGGGATCGAGGCCATCGGCAAGGTGACGCACGAAGACTATCGCGATGTCCTCATCCCGAAAGCCGAAGCGATGATGGGCAATGGCCCGATCAAGATGCTCTACCTCATCGGCAAGGACTTCACCGGATTTGAGCTCGGAGCGCTTGCCGACGACAGTGCGTTTGGACTGAAACACTGGCGCGATTTCAGCCAGATCGCCGTGGTGAGCGATCATGCGTGGCTGAATACCGTCATCAACATGTTCAAGCCGTTCTTTCACGGGGAGGTTCGGCTGTTCGGGCTGACCGACCTGCCGGCGGCGAAGGACTGGATTCAAGGCGTCGCCAAAGGGTCGCCGTCATGAGCAAACGCGGTGTGTCCGCGGTCGAGCCATGAGCAGGTGACTGGCTCGATCCTGACGCTCAACGCCGGGTCGTCCAGCTTCAAGTTCGCTGTCTTCGGCCAGGGTTCAACCGGCGAGTTGACGACCGCGCTCCGGGGGCAGGTTACGAGCCTCGGGGCGGCTCCGTGCTTCGTCGCCCACGACGCCGCCGGAACCGAGTTGGTCGACCGACGGTGGGCGGAAGGCCGCCGGCCGGCGTTCGCCGAGGTGTTGGACGCCATGCTCGCCTTTGTCGACGGCCATGCCGGGCAGGGCGGGCTGGCCGCCGTGGGCCACCGCGTCGTGCACGGCGGCGCCGACCACTTAGCGCCGGCGCGCGTCACGGCCGCCCTTCTGGGCGAACTCAAGGCGCTGGTTCGCCTCGACCCGCTACACATGCCGCACAACATCGCGCCGATCGAGGCGATGGCCTCGGCGCGGCCGGCCTTGCCGCAGGTCGCCTGTTTCGACACCGCGTTTCACCGCACCCTCCCGGCGGTCGCGCGCCGGACGGGCCTGCCGCGGGAGCTGGAAGCCGACGGGATCCGCCGCTACGGCTTCCACGGCCTTTCCTATGAACACATTTGCGGCCGGCTGGCGGAGGAGGCGCCCGCGCTGGCGCGGGGCCGGGTCGTTGTCGCCCATCTTGGCTCCGGCGCCAGCCTCTGCGCGTTGCGCCAGGGGCGCAGCATCGCGACGACGATGGGGTTCAGCACGCTGGACGGCCTGCTGATGGCGACCCGCTGCGGCAGCCTCGATCCGGGCGTCATCCTTTATCTCGCGCGGGCCGGGCACGGGTTCACCGAGATCGAGGACATGCTCTACCACCGCTCGGGGCTGCTGGGTGTCTCGGGCGTCAGCGGCGACGTCCGGGAGTTGCTGGCAAGCGACGACCCACGCGCTGCCGAGGCGATCGAGCTGTTCACCTACCGCGTCGCCGCCGAGACGTCCGCGATGGCGTGCGCCCTCGGCGGATTGGACGGGATCGTCTTCACCGCCGGCATCGGCGAGCACGCGCCGGCCATCCGCGCCGCGGTTTGTGCGCGGCTTGCTTGGCTGGGCGTCACTCTCGACCCCACGGCCAATGCAGCCAACGCCGACCTCATTAGTCAGCCCGGCGGCCGCGTCGAAGTGCGCGTCATCGCGACGGACGAGGAGAGGATCATCGCGCGGCACACCAAAGCCGCTATCGAGCGGCCCGGGGCGACTTAGGCGGTCGTCGGCGTCCCCAGCCTGGGTGTTTTCCGATCCTGTCAGAACGCCTCACAAAGCCGCACGTTTGCCGCGATCAACAACTGGAGGAGGAAGGCATGCGACCGCTTATCGCTGGCAATTGGAAGATGCATGGGCTGACGCCGCAACTCGATCAGATCGAGGCGATCTCGGCCTCGGTCATGGCGACGCCCACGCATGCCGACGTGCTCATCTGCGTACCCCCGACACTGGTGTTCCGGGCGGCGCGGGCGGCGGCGGGCCGGATCGCGATCGGTGGGGAAGACTGCAGCGCGGAGCAGGCGGGGGCGTTCACCGGGGATGTCGATGCGGACATGCTCAAGGATGCCGGGGCCACCGCCGTGATCCTGGGCCATTCCGAGCGCAGGCGCATCCATCACGAGACCGACGCGCTGGTTGCCGCCAAGGCGGCGGCGGCGTGGGCTTCCGGGCTCTCGACGATCATCTGCATCGGCGAGACCAAGGAACAGCGCGCGGCTGGCCAGGCATTGGCGGTTTGCCGCGCCCAGCTGGCGGCGAGCCTGCCCGATCTCGCGGCCGGTTGCGAAACGTCGATCGCCTACGAGCCGCTGTGGGCGATCGGCTCCGGCCATATGCCCGCCGACGAGGACATCCTCGCCGTTCATGCGCACATCCGATCCTGCCTGGTGGCGCGGTTCGGCGAGGCCGGGCAGGCGGTGCGGATTCTCTACGGCGGCTCGGTGACCTCGGCCAACGCCTGCGGCATACTCGGGCTATCGAATGTCGGCGGCGTGCTGATCGGCGGCGCGAGCCTGGCTGCGGCGGATTTTGACGCCGTACTCGGGGTCGCTCGGACATTGGTCTCGAAGGCGGACGTTCTCGTGGCTGAGTAGATTCCGATGCTGCCAGGGAGGCCCTCGCCCGGATAGCTTGCCCGCCGCTCCGTCTCAGCGCGAGCATGAGGAACGGCCGCTTTCCGCCCGCCGCTTCGTCGGGACGTACGGCGCCGCCGCGGCGGCGCCGTACGTGGGCAAATCCAACGAGGAAAAGCACGATGGCAAGTTCGAGCGCCGCCCACGCCAAGTCCCCGAACGCGAAGCCCGCATCGCCGTCGGCCGCAAAGGACGACTTGAAGACGCTGCCGGTCGAGGAGGTCGAAAAGCGGCTGGGCTCGTCTTCGAATGGCCTGACCCAGGCCGAAGCGGTCAAGCGCCTCACCCAGTATGGGCCGAACGAAATTGCGGAGAAAAAGCCCAACGCTCTCCTGAAATTCCTCACCTACTTCTGGGGGCCGATACCCTGGATGATCGAAGTCGCCGTCGTGCTGTCGGCGGTCGTCGGACATTGGCCCGATTTCTTCATCATCCTCCTACTACTCTGCGCGAATGCAGGCGTCGGCTTCTGGGAGGAGCGGCAGGCGGGCAACGCCATCGAAGCGCTGAAAGCCAAGCTGGCGATACAGGCCCGCGTGAAGCGAGATGGGAAGTGGATCAATCCCGCGGCCAAGGAGGTCGTGCCGGGCGACATCATCCGCCTGCGCCTGGGCGACATCGTGCCGGCGGACGCCCGGTTGCTGGAAGGCGACGAGGTCTCCGTCGACCAGGCCGCACTGACCGGGGAGTCGCTGCCAGCCAGCAAGAAGCCGGGTGATGCGGTGTTCTCCGGCTCGATCATTCGCCGCGGCGAGATCGGCGCGCTGGTCTACGCCACCGGCGAGAAGACCTATTTCGGCAAGACCGCCGACCTAGTTCAGACCGCGCACACCGTCAGCCATTTCCAGAAGGCGGTGCTGCGGATCGGCAACTACCTGATCATCCTGGCCGTCGGGCTGGTCGCCGTCATCATTGGAGTTGGCGTGTATCGCGGCGAAGCCATTCTGACCACGCTGCAATTCGCCCTGGTATTAACGGTCGCCGCGATCCCGGTGGCGATGCCGACGGTGCTTTCGGTGACGATGGCGGTCGGCGCGCGGCTGCTCGCCAAGAAGCAGGCGATCGTCAGCAAGCTTGTCGCCATCGAGGAACTGGCGGGCGTCGACGTGCTGTGCGCCGACAAAACCGGGACGCTCACGCAGAACAAGCTGACGCTGGGCGAACCGTTCTGCATCGGCGACATAAAGCCGGAGGATGTCATACTCGCCGGCGCCTTGGCCTCACGCGCCGACGACAATGATGTCATCGACCTGGCCGTGCTCGGCGGGCTGAAGGACGCCAAGGCGCTGCAAGCCTATGACGTGCGGCACTTCCAGCCGTTCGACCCCGTGCACAAGCGGACCGAGGCGACGGTGAAGGGCGGGGATGGAGCGGTCTTCAAGGTCACCAAGGGGGCGCCCCAGGTGATCCTTGGACTCGCGGCCAATGCCGCTGCGGTCAAGGACGCCATGGACAAGGCGGTCAACGACTTCGCCGCCCGCGGCTTCCGGGCGCTCGGTGTCGCCCGCGCGGACGGCGACGGTGGCTGGCAGCTGCTGGGCGTGCTGCCGCTGTTTGATCCGCCGCGCGAGGACGCGAAGGCGACGGTCGCCACGGCGCGTAAGATGGGCGTGCAGCTCAAGATGGTCACCGGCGATGCGCTCGCGATCGCGCGGGAGACCGCCAAGACGTTGGGAATGGGCGCCAACATTCTCGACGGCGCCAGCCTCGGCGACTCCAAGCAGGATGCGACCGACGCCGTCGCGAAATCCATTGAGCAGGCCGATGGCTTCGCCCAGGTTTTCCCCGAGCACAAGTTCCACATCGTCGATGTCCTGCAGAAGCACGGCCACATCGTCGGCATGACCGGCGACGGGGTGAACGACGCCCCCGCTCTGAAGAAGGCCGATTGCGGCATCGCCGTCTCTGGGGCCACCGACGCCGCGCGCGCGGCGGCGGCCATCGTGCTGATGACGCCCGGGCTGGAGGTGATCATCGACGCGATCAAGGAGAGCCGGAAGATCTTCCAGCGGATGAACAGCTACGCGATTTACCGAATCGCGGAGACGCTGCGCGTGCTGTTCTTCATGACGCTCGCGATTTTGGTGTTCAACTTCTACCCGCTGACCGCCGTCATGATCGTCATGCTGGCGTTGCTCAACGACGGGGCGATCCTATCGATCGCCTATGACAACGTGAAGTACCGAAACCAGCCGGAAGTTTGGAACATGCGCGTCGTCCTGGGCGTCTCCACTGTGCTCGGCGTGCTCGGCGTCGTCTCCGCGTTCGGCCTGTTCTTCCTCGCCGAGCGCGTGCTCCACATCGACCGCCCGCACATCCAGACTATGATGTATCTAAAGCTGTCGGTCGCCGGGCATTTGACGATCTTCCTGACGCGCACCCGCGGCCCGTTCTGGTACATCCGTCCGGCCCCAATCCTCCTGGGCGCGGTCGTGGGCACGCAGGTTCTGGCGACGTGCATCTGCCTGTTCGGCTTCGGCTTGGTGACGCCGCTGGCCTGGCATTGGGTGCTGCTGGTCTGGGGCTGGGCCCTCGTTTGGTTCCTGGTGAACGACCGGTTCAAGCTGTTGGCCTATTCGGTCCTCGATCACCTCAAGATCAGCGAGGCGACGGGATCGGCGGCGCCGCAACCGCGAGTCTCCGCGTCTCCCGCCTCCGGCGCCAAGGAGGGCAAGGCTAATGCGTAAGCTGATCGCACCCCCGCCGCCAAAGCCGACCCCCCCGCGCGTCGCCAAAGCGCCCCCGCCCCCGGCCCAGTTCCCAGCTCCGGATTACAGGGGGCCCGCGCTCCGCATTCCCACCCGGCGGCGCAACCAGTCGCCGGCGCCGCCAGTGTCGGGCCGGGATCATCGCGCACGGGCTGTTTTTCGGGATTGCTCAGGATCTGATCATCGGAGGGGCGACCAGCGTTCGACACATTCGGCGCGGAACCGGTCATGGGAGAATCTGGCCGATCTGCGCCGAAGGGACTGAGTAGTTTCCGATCCTGCCGGTTTGGCCTCGCGACGCCTAGTTTACAGCGATTGGCCGCCAGAGCGCCGCTCGCTCACTTCCGGCAGGGCGACCACGCCGCCCGAACGCCGTGCGGCGACAATGCAGAAGCGGCGGCAGGCAAGGGTAACGAAAATGAACGCAATCACGCCGGCCGGCGCCCTCGTGGAGCAGGGACCAGAGACAGAGGCCGACGCGATGCCTCGCGCCGAGGAACTGCGGCTGATGGACCGCTACTGGCGCGCCGCGAATTATCTCTCGGTCGGCCAGATCTATCTCTACGACAATCCGATGCTGCGCCAGAAGTTGACGCTTGCCGATGTCAAGCCGCTTGTGGTGGGGCACTGGGGCACCACGCCGGGCCAGAACTTCATCTACGTACACCTTAATCGCGTCATCAAGAAGTACGACCTCGACATGTTCTATATAGCCGGCCCTGGTCACGGCGGCCCGGCTCTGGTCGCGAACACCTACCTAGAAGGCAGCTATAGCGAAATCTACCCGAACATCAGTCAGGATGAGGGCGGGATGAAGAAGCTCTTCACCCAGTTCTCGTTTCCGGGCGGAATTTCCAGCCACGTCGCGCCGACGACGCCGGGCTCGATCCACGAGGGCGGCGAACTTGGCTACTCGCTCAGCCACGCCTTCGGCGCCGCGTTCGACAACCCCGGCCTGATCGTCGCTTGCATCGTCGGCGACGGCGAGGCCGAGACCGGACCGCTCGCCACGGCATGGCAATCCAACAAGCTGCTCGACCCGCTTACCGACGGCGCCGTGCTGCCGATCCTGCACCTCAACGGCTTCAAGATCAGCAATCCGACCATCCTGGCGAGGATCGAACCCGAGGAGCTTGACCACTTTCTGCGCGGCTGCGGCTGGAAGCCCTATTTTGTCGAGGGCGATGAGCCGGAAGCCATGCACCGCCTGATGGCCGATACGCTCGAGCACGTCATCGAGGACATCAAGCAGATTCAGGCGCGCGCGCGCGCTTCGCAGAATTCCGACCGGCCACGCTGGCCGATGATCGTTCTGCGCTCACCGAAGGGTTGGACTGGGCCAAAAATGGTCGATGGGCTGAAAGTGGAAGGCACCTTCCGCGCCCACCAGGTGCCTTTGTTGGTCGATCCCGCTCACCCTGAGCACGTGGGGCAACTCGAAAGTTGGATGCGAAGCTACAAGGCCGAAGAGCTGTTCGACGAAGACGGCCGCCTGATGCCGGAGTTGGCCGCCCTGGCGCCGAAGGGCGACCGACGCATGGGGGCCAACCGGCACGCCAATGGCGGCATGCTGCTGCACGACCTGCGGATGCCGGATTTCCGCGACCATGCGGTCGCCGTGCCGTCGCCGGGCGCCGTCACCGCGCAAGACACGATGGTGCTGGGCAAGTTCCTCCGCGACGTGATCGAACTCAACCAGGACCAGCGCAATTTTCGTATCTTCGGGCCGGACGAGACGCTGTCGAACCTGCTCGGCGCCGTGTTCGAGGTCACCAATAGGCAGTGGGATGCCCGGGAGGTCGCGAACGACGAGTTCCTGGCGCCCGAGGGCTTCGTCGTCGATTCGATGCTGAGCGAGCACCAGTGCGAAGGCTTCCTGGAAGGCTACCTTCTGACCGGGCGGCACGGCCTGTTCAACAGCTACGAGGCATTCATCCGCATTGTCGACTCGATGTTCAGCCAGCATGCCAAGTGGCTGAAGGTGCCGAAGGAACTGCCCTGGCGGCGGCCGATCTCCTCCCTCAACTACCTGCTCGCCTCCCATGTCTGGCAACAGGACCACAACGGCTTCACCCACCAGGATCCCGGCTTTCTCGACCACGTGATCAACAAGAAGGCCGACATCGTCCGCTGCTACTTGCCGCCCGACGCCAACTGTCTGCTGTCGGTGTTCGACCACTGCCTACGTACCCGGAACTACGTGAATGTCGTCGTGGCCGGCAAGCATGCCCTACCGCAATGGTTGACGATGGAGCAGGCCGTCATCCACTGCACCCAGGGCCTCGGCATCTGGCAGTGGGCCAGCAACGACCAGGACGAGGAGCCGGACGTAGTCATGGCCAGTTGCGGCGACACGCCGACGCTGGAAAGCCTCGCCGCCGTCTCGATCCTGCGACAGCACCTGCCGGACCTGAAAATCCGCGTCATCAACATCGTCGATCTGATGCGGCTGCAACCGGAATGCGAGCATCCGCATGGCCTGAGCGAGATCGACTACGACCAGATGTTCACCCGCGACAAGCACATTGTCTTCGCGTTTCACGGCTACCCCGGGCTGATCCATCGCCTGACCTACCGGCGGACCAACCGCAACCTGCACGTTCGCGGCTATAAGGAAGAGGGCACGATCACGACGGCCTTCGATATGCGGGTTCAGAACGAGCTGGACCGCTTCCATCTGGTGATGGACGTCGTCGACCGGACGCCGGGACTGGGGTCCAAGGGGGCCTACTTGAAACAGCTGATGGAAGACAAGCTCGTTGAGCACAAGCATTACATAGACAAGCACGGCGAAGATCTGCCCGAGATCCGCGACTGGCTGTGGGCCGACTCGCCGTGAGCGCCGCGAGGCTGATCGAGACGGCGACCGCGCTGGTCGGACGGGGCAAGGGGCTGCTCGCGATGGATGAGAGCAACCCGACTTGCGACAAGCGTTTCGCCGCCCTCGGCATACCGCGGACTGTCGAGATGCGGCGCGCCTATCGCGAGCTGCTGATCACGACACCCGGCCTGGCCGAGTTCATCAGCGGCGCTATCCTTTATGACGAGACGATCCGGCAAAACGACCGGCATGGACGACCGTTTGTCGATCGGCTGACCGGGCTGGGCATCATTCCCGGGATCAAGGTGGACACCGGGGCGAAGCCGCTCGCGCTGCACCCGGGCGAAAAAATCACAGAGGGGCTGGACGGCTTGCGTGGCCGCCTGGCCGAGTATGCCGGCATGGGTGCGCGCTTCGCCAAGTGGCGGGGGGTGGTCGGCCTGGAGGACGGCCAGCCAAGCCGGGGGTGCATCCGCGCGAACGCGCAGGCCTTGGCCCGATATGCCGCGCTCTGCCAGGAAGCCGGGATCGTGCCCATCGTCGAGCCAGAGGTGCTCATGGCGGGTAACCACGCGATGGAGCAAAGCCGGGTCGCCACCGGAGATGTGCTGGAAGCGTTATTCGAGGAGTTGGCCTCCCAGTCGGTCATGCTGGAGGGCGTCATCCTGAAGCCGAACATGGTGCTGCCGGGCCTCGACTGCCCGACGCAGGAGCCTGTGCATGAGGTCGCCACGGCAACGGTCCAGTGCCTGTTGCGGAACGTGCCCGCCGCTGTCGCGGGCGTCGCCTTTCTCTCCGGGGGGCAGTCCGCCCAGTTGGCGTCGGCGCGGCTCAGCGCCATCAATCTCAGGGCGGGGCCGGATCAGGCGCCTTGGCCGATGGTGTTCTCATTCGCGCGGGCGCTCCAGCAGCCCGCACTCGAAATCTGGCGCGGCAAGGAGGCCAACGTCGTGGCGGCTCAAGAGGCGCTGCTGCATCGCGCCCGCTGCAACCACGCCGCCCTGAGCGGATCGTATGAGGCCTCCATGGAGGACAAACCCGGCCTGCGGCTAGCGTCGTGACCCGGTGAGAGACCGGTCCAGCGTCGACCAGAACCTCCGGTTGCATCTAATTCGGCATGGTGAAACCGCGTGGTCGCTGTCCGGCCAGCACACGGGACGAACGGACCTGCCGCTGACGATGAAGGGTGAACAACAGGCCCGCTCGCTAAAGCCGCTGCTTGATGCCATCCGCTTCGAGGCCGTGTTCGCCAGCCCCGCGCTGCGGGCGCGCCGGACCTGTGAACTGGCCGGTCCGGCTCTGCCGGCGGCCGTCGTCGAAGCGGATCTGGCCGAGTGGGACTATGGAAACTACGAGGGCGAGACCTCCAGAGAGATCTGGAAGGACCGGCCAGGCTGGGACTGCTACCGCGATGGCTGCCCTGGCGGCGAGTCTCCTGGCGACGTATCGAACCGCGCCGACCGCCTGATCGCCCGGCTCTGCCGACTGAGCGGAAACATCGCGCTGTTCTCCCATGGCGAGTTCGGCTGCGCCCTGGCGGCGCGCTGGGTCGGATTGCCGGTCGCGCAAGGCGAGCACCTTGTGCTCGAAACGGCGTCGCTGAGCATCCTTGGACTCAACCGGGCCCATCCCGGACTGCGCGTCATCGTCGTGTGGAACAGTTTCGCGCCGGTTGCGGACACCAGTTTGATCCGACCCGTTCAAGAGGCTTTTCCGTGACGTACCCAAGCAAGACTCCAGAGAGTCGCGCCGGTCTGCATCCTCCGGCCGGGCCGGCGAGCGCGGGACCGTTGCGGGCGGCCATCTTCGATGTCGATGGCGTCCTGCTGGCCTCGCCTCACGAGCGAGCGTGGCGCGAAGCGCTGGTGGGTCTTGCCGACCCGGCTCGTTTCACCACGGCGGTGTACCAGGCGGCCGTCGCCGGCAAGCCTCGGATGGCCGGCGCCTTGGCCGCGCTGCGGGCCATGGGCGTGACGGACGCGGCCAAGCACGTGGACGCCTACGCCAAACGCAAGCAGGCCCGGCTCGAGGAGCTGATCGCTGGCGGGCACGTGGTCGCCTTTCCCGATGCCCTGCGTTTCGTCGCCGCGGTCGCGGCCCTTGGCTGGCCGATGGCGGTGGCGTCGTCGTCCAAGAACGCAAACGCCATGTTGCAACGGATCCACCTCGCCGACGGCCGCAACCTGCTCGGCATCTTCAAGGTCAACGTTTGCGGGCGCGATCTGCCGCACGGCAAGCCCGACCCCGAGATCTTCGAACTCGCCGCAAAGGAGCTGCATGAAATGCCCGAGCACTGTTTTGTGGCGGAAGACGCCCCGGCCGGGATTGAGGCCGCGCGAGCGGGCGGCATGGCCGCGCTCGGAGTGGCGCGGCTGCACGACGAGGCAGGCTTGCATTCGGCGCATGCCGACATCGTCGTGCCGAGCCTCGACGATATCCAGCTAGAGGCGCTCGCGAATGGGCGGCTTTGCCAGACGACGGCGTGACCGCCCCTCGAACAACCGCGCAGGTGCTGGAGCCGACCGCCGATGCGGCCTGGATACTTGATCAACAGGGGTTCGATCCGCTCCTCGACAGCAGCCGCGAGTCGCGCTTCGCGATCAGCAACGGATTTCTCGGCATCCGCGGAGGACGGACGATCGACCGATTGCCGGCGGGCGCCATTGCGCCTCGAACCTACGTCGCCGGTCTATTCGATTCGCTGCACGTCGATCAGCCGATGTCCGCCCTTGTCGCGGCGCCCGATTGGCTGCGGATCGATATCTCGCTGTCTCAGCGGGGCTCGTTGCCTGTCGTCGATGATGTCTCATTCCGGCGCCGGACGCTCGACTTCAAGCGTGGCGCGCTCATCACCGAAAGCGGCGTTGAAAACCTGCCGGGTAAAGCGATGCGCCTGCGGGTCTTGCGACTGTTGTCGATGCATAGCCGCGCGCTGGGGCTGCAACTCGTTCGGCTGGATGTCGGCGCCGGCGCGCTGGAGGCGACCCTTGAGGCGTCATGCGAGGGATTGGAGTTCGGGCTGGTCACCGAGCGGCTGGAGCAGGCGCTGGGCGTGTGGCGCACCAATGCGACCGACAAGCGCCTGGCGATCGCCGTCGCGGTTTCGCTTCTCGTCGATGGCGACCTGGTCGAGCCGGAGCCGCTGGGGTCGTTCAAATGGTCCTGGACGTGGACCACGCGCCCCGGACAGGTCGTTCTTTTCGAACGCATGGTCGCCATCGCCAGAGCCGACGCCCTGACCGATGATCCCGCGGAGAGGGCCCTAAGCCAGATCGCGACCGCGAAGATACTAGGGTGGACCGGTGTTTACGACCAGCATGAGGCGAACTGGGCTGGCCGCTGGCGAGAGAGCGACGTGGTGGTCGACGGCGACGCCCCGGCGCAACATGCGTTGCGGTTCGCCCTCTATCACTTGAACGGCGCCGCCAATCCGCAGGACGAAAGCGTATCCATCGCCGCCCGCGCTCTGACCGGGGCTGATTATCACGGGCATGTTTTCTGGGACACCGAGATCTTCCTGCTTCCGTTCTACACGCTGACATGGCCCGAGGCGGCCCGCGCCCTCCTGATGTATCGCTTCCACACCCTCGGTGGCGCTCGCGCGAAGGCCAAGCGGATGGGATGGCGCGGCGCCATGTACGCCTGGGAGTCCGCCGAGACCGGCGCGGAGACATGCCCGGAGCACGCCATCGGCCCGGACCGCCACGTCGTGGACATCCTGTGCGGTACGCAGGAGGTGCATATCAGCGCGGACGTCGCCTATGCGGTTTGGCGGTACTGGGAGGCGACCGGGGACGACGTGTTCCTGCTGGGGGCCGGCGCGGAAATCCTGCTGGAGACGGCGCGCTTCTGGGCGAGCCGGGCGCGGGGCGAAGCCGACGACCGACACCACATCCGGGGCGTGATCGGGCCGGACGAATACCACCAGACGATCGACGACAACGCCTTCACCAACGTGATGGGCCGCTGGAACATCCGGCGCGGGCTCGATACGGTGGCCTTGTTGCGGCGGCGATGGCCGGCGCGCTGGCAGGCCCTGTCGAGCGCGCTCGAGCTCGACGACGCGGAGCTGCGGCATTGGGCTGGCGTCGCCGACACCATGGCCACCGGGCTTGATCCGCAAACGGGGCTGTTCGAGCAGTTCGCGGGCTTCTTCAAATTGGAAACGATCGACCTGGCGAGCTACGCCGGCCGCTCGGTGCCGATGGACGTGGTGCTTGGGCGAAAGCGGACGCATAGCGCACAGGTCATTAAGCAGGCCGATGTCGTGGCGCTGCTGGTCCTCCTGCCCGAGGAGTTCGCCGGCGAGGCGGCGGCCAAGAACTTCGGCTATTACGAGCCGCGCTGCAGCCACGGCAGCTCGCTGAGCGCCGCCTTGCACGGTGTGGCGGCCGCCAGGTTGGGTCAGGCCGAGATGGCGATGCGCTTCTTCCGCACGACCTCCGCCACGGACCTTACCGACACCCACGCAGCCCTCGATGGCGGCGTGCATATCGCCGCCCTTGGCGGCATGTGGATGATGGCGGTGCTGGGCTTCGCCGGGCTGACGATGAACGAGTCGGGGTTGGGTTTGAACCCTCAGCTCCCGGATGGTTGGCGGAGCCTGGCGTTCGGCGTCCAATGGCGAGGACGTCATATCCAGGTGGACATCGACGCAAGCCGCAAGACGGTCGAGGCCACGCTCGCCTCCGGAGAGCCGATGGTGATCACGCTAGGCGAACAGCAGCATCCGTTGCGTCGAGAGGCCCCGGTCGTCATCGACTTCGCGGGCAGGCACGCGGCGAAGCTGCCCGCCAAAAGCGAAATTCGACGACGGCAGTCATCGTGATTGCGGGAGCTGATCGGGCGACGCGCCCTCTTGGCGGCGCTCTTCGGTTGGCGGGGGCGAAACACCACACATGTTCAGGGCCGTCGCGCCTTAAGATAATCGCCGCGCCGGCATCCCCGTGGCGTGGCGCGGCCCCTGCGGTTAAACTGCGGTCATGCCCGACTCACAAAAACCTCTTCGCGACCAACTGATCGAGGCGCGCGATAGGGTTCGTCGCGAACTCGAGATCCTGCTATCGCCTTCCAGCATCGGCGGCGGCGCCGACAACCGCGGCGTGGTGGCCGACCTTGAGGCGGAACTCCGGCAACTCGACGATGCGGTGGCCGACTCAAACTAGGCTCGGGCCGGTGTTGTCAGGCGCCTGATCGACGGCTGGGGACCCCTTCCGCCATCCACGCGAATCACTGCGTCGGCTTCGGCGTCAGTTCTCGGTCGTCAAGTCGGTACGGGTTCCGATCCGTTAACTCGTGCCTGCATTTGATCCGTGTCTCAAGAAGGAAGCTAAGGGCAATGCGCGGCGGCAAACTGGTGATCGCCGAAGGTGGCGGCCCGACGGCGGTAATCAATCAATCGCTGGTTGGCGCGGTGCTTGAAGCGCGGCTCTTTCCGCAGGTAGAGCGAATCTATGGCGCGCGTAACGGGGTCCGCGGCATCGCGAACGAGGATTTCGTGGACCTTTCGGCCGAAACTCGAGCCAATCTCGAGGCCATCGCAGCCACGCCGTCATCGGCGCTCGGCTCGACGCGGGACAAGCCCGATGCGGCCGGTTGCCGGACCATCCTGGCTTCGCTGAAGGCTCATGGCGTATCTTGGTTCCTTTATATCGGGGGCAACGATACGGCCGAAACGGTCCGAGCCATCAGCGAGGAGGCGGCGAAGGAGCGCTACGATTTGCGCTGCATCCATATTCCCAAGACCATCGATAACGATCTTATGGAGAGCGACCACGCGCCGGGCTTTCCCTCGGCCGCGCGGTTCGTGGCCCAGGCGTTCATGGGCGCCGATCTCGACAACCGTTCGCTCCCAGGCGTCTACGTTGGGCTCGTAATGGGCCGCAACTCCGGGTTTCTGACCGCCGCATCCGCCGCCGCACGCACGGTTGAGGGCGACGGCCCGCATCTGATCTATCTCCCAGAGCGCGTCTTCGACGAGGCCCGGTTCTTGTCCGAGGTCAAATCGGTCCATGACCGGGTGGGGCGATGCGTCGTCGCGGCGTCCGAAGGGATACACGGAGCCGACGACACGCCAATTGGGGTCAAGCTGGCCGCGTCGTTGGAAACTGATCCTCACGGAAATACCCAGCTCTCGGGGAGCGGCGCCCTTGCCGACTTTTTGTGCGAGAAGATCAGAACCAAGCTTGGCATCGAGCGCGTGCGTGGCGATACGTTCGGCTACCTCCAGCGCTCGTTCGACGGGTGCGTTTCGGACGTGGATTGCATGGAAGCGCGTGAAGTCGGCGAATTCGCGGTGAAGCAGGCGATCTGGGGCACGACCGACGGCTCGGTGGCCATCCGGCGAATCGGCGATTACGCCGTCGATTACACCCTGGTGAAGCTTGCGGAAGTCGCCGGCAAGACTAAACACATGGCGGATACGTTCATCGCGCGTTCGGGCAGCGATGTCACGCCTGCCTTTAGCGCCTATCTGCGCCCGTTGCTGGGCAGCGGTCTGTCGCGGCCCGCCCGCCTGCGTGGCGGCGCGATCGCCAAGGTGCTGGGCTAGGCATAATAAAACTGTCGCGGGCGATGGTTTCGGCTGCCGTTCCTGAATATCGCGCGGCAAGGGGGCGTGTCCACCTCGACCACGCCCTATCCGCTCAAGCGGGCCAAGGAGGCTTTGGCCGATCTGCGCGCCGGCCGGTTCGAAGGCGCCGCGGCGCTGACGCCGCAGAAGGGCGCGTGAACACGCGCTCGCGCCGGCAAATCCGCCGCTCTGGTGACGGCGCCAAACCCGCGACGCGAGTCCGCTCCACAGCGCGCCGCGATGTTCTGCTCGCCGGCGCCGCGGATGTTGGAAGCGCCGCTCGTGCTCGACATGGTGCTCGGAGACTTCCTCCAGGCGGCGATTATCGCCGCGCGCTGCTGGTGCTGAACGCGGCGCTCGTGCGTTACCTTAGCCGCCTCATCCCGTTCGAGCAGGCCGGGCCGGCGGCCGACGTCGGCCGCCGGCAAATCCCGGCTCGCGCGCCTCCTGAGATCGGAAGATCGCCATGACATACGCCGCCATCCTCGTCCACGCGCAGCCCGGCGCGGAAGCGCGCATCCGGCTCGATTGCGCGCGCGCCATGGCCGACATGTTCGATGCGACCCTGATCGGGATCGGCGCCGAGATGGCTGGGCCGATGCCGATGGACGACGGGTATTCCGGCGTGTCGGCCGAGTGGTTGATCATCATGCGGGAGACCGTCACAAGCAATCTGAAGGGCGCCCGCGCGGCCTTCGACGCCGTCGCGGAGGGCCGGAACCGTAAATCGATCTGGGCATGCGGCGAGCGGCAGCCGGCTCCAGCCATGGCCAGCGCGTCGCGCGCGGCGGACCTGATCGTCGCCAGCCACGCGCCGGGCCGCCATCAGGACGCTTGTCGCGACGCGGCGCCGGCCGATCTGGCGCTGACATCGGGCAGACCGACGCTGGTAGCGCCCGCCGGAGCGGCCCCGCTCCAGGCCAAGAAGATCGTGCTCGCTTGGAAGGACACGCGCGAGGCCCGCCGGGCGATGAGCGACGCCATGCCGTTCCTCGAGCGGGCCGATCACGTGCTGGTGCTGGGAGTCTGCGAAGAGTGCGACGCCGGCGAGGTGAAGATCGGCGTCGACGACGTGGTCGCCGCCTTGACGCGGCGAGGTGTTTCCGCGTCAGCCAGTGTCGCGATCCATCATCCGGCCGCTGCACACGAAATTCTGCGTCGGGCCCGTGCGTTCGGCGCCGACCTTATCGTCACCGGCGCCTATGGCCACACGCGGCTGGGCGAATGGGCCTTCGGCGGCGTCACGCGGGATCTGCTGGCTCAGGATGAGTGCTACGTGTTGCTGAGCCACTAGACACGCGGAGCGCCGGTCCAGGGCGACTGAGATCGAGAACTCGGCGATCCAAGACGGTGACCGCCAGCCAATCCGGCGCCGGCGCCGCGGAAGCTGGGTGCCGTCGGCAGCGAGCGATACGGCGTTCACGGGCTGTCCCGCGAGTCGATCTTACGTCAGTGCGGCGAGGCTGACCTCGCCGACGGTCCAGCCGCGGCCGAGGGATGCGATTTGAATCCGGCTGAGCGGTAGGGCCTCGGCTGGTTTCCACATCGGCTCTTCCTCCTCACGCGGGACCCCGCCGACTCCAGATGGAGCCGGCGGGTCCGTGGGCCTATGCGATGACGAGATCGTTCTCCACCGAAGTCGCGCCACGTGCATTCCAGGCCGTTTCGCCGGCCACGAACCTGGCGTGGGGCGAGTGGACGATCCCGGTCAGCTTGACCTTGCCGGCGTCGGCGGTGACGGAGATCGTATCCGGCCGGGTATACCATGAGCGAGTCAGCGCCTGCTTGATGCCGGCGCTGATGTCGGCGACGTTCACCTGCGGTTTCAGGGTGACCGCGTTGGTCAGTCCCAGCACGCCGTGCAGGTGCTGGATGTCAAGGCTCGCGGCCTGCTTCTGGAAATTCCACTCGACTTGGCCGGTCAGGGTGACATAGCCGCGCTCGACCTTCACCTTCACGCTGTCGCGCGGGATCATGACGTTCCAGGCGAGACGCTCGAGAACCGCGGCGGCGATCTGATCGTCCGTCCGCCGGCTGTCGGACGGCAGCCTGACCTCGATCTCCTCGGCGACCGCGCTGACGCCCTGAACGCGGCGAGCGGCCCGTTCGGCGGCGTATTTGCTCATGTAGTTTTCGACATGCCCGGAAAGCGTGATCACGCCATCCTTGGCGGCGACGCCGATGTGGGCGGCGGTTACGCTCGGTTCCCATTTCAGCTCGTCCATGACATGCTGCTGTAGTTGGTTGTCGTTAAACATTGATGTCTCCAGGACATTCGATATGAAGGAAGCCGCCGTGACGTCAGCCACGCGCAAATTCCCGGGTCGGGCAGTTATTGAAATTGCCCTCAGCGACCTTTTAGCTTGTCGTCGTGTTGATTGAACGTCACGGGAAAATTAACGATCCGCCGGAAAACGAATAATGTTTTCCGCTTGCCGGCGAACCACTTCGATGTCTACCGTCCGCTGGGATATTTACATTCCCAGCGGAGGCGGCGACTTCCAGTCTGCGCCCGCCTATAGCGCATGACACTTTGAGAACGCTGAAATTGGAGAACAACCCTCGGCGCACCTGTTTCCGTAGGGGAAGGAGTCGCCTCCCTCTTATTATGCTGCTGACGCGAGATTGAACGCGTCGTTGTCAAGCACCTCAAGGCCATGGGGCCTCGGCAGCGATGTGTCGCTTTGCATGCGGGCCAGAAGGTAAGCGACGGCGAGAACCATGTCGGCAGCGTCATAGGGCTTGGGCAGCGAGGCGATCGCGACCGTCTTGGCGGAACTCGCACGGCTGACCTGTCCGCTGATCAGCAGAACTGGAATGCCGAGCGCCTTCAGGTGTTCGGAGAGTTCGATGCCATCGTCGCGGCCGGCGAGGCGGATATTGACCAACGCCAGATCCGGCTTCTCGGCCTTGGCGACGTCCAACGCCTCGGCGTGGCGGTCGGTCAGATCGAGGACATGATATCCAGCGTGTTGCAGTTCGTCGCGCAGGGCCATCGCCACCAGCACCTCATCCTCGACGATCATCAGGGTTTTGCCTGCATGGCCATCTTTTTGTGCGGTCATGGTCATTCCTCTCGCTGTCAGCCGCCAACCGCACTGAGCTTGGAATAGGTCGCCGGGAGCGCCTCAGGCTCACTCTCTGGCTCATCCGCGGCGAGGGCGATTTGCGTGTGCTTGATGGAAACTCGAGTTCCCGGGTGCTCAGGCGTCACTTCCACCGAAGCGTTGAGCTGCCTGGCCAGCGCCTGGATGATGCTGGAGCCCAGACCTGTCCGAAGCGGCGCGGTCAGCGGCATCCCGACGCCGTCGTCCTGAACGAACAGCGTCCAATTCGGCCCCTGGAAATCGTAGGCGACGGTGATTGCGCCGGGCCGCTCGTCAGGAAACGCATGTTTCAGTGCGTTGATCACCAGTTCCGTGACAATGAGGCCCAGGCTCACCAAGACCCTCGCCTCGACCACGCCTTCGCCGCCCTTGACGTTCAATGAGACCAGGTCGGCCTCCCCGATCATCGAAGCCGAGATGTTTTCGCAAAGACTCGTGAAATAGGCCTGGACCTCGACCTCGCCACTCGCGGAGGTGGAGAGGAGCCGTTCGAGAGCGGCGACGGACATCACACGATCGTGGGCGTCCTTGAGATGGCCGCGCGTCTCGTCCGACGTCGTCTTTCGCGCATTCTGCAGGAGAATGCTGGCGATGATCTGCAGGCTGTTCGCGACGCGGTGGCGGACCTCCTGCAACAGCACGTTGTTTTCGCGCGCGGCCTCTTCCTTCAGTGCGGCGTCGGCCATCGCTTCGGTCACATCTGAAACCGCGATAAGAATGCGCGTCTGCTCAAGGTCCAGGTAGACGAGCCGCCTCGCCTGGACGATCAGGTGGCGAGCCTCCTTGCGGGGCTGTCCGACGGCAATGTCGCGAGCGTCCGGCGTCCCATCACCCGACGCGGTCGCGGTCATCAAGGAGCGCAGTTCGGGGTTGTCCCATTCGCCAGCATCCAGGGCGTAAAGGGGCTGGCCTGTCAGTTCTCCTTCGTCGGCGCCGAAGACGTCGTAGAAAGAGGTGCTCGCTGCGATGACTATAAGGTTACCGTCCAGGAGCAACAGGGGCGCCGGCGACGAGGTCACGACCGCCAACGTCAGACTGAGGGCTACATCTTCGGACGTGTGGCCTGGGGCGGGCATGGGGACCCTCGGAAAAACCGGAGGCTCGCGGAGCGAAAGCCAACGGTCGGAACCTAGCGAAGCGTCAAAACGGTGTCAGCCAACACCCGTGAGATCGGCCGCGCAGACCCATAACGGCTGCCCGCGTCCGAAGTTGCACCGCTTCACCTGGGCCATCGACACGGGAGCTCGACCTCAGGCCTAGGTCGCCCAATGCCCAGTTCTGCAGCGGGTGGACTCTCGCGTTGGCTCCGGGCCCGACAACCGACCTCGGGGGGCTATGTTACGGCAGGAACTACAACCGCGTTTTGCTTAATTTATGACAACTACATTGCGCTTGCGGTAGGTTTTGGCCTGGATTAACGCGCATCAAAAACCATCCTGTCAGTCGCATTCTACCTTAAGTCGATCAGTTTATTCTTCCTACAAGGGGCAGGCCTCGACGATCCCAATTCGATCTTGAAAGGCAGTGGAACCGTGGCTCGCCATGTTGTGCTGTACGAGCTGGCCGATATCGACCGACCTGCAATTTACGCCTTGGACCTCGGCGACCTTTTTGGTTGTCGTTGTGTCTTTTTCAAACGTCAACGGGAGATCGATCCGCGTTACGACAAAAAATTATTCTGAGGCAAGGGGTGAATATTTACCTAGCCGCTGATCGCCCAAATCGGGCGCCAAGGAAATCCGTATTTATTTCAGGTCCTATCGCCTTTCACTGTCGAAATGCCTATATCACGTTCGCGTAAGCGCTCGCCTCATATTGGGGGTCATCGTTCCGCGCCGCCGCCGGGTGTGATCGCGACTCGCGAGGCTCCGGTCGGCTGAAAGTTCGCGATGTCCGCTCCAACCCCGTTGCATGCCGAGGTCGCCCACAGCCTCTCCGAGGCGCTTGTTGTGTCGTCCAACGCTCCCCTGCTGCTACTGGATGGGGATCTGAGGGTGGTCGCGGCGAGCGCGACCTTCATTCGCGCTTTTCAGGTTGACCCGGCTAGGGTCGCCGGCCGCCATCTGGCGGAATTCGGGACCGGCGAGTGGGGCGTTCCGCAACTGGGGTCTCTGTTGCGGGCGACGGCGTTCGGCCACGCCGACATTTCCGCCTATGAGATGGACCTAGTTCGGCCCGGCCGGCCGACTCTCCGTTTGGTGATGAACGCCCGTAAGCTCGACTACGGGAGCGACCATGAGATCCGCATTCTGCTGACGGTTGCCGATGTCACCGACGCCCGGATCGCGGAAAAGTTCAAGGACGATCTGCTGCGCGAGAAGGCAATCCTGCTGCAGGAGCTGCAACACAGGGTGGCCAACAGCCTGCAGATCATCGCCAGCGTGCTGATGATGAGCGCGCGCCGCGTGAACTCGGACGAAACGCGCCGGCACCTCTACGACGCCCATAGCCGAGTGATGTCGGTGGCAGCCCTCCAGCGCCAGCTGACCGTTTCGACCGTAGGTGACGTGGAGCTCAAATCGTACTTCAAGGAACTATGCGAGAGCATATCGGCTTCCATGATCCACGACCCGCAACAGCTCATCCTGGAGGTCGAGGCTGACAGTAGCTCGGCAAGCGCCGACGTATCGGTGAGCCTGGGCCTAGTCGTGACCGAACTGGTGATCAATGCGCTGAAGCACGCCTTCCCAGGCGGTCGCCCAGGTAGGATTGCGGTAAGCTATCACTCCGGCGTAACCGATTGGACGCTAGGCGTGGACGACAACGGGGTCGGCATGCCGGTGGACAGGGCTAGCTCCCCTCCGGGTCTGGGCAGCAGCATCGTCGCGGCCTTGGCAAAGCATCTGGACGCCGAAATAAAGATCGGGAAATCCGATCCCGGCACGAGTGTCACCCTGGTGCACAGACTTATCGCAGAACCCGCCGGTCGGCCAGCGAGGCCCGTGGAACTGGCAATCTAGCGCGCGCCGACTCAGGTATTCATCGACTGGAAGAAATCGCCGTTGTTTTTCGATGAGCGGAGCTTGTCGAGGAGGAATTCGATCGCGTCTTGCGGGCCCATTGGCGAGAGGATGCGGCGCAGGACGAAGGTCTTCTGCAGCTGGTCGCGTGGGGTGATCAGCTCTTCCTTGCGGGTGCCGGATTTGAGCACGTCGATGGCAGGGAAGATCCGCTTGTCGGCGACCTTGCGGTCGAGCACCAGTTCGGAATTGCCGGTGCCCTTGAACTCCTCGAAGATCACCTCGTCCATCCGGCTGCCGGTGTCGATCAGGGCGGTAGAGATGATCGTCAGCGAGCCGCCC